>NZ_JAMNDD010000001.1:0-642014 GCF_051812965.1 Salmonella sp. NW1250 | reverse complement strand
GTAACTTCACCGATCAGAATCTTGGTGGTTTCTGGTACGGAGAAGCCTGCCAGTTCAGCGATTTTGTAGGCTGGCTGACCGACGATAGCGGCGTTCAGAGCGCCATTTTTCAGGATAACGTTTTGAACCGCTTTCAGCTCCTGGCCCTGCAGCATGTAGCCGCCGTGGCTGGCGAAACGTTCGCGAACGGCATCATAGACGGAATCAACAACGACAACAGACTGTTCAGAAGCACAGATTACGCCGTTATCGAAGGTTTTAGACATCAGAACAGACGCCACGGCGCGTTTGATATCAGCGGTTTCATCAATGACAACCGGGGTGTTGCCTGCGCCTACGCCGATTGCCGGTTTACCGGAGCTGTATGCTGCTTTAACCATGCCTGGACCGCCAGTGGCGAGGATCAGGTTAATATCCGGGTGGTGCATCAGCGCATTAGACAGTTCTACGGAAGGTTGATCGATCCAGCCAATCAGATCTTTCGGCGCGCCGGCAGCGATAGCCGCTTGCAGAACGATGTCTGCCGCTTTGTTGGTTGCTTCTTTAGCGCGCGGATGCGGAGAAAAGATGATGGCGTTACGGGTCTTCAGGCTAATCAGCGATTTGAAGATCGCGGTAGAGGTTGGGTTAGTGGTTGGAACGATACCGCAAATAATGCCGATAGGTTCAGCAATGGTGATGGTCCCGAAGGTGTCGTCTTCAGACAGCACGCCGCAGGTTTTTTCATCTTTATAGGCATTGTAAATATATTCAGAAGCGAAGTGGTTTTTAATCACTTTGTCTTCCACGATACCCATACCGGATTCGGCGACGGCCATTTTGGCCAGCGGAATGCGGGCATCAGCGGCTGCCAAAGCGGCGGCGCGGAAGATTTTGTCGACCTGTTCTTGAGTGAAACTGGCATATTCACGCTGGGCTTTTTTTACACGCTCTACGAGTGCGTTAAGTTCAGCGACATTAGTAACAGCCATAATGCTCTCCTGATAATGTTAAACTTTTTTAGTAAATCATCTGCGCGATACGTGAGTATAGACAGATCGACGATACTTTGTATAAACGCCTGAAATTCAGGTGGTTACTTAACGTCCGTTTCGCTCTGATTTACTAAAAGAGCTTCTGCGTTAGTATCATTTAACTCTAACGCGTTACGTCCAGGTGGCGTAAGCAAGATTACTCACTTCTGAGTAGCGATTGTGTGATCTAAATCAAGATTACGCAAAGCTGACACCTTTCAGCAGGCCATTTTAGCCTTTTATGTAAATTGTTAATAAATCGTTGTCATGAAGAGTGAGTGGATTAGCATAACGAGTACATATAAATAACAGCGATGAATGGATGAAATTAGGTGTAGATAAGAGGTGAACTATGCGAATAAAAGGCGTATCTTCTGCGCGTTTTGATCATTAACGAACATTGACTTCATCCGGCTAACGCTTCGGAGCTAACCGTGATTCAACCGCTTTTTGATTTTCCTGTTTACTTTAAGTTCTTTATCGGGCTCTTTGCGCTGGTTAACCCGGTGGGGATTATCCCCGTTTTCATCAGCATGACCAGCTACCAGACGGCCACGGCGCGTAATAAAACTAACCTCACCGCGAATCTGTCGGTTGCGATTATCTTGTGGAGTTCCTTATTCCTCGGCGATGGCATCCTGCAGCTGTTTGGTATTTCTATTGACTCGTTCAGAATTGCGGGCGGTATCCTGGTTGTCACCATTGCAATGTCGATGATCAGCGGGAAGCTGGGGGAAGATAAACAAAACAAGCAAGAAAAGTCAGAGACGGCCATACGCGAGAGCATTGGCGTTGTGCCGTTAGCGCTGCCGTTAATGGCGGGGCCAGGGGCGATTAGCTCCACTATCGTCTGGGGGACGCGTTATCACAGCATCGCGCATTTGCTTGGCTTTTCAGTTGCCATTGCGCTTTTTGCGCTTTGCTGCTGGGGCGTGTTCCGTATGGCGCCGTGGCTGGTTCGTTTGCTGGGGCAAACCGGTATCAACGTTATTACCCGAATCATGGGGTTGTTGTTAATGGCGCTCGGCATCGAATTTATTGTCACAGGAATAAAAGGCATTTTCCCCGGCTTGCTCAACTAAACTCCCACCTGTTGATTTACAGGCGGCGCCCTAAGGGGGCCGCCTTGTGACATTCCCAGTGACATTCCCACGTAACACTTCTTACTTTGATAAGCATTCAACGTTTTAATGATAAAAAATACTAATATAATCTAACGATATTTATTTTTATTAATCAAACTATTATCAACATTACTGAGTCCGTGAGAAGCGGTAGGACTGTTATTTTATTCACACCATACTCTGGGGCTTGATGAAGGATTATTGAAATGTTATTAGTTGTTTCAGCTCCATCGTAGATGAATGTGCTAAATAATGAGCATTTGTTAAATTTGTGTGTGTTTTTTGGCGCAGGTATATCCTACGCTGTGACAGTGAGGCGATTTTCTTTCAAATTATTGATTATAAAGAATAAATTAAAGCTTTTTAACATTCTTTAACCGTTTTTCTGGGCAGGAAATTTTCCATAAAAGAGAATTGGTTAACAAAATTGTAAAATGAATTGGCGGTTCAGAAACGCATTTGATACTTTTCGGCCAAACATTTTGCAGAAGATTTCACATTGTTGATAACTATTTTCATTTAGATGGTTGTCAGAAATAACATGCGACGTGGGCAGGTACGTCGTATACCGAATCGACGAAAGGCGATCGAACGAATCGTCAGAATAAATAAAGTCGGTGATAGCAAAAGCAGTGACAGACCTGGCAGTACACCACCAGTGCTGTACAGGAACCCTGACGGGATTAAACAGGCTGGTAAAAACCAGTAATTATAATGAGTGGAGTACAAACACAATGTCTAACATCACGAAAAAAAGTTTGATTGCAGCGGGAATACTCACTGCGCTCATCGCCGCCAGCGCCGCGACTGCGGCAGACGTGCCCGCCGGCGTTCAGTTAGCCGACAAGCAAACGTTGGTACGTAATAACGGATCAGAAGTGCAGTCTCTCGACCCGCATAAAATTGAAGGCGTGCCGGAATCGAACGTCAGCCGTGACCTCTTCGAAGGCTTATTAATTAGTGATGTCGAGGGGCATCCTTCACCGGGCGTCGCGGAAAAATGGGAAAATAAAGATTTTAAAGTCTGGACATTCCATCTACGTGAAAATGCGAAATGGTCAGATGGTACGCCCGTCACCGCCCATGATTTCGTTTATAGCTGGCAACGCCTGGCCGATCCTAATACGGCATCGCCGTACGCCAGCTATCTGCAATACGGTCATATCGCTAATATCGATGACATTATCGCCGGTAAAAAACCCGCCACCGATCTGGGGGTAAAAGCGCTTGATGATCACACCTTTGAAGTGACCTTAAGTGAGCCGGTGCCTTATTTCTACAAATTGTTGGTCCACCCTTCAGTGTCTCCTGTACCGAAATCAGCGGTCGAAAAATTTGGCGATAAGTGGACACAACCGGCCAATATTGTCACTAACGGCGCTTATAAGTTAAAAAACTGGGTGGTGAACGAACGTATCGTGCTGGAGCGTAACCCGCAATACTGGGATAACGACAAAACCGTCATCAATCAGGTAACTTATTTGCCTATCTCTTCGGAGGTGACGGATGTCAACCGCTACCGCAGCGGCGAGATCGATATGACTTATAACAATATGCCGATCGAATTATTCCAGAAACTGAAGAAAGAGATCCCGAATGAAGTCCGCGTAGACCCTTATTTGTGTACCTATTATTACGAAATTAATAATCAAAAAGCGCCGTTTAACGATGTCCGCGTGCGTACCGCGCTGAAACTGGCGTTAGATCGCGACATTATTGTTAATAAGGTTAAAAATCAGGGCGATTTACCCGCTTATAGCTATACGCCGCCGTATACCGATGGCGCAAAACTGGTAGAGCCTGAGTGGTTCAAATGGTCCCAGAAAAAGCGTAATGAAGAAGCGAAGAAATTGTTGGCTGAAGCCGGCTTTACGGCGGATAAGCCCTTAACATTCGACCTGCTGTATAACACCTCCGATCTGCATAAAAAACTGGCTATTGCCGTGGCGTCTATCTGGAAGAAAAATCTGGGCGTCAATGTGAATCTGGAGAATCAGGAATGGAAAACCTTCCTGGATACCCGTCATCAGGGCACCTTTGATGTCGCCAGAGCCGGGTGGTGCGCAGATTATAATGAACCGACCTCGTTCCTGAATACCATGTTGTCCGACAGTTCAAATAACACCGCGCATTATAAGAGCCCGGCGTTTGATAAGCTGATTGCCGACACGCTGAAAGTGGCGGACGATACGCAGCGCAGCGAACTCTATGCTAAAGCGGAGCAGCAGTTAGATAAAGACTCGGCTATTGTGCCGGTGTATTACTACGTTAACGCGCGCCTGGTGAAACCCTGGGTGGGCGGGTATACCGGTAAAGACCCGCTGGATAATATTTATGTGAAAAACTTATATATTATCAAACATTAATGGCAAGACATGGGACAACTGCGGTTGTCCCATGGTGTCTTTTTTCATCGCACTATAACTTTCCCTGGCTGATCTGTTTGTCACGTCCGGGAAGTAAAGGCACAGGCCAGAAGGTACGGGCAATGTTGAAATTTATTTTACGCCGCTGTCTGGAAGCGATTCCGACGCTGTTTATTCTTATTACCATCTCTTTCTTTATGATGCGCCTCGCGCCGGGTAGCCCTTTTACCGGCGAGCGCGCATTGCCGCCGGAAGTGCTGGCCAATATTGAAGCAAAATATCATCTGAACGATCCCATCATGACGCAATACTTCAGCTACCTGAAGCAGCTGGCGCATGGCGATTTTGGACCATCGTTTAAATACAAAGATTACACGGTCAACGATCTGGTTGCCGCCAGCTTCCCCGTTTCGGCGAAACTTGGCGCCGCCGCTTTTTTGCTGGCGGTCATTATTGGTGTCAGCGCTGGCGTGATTGCCGCGCTAAAGCAAAATACGCGATGGGATTATACGGTGATGGGATTTGCCATGACCGGCGTCGTTATCCCCAGTTTTGTGGTGGCGCCGTTACTGGTGATGGTCTTTGCGATAACCTTGCAATGGCTGCCTGGCGGCGGCTGGAACGGCGGGGCGTTAAAATTTATGATCCTGCCGATGGTCGCGCTTTCACTGGCCTATATTGCCAGCATCGCTCGTATTACGCGCGGCTCAATGATTGAAGTTCTGCATTCGAACTTTATTCGTACCGCGCGGGCAAAAGGATTACCGATGCGCAGAATCATCTTCCGCCATGCGTTAAAACCTGCGCTGCTGCCGGTTTTATCCTATATGGGGCCAGCCTTTGTCGGCATTATTACCGGCTCAATGGTGATTGAAACTATTTATGGCTTACCGGGCATTGGGCAGCTTTTCGTTAATGGCGCGCTCAACCGCGATTACTCGCTGGTGTTAAGTTTGACCATTTTAGTCGGGGCGCTGACCATATTATTTAACGCCATTGTCGATGTGCTCTATGCCGTTATCGACCCGAAAATTCGCTATTGATACTGGAGCTCGCGATGATGTTAAGTAAGAAAAACAGCGAGACGCTGGAAAATTTCAGTGAAAAGCTGGAGGTGGAAGGTCGCAGCCTTTGGCAAGATGCCCGCCGGCGCTTTATGCATAACCGTGCGGCGGTGGCCAGTCTTATTGTCCTGTTTCTGATAGCCCTGTTCGTGACAGTGGCGCCTATGCTGTCGCAATTTACCTATTTCGATACCGACTGGGGCATGATGTCCAGCGCGCCGGATATGGCGTCCGGCCACTATTTCGGCACTGACTCTTCCGGGCGCGATCTGTTGGTGCGCGTTGCCATCGGCGGGCGTATCTCATTGATGGTCGGGATTGCCGCCGCGCTGGTGGCGGTCATTGTCGGAACGCTGTATGGCTCGCTGTCCGGGTATCTGGGCGGCAAAATTGATTCTGTGATGATGCGTTTGTTGGAGATCCTCAACTCGTTCCCGTTTATGTTCTTTGTGATTTTGCTGGTGACGTTTTTTGGGCAGAACATTCTGTTGATTTTCGTCGCCATCGGCATGGTCTCCTGGCTTGATATGGCGCGTATCGTGCGTGGCCAAACCCTAAGTCTTAAACGTAAAGAGTTCATCGAAGCCGCGCAGGTGGGAGGTGTGTCGACCGCCAGCATTGTGATCCGCCATATTGTGCCTAACGTCCTGGGCGTAGTGGTAGTGTATGCATCGTTGCTGGTGCCCAGCATGATTCTGTTTGAGTCTTTCCTCAGTTTCCTGGGGCTTGGGACGCAGGAACCGTTAAGCAGTTGGGGAGCGTTATTGAGCGATGGCGCAAATTCAATGGAAGTCTCACCGTGGCTGCTGCTGTTTCCGGCTGGTTTTCTCGTGGTGACGTTATTCTGTTTTAACTTTATTGGCGATGGCCTGCGTGATGCCCTCGACCCGAAAGATCGTTAAGGAGTACAGCCATGAGCTTATCAGAAACCGCAACTCAGGCGCCGCAACCGGCGAATGTACTGCTGGAGGTAAACGATCTTCGTGTTACGTTCGCTACGCCTGATGGTGATGTGACGGCGGTCAACGATCTGAACTTTACGCTTCGCGCTGGAGAAACGTTAGGTATTGTTGGCGAGTCTGGATCGGGGAAATCGCAAACGGCGTTCGCATTAATGGGATTGCTGGCGACGAATGGTCGAATCGGCGGTTCCGCGACCTTTAACGGACGTGAAATTCTTAATCTACCTGAGCGCGAACTGAATACGCTGCGCGCAGAACAGATTTCGATGATTTTTCAGGACCCGATGACCTCGCTAAATCCTTATATGCGCGTTGGGGAGCAGTTAATGGAAGTCCTGATGCTGCATAAAGGGATGAGCAAAGCGGAAGCTTTTGAAGAGTCCGTCAGAATGCTGGATGCCGTAAAAATGCCGGAAGCGCGCAAACGGATGAAAATGTACCCGCACGAATTTTCCGGCGGAATGCGTCAACGTGTGATGATTGCGATGGCGCTGTTGTGCAGGCCGAAACTGCTTATTGCCGATGAGCCTACCACCGCGCTTGATGTTACCGTGCAGGCGCAGATTATGACCTTGCTTAATGAGCTAAAGCGCGAATTTAATACCGCCATTATCATGATTACCCACGATCTGGGCGTGGTCGCGGGTATTTGCGATAAGGTCCTGGTAATGTATGCCGGGCGTACCATGGAATACGGTAAGGCGCGCGATGTCTTTTATCAGCCCGTTCATCCGTATTCGATAGGCCTGCTTAATGCGGTGCCGCGTCTGGATAGCGAGGGGGCGGAAATGCTGACGATTCCGGGCAATCCTCCCAATTTATTGCGTTTGCCTAAAGGTTGTCCATTCCAGCCGCGTTGTCCTCATGCGATGGAGATCTGCAATAATGCGCCGCCACTTGAAGCGTTCAGTCCTGGTCGCTTGCGCGCCTGTTTTAAACCGGTGGAGGAACTGCTATGAATGCTGTGATTGAACAACGTAAAGTTCTCCTCGAAATCGCCGATCTGAAAGTACATTTTGATATCAAAGAAGGGAAGCAGTGGTTCTGGCAACCGCCGAAAACCCTGAAAGCGGTGGACGGCGTTACGCTACGCCTGTATGAAGGCGAAACGCTGGGCGTGGTGGGCGAATCCAGCTGCGGCAAGTCGACGTTTGCGCGCGCCATTATTGGTCTGGTGAAGGCGACAGACGGTAAAGTCGCCTGGCTGGGAAAAGATCTGCTGGGCATGAAAGCGGATGAGTGGCGCGAAGTGCGCAGCGATATCCAGATGATTTTCCAGGACCCGCTGGCGTCACTCAACCCGCGAATGACGATTGGCGAAATTATCGCTGAACCGCTGCGCACTTATCATCCTAAGCTTTCGCGCCAGGACGTGCGTGACCGCGTGAAAGCCATGATGCTGAAAGTGGGGCTGTTGCCGAACCTCATCAACCGTTATCCCCATGAATTTTCCGGGGGGCAGTGCCAGCGCATCGGTATCGCCCGGGCGTTGATCCTGGAACCTAAGCTCATTATTTGCGATGAGCCGGTGTCGGCGCTGGACGTTTCTATTCAGGCGCAGGTGGTGAATTTGCTCCAGCAGTTACAGCGAGAGATGGGGCTGTCGTTGATTTTTATTGCGCACGATCTGGCGGTCGTAAAGCACATATCCGATCGTGTCCTGGTGATGTATCTCGGTCATGCGGTAGAATTGGGCACCTATGATGAGGTGTACCATAATCCACTGCATCCTTATACCAAAGCGCTGATGTCGGCGGTACCGATTCCCGATCCCGATCTGGAGCGAAATAAGAAGATACAATTGCTGGAGGGCGAATTACCTTCGCCCATTAACCCGCCTTCCGGCTGCGTGTTCCGTACACGCTGTCCGCTAGCCGGGCCAGAATGCGCGCAAACGCGACCGGTGCTGGAAGGGAGTTTTCGCCATGCCGTTTCCTGCCTTAAAGTAGACCCGTTATAATCGCAAGGGCTGACAATTCGTCAGCCCTTCTTTTAGGTGAGGTTACCGTGTCACTTTCTTTGTCGTCGGTTCGCCGTCGTCTTTATCATAATCTGTTCGATTTGACTACGCGCTCAGGTCGCCGTTTTGAAGGGTTATGCGCGCTGTTTGCGCTGCTTAGCGTACTGGTCATTTTTGTTGAATCAGGCGTAGGAACGGAATATCACCTGACATTTGATGAATGGCATATTTTTGTCTGGCTGGAGCTCTGCGTTACCCTGATATTTACCGGTGAATACTTGCTCAGACTGTTTAGCTGGCCCGAACCGGCAAAATACGTTTTTAGTTTCTGGGGATTTATTGATCTGGTGACGATTTTGCCGCTGTACGTCATGTGGCTGTGGCCGGAAATTAGCCTGAACTATATGTTTGCCTGGCGTGCTATGCGAGCGATTCGCGTGCTGCGTATTCTTAAACTGCTACGCTTTATGCCATCCCTGCGCGTATTCTGGAGCGCCATTATTAGCGCGCGTCATCAGCTTATTCTGTTCTATTCATTTATTGCGATCGTGATGATTATTTTCGGTGCCCTGATGTATCTTATTGAAGGACCGAAATATGGCTTTACGACGCTTAATGCCTCGGTGTATTGGGCGATAGTGACAGTCACAACCGTGGGGTACGGTGATATTACGCCGCATACGCCGCTGGGACGTATTGTCGCGTCGGTGCTTATTTTGATTGGCTATTCGGTGATTGCGATTCCTACAGGACTGATTACCACGCACATGAGCAGCGCGTTTCAAAAACGTCACTGGCAGCGAAAATGTCCGCAGTGCCAGCAAAGCCAGCATGAACATAGCGCGCAATATTGTAACCGATGCGGCAGTAAGCTACCGGATTAAACAGGCTTGCCGGAGGGCGCAATCAGACGCCGTCCGGCCTGAACCGCTTATTCGCGCCAGAGAATATGGCACAGCTTGTGGTCCTTTTCCCGGCACAGCAGAACGCGGGCGAAAATGTCGTTAATTTCGCCGTCTTCGGTATCCGCCAGGCCAATCACCACCTCGGCAAAAAAGTCTGGATTCAGGTCAAAATCGACGTGCTCTTGCCAGTCTTCAGCGGGATCAAACAACTCCGCGCCGCCGCGCTCCTCGAATTGCAAATTGAACAGAATGATATCAGCCGGATCAAGATTATCCGCCGCCAGCTCAAGAAAAATATCGTAAGCCTGCTCAAGCGTTTCGTCTTCAGTCAGGCGATTGTTCAGATCCATTTCCATAGTGACTACCTGTTTACTCATGTTGGTCACGTTTTACAGCAATGGACTAAAGAAGTAAAACAATCGCTCGGTAATACGCTGCCATAACGGACGTTTTACCCACAAACGCGCATCTAACAGGCGGGAGCGCGAAATATAATCGTCTTGTACCGCAGCCAGATCGGCGCCGAAACCCGTATCATCAATGACCAGCGTAATCTCGAAATTAAGCCACAGGCTACGCATGTCGAGATTCACGGTACCGACCAGGCTCAGTTCGCCATCGACCAGCACGCTTTTGGTATGCAACAGCCCGCCTTCGAACTGATAGATTTTCACGCCCGCCGCCAGTAACTCGCTGAAAAAGGCGCGACTGGCCCAGCCGACGAGCAGTGAATCATTTTTACGGGGCAGGATAATACTGACATCCACGCCGCGCTGCGCAGCGGTACAAATAGCGTGCAGCAGATCGTCGCTGGGGACGAAATATGGCGTGGTCATAATTAAATATTCGCGCGCAGCATAGGTGGCGGTTAATAGTGCCTGGTGAATGAGGTCTTCCGGAAAACCAGGACCGGAAGCAATGGTATGAATGGTATGCCCGCTGGCCTGCTCAAACGGCATAATATTCACATCCGGCGGGGGAGGCAGAATGCGTTTACCCGTCTCGATTTCCCAATCGCAGGAGTAAACAATCCCCATTGCTGTCGCCACGGGGCCCTCCATCCGCGCCATCAAATCGACCCATTGCCCAACGCCGGCATCCTGTTTGAAAAAACGCGGGTCCACCATATTCATACTGCCGGTATAGGCGATGTAATTGTCAATCATCACCATTTTACGGTGCTGGCGAAGATCCATACGGCGTAAAAAGACGCGCATCAGATTCACCTTCAGCGCCTCTACGACTTCAATGCCAGCGTTACGCATCATGGCCGCCCAGGGGCTGCGGAAGAAAGCGACGCTACCCGCGGAATCCAGCATAAGCCGGCAGTGGATGCCGCGGCGGGCGGCGGCCATTAGCGATTCAGCGACCTGATCCGCCATGCCGCCTGGCTGCCAGATGTAAAACACCATTTCGATATTATGCCGCGCCAGTTGGATATCGCGAATAAGCGCCTGCATGACATCATCGGAGTCGGTAAGCAATTGCAACTGGTTGCCTTTGACGCCCGCAATCCCCTGACGTCGTTCGCACAGCTTAAACAAGGACGATGCGACGCTACTGTTTTCTTGCGCGAAAATGTGTTTGCAGGCTTTGAGGTCATTCAACCATTTGGCGGTAGACGGCCACATGGCGCGGGCACGCTCGGCGCGACGTTTGCCTAAATGCAATTCGCCCACGGACAAATAGGCGATGATCCCGACCAGCGGAAGGATATAGATGATTAACAACCAGGCCATTGCGGAGGGAACTGCGCGCCGTTTCATTAGAATACGTAATGTGACGCCGGCAATGAGAACCCAGTATCCCAAAATGACCAGCCAACTCACCACGGTGTAGAAGGTTGTCATAACTTTAAAAATCCTTTAGAAAGCGTGTTGTTAAGAGTTTACGCGTCAGGATTCACATGGCAAATAAAAACACGGGAAAAGCGCTGGTCTGCATCCGGCGAGGGGGTATAATGGCGCTTCTGTTACAGTGAGAGTCGTAAACATGAAGCGTAGTAGAACGGAAGTGGGGCGCTGGCGAATGCTACGTCAGGCGAGCCGCCGTAAAGCGCGTTGGCTTGAAGGGCAATCACGCCGTAATATGCGTATCCATACCATCAGGAAATGCATCTTTAATCGTCAGCGTAATTCATTACTCTTTGCGATTCACGGTGTGTGAGCCAGAAAGGGCACCGTATGCGGTGCCCAACAGGCCATCCTTTTCAAAAGATCTTCTTATACGGTTTGACCGAAACCTGCGCATAGACGCCCGCTGCGACGTAGGGGTCCGCATCAGCCCAGGATTGCGCCGCTTCTAAAGATTCAAATTCAGCAATCACCGTTGACCCGGTAAATCCGGCTACCCCAGGATCGTTACTGTCCACTGCGGGCATCGGCCCGGCAGTTAATAATCGCCCTTCATCATGCAGAAGTTGCAGGCGCGCCAGATGCGCGGGCCGTACCGAGAGGCGTTTTTCAAGCGAGTTGGCATTATCCTGAGCGTAAATAACATACAGCACGGGTAGAGCTCCTTAATCGGTAAAAGTTGCTGATTACGTTATTGGAAAGGGCCTTTATCTGCAATGTAAAGATACCGACTTTGTTAAACATGCACATTTTGTGTGGTGTTTTTGTGCGATATCATCTTTTAAATGCCGCTATCGGCAATGCCTTATTGAATATGATTGCTATTTGCATTTAAAATTCAGCTCTGGTTTTTCAACTGAAACGATTATGACTTCAATGACCCTTGATTTACCTCGTCGCTTTCCCTGGCCGACACTCCTTTCCGTAGGCATTCATGGTGCTGTAGTGGCAGGTTTGCTCTATACCTCGGTACATCAGGTTATTGAATTGCCTGCGCCAGCGCAGCCTATCACGGTGACAATGGTTTCACCCGCCGACCTGGAGCCGCCCCAGGCGGTTCAGCCGCCGCCGGAGCCGGTGGTTGAACCCGAACCGGAGCCAGAGCCGATCCCTGAACCGCCTAAAGAAGCGCCCGTGGTGATTGAGAAACCCAAACCTAAGCCAAAACCCAAGCCGAAACCGAAACCGGAACCGGTGAAAAAGGTTGAAGAGCAGCCGAAGCGCGAAGTCAAACCGGCCGCGCCGCGTCCTGCCTCACCGTTTGAAAATAGCGCCCCGGCGCGGCCAACAAGCAGCACCGCGTCGGCGACCAGCAAGCCGGCGGTGAGCGTGCCCACTGGACCTCGCGCTCTGAGCCGTAACCAGCCGCAGTATCCGGCGCGAGCACAGGCGTTACGTATTGAAGGCCGCGTAAAGGTGAAGTTTGACGTGACCGCTGCTGGGCGAGTGGAAAATGTACAGATTCTGTCCGCGCAGCCAGCCAATATGTTTGAGCGTGAAGTTAAGAATGCGATGCGCAAATGGCGCTATGAAGCAGGCAAGCCGGGTTCCGGGCTGGTGGTCAATATTATCTTCCGTCTGAACGGTACGGCGCAGATTGAGTAATCTCTGGCGCCGCCAGCCAGGAATATACCATCACCTGCTGGCGGCGTAAGCGGGTATACTTAACCCTGAACCGGGAGCGGGCGAGGTTTACCGTCCGGATCGACGGCAACATAAATAAACAGCGCCTCGGTGGCCTTGTAGCGCTGTCCAATCGGTTCTGACGCGACTTTTTTAACCCAGACTTCAATATTGATGCTAATAGACGTCGTACCGCGTTTAACGCAGCGCGCGTAGCAACATACGACATCGCCAACCGCGACGGGGCGCAGAAATGTCATTCCTTCCACGCGTACGGTTACAACCCGACCGTGCGCGATCTCTTTGGCTAGTATCGCGCCGCCAATATCCATTTGCGACATCAGCCAGCCGCCAAAAATATCGCCGTTCGCATTGGTATCGGCAGGCATGGCCAATGTACGTAAAACCAGCTCGCCCTGAGGAGTATTATCCATTGTTGTCATTGTAAAACCGACTATCAGAAAAAATTACAGCCGCGATGCTACTATGAATTTTGTGTGGAGAATAGTGGGAATAAAAGTACTGACGGGAAAGCGCAGGGCGTAAAGGCGGAGAAAATATCGCCAGGCGTTCGCAGTCTGGCGATGATAAGTCACGGGAGGGTTATGATTTATCTTCCTGTGGCAGATGCCGGTAGATATAGACGCCGCTCAGCAGGGTAAAAATGAGCGTCAGCGCCGTGAGTCCAAAGACCTTAAAGTTGACCCAGATATTTTGCGGCAACCAGAAGGCGATATAAATGTTAGCCAGACCGCACGCAATAAAAAACAGCGCCCACGCCAGGTTCAGCTTTGACCAGACCTGCTGCGGCAACGCCAGTTCTTTACCTAACATACGTTGGATTAACGGTTTTTTCATCACCCACTGGCTTATTAACAGCGCGCCGGCGAACAGCGCATAAATAACCGTCACCTTCCATTTAATAAATTCATCGTTATGGAAGAAGAGCGTCAGACCGCCGAAGACGGCAACCAGAACAAAGGTAATCAGCGCCATCTTCTCTATTTTCCGATAGCGCACCCAGCTATAAATCAGCACGATTGCCGTCGCGACAATCAGTGCGGAGGTCGCCGCATAGATGTCATAAAGTTTATAAAACGCAAAAAAGACAACCAGCGGTAAAAAATCCAGAAACTGCTTCATTCTTCAATTCCATCATCAACGAGCGTCGAATGCGCCGCGTAACGGCGCATTGCGGATTATTGGCGAATCAACATATACAGGCGGAATAAGTAGATAAGCAATACTGCGGAAATCAGATTGCTCAACGTATTCGCCAGTACAGCGCCTACATTTGGGGTCAGTACAGCGAAGCTGGGCGCGAACAGCAATAGCAATGTTTTAGCCAGTAACCAGCCTATCACCGCGGGCGCGACCAGTCTCATGTTAGCCCAGGCTAAACGCATACTGCTGCGCATTGCGGCAAACACGCCCATTTTCTCTTCAACCAACATCACTGGCGCAAGCGCCAGCACAATGGCCATAATAATCCCCGGAACGACAATCAGCATTATACCGATTTGCACTAACAGGGTAGTCAGAAAAATAAGAATAAACAGTTTAGGCAATGCAGGGGCGCTGGCGCCGATAGCGCGCAGCGCGCTAACCCGATGTCCCGCTGAAACTAACTGAATCATCAGGATGATACCGCCGGCCAGAATAGCATTGCCGATAAGCCCGGAAAACGTCGAGGCGGCAGAGGCGCGCAACAGGATCTGCTGCTGCTCCGGCGTCATATTTTGTACCAGCTCAAACAGGCCAGCGCTGCCTGCCAGATGTTCTCCTTCACTGAGTTGCGCGATTTGCGCATCGCTGGGTGAAAAGGCATGACCTAAGACCACCGTGATAAATGCGCACAGCAACGAAACCAGCAAGATAGTAATAAATTGATTTCGGAAAAAATTTCCGGCGTCACGGTAAACGGACTTCGCCGTGATAGACATGCACTCTCCTTGAGTTTTGCAGGTGTTAATTTGCGGGCAATTGTACCCTGGATAACTCTACAGTGGCAGCATCAGCAGTTGTATGGAAAAGCATATCTTTGTAAAGCGGCGGTAATCCGTATCGCGCGCGGGCGCGATTGCATGCCTCATTCACTTCGCCTCCTTCGCCCGATATCGAAAATTCGCGACAGGTTGAAGGGCGGTTTTCATAAATAGCGCAACTGACGTTTTCACCCGGCGTGCCAATTAGCGCTTTACAGTGCGGCTGTTTTTGGTTGGTACCGGCCATACAACGTAAAAAAGGGGTAACGGGCTCGGTTAATGACGCCGGAACGCGTCCGCTGGCATCGTCGCCTTCAGCCCAATAAAAGGAGACACGAAAATAGGCACAACAGGCACCGCATGTCATGCATGGGTTAAGAACGCTCATGATTCACCTGCAAAAAACTCACGTATCAATAGATTACAACGGAAATTAATCTGTCCCGCAGTGTTCGCGAATCTTAACGCCACGCGCCATTGCGGGACATTGATTACCTTAGCCAGCCTTTATCGCCAGGGCAACAGGAGCAGACAAATATTTGCATAGCGTGAATATGTCAAAATTGATCTGAATTCCTATAACCAGGATTTTCAATACAAGTTCTAAATTAATCTGGATCAATAAATGTTAAATTATAAGAACAAATGTGATCTGTGTTAGATCACTTATTACTTCATTGTGGGTATATTCATCACGCTTTTATAACCATAACGATGGAGCGGGTATGAAAAAATTTACAGTGGCGGCACTGGCGTTAACAACTCTTCTCTCAGGCAGCGCGTTCGCGCACGAAGCCGGAGAATTCTTTATGCGTGCAGGTCCGGCAACCGTCAGACCTACAGAAGGGGCGGGTGGTACGCTGGGGCATTTAAACGGGTTTGATGTGAGTAATAACACGCAACTCGGCCTGACATTCACTTACATGGCGACGGACAATATCGGGGTTGAATTGCTGGCGGCCACGCCGTTCCGCCATAAGGTGGGTACGGGCGCGACGGGTGATATCGCCACGGTCCACCTGTTACCGCCAACGTTAATGGCGCAGTGGTACTTCGGCGATTCCAGCAGCAAAGTGCGTCCTTATGTCGGCGTGGGGGTGAACTACACCACCTTCTTCGATAACGACTTTAACGATAATGGTAAAAAGACCGGGCTGTCCGATCTGAGCTTTAAGGATTCCTGGGGCGCGGCAGGGCAAGTTGGGGTAGATTACCTGATTAACCGCGACTGGTTAATTGGCGCCTCTGTCTGGTACATGGATATTGATACTACCGCCAATTATAAAATGGGCGGCGTGCAGCAGCATGACAGCGTGCGTCTGGACCCATGGGTATTTATGTTCTCGGCAGGCTATCGTTTCTAATCGCGTGATGTTGTGACGAAAAAAGACCCCGCCAGGCGGGGTCAAAAAAGGACATGACACACGGAT
Source organism: Salmonella sp. NW1250 (assembly GCF_051812965.1). Lineage (NCBI taxonomy): Bacteria > Pseudomonadati > Pseudomonadota > Gammaproteobacteria > Enterobacterales > Enterobacteriaceae > Salmonella > Salmonella sp. NW1250. The sequence continues at coordinate 625,729 of NZ_JAMNDD010000001.1, read as the reverse complement.
TTTACTTGTCGGAACTCACTTGTCTTCTTTCGGTTCGCCGCAGCCTAGTTCTGCGCCAGTGAGAGGATCAACGGTGGGGTCCGATTTCGTTCTTTCTGCCATCGCTTTGAGCAGCGCCATCTGCTCGCGCGGCAATTTCACTGTCGCCAGGCCATCGCCGCCATCAACAGCAGGCATCGGTTCTGCGACATAGTTGAAGTTCTCATCGCTATTCCAGCTACCTCGCGGATCGTCGCCTTGCGACATGTTGTAGTACACGTCGGTATACTGTTCTACCGGCGGTAATTTACCCGGCGGGAAGTTGTTACGAATCGAATACAGCGCCTTTTCAAAAGAGAGCTGGTGCGCGACTTCACGGGTCATTAAGAAACTGAGCGTGTCTTTTACGCCAGGATCGTCGGTCAGATTAATCAGGCGTTCATAAATGATCTTCGCTCGCGCCTCTGCCGCGATGTTTGAGCGTAGATCGGCTGTGACTTCGCCGATAGTATCAATATAAGCCGCGGTCCACGGTACGCCGCCGGAGTTTGTCAACGCCGGGCCGCCGCCATACAGCAGAGAGGTGATATGGCTGTCATTACCATTCTGCGTCAGCGAGCGATAAAGTTCCGCTTCGTTTTCGGTACCTTCCGCCAGCTCGCCTTTAGCGCCTTTATTAAGCATTCCTACCAGTGAGCCGATAATTTCCAGATGACTCAGCTCCTCGGTGGCGATGTCCATTAACATTTCTCTACGACCGGCATCATCATCGCTTAAACCTTGCGTGAAGTAGCGGCAGGCGGCCGCCAGTTCGCCCTGCGGGCCGCCAAACTGTTCCAGCAGCAGGTTCGCTAATCCAGGATTAGGTTCGCTCACTCGCACAGTATATTGAAGTTGTTTTACGTGTCGAAACATATTGCCTCCTGCTTATTATTTATTTTTTGGCTTCAACGCCATCTGCTTCAGATCGCAGTAAAAATTGTTCCGTTGTCTGCGGAATATGTTTGATCAGCCAGTCAGCCATTTGCATTTCTTCTTTCAGAATGGCTTCAATCGTCGGAATTGAGGCAGTGTCGCCAGCTTTTTTTGCCGCCGCCAGCAGGGAGGTATAACAAGCAATTTCGAACTGCTCGAAAACATAACCGCTAATTGAACCTTTGACAATTTCATCGGAAGGGAACATGCCACCGATAGATTGCCCCATTGCTGCCATTTTACTCATGGAATCTTTCAACACCGAACGGGAAATGCCATTACGGTCCAACACTTCTTCGAGCATGGTAATTTGATGTTTGGTTTCACTAATATGTTGTTCAATTCTGGCTTTTATATCAGGATAATTTTCAATACGGCTGGCCATAGATTCAAGCATCGATTCTGCCTGTTTTTCCATGGCATGGGCGTCACGAAGCCAGTCATGATAATGTTCAGTATAATTCATTTTAAATTCCTCAATGCGTGATAATCTGCTCCGATAATAAAATCGGAATCATGCAAGCTGATAATTAAAAATATTATTTCGATTTGCGTTCAGCACTTTTATTAACATTGCTGACTGCTAAATCGGTAAGTTTTAAATCAGTTTGTTTTTCCTCGTCGAGGGTTTCTTTGAGCAGTTTTAATGCCTTGCTATAGCCGAGCTGCTCGGCCAGGGTGGCTAGCGTGCCGTAGCTGGCGATTTCGTAATGCTCGACTTTTTGCGCCGCGGCGATAAGCGCTGCATCGCGTACTTCGTTTTTCTCCGTACTTTCGATGACTTCATTGGCTTCTTCAATCAGCCCTTCCATAGCGACGCATTTCATTCTTTTCAGTTTAATGCCAGATTCAGATTCGACGATCTGATCAATACGTTCAATCTGACCCTGGGTTTCTTCAAGATGAGATTGAAAGGCCTGGCTTAATTTTTCATTGGACGTGGCTCTGGCAAGTTTAGGAAGAGCCTTGGTTAATTGTTTTTCTGCACTATAGGTATCTGAAAGTAGATGGATAAAAAGGTCTTCAACGGTTTTGATATTCATAAATCTAATTCTCCTGGGCAAAATACTGCGAGCCAGAAGACTCGCAGATTGCTTGATAAAAGCATGTGTTATATTTACATTACAGTAAATCAGGAATTATCGGATTTACGTCCGCCGTGACTATTCTGACCACCTTTTTTACCGGCTTCAGAAGCTCGTTGCGGATCGTTTTTGAAATTCCCACCGCTATGCTGACCGCCTTTGCGGCCCGCTTCAGATGCTTTTTCACGATTCTCGGCGAAATTTCCTGAACCACCACGATGTTCGGCCATATTATTTCTCCTGTCTCGTTGCTTGCTGAAAAAATCGGTTTTAACCGTGTCGACACCCTATTAAAATTAGTTGGTTAAACCGATTAGTCAAATTGACGGAAATAGTTGTGATTTACCGCGTAAATAACGCACAAAAAATGGTTTAGGGATAATATATTCTATATTTTCTTTTAGAATAAGCGATTTAACAGAAAATGCTTTGCATTGTTATTAATAACAAGCGTCACTATCTGCGGCCCTGGAAACGTTAATGCATTGTTTGTTGACATTTCTTTATATAAAGGCGGGGGAAATTGACGTGAAAACGCTAAATTTTTCGGCGTGATTAGGAGTTTTCTTAGCAAAAATTGACTTCAGACTTTTTGAAAGCTGGACGGGGAATAACACCAAAAAGATTGATGATCTACATCTGAATCGTGATTCTGGTTCGGTGCCAACCTCTCATTAAGCCGCCAGCGTTATGCTGACGGCTTAACCCGTTATGCGCGGCTGGCGGCTTTCATCGCTGAGACAAAGGACCTGAGCTCCGCCAACATCTGTTCGGGAGACGCGAGGTTTTTCTCGATAATCTTGACAATGGCTGAGCCGGAGATAGCGCCAGCCGCCCCGGCACGCACGGCCGCAGACACCTGTTCCGGCGAGGAGATACCGAAGCCCTGTAACGCAGGCGCGGCATGGTACTCTTTAAGCTTCTCAATGAGATGATGCAACGGCAATGCGCCACGGTTTTCCGCGCCGGTGACGCCCGAACGCGAAAGCAGGTAGGTGTAACCGCGGCCGTAAGATGCGACCTGGCGCAGAAGATCGTCATCCGCATTTGGCGGGCAGATGAAGATCGGCGCGATGTTATGCCGTAACGCCGCCTGGCGGAAGGGGGCCGATTCTTCAACCGGGACATCTGCGACCAGCACGGAATCTACGCCAACCTGTTCACAACGGGCATAGAACGCATCTATGCCGTTATTGAACACCAGATTCGCGTACATTAGCAGGCCAATCGGAATGGTCGGGTGTTTTTCACGAATCAGCGCCAGCATTTCAAAACACTGAGCCGGCGTGACGCCAGCGGCGAAGGCGCGTAAGTTCGCATTCTGGATGGTAGGGCCATCGGCCAGCGGATCGGAGAAGGGAACCCCCAGTTCCAGAGCGTCGGCGCCAGCGTCAATCAGTGTGTCGATAATTTTCAGTGACTGTTCAATGCCAGGGTCGCCCAGAGTTACGAAGGGAACAAAAGCGCCTTCCCGGCGATCGTTGAGTTGGGCAAATAAATTTTCGTAGCGTTCCATCAGATTTCCCCTCGCGCTTTCAGGATATCGTGTACGGTAAAGATGTCTTTATCTCCGCGGCCAGAGAGATTGACCACCAGCAGTTGCTCTTTTTCCGGCTGCTCGCGCATCATTTTCAGAGCGTGCGCCAACGCGTGGGAGGATTCCAGCGCCGGGATAATTCCCTCATGGCGGCACAACGTTTTGAAGGCTTCCAGCGCCTCATCATCGGTAATGGAGACATAATCCGCGCGTCCGATGCTATTCAGGTACGCATGTTGCGGCCCAACGGATGGGAAATCGAGCCCGGCGGAAATGGAATAGGACTCTTCAATTTGCCCGTCCGCTGTTTGCATCATCGGCGCTTTCATCCCGAAATAGATGCCAACGCGACCATGTTTAAGCGGCGCGCCATGCTCGCCGGTTTCAATACCGTGACCGCCAGGTTCAACGCCTATTAGCCCGACGTCGGTATCATTAATAAAATCCGCAAACATCCCGATAGCGTTTGAGCCGCCACCGACGCAAGCGATAACGGCATCTGGCAGACGGCCCTCTTTGTCGAGGATTTGCGCTTTCGTCTCTTCGCCAATCATGCGCTGGAACTCGCGAACGATGGTGGGATAGGGATGCGGTCCTGCCGCCGTGCCGAGCATATAGTGCGCGGTTTCGTAACTACCGGACCAGTCGCGCAGCGCCTCGTTACAGGCATCTTTTAGCGTAGCGGAGCCGCTATGAACCGGGATGACCTCAGCGCCCATCAGACGCATACGGAAGACGTTCGGCGACTGGCGCTCAACGTCTTTGGCGCCCATATAGATACGGCATTTCAGACCCAGCAGGGCGCTGGCGAGCGCAGAGGCGACGCCGTGCTGACCGGCGCCGGTTTCAGCGATAATCTCGCTTTTCCCCATCCGTTTGGCCAGCAGCGCCTGACCCAGTACCTGATTGGTTTTGTGTGCGCCGCCGTGCAGTAAATCTTCGCGCTTTAAATACAACGTGGTACGCGTACCGGCGGTAATGTTCTGGCATTTCGTCAGCGCGGTGGGGCGTCCCGCGTAGTTTTTTAGCAGATCGGCGAATTGCGCCTGAAATTCAGGATCTTTTTGCGCGCTGACGAAGGCCTCTTCAAGCTGGTTCAGCGCAGGCATCAGGATCTGCGGCACATACATGCCGCCGAATTCACCAAAGTAGGGATTGAGAAGTGTTGTCATGTTTTTTCCTTAATATGCGCGCAGTGTCTGAAAAACTGAGGCCAGAAGACGAGCATCTTTGATGCCCGGCTGTGACTCCACACCTGAATTAAAATCGAGACCGGCACAGCCGACTTGCGCCGCCTGGACGCAGTTATCGGCCGCCAGCCCGCCCGCCAGTAATACATTATCCAGCGGTTGCCCCTGTAGCAGTGACCAGTCGAAGCGCTGCCCGCTGCCGCCTTGCCCATTGTCGAAAATGTATTTATCGACATGGTGATAATCGCGTGCGGGAAGGGCATCGCTAACGCTCAGCGCCTTCCAGATTTGCACATTGCGCGGCAACGCCTCGCGCAGCGCGTTGACATACGCCTGGTCTTCGCTGCCATGTAGCTGTACGGCAGAAAGCGACAGGACGGCGGCTTTCTGGCAAACATCGGCGATATCAGCGTTCTTAAAAACGCCGACATACTGCAATGGCGCGCCGCTTATCACTTCTCGCGCCTGCTCAACGCTCACCGCGCGCGGAGATGAGGGTACAAAAATCAACCCGCCATATATTGCGCCAGCGTCACAGGCCGCTTTAGCGTCCTGGGCGCGGGTCAGGCCGCAGACTTTATTCTCGCCAAGCAGCACGCGACGGACGGCGGCGTTAAGATCGTCATGCGCCATTAACGCGGAGCCAATTAAAAAACCGTTGGCGAAGTGGCTCAGTTCGCGTACCTGACCATAGGTGTTAATCCCGGACTCGCTGATGACAGTCACGCCGTGGCCCAGCTTTGGCGCCAGCTGGCGGGTGCGATTCAAATCAATCGACAGATCGCGCAGATCGCGATTGTTGATACCTACCACTTTTGCGCCTAACGCTATCGCGCGCTCCCGTTCTTCGTCATTACTGACTTCCGTGAGCACGCCCATTTTCAGACTGTGCGCGACGGCGGAGAGTTGGCGATACTGTTCGTCATCCAGAACCGAGAGCATCAGTAAACAGGCATCGGCCTGATAGTAACGGGCAAGGTAGATCTGATAGGGATCGATAATAAAATCCTTACACAGAATCGGCTGCGGCGCGCTTTGGCTAACGACCGGCAGAAAATCGAAGCTCCCCTGAAAATATTTTTCGTCGGTGAGCACCGAGATCGCCGAGGCGTAATGTTTATAAATACTGGCAATACGCGCCGGATCGAAATCGTCGCGAATCACGCCTTTTGATGGCGATGCTTTCTTACACTCCAGAATAAAGGCGGTACGCGCGCCCTGGAGCGCATCATAAAAATGGCGTGTACTTGGCTGGATCTCATTTTGAAAGCTGGCCAGCGGCTGTTGCTGTTTGCGGGCTTCTACCCAAATCGCCTTGTCTGCGACGATTTTCGCTAAAACGGTTTGCATTATTTACCCTCTTGCCGCCAGTGCGGTGACTCTGTCATATGCGGTGCCGTTGCGCAGAACATCAAGCACGGTTTGCGCGTTGGCCTTGAGATCTTCCTGACCATGCAGACGCATCAGCATCGCCACGTTGGCGGCGACGGCGGCCTCATGCGCGGCATCGCCTTTACCTTGTAATAACCGCGTCAGAATGTCACGGTTTTCTTCCGGCGTGCCGCCAGCCAACTGATCCTGATGGTAAGGCGTCAGGCCAAAATCCTCCGCCGTAAGTTGATAGCTTTTAATTTCGCCGTCATGCAGCTCCGCGACAATCGTCGGCGCATGGAGCGAAACCTCATCCATGCCGCCGCTATGTACCACCGCCGCGCGCTGATAGCCCAGTACCCGTAAGGTTTCCGCAATCGGCAGCACCAGTTCCGGGCTATAGACGCCAATCAATGCCAGCGGCGGATGCGCCGGGTTGATCAGCGGGCCGAGTACGTTGAACAGGGTTCGCGTTTTTAACTGTTGGCGAACCGGCATCGCGTGACGGAATCCGGTGTGATATTTCGGCGCAAACAGGAAACAGACGCCCAGTTCATCTAACGCCTGACGTGATTTATCGGCGTTCATATCCAGATTAATACCGAACGCCGCCAGCAGATCGGATGACCCCGATTTGCTGGACACGCTACGGTTGCCGTGTTTCGCCACTTTCAGTCCACAGGCCGCTGCGACAAAGGCGCTGGCGGTAGAGATATTGATACTGTTACTGCCATCGCCGCCGGTACCAACGATATCCGCAAACAGATACTCCGGGCGCGGGAACGGGGCGGCATTTTCCAGCAACGCAGTGGCGGCGCCGGCAATTTCATTGGGATGCTCGCCGCGAATTTTCATGCTCACCAGCGCGGCGGCGAGCTGTTCAGGCTTAAGTTCGCCGCGGACGACCGCCGAAAACAACTGATGGCTCTCTTGTTGCGTCAGAGTTTGCGCCTGATAGAGTTTCTCCAGAATTGGCTGTAGGGTGTTGGTCGGTTCCAGCTTTTGCTGCGCCCAGGCTAATGTTTGCTCCAGTAGACGCGCGCCCTGTGTCGTCAGGATGGACTCAGGATGAAATTGAAAACCGCAAACGCGATCCGCATCATGACGTACCGCCATCACCATGCCGTTGAAATGGGCGTTAATGGTTAGCCCGGCAGGAACATTACTGCCGACCAGCGAATGATAACGCGCGACCGGTAGCGGATTCGCCAGCCCGGCGAACATCGCCTGACCGTCATGCTCAATGCTGGAGGCTTTGCCATGCAGGATTTCTCCCGCCTGACCGACATAACCGCCGTAAGCTTCGACAATCGCCTGATGCCCCAGACAAATGCCGATGATCGGTAACTTGCCGCGTAGTCGGGTCAGCAGCTCCGGCATACAGCCTGCCTCGCTGGGAACGCCCGGACCGGGGGAGAGCATTAGCACCGGATTTTTCATTGTCGCCAGGCGATCGATAAGCGTCTGTGCCGGAATATGGTTACGGTAAATCACCACGTTATGACCGTTGGTCCGTAGCTGATCTGCCAGGTTCCAGGTAAACGAGTCGATGTTATCGAGCAGCAGAATATCAGCCATCAGAAGGTCTCCTGTGCATGATGCGCGGTGGCGATAGCACGCAATACGGCGCGCGCTTTATTACGGGTTTCATCGGCTTCAGACTGCGGAACAGAGTCCAGCACGATTCCGGCGCCCGCCTGTACGGTGGCGATACCGTTCTCCACCAGCGCGGAGCGGATAACAATACAGGTGTCCAGATCGCCGTGGGCGGTGAAGTAACCGACCGCGCCGCCATAGCTGCCGCGGCGCTGTCCTTCCGCATCGGCAATCAACTGCATGGCGCGTACTTTCGGCGCGCCGCTCAGGGTGCCCATGTTCATGCAGGCGCGATAGGCGTGCAGCGCGTCGAGATCGTGACGCAGTTCGCCCACCACCCGGGAAACCAGATGCATCACGTACGAATAGCGGTCAACTTTTGTCAGATCGGCAACGTAGCGACTGCCCGGCGTACAGATGCGCGCCAGGTCATTGCGCGCCAGATCGACCAGCATCAGATGTTCGGAAAGCTCTTTATGGTCGGTACGCATGTCCAGCTCAATACGGCTGTCGAGATCTCTGTCCAGCGTACCATCAGCGCGGCGACCGCGTGGACGGGTACCCGCGATGGGGTAAATCTCAATCTGACGACTGGCGGCGTCATATTTCAGCGAGCTTTCCGGCGACGCGCCGAAAAGCGTGAAATCATTATCCTGCATAAAGAACATATACGGGCTGGGGTTGCTCTTTTTCAGCACGTAGTAGGCAGCCAACGGCGACGGGCAGGGCAGTGAAAAGCGGCGCGACGGCACCACCTGAAATATCTCCCCCGCGCGGATGGCTTTTTGCAACTGGCGTACCACCGCGCCGAACGCGTCATCGCTCTGATTGCATTCGCAGCGCATGTCCGGCACCGGCGTGACCGGCAACGGCGGCGCAGGCTGGGTTAACTGTTGGCTAAGGTACGCCAGGCGGGCGTTCAGGCGCTGTTTTTCCCGGTCGCTGGCGGTGAACAGACTGGCCTGAATACGGGTGCTTTTTTTCTGATGGTCTATCACCATCAGCGTTTCCGCTAAATAAAAGCAGTAGTCCGGGCAGTTATTGCCAGCCTCAAGGTGTGGCAGCGCTTCAAAGCCAGCGACCAGGTCGTAGGCAAACAGACCGCCGAAAAACATAGCCTCCCGCTCGTGCGTCGGTATGTTCACCACTCCCTGTAACAGGCGGAACGCATCAAATACCGACAGAGAGCATAAACGGGCGTCTTCATCTAATAATGGGCTGACGGGCGGGAAGCGTAGAACGCGACCGGCAGGCAGGACCTCGTTCTCCACGCCAGCGGGCAGGGCGGTATCCAGGAGCGGCAATAACGAGGCGCCATTATCAGATAACGCCTGAATAGTGACAGCGTCACCTAAAGCGGTAATGCGCAGCGCGCTATCTACCAGCAGCAGGCTTTTTAAATCGTCTTTACTGTCGATATCCGCGGATTCCAGCAGCAGCGTTGCCGGGCGATCGCCGCAGACCTGATGAAAAAGCGCCGTTGGGTTTTCCCGGTAGGCGGCATCGCAGGTCAATAGTTCGAGCGTGGGTTTTGGTGTTTGCATGGTTATTCTCATTATTTTGTTCAAAAAAAAGCCCGCTTAACAGGCGGGCCGGGTATCGTTTGGCTGATTACAGCTGTTCATACACCGCCCGCTATCAGGAAGTGCGCCACCAACCGTGTAATGCAAATGTCGCTGCCATTTTAGATACCCTCTTCATGTGAACTTTCGTACTAGTTAACTAGTTCGATGGAATAATGTCAACACCTATTTCAGTATATTTGCCGGAACCGTTATGATGTACATGACATACCTTTATCTCTATGGGAGCCGCCTTGAGCGACACGAATTACGCAGTGATTTACGATCTGCACAGTCATACCACGGCGTCCGATGGACTGTTGACGCCAGAAACATTAGTACACCGTGCGGTAGAGATGCGAGTCGGCACGCTGGCGATTACCGATCATGACACCACAGCCGCGATCCCTGCGGCAAGAGAAGAAATTTCACGTTGCGGGCTGGCCCTGAATCTTATTCCCGGCGTGGAGATTTCAACGGTCTGGGAGAATCATGAGATTCACATTGTGGGTCTGAATATTGATATTGCGCACCCGGCAATGCGCGATTTTCTGGCGCAGCAGACACAGCGGCGTCAGGCGCGTGGTCGGCTCATTGCGGAGCGTCTGGAAAAAGCCCATATTCCCGGCGCGTGGGAAGGGGCATTGAGACTGGCCAATGGCGGCGCGGTGACGCGCGGCCACTTCGCCCGCTTTCTGGTGGAGTGCGGCAAAGCCGCGACCATGGCGGATGTTTTTAAAAAATATCTCGCGCGTGGGAAAACCGGTTACGTTCCGCCGCAGTGGTGTACAATAGAACAAGCTATTGATGTCATTCATCATTCTGGCGGTAAGGCGGTGTTGGCCCATCCGGGACGCTACGACCTTAGCGCTAAGTGGCTGAAAAGATTAGTGGCATATTTTGCCGACCATCACGGCGACGCGATGGAAGTGGCGCAGTGCCAACAATCGCCCAATGAACGCACCCAACTGGCGACGCTTGCGCGTCAGCATCATTTATGGGCATCGCTTGGATCTGATTTCCATCAGCCCTGCCCGTGGATTGAGTTGGGGCGTAAACTCTGGCTGCCCGCTGGCGTTGAAGGCGTATGGCAGACATGGGAACAGCCGCAAATATCACAGTGAGGGAAGTATGAGCCAGTTTTTTTATATCCATCCGGATAACCCACAGCAACGGCTGATTAATCAGGCCGTCGACATTGTGCGTAAAGGCGGTGTTATTGTTTATCCAACCGATTCCGGCTATGCCCTGGGTTGTAAAATTGAAGACAAAGGCGCAATGGAGCGCATTTGCCGCATCCGTCATCTGCCGGACGGCCACAACTTCACGCTGATGTGCCGCGATTTGTCCGAGTTGTCGACCTACTCCTACGTCGACAACGTGGCATTTCGTCTGATGAAAAACAATACGCCGGGTAATTACACCTTTATCCTGAAGGGGACAAAAGAGGTGCCGCGCCGTCTGTTGCAGGAAAAGCGTAAAACTATCGGCCTGCGCGTACCGTCAAACCCGATTGCGCTGGCGTTATTGGATACGCTGGGCGAACCGATGCTCTCGACGTCGTTGATGCTGCCTGGCAGCGATTTTACCGAGTCGGACCCGGAGGAGATTAAAGATCGGCTGGAGAAGCAGGTGGATCTGATCATCCACGGCGGTTACCTCGGTCAACAGCCTACCACGGTAATCGATTTGACCAATGACTCCCCGGTGGTGCTGCGCGAAGGCGTCGGCGACGTTACACCTTTCTTATAAGGGCGTAAGCCTGTATACTACGCGGCCTTAAAATGGCGCGGCAACGCGCCGTTCATTCTCCTGTTCGACGCCTGTGAAGGCGACACCTGAAGGAAGCTCTATGAGCGAAAAGTTACAAAAAGTGCTGGCGCGCGCCGGCCACGGCTCTCGCCGTGAAATCGAATCCATTATTGAAGCGGGACGTGTCAGCGTTGACGGTAAAATCGCCACGCTTGGCGATCGTGTTGAAGTCACTCCCGGTTTGAAAATCCGTATCGACGGTCACCTGATTTCGGTGAAAGAGTCGGCGGAACAAATTTGCCGCGTTCTGGCCTATTACAAACCAGAAGGTGAACTGTGTACCCGCAATGACCCTGAAGGGCGGCCAACCGTTTTTGATCGCTTACCGAAACTGCGCGGCGCGCGGTGGATTGCGGTAGGACGTCTGGATGTCAACACCTGCGGGCTATTGTTGTTTACCACCGACGGTGAACTGGCGAACCGCCTGATGCATCCTAGTCGCGAAGTTGAACGTGAATATGCCGTGCGCGTGTTCGGTCAGGTGGATGAATCGAAACTGCGTGATTTAAGCCGTGGCGTACAGTTGGAAGATGGTCCGGCGGCATTTAAGACCATTAAATTCAGCGGCGGCGAAGGCATTAACCAGTGGTATAACGTGACGCTGACGGAAGGGCGCAACCGCGAAGTTCGCCGACTGTGGGAAGCGGTAGGCGTTCAGGTCAGCCGTTTGATCCGCGTTCGTTACGGCGATATCCCGCTGCCGAAAGGCCTGCCGCGCGGCGGCTGGACTGAGCTCGACCTCGCGCAAACGAACTATCTGCGTGGTCTGGTAGAGCTCCCGCCGGAAACCTCGTCGAAGGTTGCCGTCGAAAAAGACCGTCGTCGTATGAAAGCGAACCAGATCCGTCGGGCGGTAAAACGCCACAGCCAGATAGCTGGCGGACGCCGCTCCGGTGGGCGTAATAACAACGGGTAATCTCTACCGTGGTTTATAGGCCGAGAATCATCAGACAAGAGGGTTTGTGCCGGATGGCGGCGCAAACGCCTTAATCCGGCCTACGGTTAATAATCAATTCCCATCTGGGCTTTTACGCCCGCGTCGAAAGCATGTTTAACCGGACGCAGTTCGCTGACGGTATCCGCAAGATCAAGAATATCCCGGTGACAGCCGCGACCTGTAATAATCACCGTCTGGTGACCAGGGCGCGCGTTTAGCGCGCTTATGACCTCTTGCAGCGGCAAATAGTCATACGCCACCATATAGGTCAGCTCATCCAGTACCACCATATCAAGCAGCGGATCGGCCAGCATCCGTTTCCCATGCTGCCAAACGGCCATACATGCTGCGGTGTCTGCCTCGCGATTTTGCGTCTCCCAGGTAAATCCCGTTGCCATCACCTGAAATTCGACGCCATGCGGTTCCAGCAGATTACGCTCGCCGTTGGGCCAGGTGCCCTTAATAAATTGCACCACGCCTACGTTTTTACCGTGTCCTACGGCGCGGGCGGCAGTCCCGAAAGCCGCCGTGGTTTTGCCCTTACCATTGCCAGTAAACACGATAATAATACCGCGCTCTTCCTGTGCCTGGGCGACACGGGCGTCAACCCGATCTTTTACCTTCTGCTGGCGCTGCTGATAACGTTCATCACTCATTGGGCGATTCCTGGTTTACGGCCCGGTTGGGCGTCAAAGGTCATACCGGTTTTACGGCGACTGTCGTCGCCCATAAGCCACAGGTAAAGCGGCATAATATCGGCAGGCGTTTTTAATTTCTGTGGATCTTCCGTCGGAAAGGCGCTGGCGCGCATACTGGTGCGCGTGCCGCCCGGGTTAATGCAGTTAACACGCAGAGAACGGTTCTGGTATTCGTCCGCCAGCACCTGCATCATTCCTTCAGTAGCAAACTTCGAGGTGGCATAGGCGCCCCAGTTGGCGCGTCCCTGACGGCCAACGCTTGATGACGTAAAGACCAGCGAGCCGGCATCGGACTTCAGCAATAACGGTAACAGCGCCTGGGTGAGCATAAAGGTGGCGTTAACATTCACCTGCATGACATCCTGCCAGATCTGCGGATCTTGTTCGCTCATTGGACCGATTTCCCCCAGTAACCCGGCATTGTGCAGGACGCCATCCAGGCGGGGATAGTGCGCGGCGATGCGGTCGGCCACTTGCCGGCACTCTTCAGCGGTGCAGGTCAGCAGATCGAGCGTAAACCACTGTGGTTGAACATGTTGCTCGTCAGCAATGTGCTGCGCGACCCGACGCAGTTTCTCTTCGTTACGTCCCAGCAGAATCACCGTTGCGCCGTAACGCGCATACGTGAGCGCGGCTTCCCGCCCAATGCCATCGCTGGCGCCAGTGACCAGAATAATGCGGTTTTGCAATAGATCTTGTTTCGGTTGGTAATGCATGGCTACTCCTCAACGGCGTGGTGCACCGTCCTGCCAGGTTGTCTTATCTTCGCGTTAACTTTTCGGGTTTATGCCTGAAAGCGCCTTTTTTTTCAATCAGACAGGGGCGATAACGCCGTAAAATGAACGTCTTGTCATACTTTTTCTTCCTCAACAGGCACACGGATGAAGAGAGACTGACTTCGATGCCTGTTGTACACTGAGCGCAAGTCGCGTTATTTAATCAAGGTGGGAGTCGTGGAATTGTTGTCTGAATATGGCTTATTTTTGGCAAAAATCGTCACCGTTGTGGTGGCCATTGCCGTCATTGTGCTGCTGATCGTGAATGCTACGCAACGCAAACGTCAGCGCGGTGAGCTGCGCGTGACCAATTTGAGCGAGCAGTATCAGGAGATGAAGGATGACCTTGCTGCGGCGTTGATGGATGGCCATCAGCAAAAACTGTGGCATAAAGCGCAGAAAAAAAAGCATAAGCAGGAGGCGAAAGCCGCCAAAGCGAAAGCGAAGCTGGGGGACATTGCGACATCGGACAAACCGCGCGTATGGGTGATAGATTTCAAAGGCAGTATGGACGCTCACGAAGTTAATGCGTTACGCGAAGAGGTCACGGCGGTGCTGGCAGTGGCGAAACCCGGCGATCGGGCGGTTGTGCGTCTGGAAAGCCCCGGTGGCGTTGTGCACGGCTATGGCCTGGCGGCATCGCAATTGCAGCGCCTGCGCGATAAAAATATTCCGCTGACCGTGACGGTGGATAAAGTCGCGGCAAGCGGAGGCTACATGATGGCCTGCGTGGCGGAAAAAATTATCGCGGCGCCGTTCGCTATTGTGGGGTCAATTGGTGTTGTCGCGCAAATTCCGAACTTTAACCGCTTTCTCAAAAGTAAAGACATTGATATTGAACTGCATACCGCAGGGCAGTACAAACGTACCCTGACCTTGTTAGGCGAGAATACGGAAGAAGGGCGGCAGAAGTTTCGTGAAGATCTCAACGAAACGCATCATCTGTTCAAAGAGTTTGTGCAGCGGATGCGTCCGGCTCTGGACATTGAACAGGTCGCCACGGGCGAACACTGGTACGGTCAGCAGGCGCTGGAGAAAGGACTGGTTGATGAAATTAACACCAGCGATGAGGTTATCCTCGGCCTGATGGAAGGGCGCGAGGTGCTGAATGTGCGCTATATGCAGCGTAAAAAACTGATCGATCGTGTTACCGGCAGCGCGGCGGAAAGCGCGGATCGGCTGCTGCTGCGCTGGTGGCAGCGTGGACAAAAGCCGTTGATGTAAACCGCTATTGCCGGATGGCATTCAGCGCCATCCGGCATGGATTAATCCACCAGGTGATACTTCTCAGACAGCACATGCGCCAGGTGTTTAAACATGTTAAACACCGCGGTGCTTTTAGGGGTCGGTAACCCTTGCTCGTCTAAAAAGTAATCGCCGCTGAAAACCAGCACGCCATTTCTCTGCGTTACGCCGGTGGCGACAATACCTGCCATCGTGTCTTCATGTTCCCGAATAATTTTGTTGGCTTCAAGCAACAGTGTTTCGCGATCGATAGGTTGCGTCTCTTTATGCATTTTTTACTCCTTAAACAAGGAGATTAGTCTACGCTGAGCACTTCTGATGGGCAAATATTCTCACAGGAAATTGATGGATTTGTCATGTTGCGTTCACTGGCAAGATTTGTTTTTGCATGCTAATAAAGTTGCGTATCGAATTTTATCAGGTACAGTGTGACGCTTTCGTCAATCTGGCAACAGAATTGCTTGACATTCGACCAAAATTCCGTCGTGCTATAGCGCGTGTGTGCAAAAAAGCCTGTTAACTCAGTCACCTGAGGGTTACATTTCGTACACAAAGCCAGTACAAGGGGTTGATATCCGCAGACGCAGAGACCATATATCGTTGTCTCGTCGCCAGTGGAAGGTGAATCAACGTGCGACGCATTCCTGGAAGAATCAACTTAGGTAAAGGTGAATATGGGTAAAGCTCTTGTCATCGTTGAGTCCCCGGCAAAAGCCAAAACGATCAACAAGTATCTGGGTAATGACTACGTGGTGAAATCCAGCGTGGGTCATATCCGTGATTTGCCGACCAGTGGCTCAGCAGCTAAAAAGAGCGCCGACTCTACCTCCACCAAAACGGCTAAAAAGCCCAAAAAGGATGAACGTGGCGCTCTCGTCAACCGTATGGGGGTTGACCCGTGGCACAACTGGGATGCGCACTATGAAGTGCTGCCCGGTAAAGAGAAGGTCGTCTCTGAACTGAAACAGTTGGCGGAAAAAGCCGACCACATCTATCTCGCAACCGACCTTGACCGCGAAGGGGAAGCCATTGCATGGCACCTGCGGGAAGTGATCGGCGGCGATGACGCGCGCTACAGTCGCGTAGTCTTTAACGAAATAACAAAAAATGCCATTCGCCAGGCGTTTGAACAGCCGGGCGAGCTGAACATTAACAGGGTCAACGCCCAGCAAGCGCGCCGCTTTATGGACCGCGTGGTAGGCTATATGGTCTCGCCGCTGCTGTGGAAAAAGATCGCCCGTGGTTTGTCGGCAGGTCGCGTTCAGTCTGTCGCGGTCCGTCTGGTCGTTGAACGCGAGCGCGAGATTAAAGCGTTTGTTCCGGAAGAGTTCTGGGAAATTGACGCTAATACGACGACGCCGTCTGGCGAGGCGCTACCGCTACAGGTGACGCATCAGAACGACAAGCCATTCCGGCCGGTAAATCGCGAGCAGACGCTTGCCGCCGTCAGCTTGCTGGAAAAAGCGCGCTATAGCGTACTGGAGCGTGAAGACAAACCGACCAGCAGCAAACCTGGCGCGCCGTTTATCACCTCCACGCTACAACAGGCGGCCAGCACCCGGCTGGGCTTTGGCGTGAAGAAAACCATGATGATGGCGCAGCGTCTGTATGAGGCGGGCTACATCACCTATATGCGTACAGACTCCACCAACCTGAGTCAGGATGCGGTCAACATGGTGCGTGGTTATATTGGCGATAATTTCGGCAAGAAATACCTGCCGGATAACCCGAACCAGTACGCCAGCAAAGAAAACTCTCAGGAAGCGCACGAAGCGATCCGTCCTTCCGACGTTGCTGTCATGGCGGAGTCGCTGAAAGACATGGAGGCTGACGCGCAGAAGTTGTATCAACTAATTTGGCGTCAGTTTGTCGCCTGTCAGATGACGCCAGCGCAATATGACTCTACTACGCTTACCGTTGGCGCAGGCGAATTCCGTCTGAAAGCGCGTGGGCGTATTTTGCGCTTTGACGGCTGGACAAAAGTGATGCCGGCGCTGCGTAAAGGCGATGAAGATCGCACATTGCCTGCCGTGAATAAGGGCGATGCGCTGACGCTACTTGAATTGACGCCTGCTCAGCACTTTACTAAACCGCCAGCCCGGTTTAGCGAGGCTTCTCTGGTTAAAGAGCTTGAGAAGCGCGGTATTGGTCGTCCGTCTACCTATGCGTCGATTATCTCGACCATTCAGGATCGCGGCTATGTTCGCGTTGAAAACCGTCGCTTCTATGCGGAAAAAATGGGTGAAATCGTCACCGACCGGCTGGAAGAAAACTTCCGCGAATTGATGAACTACGATTTTACCGCGCAGATGGAAGATAGTCTGGATCAGGTTGCAAATCACCAGGCCGAGTGGAAAGCGGTGCTGGATAACTTCTTCAGCGATTTTACTCAGCAGCTCGATAAAGCCGAGAAAGATCCGGAAGAAGGGGGGATGCGTCCTAACCAGATGGTGCTGACCAGCATCGACTGTCCAACCTGTGGCCGTAAAATGGGAATTCGTACTGCCAGTACGGGGGTTTTCCTTGGATGTTCAGGTTATGCGCTTTCGCCGAAAGAGCGTTGTAAAACGACCATTAACCTGGTGCCGGAAAATGAAGTTCTGAACGTGCTGGAAGGCGACGACGCCGAAACCAACGCCCTGCGCGCCAAACGTCGCTGTCAGAAGTGCGGTACGGCGATGGACAGCTATCTGATCGATCCGAAGCGTAAATTGCATGTGTGTGGTAATAACCCGACCTGTGACGGCTACGAGATTGAAGAAGGCGAGTTCCGCATCAAAGGGTATGACGGCCCGATCGTTGAGTGTGAGAAATGTGGTTCCGAAATGCACCTGAAAATGGGGCGTTTTGGTAAGTACATGGCCTGTACTAACGACGAATGTAAAAATACCCGTAAGATCTTGCGTAACGGCGAAGTTGCGCCGCCGAAGGAAGATCCTGTTCCATTACCGGAACTGCCGTGTGAAAAATCGGACGCGTACTTTGTGCTGCGCGATGGCGCCGCAGGGATATTCCTGGCGGCCAATACGTTCCCGAAATCACGTGAAACGCGCGCGCCATTAGTCGAGGAGCTTTACCGGTTCCGCGATCGCCTGCCGGAAAAACTGCGTTATCTGGCGGATGCGCCGCAGCAGGATCCAGAAGGCAATAAAACCGTTGTTCGCTTTAGCCGCAAAACAAAACAGCAGTACGTTGCGGCGGAAAAAGACGGGAAGGCGACGGGATGGTCAGCGTTCTTCGTCGACGGTAAGTGGGTTGAAGGCAAGAAATAACCCCGGCCTGTCGCCACTGTAGTCAAGCGGGCCGCGTAAGCGGCCCTTTTTTATATCCCCTTCATATTTCAAGTGGCTGATGTGTTGGCTACGGATTACTCGGCCCATCTATAGGCCTCGCCCTGACGGGCCGTCGCACGCGACGTTCAAATCTGCTCCCGGCAGATTTGTCGCTCACCCCAGTCACCTGGTTATCTATGCTCCTGGGAACTCACTCGCTTGTTGCCTTTAATCACTCGAATTATTTTGGGTATAGCGGGCTTATTATTTTATCGCGCTGGCTATACAGTTCAGATATAAATGATATAGTGGTTATAGTTAACACCTTTTTTATTATTAAATCGTATTAGCAGCCCAATGATGTCTGCAGATAAACGATGGCCTGATGGCGCTAATCTGGATGATGTATTATGAAATTGCAGCAGCTTCGTTACATTGTTGAAGTGGTTAATCATAACCTTAACGTCTCCTCTACCGCTGAGGGGTTGTATACTTCCCAGCCGGGGATCAGCAAGCAGGTTAGGATGCTGGAAGATGAGCTTGGCATCCAGATTTTCGCCCGCAGCGGTAAGCATCTGACTCAGGTGACGCCCGCAGGTCAGGAGATTATTCGTATTGCGCGTGAGGTGCTTTCCAAAGTCGATGCCATTAAGTCGGTCGCCGGCGAGCATACCTGGCCGGATAAAGGCTCGCTCTATATTGCCACTACCCATACTCAGGCGCGTTACGCATTGCCAGGCGTGATTAAAGGCTTCATCGAGCGTTATCCGCGCGTTTCGCTGCATATGCACCAGGGGTCGCCAACGCAGATTGCGGAAGCGGTATCGAAAGGGAACGCCGATTTCGCGATTGCCACGGAAGCGCTGCATTTATATGACGATCTGGTGATGTTGCCATGCTATCACTGGAACCGTTCGATAGTGGTGACGCCGGATCATCCATTGGCGGCAACGTCTTCCGTAACGATCGAAGCGCTGGCGCAGTATCCGCTGGTGACGTATACCTTCGGCTTTACCGGGCGTTCCGAACTGGATACCGCTTTTAATCGCGCAGGATTAACGCCGCGGATCGTCTTTACTGCAACCGATGCGGATGTGATTAAAACGTATGTCAGGTTGGGACTGGGCGTTGGCGTCATTGCCAGCATGGCGGTCGATCCGCTTGCCGATCCTGATTTAGTGCGGATTGACGCGCACGATATTTTTAGCCACAGCACCACAAAAATTGGTTTTCGCCGTAGTACTTTTTTACGCAGCTATATGTATGATTTTATCCAGCGTTTTGCGCCGCATCTGACGCGTGACGTGGTGGATACGGCGGTGGCGTTGCGTTCTAATGAAGAAATTGAAGCGATGTTTCAGGATATAAAGCTGCCTGAAAAGTAATAGCATCGTCGGTTTGTGTCGTAGTGGCATGGCAGACAAAGCCGCCTTTTGCAATATCCCTCGAAGTATTACGGGTAATGATCAGCAAAATAGTGTTGAATTACCCGTCCCGCCAGTTTCTTTTTCCAAATAGTTATCTTGAGTCAAAAGATTGATTTATTCACTGGCAACGATTCGTAAATTGACTGGATTTTTGACTAAAGTTTATTTAGGATTTGTCTCATCTGATGATTAATTGTACCGATTGTTTGGTGCTGAAATGATAAGTGATACCGATAGCATGAGGTTAGTAATGCCTTCTGAAAACCAGGAACCGCGCCGCGACCCTGAGCTCAAACGTAAAGCATGGCTGGCGGTTTTTGTGGGTTCTGCGTTGTTCTGGGTAGTGGTAGCGCTTGTTATCTGGCATTGGTGGGGCTAAGTGAGCATTACGTCGGAACGCGAGCGCGTGATCGCGCCCCCGATTCAATCTTGTGACGATGATAACACCCCGGATACGACCGTTTTTCGGTCTGTTCCGCAACACTGGACGCTCACACCGCAGCAGCGGGCATTTATTGATGCTTTTGCTGATGAGGTGTCACAAAAATAATATTCGTCTTTTTATTGGCGTTACTGTTTTATTAACGCTGTCTTATTACACCGCAGCAACCGTGTGCTGAGCGCCTCTCAGTATTGATTAAACACAGTTGGTGTCGCCTATGTTAACGTCAAATATAAAGTATTGGTCATGGACTGGCGCGTTTATATTATCGCTACTGTTCTGGGCCGAGTTAATCTGGATTGCCGTCTAATCTCGTCAAAGCCCGATAATGCGTTATTTATCGGGCTTTTTCATCTTCGCTCCTCGCCTGTTAGGTTTCTCCTCTTTTAGCAATTTGGGTTGTTATCAAAACGTTACATTTTGTTTGTGTTATCTTTAATACAACCCTGTGGAGAATCAGGGTAACGCAACCCTGTCATTTAAGGAGGAGCTATGTCGTCAACCCTACGAGAAGCCAGTAAGGATACATTGCAGGCCAAAGATAAAACGTATCATTACTACAGTCTGCCGCTGGCTGCCAAATCCCTGGGCGATATCGCCCGTTTGCCCAAATCACTTAAAGTGTTACTGGAAAACCTGTTGTGCTGGCAGGACGGCGAATCTGTGACTGATGAAGATATTCAGGCGCTGGCCGGTTGGCTTAAAAATGCCCATGCCGATCGTGAAATTGCCTGGCGGCCCGCCCGTGTCCTGATGCAGGACTTTACCGGCGTGCCTGCCGTTGTCGACCTGGCGGCGATGCGTGAAGCCGTTAAACGCCTCGGCGGCGATACGTCGAAAGTGAATCCGTTATCGCCGGTTGATCTGGTTATTGACCACTCTGTGACGGTCGATCATTTCGGCGATGACGATGCGTTTGAAGAAAACGTGCGGCTGGAAATGGAACGTAACCATGAGCGTTATATGTTCCTGAAATGGGGAAAGCAGGCATTCAGCCGTTTCAGCGTGGTGCCGCCCGGCACCGGCATTTGCCATCAGGTTAACCTGGAATACCTGGGTAAAGCCGTCTGGAGCGAATTACAGGACGGGGAGTGGATTGCTTACCCGGACTCGCTGGTGGGGACTGACTCCCATACGACCATGATTAATGGTCTGGGCGTATTGGGGTGGGGCGTGGGCGGTATCGAAGCGGAAGCGGCGATGCTTGGTCAGCCCGTGTCGATGCTTATCCCGGATGTCGTCGGCTTTAAGTTAACCGGTAAACTTCGGGAGGGGATCACCGCCACTGACCTGGTGCTCACCGTCACGCAAATGCTGCGTAAGCATGGCGTAGTGGGTAAATTTGTTGAATTTTATGGTGATGGTCTGGATTCGCTGCCGTTGGCGGATCGCGCGACCATCGCTAATATGTCGCCGGAATATGGCGCCACCTGTGGTTTCTTCCCCATTGACGCCATCACCCTGGAATATATGCGATTAAGCGGACGTAGCGACGATCTGGTCGAGCTGGTTGAAACCTACGCGAAGGCGCAGGGAATGTGGCGTAATCCCGGTGACGAACCGGTCTTTACCAGTACGCTGGAACTGGATATGGGCCATGTCGAAGCCAGCCTGGCCGGGCCGAAACGCCCGCAGGATCGCGTAGCGTTAGGCGATGTGCCGAAAGCCTTTGCCGCCAGCGCCGAGCTGGAGCTGAATACCGCGCAAAGAGATCGCCAGCCGGTTGACTATACGATGAACGGACAGCCATATCAGCTTCCGGATGGCGCTGTCGTCATTGCCGCCATCACCTCCTGCACGAATACCTCGAATCCCAGCGTGCTGATGGCGGCGGGATTACTGGCGAAAAAAGCAGTAACGCTGGGGTTGAAGCGTCAACCGTGGGTCAAGGCTTCTCTGGCGCCGGGGTCAAAAGTGGTATCTGACTATCTGGCGCAGGCCAAACTTACGCCTTATCTGGATGAGCTCGGTTTTAACCTGGTCGGTTATGGCTGTACGACCTGTATCGGGAACTCCGGTCCGTTGCCGGAGCCTATTGAGACCGCGATTAAAAAAGGCGATCTGACGGTAGGGGCCGTGCTTTCCGGTAACCGAAATTTTGAAGGGCGTATCCATCCGCTGGTGAAAACGAACTGGCTGGCGTCGCCGCCGCTGGTGGTCGCGTATGCGCTGGCCGGAAACATGAATATTAACCTCGCGACAGACCCGCTGGGGTACGATCGTAAAGGCGATCCGGTATACCTGAAGGATATCTGGCCTTCGGCGCAGGAAATTGCTCGCGCCGTTGAACTGGTATCATCGGATATGTTCCGTAAAGAGTATGCGGAAGTGTTTGAGGGTACGGAAGAATGGAAATCGATTCAGGTTGAATCGTCCGATACCTACGGCTGGCAGTCGGATTCAACCTATATTCGCCTGTCGCCTTTCTTTGATGAAATGCAGGCCCAGCCTGCGCCCGTCAAAGATATCCACGGCGCGCGTATCCTGGCGATGCTGGGTGATTCGGTGACGACCGACCATATTTCCCCGGCCGGCAGTATCAAGCCGGACAGTCCCGCCGGACGCTATCTGCAAAATCACGGCGTTGAGCGGAAGGATTTTAACTCTTATGGATCACGGCGCGGCAACCATGAAGTGATGATGCGCGGTACGTTCGCCAATATTCGTATTCGCAACGAAATGCTGCCCGGCGTCGAAGGTGGGATGACGCGGCATTTGCCGGGTACGGAAGCGATGTCGATTTATGATGCCGCGATGCTATACCAGCAGGAAAAAACGCCGCTGGCGGTAATTGCCGGGAAAGAGTATGGGTCGGGATCGAGCCGTGACTGGGCGGCAAAAGGTCCGCGGCTGTTAGGTATCCGCGTGGTGATCGCCGAGTCGTTCGAACGTATCCACCGCTCAAACCTGATTGGGATGGGGATCCTGCCGCTGGAGTTTCCACAGGGCGTAACGCGTAAAACGCTGGGACTGACCGGGGAAGAGGTGATTGATGTCGCGGATCTGCAAAACCTGCGCCCTGGCGCGACCATTCCGGTTATGTTAACGAGAGCGGACGGCAGCAAAGAAACTGTGCCTTGTCGCTGTCGCATTGATACCGCCACCGAGCTGACTTACTACCAGAATGACGGCATATTGCACTATGTCATTAGAAATATGCTGAACTAAAGCCGTTTATCGGGCCTGCCGTAAACAGGCAGGCCCGCGCTTTAATACCGGTGGCTTACTTGCTTAGTAGGTGGCCCATTTTGGCCGCTTTAGTATCGAGATAATGCTCATTATTTGGATTACGACCCACAATGAGCGGAACGCGTTCGACGATATTAATTCCCGCCTCGGTCAGTATTTCGACTTTCTTCGGATTATTGGTCAGCAGGCGAACTTCATCCACGCCCAGTAATTTGAACATATCCGCGCACAGGGTGAAATCACGCTCATCGGCGGCAAAGCCGAGCTGATGATTGGCCTCCACCGTGTCATAGCCTTGATCCTGTAACGCATAAGCGCGAATTTTATTAAGCAGGCCGATATTGCGGCCTTCCTGACGGTGGTAAATCAGAATACCGCGTCCTTCTTCCGCAATATGCGTCAGCGCGGCTTCCAGTTGAAAACCACAATCACAGCGCAGACTAAAAAGCGCGTCCCCAGTAAGACATTCGGAATGAACGCGAGCCAGTACCGGCGTTTTACCTGAAATATCGCCAAAAACCAGCGCGGCATGGTCGTGTCCGGTTGCCAGTTCTTCAAATCCCACCATCAGAAAGTCACCCAATGGGGTTGGCAGTTTGGCTTCTGCCACACGTTTAAGCTGCATGTATTTCTCCAGATTATGCTGACGCCTGCGGTGTCGTCGCCTGTTGGCTTGTATCCCGCTATTTTGCCATAAGGCGGCGGACATCACCTAATCACTACCACGTAATTGCTCAGGAATGGCACAAATTTGTCAATTTTCCAGTCCGGCGAGAATTTTCAGTTATGATTGTGATACTTACTTATAAAAGGAGCATCCATGCTTTCAATTGCGAGGCGCACCGCGGCAGGCGCCGCCCTGTTGCTTATCATGCCGCTTGCCGTATGGGTATCAGGCTGGCAGTGGCAGCCAGGACATCAGGTCTGGTGGCTAAAAACGCTATTCTGGATAACGGAAACCGTGACCAAACCCTGGGGCGTTATCACGCATGTGATTCTTTGTGGATGGTTCTTATGGTGCCTGCGATTTCGCCTGCGCGCCGCCATTATGCTGTTTGCGATTCTCGGCGGGGCGATTATCGTCGGGCAGGGCGTGAAGTCATGGGTAAAGGAGCGCGTACAGGAGCCGCGGCCATTTGTGGTCTGGCTTGAAAAAACGCACCATATTCCCGTCGATGAGTTCTACACTTTAAAGCGTACAGAACGCGGACATTTAGTGAAAGAGCAGTTGGCCGGGCAACAGAACATCCCTGTTTTCCTGCGTCAGCACTGGCAAAAAGAGACGGGCTTTGCGTTTCCCTCCGGACACACCATGTTTGCAGCGAGCTGGGCGCTTTTGGCCGTGGGTCTGTTATGGCCGCGCAGACGGACTTTCACCATCGCGTTTTTGTTAGTCTGGGCGACCGGCGTAATGGGCAGCCGTTTGCTTCTGGGAATGCACTGGCCGCGAGATTTAGTGGTCGCCACGCTCATCTCCTGGCTATTAGTTACCCTGGCGACCTGGCTGGCGCAGCGAATTTGCGGGCCGCTTATGCCGCCTCGTGAAGAAGCGCAAGAAATTGCTGAACGCGAGCAGGAAAGCTGACAACGGTTGATTTTCTGACTATTGCCCTTAAATCATCTGATGGCGGGCGCATTTCCATTTCGCGCGAGGCGGGAAAATGGTAATTTAGAAGGCTGGATGCGGTAAGTTGGACACGATTTATTCGCGCAAACCACATAACGGGAAGTAATGTGAAATATTTACTCATTTTCTTACTGGTATTGGCGATTTTTGTTATTTCGGTGACGCTGGGCGCGCAGAATGATCAACAGGTGACGTTTAACTACCTGCTGGCGCAAGGGGAGTATCGTATCTCCACGTTGCTTGCTGTGTTGTTCGCCGTCGGTTTTGCGATTGGCTGGCTGATTTGCGGCCTGTTCTGGCTGCGGGTCCGCGTTTCCCTTGCCCGCGCTGAACGTAAAATTAAACGACTGGAAAACAAGCTCTCGCCAGCAACCGACGTTGCGGTCCCTGCCGATTCGTCGGTTGTAAAGGAATAATCATTTATGTTGGAGTTGTTATTTCTGCTGTTGCCTGTAGCCGCTGCCTATGGGTGGTATATGGGTCGCAGAAGTGCGCAACAAACAAAACAGGATGAAGCTAACCGTCTGTCGCGCGATTATGTCGCAGGGGTTAACTTCCTGCTGAGTAACCAACAAGATAAAGCGGTGGATCTGTTCCTCGATATGCTTAAAGAGGATACGGGCACCGTTGAGGCTCATCTCACTCTCGGTAATCTGTTTCGCTCACGCGGCGAAGTCGATCGCGCCATTCGTATTCATCAAACGCTCATGGAAAGCGCTTCATTGACCTATGAACAGCGTTTACTGGCTGTTCAGCAACTGGGGCGCGACTATATGGCCGCCGGTTTATATGACCGCGCGGAAGATATGTTTAACCAACTTACCGACGAAACGGAATTTCGCGTAGGCGCGTTACAGCAGCTCTTGCAAATCTATCAGCTAACCAGCGACTGGCAAAAGGCGATCGAAGTAGCAGAACGGCTGGTGAAACTGGGCAAAGATAAACAGCGTATCGAAATCGCCCATTTTTACTGTGAGTTAGCGTTACAGCAGATGGGCAACGACGACATGGATCGCGCGATGGCGTTGCTGAAAAAAGGTGCCGCCGCAGATAAAAATAGCGCCCGGGTGTCTATCATGATGGGGCGCGTTTATATGGCGAGAGGGGATTACGCCAAAGCGGTCGAAAGCCTGCAACGTGTGATCGTTCAGGATAAAGAGCTGGTCAGCGAAACGCTGGAGATGCTGCAAACCTGTTATCAACAGCTCGGTAAAAATGCCGAGTGGGCGGAGTTTTTACGTCGCGCCGTTGAGGAGAATACCGGTGCTGGCGCTGAGTTAATGCTTGCCGATATTCTGGAAGCACGTGAAGGTAGTGACGCAGCTCAAGTCTATATCACGCGTCAGCTACAGCGACATCCTACCATGCGGGTGTTCCATAAGCTGATGGATTACCATCTCAACGAGGCGGAAGAAGGGCGAGCGAAAGAAAGCCTGATGGTACTGCGTGATATGGTTGGCGAGCAGGTGCGCAGTAAACCGCGGTATCGTTGTCAGAAATGCGGTTTTACCGCCTATACCTTGTACTGGCACTGTCCGTCCTGCCGGGCATGGTCGACCATTAAACCTATTCGCGGACTTGATGGGCAGTAGTATATAAAAAAAGCTTCAATTTAGTTACAACATACTTAATGACATAAGACAAGAAACGACGCTGGCATCGGCGGCCAGGGCTTATCAGGTTGTCAATCGAACCTGTTAATTTCCCTGCGCCGCAGGTAGAATGCACGCCGTTTATCCAATTTGCGCCACTTCCGGTGCCCATCATCAAGAAGGTCTGGTCATGACGTTTACTGCTTCATCTTCTTCCTGCGCTATTACTGAATCGCCTGTCGTTGTGGCGTTGGATTACCATGAACGCGATAAAGCCCTGGCGTTTGTCGATAAAATCGATCCTCGCGATTGTCGCTTAAAAGTGGGCAAAGAGATGTTCACGCTGTTTGGTCCACAGCTCGTTCGGGATCTCCAGCAACGTGGGTTTGATGTCTTTCTTGATCTAAAATTTCATGATATTCCCAACACCACGGCCCGGGCAGTCGCTGCAGCGGCAGACCTGGGCGTCTGGATGGTAAACGTTCACGCGTCTGGCGGAGCGAGAATGATGGCCGCAGCGCGCGACGCGCTGGCGCCATTCGGTAAAGATGCGCCGTTACTCATTGCCGTGACCGTGTTGACCAGTATGGAAACCAGCGATCTGCGCGATCTGGGCGTGACGTTGTCACCGGCGGAACATGCGGAGCGGCTGGCGCGCCTGACGCAGCAATGCGGGCTGGATGGCGTGGTCTGTTCCGCTCAGGAAGCGGTCAGATTTAAACAGGTCTTTGGCGCTGCATTTAAGCTGGTGACGCCGGGCATTCGGCCCGCAGGCAGCGAGGCAGGCGACCAGCGACGCATTATGACGCCCGAACAGGCATTATCCGCCGGCGTCGACTATATGGTGATTGGCCGCCCGGTTACGCAATCGGTAGATCCGGCGCAAACGCTGAAGGATATTAACGCGTCACTGAAACGGGAGGCATAATGAGCGATTCCAATAGTCGTCTGGTTTATTCAACACAGACGGGGCGCATTGAAGAACCTAAAACGGCGCCGGTTCGTCCCAAAGGGGATGGTATCGTTCGCATTCAGCGTCAAACCAGTGGCCGTAAGGGTAAAGGCGTATGTTTGATTACCGGTATCGAGATGAATGATGCTGAATTAACCAAACTGGCGGCTGAACTGAAGAAAAAATGCGGCTGTGGCGGGGCAGTAAAAGAAGGGATTATTGAAATTCAGGGTGATAAACGCGACTTGATAAAATCATTGCTGGAAGCTAAAGGAATGAAAGTAAAATTAGCTGGCGGCTAATGAAAACGCCACGGTTGTAAATTACCGTGGCGTAAAAGTCAACTTTGTCTATTTTTGTAATCCAGACCTGAAAAGAATAAGCGTATTATTTTGAGCCGTTCAATATTTAAACGTCTGGATTATTTTCCAACCTGATGACCAATCACGCCGCCGACCGCCGCGCCGCCCAGGGTGCCTAATGTACTGCCGTCCGTTAACACTGCGCCGCCTAACGCCCCCGCACCTGCGCCAATAGCCGTGTTGCGATCGCGCTTGGACCAGTTTGAGCAGGCGCTCAGAGACATTGCTACGGTGATTGCCAGCACAGCAGCGGCCATTTTTTTGCTCGTCATAAACATAATACTCTCTCCTGAATTAACGATTCACGGAATTAAGCTCACTATAACTATAGTTAAAATAAAACCTGTTAAGAGATTTTCCGTAAAACCTGATTGCGCAGGGGTATATCACGCAGGTGATAGTCACTTCCTGTTATTTCGCTAATATTAATTTTACGACGTTACGCTCGTTACAACAGGTAAATAGTCTTAATTGGGATGTCAGAAAAGTCTTAGAGAGAGGATGATTTGCCATAGGGCAAACCATCGGGAAATATTTTAAACGGATGAGCCAATAACATTGACTAGCAGCCCCGCATGTTCTAACTGCATTTGATCGCTGGCGGAAATTTTGGAATCCGTAATGACACGATGGAAGCGAGAGAGCGGGCCCAGGGGATAGGGATGCACACAGCCAAATTTGGAGCTGTCGGTGAGGACAATCGCTTCTGAGCCTTTTTCCAGAACAGCGTTAACCACATCCGATCGCATCATGTCGCGTCCGGTAAAACCGGTATCAGCCTGCCAGCCATCAATACCGATAAATGCTTTGCTGAAATGCACTTGATGGATAAACTGTCGCGTCAACGGCCCTACCATGCTTTCACTTTTTTTCTGATAGATTCCACCGAGGAGAATGACTTCGCAAGGGGTCTCTTTGAGCAGGTGCGCGATATAACTGCTCACGGTGATGATCGTGACATCTTTTTGTTCCGCCAGCGTCCGGGCCAATAGCGCATTGCTGCTGCCATTTTCAATAAAAACGGATTCCCCTGGACGGACCAGCGAGGCGGCGAACTCCGCCAGTCGGCGTTTTAGCGTGTAGTTCGTCATCATGCGAGTCTCTACGTCATCGCTCTCAAGCGAAACGGCGAAACCGTGCGCACGGCGTAAATAGCTCTGTTTTTCCAGGGTATTCAGATCCTGACGAATCGTGACTTCAGATACGCCGGTAATTTTCGCCAGTTCAGCAACGCTCATCTGGCCTTTATCAACCACCATTTGCAAAATTGATTGTTGTCGGGAGTTCATAGTATTAATTTTATACGTTAAGAGGAGTCAACAGACAGTCAGAGAGCCGGGAAGGACTAACGGCCATCCCGGACAAATAATCGCTATCAGATTTCCCAGGGCGACCCGGGAGCCTGGGATGGCGAGATACCGTCTTTAACCTGATCTAACAGCTCTGCTCTCAATATTTCAAGGTTATTGATGGCCGAGTGGTAATCGCCAGCAACAAGGATATCCAGCACGGTATCAATGCGTGCGGCAATTCGTTGTGCTTCGATATCAGACATGTTTGTCATCCTTAATGTCAGAAAAGGTTTCAATTCATGATGCAGAAATTAATCTGAAAAGAGAAGGGAAAAATAGGGCTATGCCTGTCTGCACAGGCTGTTCTCCCTATTATCGCCGCCATTAACGCATTTTTTTCGTCTGATAACGTTTGTACCAGCGTTCAAAAGAAACGGCGGGCATAGGTTTAGCGAATAAAAAGCCCTGTCGTTCATTGACACCGTTTTTTGTCAGGAAGGCATCTTCTTTAGCATTTTCTACGCCTTCGGCAATCACTTGTAAATTTAGCGCCTGAGCCACCGCGACAATCGCCCGAACCAGAGATTGCGACAGCGGTTGCTTATGGATATCTCTGACGAAAGCCTGATCCAGTTTAACGGCATCAATAGGGAACCGGGCGAGTTGAGAAAGCGAAGAATACCCGGTGCCAAAATCATCCAGATGAATCTGGGCGCCGAGCTGACTAAATTGCTGGATAACCGATAGCGCCAGCGTGTCATTTTCGATCAGGCAGCTTTCCGTTAGCTCGACATCGATCGGGCAATACTCAAAATTCAGATCGTACAAAGCCTGTTTAAGCGCAGTAAAAAGCGTCTGGTCGGCCAGTTGTCGCGCCGAAAAGTTAACGGCTACGCGCAAGTTAATCCCCTTATCGCGCCATCTCGCAATCTGGCGAACCACATCCAGAATCACCCAGCGGCCCAGCGGGACGATGAGTCCTGACTCTTCGGCATATGAGATGAACTCCAGCGGCGGAATTAATCCGCGTTCCGGCGATTGCCAGCGTACCAGCGCTTCCAGGCTACGTACTTCGCCGCGCCAGGTAATTTTGGGCTGATAGTGAATAAGTAACTGGTCGTTTTCCAGCGCTTTTCGCAGGTTTGTATCCAGCCAGTGATAGTCAAATACGCGCTGATTCATTTCCGGCGAAAAAACGCAGAACTGACCGCGGCCACCTTCTTTGGCGTTATACATTGCGGTGTCGGCAGTGCGAATGAGACTTTCGCTGTCCTGTCCGTGCCGGGGGGCCAACGAAATGCCAATGGCGCATCCCGTGTAAACTTCAATGAGTCCAATACGAAACGGTTGCCGCAGACGGGTAAGGATTCGTGAGGCTACTGCTTCCAGCGCGGCCTGAGACGTATGGGCAGCGAGGACAATGAATTCATCTCCCCCCAGTCTGGCCAGCAATTGGTCTTCCTCCAGACAACTCAACAGCGCCAGCGAAACGGCCTGTAAGAGCTGATCGCCAAACATATGCCCATAGGCGTCATTAATTTTCTTGAAGTTATCCAGATCGAGATAAACGATACCCACCTGCGACTCGCCAGCCGAGGCAATAGCATGATTAATAAATTCATGAATAGCATTGCGATTGGGCAGGCCGGTGACGGTGTCTGTATTCGCCAGTATGCGTAAACGCTCCTGAGCCCGCCTTTCTTCGGTGATATCCGTGCCTGCGCAGATCAGGAAAATTTCGTTTTTTCCGCTACCGTTATGGACGAATTTATTACGAAATAAGAACAGGCGTTGGCCTTTACGGGTCTTTATCCAGCGTTCGATTTCATAGGCATTGCCATTGCGAAAAAAATTCTCAATGTAGTGCCGGGAGGCAACCGCCTCCCGGCGACTCATAAATAATTTAAAGACGCTTTGACCAATTACATCTCGCTCTTTTAAGCCTGTGTACTCTTCGCATAACCGATTAAATCGACAGATTTTTCCCCGACTATCCAGTATCGCAATGACTGAGTTGGCTTCTGATACGATTTGCTCGGCAAAAGAGAGCTCCTGCGCCTGCGTTGGCGCGATGGCAGGCGCATCAGGCCAGGTTGCCAGGCAGCCAGCCCATTCACGGTTATTAATCTTACGGCCTACCAGGTGCACTGCGGTAACCTGTTTTTCTATCAACAACGTTATCAGCAGACTGGACGTAATCGCCGTTATTTCCCGGATACGCCCGGCTTGCTCCGGCGATAGCTCGACCGTTTTTTCTGCATCCGTTTCACCTGTCGGGGAGAGATACAGCACGTTGCGGTCATCAGCCAGACGCCAGTGAGAGTGAAGGGGATTTAGCGCCGTTTGTTCCTGAATCTGTTTCATCATGCGTACCATCCCATTTAAGCGCCAGGTGCCCGAAAAGAAAGGTTAGCCATGTTATAAATAAGGGTAATTATGGCTGAACGTATTGTTTTATCTATGTATTCATATGTAATCCAGATTCTGGAAAAAGCATAGTCGCCAGCTAAAAATAACAAGAAATGGGGCGCTTGAATAAGATTAAACTTAGAGCATGACGGAAGGGAGAAGAAGAAAAGAAACGGCCTTTGCCTTCTCAGCAAAGGCCGTTGAGCGAGCTAAGCGTGGTTACGCTGCCGGTCGGGCAATAATGCTGCGGGTTTCCATGCGAACTTCCGCAATAGTGACATCAATGACATCCGTCACTTTATAAACCGTCTCACCTTTAATCTGTACCGTACCGTTTTCCTGGCTGCATACCAGTTCATCGCGAACGGCGTGCAGGAACGGAGCTGGGATAAAGGCGATAGCGCCGTTATCGACCAGTCGCACACGCATACCACCGCGGCTGACGTCAATAATTTCTGCCGCGAAACGGGTATTTGTCCCCGCCTTATCGTTAAGGAAGCGTGCATATAACCAGTCGCCGACATCGCGCTCCGCCATGCGGTTCAGGCGACGGCGTTCCGCCATTTGCTGGGTGATATCTTCCTGCGGACGCGCAATAGCTTCCCCCTTGATGACCGCTTTCAGCAGGCGATGGTTAATCATATCGCCATACTTACGGATGGGAGAGGTCCAGGTGGCATAAGCCTCAAGACCAAGACCGAAATGCGGCCCCGGCTCGGTGCTGATTTCCGCAAAAGACTGGAAGCGACGAATGCGGCTGTCAAGGAAACCGGAGGGCTGCGCATCCAGTTCGCGACGCAGTTTACAGAAGCCTTCCAGCGTCAGCACCTCTTCGGCATCGACATGCAGACCATGCGTTTTCAGCAGCGCGGCAAGCGCGTCGGCATTCGCGGGATCGAAGCCCGTATGTACGTTGTAAATACCGAAACCGAGCTTATCGCGCAGTACGCGCGCGGCGCAAAGGTTAGCGGCGATCATCGACTCTTCTACGATACGGTTAGCGATACGGCGCGGTTCCGCCACAATATCCAGTACTTCGCCTTTTTCGCCAAGCACAAAGCGGTAATCCGGGCGGTCTTTAAAGACTAACGCATGATGATGACGCCACTCACTGCGGCTTAGACAAATACGGTGCAACAGACGAATCTGCTGGGCAATGCCTTCGTTATCCGGCTGCCAGGTGCCGTTATTTTCCAGCCAGTCGGAGACATTGTCGTACGCCAGCTTGGCCTTCGATTCGATGGTGGCCGCAAAAAAGGCGATATCATCGTCAATGGTGCCGTCCGCGGCGATTATCATGCGACAGGCGAGCGCCGGACGCACTTCGTTGGCGCGCAGTGAGCACAGATCGTCAGACAGCTCACGCGGCAGCATAGGAATATTAAAGCCCGGCAGGTAGTTGGTGAAGGCGCGAATTTTCGCGGCGTTATCCAGCTTACTGCCTTCGGCAATCCAGGCGGTAGGATCGGCGATAGCCACCGTAAGCTGGAGTCTGCCGTCCGCTAATTCCTCAGCATATAGCGCGTCATCCATATCTTCAGTGCTGGCGCTATCGATAGTGACGAAATTCAGCGCGGTCAGATCCTGGCGCTCCAGCCCTTCGTCCAGCATCTCCGTCGCTACGCCGTTCGGTGCTTCTTTTTCCAGGTTGTGGCGGGCAAGCGTAACCCACCAGGGAACAAAGTGATCGTCGGCAAAGGTGATGTACTGCGTTAAATCGGCGTAAAACGAACGGTCGCCTTTAAGCGGATGGCGGCGCATTTCGGCAACCGCCCAGTCACCTTCTTTGAACTCATGCTGAACGCCGCGCGCGGCGCGGCAGGGAATCGCGTCTTTCAGCAACGGATGATCCGGCACGATGGACAGGCGGTCATTTTTACCCTGAACTTTTCCCACAAAGCGCGTCAGGAACGGTTCGATCAGTTCTTCCGGCTCGGCAGACTCCCGTTCTTTTTCCGTGTGGATGACCGCGACGATACGATCGCCATGCATCACTTTTTTCATCTGCGGCGGAGGAATGAAATAGCTTTTTTGCGCGTCAACCTCAAGGAAGCCAAAGCCTTTTTCCGTGGCTTTTACGACCCCTTCAGCGCGCGGCGTCTGGGAATGCAGTTGCTGTTTAAGCTGCGCTAGCAGCGGGTTGTCCTGAAACATATTCGTCTATTTTCGTAGCCAAAAGAGCGGCTGACAGTTTTACGCGATTCTGCCTGGCGCAGCAAGCGCTCTTTCAGTAATGGATGAGTTAATAGGTTTCGCCCAACGCGATTTTTAAACGATTTAACCATCCGCACACGCCGCACCAGCCTAACATATTAATGGCCTGCTCCGATGAAACTCCCCTGGCGAGTAGCGGGAAAAAATGCGCGGCGCTAAAGCGATCGGGCGCTCTGGTGAGCCATT
This sequence comes from Salmonella sp. NW1250, assembly GCF_051812965.1. Taxonomy (NCBI): domain Bacteria; kingdom Pseudomonadati; phylum Pseudomonadota; class Gammaproteobacteria; order Enterobacterales; family Enterobacteriaceae; genus Salmonella; species Salmonella sp. NW1250. The sequence continues at coordinate 592,002 of NZ_JAMNDD010000001.1, read as the reverse complement.
GTATCGCCTGTGTCAGCGCAGGCTCAAGCTCCCAACGAGCGATATCGTCGTCTTCCTGGCGTAACGTGATGACAGCGCGACGCCACGCGCCAGGTTGGGTTGCCTGTTCGTTAAAGCAGGCGGCGCTGCCGTTGATACGTGATGTGAGGAGCGTGATAAGTGGAAGTAAAGAAGGGAGCGACGCGGTGTGTAATGTGCTGGTCAGTATGCGTTCGAGTAACGCGAATGAAGACGGATCGCGGATGAGTACCGGCGCCATCATTTGGCATTGTGAAGACGAATATTGCCGCCGAATTTTGGTATGGGCTGGAGGATATTCTACCAGACTGGCGGCGGGCCGCCATATCGTCTGGGGGTTTTGAAACCGCGCGGCCCTGGCAAAGCGCTGCATCTCCTGGCCGGGCAGTTCGCGCACGGGCAGACGGCAAAACGCCTGAAATATCGCCGCTACCCGCGCCTGAAAACCGATAAACCCAATGATCTGATTGATGAGTACGGTATCCCGGGCGGTTAATCCCACCTCTGCAAGCTGTTCGCGGGCCCGCGTATTGATAACGGAGGGGGAGCCGGCAAGCTGACGAGCGTATTGCGTAATTTGCGCCAGCCGTTGATTGCTCTCTCTTGAGGCGTCAGGGCCAGGTAGCGGCGCCAGACGCGCGGCATAATGGCGGCACAAACGCTGAACCCCAAATACCTGAGCGGCGGTCAGCGCGGTGCACATACGTTCATAGGTGCTAAACGTATGAAGCCGGTCGTTGAGAACCGTGCGGGGAAATAAGACATCCGCCAACTGGCGAGCGGGCTTTAACCATGACTCAAAAGGCGTCAACGCGGTTTCTGATACCGTTAAATCCAGTAAAAAACGATCGTTAACATACGCGGCTTCCGGCATCAGCGAAAGCGGGGTTTGTGACGACATAGTGGATTGTGTTTCATGATACCAGTGGCTTTTACCCGCTTTTCGGCATTGTTCCATAGGGTTTCCCGAGGATGAAATGGCGATCGATAATGATTCGGCGTCGGATCGTTTATGCTGGATTATCCTGGCGTATGCGGGAAAGGGATGAAAGATTGTTAGGTGATAACAAATATCAGAACGCTATATAACGAGATGAGTGGTGAGTGAGGGGAATGGGGCAGCACAGCCGTGCCGCCCGCTAATAAACTTAATGCGCTTACTTCAGTTCCAGTTCATTCATTGCCGCAATGCTGAACCCGCCGTCAACATGGACGACTTCGCCAGAAATGCCTGCCGAGAGATCGGAACACAGAAACGCCGCTGAGTTACCCACATCTTCAATAGTCACGGTGCGACGAATTGGCGTAACGGCCTCACAATGCGCCAGCATTTTACGGAAGTCTTTAATACCGGACGCCGCCAGCGTGCGGATTGGACCCGCAGAGATGGCGTTGACGCGAACCCCTTCCGGTCCCATAGCGTTTGCCATATAACGCACGTTGGCTTCCAGAGAGGCTTTCGCCAGACCCATGACATTGTAGTTCGGGATGGCGCGCTCCGCTCCCAGATAAGACAAGGTCAACAGCGCAGAACCCGGATTCAGCATGGTGCGGCAGGCTTTCGCCATGGCAACAAAGCTGTAAGAGCTAATATCGTGAGCGATTTTAAAGCCTTCGCGGGTAACCGCATTAACATAATCGCCGTCCAGCTGATCGCCAGGCGCGAAACCGATCGAGTGTACAAAACCGTCAAATTTCGGCCAAACGTTACCCAGCTCCGCAAACATAGCGTCAATGCTGGCATCTTCAGCGACATCACACGGTAAAACGATGCTGGAACCCAGCTGGGCAGCAAATTCTTCTACGCGGCCTTTCAGTTTGTCGTTCTGGTAGGTGAACGCCAGTTCAGCTCCTTCGCGGTGCATCGCCTGTGCGATACCATAGGCGATGGACAGTTTACTGGCCACGCCAGTGACCAGAATGCGCTTACCGGAAAGAAAACCCATAGCTTTAATCCTTATAGTCATTGCTTATTTTTTGCTTTTACGAACAATGGTTAACAGCAACTTTTCAACATTATTCGAAATTAGTCTGAAATTATATCCCACTCCTGGCCCCGTGTGTCACGCTATTTTTCCGCCGCTCTCTCCGGCAGGTGACGTTCTAAAACCACACGGTAACAAAGTCCCTGAGGATTTTGAGCACTCCCCAGGGCCAAACTGGCAAATCAAAGAGTCTAATGGGACAGGCCCTACGGTGCAGTATACCAGCTGGTGTAAGGTTCGCCTCATCCAACCAGAGACACCGGGACGGATAGCAAGTACGATAGCGATGCGCCTTCCACCAGACAAATAAAGGTTCTGTAGGAAGCCTGAATATTCATCCGAATGGTTTACCTCACCTATTAGCAATGTTATGGACATGTAATTTTAACCAGCAAATGCTTAACAAAAATAATTTCTTTTTTAGGTGCTGAAGGTTTTCTCTATTTATTGATGCAGAGTAATACTGAATATGAAAAATTTTGGAAATCAGGTGATTACAGTAGTTACAAATCAGGTTTTTATATGTTTGCATGTATATTATAATAAATTTTCAGAGGATGAGACATATGCCGTTTACATTTCAGATCGGAAATCATAGTTGCCAGATATCAGAAAGGTATTTAAGAGATATCATCGATAATAAAAGAGAGCATGTTTTTTCAACGTGTGAGAAATTTATAGATTTTTTCAGGAATATATTCACCAAGCGAAGTTTAATTTCTGACTATAGAGAAATATATAATCTACTGTGCCAAAAAAACGAGCATCCCGATATTAAAGGGCCTTTCTCTCCAGGACCATTTTCGAAGCGAGATGAAGACTGTACACGATGGCGCCCCCTTCTTGGATATATTAAACTTATTGATGCCTCCAGGCCTGAAACAAGAGATAAATACACTGTAGAAGTATTAGCGTATCAAGAAAATATGTTACTACTACAGATGTTTTACGATGGAGTATTAGTGACCGAGACGGAGTGTTCTGAGCGTTGCGTCGATTTTTTAAAAGAAACGATGTTTAATTATAATTCCGGGGAAATTACGCTTACCGCTTTGGATAATGATAACCAGCCGCCGAGCGAAGCAGGTAGTAATGGAATCTATGAGGCTTTTGAGCAACGTTTGATAGACTTCCTGACCACGCCCGCCACGGCGTCTGGTGATGAGAGCGGCGCTACTGATCAGACGGATGCATCACAACCAGCGGCAATAGAGGCGTTTATTAACTCGCCGGAGTTTCAGAAAAATATTCGCATGCGTGATATTGAAAAAAATAAAATAGGTAGCGGAAGTTATGGGACAGTCTATCGGTTACATGAAGAATTTGTTGTTAAGATTCCAATTAATGAGCGGGGAATAAAAGTGGATGTTAACTCTCCGGAACATCGTAATTGTCATCCTGATCGTGTCAGTAAGTATTTGAACATGGCCAATGGCGACAAGGATTTTTCTCGTTCGGCCTCCATGAATATTAATGGTAAAGACGTTACGGTTTTAGTTTCAAAATATATTCAAGGTCGGGAGTTCGATATTGAAGATGAAGACAACTATCGAATGGCGGAGGCGCTTCTTAAATCCCGGGGGGTTTTTATGCATGATATAAATATCTTAGGTAATATTCTGATTAAAGAAGGGGTTCTTTTCTTTGTGGATGGCGATCAAATCGTGTTGTCACAAGAATCCCGGCAACAGCGAAGCGTTTCTCTTGCAACAAGGCAACTGGAAGAGCAAATTAAGGCCCATCACCTGATAAAATTAAAGCGGGCAGAGACCGAAGAAAATACTGAAGATATTGAATATTATAAGTCACTTATTGCGGATCTTGATGCGTTAATCGGAGAGGAAGAACAGACACCTGCGCCAGGAAGACGTTTTAAACTAGCCGCGCCTGAGGAAGGGACTCTTGTGGCTAAGGTATTAAAGAATGAATTAAAAAAATAGCATTTAGTTCAGTTCTTTTCTGCGAATCGCCGGGGGCTCATTCGCTACAGATTTGCCGATCAATTATTGAGAGTTGCTATTCGCTTAAAGGTCGTTCGGGGGATCTGGACAGCCTGTAGCGGAGATGCAACTCGCCATTAGGGTTGGCGATGCCGCGCTGCCATAGTGGGTGAAATGCCACGCGATGGTGCAACACCATTAACTCGCCTTGATTTTTCCCCTCTGCCTGACAAGAAAAACCTGGCTTTACGGATGGTCTCATGCCGTCGTATTAGCGTTGTTCGGCGTAGTATGTAAATTTCCTTATAGCAATAGAAGAACATTCTCAAAACATAAAATTAGCAAGTTATCATGAAGTTAACATATATTGTTTTTTTCGATCATTTTTTATATATTGATCGTTTTTATTGATTGATTTGCGTTAAAAGCGCATTATCAGGGAGTTAAGATCAAGTGGAGTGGTCACATGCGCTATTTTTTTATGGCAGAGCCGATAAGGGCAATGGAGGGGGATTTACTGGGTGTCGAAATTATTACCCATTTTGCATCGTCGCCAGCTCGTCCGCTACACCCTGAGTTTGTTATCTCGTCATGGGACAATTCGCAGAAGCGCCGTTTTCTGCTTGATCTGTTGCGGACAATCGCGGCCAAACATGGCTGGTTTCTACGCCACGGCCTGTTCTGTATCATAAATATCGATCGGGGTATGGCGCAGTTTGTCCTTCAGGACAAAGATATTCGCGCATTACTACACGCCATGCTATTTGTGGAGCTGCAGGTCGCTGAACATTTTTCATGTCAAGATAACGCCTTAATCGATCCTTTAATACACGCGCTTCATAAGCAACCTAATCCATTATGGCTGGGCGACCTGGGCGTAGGGAACGCAACCGCTGCGCCATTAGTTTGCGGGTGTTTTAGCGGCGTAAAACTTGACCGCAGCTTTTTTGTCTCACAAATTGAAAAAATGACGTTTCCGCTGCTCGTCAAACATATCCGGCATTATTGTGACAAGATTGTGGTGGGTGGCCAGGAAAACGCACGCTATTTGTCGGCGTTAAAAACGGCAGGCATTTGGGCAACCCAGGGCACGTTATTTCCTTCCGTTGCGTTAGAAGAGGTTGAAACATTGCTGTTGGGCAGTCGCATGAACACCCTCAGAGAATCGAACTGAGGGTATTTGTTTCGCTTAGCGATCCTTTCGCCATGCGTCAGCGGTCAGCGCCTCGCCAAAATGGCCTGCGATTAAACGGCGGGTAAGCTCATGTAGCGGAGAGGCGAGCACATCGGCGGTGCTGCCGCGTTCAACCACTTCCCCCTGATGCATCACTAATACCTGATCGCTAATATGTTTCATCATGCCGATATGCTGCGTGACATAGATATAGGAGATGCCTTGTTTTTCCTGCAATTCAAGCATCAGATTGATGAGCTGCGAGCGCATGGACATATCAAGCGAAGCCAGCGCTTCGTCCGCGATAATGACTTTAGGGCGTAAAATCAGCGCGCGGGCCAGGCCCAGACGCTGTTTCTGCCCCGGCGCCAGCATATGCGGGTAGTAGCTCACGTGATCGGGCAATAGCCCCACCATACGCATCGTCTCGACAATCTGTTTGCGCCGCTGTTCCGGCTCCAGATCGGTATTAAGGCGCAGGGGGAAGTCAAGGATCTGCGAAATACGTTGACGTGGATTCAGTGACGTTGAGGGGTCCTGAAAAATCATTCGAATACGTTGGCTTCGAAACGAATAGTCGCCGTAATGCAGGGGATGATCGTCAATGAGAAGCTCGCCGCTGGTGGGTTCAATCATGCCGGCCAGCATCTTTGCCAGCGTGGATTTGCCGGAACCGTTTTCGCCGATAATGGCCAGAGTCTGACGCTCACGAAGCGTAAAGCTTAATGGTTTCACGGCGTCGACGGTCTGGCGGCGAAACCATCCTGTCCGGTAGCGAAAGGTTTTACTCAGGTTGCGCACTTCAAGCAGAGTTTCCACCATATCACTCTCTCTCCATATTCAGCGGAAAATGACAGGCATAGAGATGATTTTTCGCGCCGGTTAAGCGTGGCGTGATAATGCATTCTCGTTGCGCGTAAGGGCAGCGCGGCCCCAGACGACAACCTATCGGTAACTGTTCCAGTAGCGGGATCGCACCCGGCAGCGTATTGAGACGGCTTTTATGCGGCATCGCGCTGCCAAAATCCGGAATCGCGCGGATAAGCGCCTGCGTATAAGGATGATGTGGCGTCGTCACCAGATCTTTACTTGGCGCGGTTTCTACCGTCTGGCCGCAGTATAAGACGTTGATTTTGTCAGCCCACTGACTCAGCATTTGCAGGTCGTGGCTAATCAACAGAATGGTGGTATTACTGTTTTGATTCAGTCGGGTCAGCAGGCGAAAAATTTGCGCCTGCGTCGTTGGTTCCATTGAGTTGGTGGGTTCATCAGCGATCAGGAGTCGCGGTTGATTCGCCAGCGCGATAGCGATCATAACTTTCTGACATTCGCCATCGGTTAGTTCATAGGGAAAACTGCGCATCGCGTCTTTATGATCTTTAATTCCCACCCGGTGCAGTAATTCAATTGCACGCCGTTTACGCCAGCCAAAACGCTGCCACCAGCGGCCTTTATAGGTCCAGGCGGGAATATTTTGCATTAACTGGCGGCCGACGCGTTCGGAAGGATCAAGGCACGACTGCGGCTCCTGGAAGATCATCGACACATTATGCCCGACCAGCTTACGCCGTTCACGAGAGGAGAGGCGCAGCAGATCGATATCATCAAAACGCATACGGTCGGCAGTGACTCGCCAGTTGTCTTTCGCGACGCCGCAAATAGCTTTAGCAATCAAGCTCTTTCCGGAACCCGATTCACCTACCAGGCCGCGAATTTCACCTTCGCTTAATGTCATACTGACGCGATCGACCGCTTTTACCCAACCTTCGCTGGTTTTAAATTCAATGGTGAGATTGCGGATATCCAGTAACGGCATTATTCCACCCCCGCAATAATCGCACGACGAATCCCATCTCCGAGCAGGTTTACCAGTAAAACACTGAGCGTTATCGCCGCGCCGGGTAGCATAACGGTCCACGGCGCGACATAGATTAGCTCCAGCGCATCCCCCAACATGGCGCCCCATTCAGGAGAGGGAAGCTGCGCGCCGAGATCTAAAAATCCCAGCGCGGCGATGTCCAGAATCGCCATCGACAGCGCCCGGGTAATTTCGGTGACCAGACCGGCGGTAATATTCGGTAAAATGGCGAACCACAGAATATTCAGCGTTGTCGCGCCATCCAGACGGGCGGCAATGACGTACTCTTTTTCCAGTTCATCATGCACCATGCTGTAGACGGAACGTACCATTCGCGGCAACAGGGCCAGCCAGACGGCAAACATCGCGTGTGACAGATGTGGGCCGGCAAATGCCACGACGATAATCGCCAGCAAGAGCGAAGGGATGGAAAGCAGCGTGTCCAGAATATGGTTCAGTACGGCAGAGCGTAAACCGTGAGTCGCGCCTGCCACTACGCCGAGGACTAATCCACATAGCGTAGCCGCCAGCGTTACGATAAACGCGCCGCCGACCGTGGGCGCCGCGCCGCTTAACAGGCGGCTCAGCACATCGCGCCCCAGATCGTCAGTCCCCAGAAAAAAGGAGACTTCGCCATAGCGTGACCAGGAGGGCGGCAGTAGCTGATAGCCCAGAAATTGCTGATCGATACCATAGGGCGCGATCCAGCCGCCAAAAATACACAGCAACGCCAGACCGGCACATCCATACAGACCCACCATCGCAGGCGCGTCGCTATAAAATTTGCGCCAGGCAGTGCGCAGGGTGCCTGGCGGGCGCTTTTCGCTGTATACGCTATCGTAAGGCATACCATTCCTTATGTTTCAGAGGGTTAGCCATAGCACCCAAAATATCGGAAATCACATTGACCACAATAACCAGCGAGCCAATGACCATCACGCCAGCGGAAATAGCGGCATAGTCCTGCTGACGAATGGCGTGAATTAACCATCGTCCCAGTCCTGGCCAGCTGAAAACCATTTCGGTAATCATCGCCAGCGTTAACATGGTTGAAAACTGCAGGCCAAGACGGGGAATGACCGGCGGCAGCGCATTATGCAACACGTGACGGCGTAAAATCGTAAAGCGCGACAAGCCGCGCGTGGCCGCCGCTTTAACGTAGTTCTGATCGTAGACCTCAATAGTGCTGATTCGCATCAGGCGGATCACTTCTGTGGTCGGCGCGACGGAAAGCGTGAGCACCGGTAAAACCATATGCCGTATGGCGCTCATCACCATTTCATCACGCCACGGCGAATCTGAAATCCAGGCGTCAATGATGGCGAAACCGGTAACCGGTTTAACTTCATAAAGCAGGTCAAATCGCCCGGATACCGGCAGCCACCCTAGCGTGAGCGAAAAGAACAGTGTGAGCAGAAGCGCCAGCCAGAAAACCGGAATTGAGAAACCTAATAGCGCCAGCGCGCTGATAAAACGATCCGGCCATTTGCTACGCGTCACGCCAGCCAGCATCCCGACCGGGATGCCGACCATTAGCGCAAAACCAAAGGCGAGAATGCACAGCTCCATCGTGGCGGGAAACACCTCTTTAAGCTGTTCGGAGATCAGTTGGCCGTTAATGCTGGACACGCCAAAGTCCCAGTGCAGCAGACCGTTGAACCAGAAAACCCAGGCATTCCATAATGATGCGCCTTGTAGCGGCGCGTGCGGCGTAAAATAGCTCAGGCTAAAGCCGATAAAGGTCAGGAAGAAGAGCGTCACCAGCAACAGCAATAACCGACGCAGGGTGAAGATAATCATGGTTTTTTCACCTCTTCGTGTTTTTCGCGGGAGACGCCGGCAAAAGACGCATTGCCGAACGGGCTTAACACCAGCCCTTTAATATCGTAGCGGTAAGCCTGCAGGCGTAGTGATGATGCCAGCGGCAGTATCGGCAGCTCTTTCTCCAGGATATTCTGCGCTTCCTCATATGCTTCTATGCGCGAAGCCAACTGCTGCGACGACAGTGCTTTACGCAGCACGCTGTCAAATTCAGGGTTACACCAGTGGGCGAAATTGGTTTGCGAATTGATGGCCGCACAGCTTAACAGTGGTCTGAAAAAGCTATCCGGATCGTTGCTGTCCGTGGCCCAGCCGGATAAGGTCAGATCGTGATTCATATCCATCAGGCGCGCCTCCTGAAAACGACCTTCAACCGGCACAATGACCACTTTTACGCCAACCTGCGCCATATCCGCCTGAATAAGCTCCGCCGTTTTTAGCGGACTTGGGTTCCAGGCCTGAGAACTGGTCGGCACCCAGAGATGCAGCGTAAGATTCTCAATGCCCAGCGCTTTTAGCTGTTCGCGCGATTTTTCCGGATTGTACTCCGTAATTTTGGCATCGTTATCGTAAGCCCATGAGGCTCTCGGTAAAATGGAGGCTGCGGTTTCCGCCGTGCCGTAATAAATCGACTGCATCAGACGCTGGTTGTTGATCGATAAGGCCAGCGCATGGCGCACTGCGGGATTATTCAACGGCGGCTTATCGGTGTTAAAGGCCAGATAGGCGATATTCATCCCCGGGCGCAACGTCAGACGTAAACGCGGATCGTCGCGTAAAATAGTTAGCTGGCTGGCGGCGGGCCAGGCCAGAACATCGCATTCACCGGTCAGTAATTTCGATAAACGCCCGGTACCGCCGGAGCCTAAATCCACCACCACTTGCGGCATCAGCGGTTTGCCGCGCCAAAACCCATCGTGGCGCTGGAGACGAATAAACTGTCCGGCACGGTACTCCGAAAGCTGGAAAGGCCCGGTGCCGACCGGTTGGCGGTCTAGCAGTTCCTGGCGATCTTTTCGGCTAAGCTGCGCGGCGTACTCAGCGGACATGACGGAAGCGTAGTGTGTGGCCAGATGCCATAAAAAGGAGGCGTCTGGCTGCGTCAGGCGAAACTCAACGGTGTTATTGTCCAGCTTACGCACGCTTTTTACATTGTCGGCGAACTGTAGGCTATCAAAGTAGGGGAAGCTACTGCCGTTGATGTTATGCCACGGATGCCGACGATCGAAAATCCGCTGAAAGGTAAAGACGACATCATCAGCATTGAGTTTTCGGGTCGGCGTAAACCAGGCTGTTTTTTGAAAGGAAACGTCGCGGCGCAGGTGAAAACGGTACGTTGCCCCGTTATCCAGCACTTCCCAGCTTTCTGCCAGCTCTGGGACTAAACGATAAGTATAGGGATCGACATCCAACAGGCGGTCATATAACTGGGCTGCCAGGGTATCGACGATGAGGCCGCTGCTCGCTTTTTGCGGATTAAAGGTGTTGACCTGCCCGCTGACACAATACACAAAGCCGCTATCGCGAATATCTGCACTCGCAGTTTGTTCGGGCGCAGTCGCAGCCGTAGCCTGACTACTCAGTAGACCCGCTATCACGATCAGAGACGATAAAACCAGGCGCATAATAGTTAAGTTTTTGAAGTTCAATTTGCAAAGTGTATCGCACTTCGGCCCGCCACGTAAAAATGTCGGTGGATAACTGGCGTAAATGTCGTCAATTAGCCGGAGAAATAGCTAAAGCTGATGCTTTTTAAGCAAGGCGCGAAACTGGTGGTAGGTGAGCGCCAGCAAATCGGCGGCTCGTTTCTGGTTAAATTTCGCCTGCTGTAAGCTACGTTGCAGCAGCGCTTTTTCCTGTTGCAGTTGAAACTCACGTAATTTGAGCGGCAGGTCAGGCGTGACGGATGCCGCTGGCAGGGCGGGCGCGGGCGGTTCAGCGGGATGGCGTTGAAAAGGATCGATAACAATTTCATCCAAAGGATGTTCACTGCTGCCGTGGCGATACACTGAACGTTCGACTACGTTTTTCAGCTCGCGGACATTACCCGGCCAGGCGTAATGCAACAACGTTTCTTTTGCCCGATCGGTAAAACCGGGAAATAAGGGCAGACGTAGCTCACGACACATCTGAATAGCAAAATGCTCGGCCATCAGCATGATATCGCTCTGGCGTTCGCGCAGCGGCGGCAGTTGTACAACATCAAAAGCCAGCCTGTCGAGCAGATCGGCACGAAATGTCCCTTCCTTCACCATGGCGGGTAAATCGGCATTAGTGGCGCATACTAATCGCACATTAACCTGTAACGGCTGGCTGCCGCCGACGCGCTCTAGCTCGCCATATTCAATCACCCGCAGCAGCTTTTCCTGTACCAGCATCGGCGCTGTCGCCAGTTCATCCAAAAACAGCGTGCCGCCATCGGCGCGTTCAAAGCGACCGGGATGGCGTTTTTGCGCCCCGGTAAAAGCACCCGCTTCATGACCAAACAGTTCGGAGTCCAGCAGGTTTTCGTTAAGCGCCGCGCAGTTAAGCGAGATAAGCGGCCCCTGCCAGCGTGAAGAGAGATAGTGCAGGCGATTGGCGATAAGTTCTTTACCCGTACCGCGTTCGCCAATAATCAGCACTGGCTTATCCAGCGGCGCGAGCCGGGAGACTTGTTCCAGTACTTCAAGAAAACGGTTTGCCTCGCCGAGCAGGTTATCTTTAAATTCAGCCATGATGAAAATCGCCACTTGTTAGTGTTTTTCACCACTTTATCCTTTTTTGCTGGCGAGGTAAAACGAAACAATTTCTTTATTATCAGTGATATGAAAAGTTGGCACGCAAATTGTATTAATCATGTAGCAGGGCATCGCCCGTTATCAGAACATTATGTGAGGATTGAATTATGGGTATTTTTTCTCGTTTTGCCGACATCGTGAACGCCAATATCAATGCGTTGTTGGAAAAAGCGGAAGATCCGCAGAAGCTGGTGCGCCTGATGATTCAGGAGATGGAAGATACGCTGGTGGAGGTTCGCTCGAACTCCGCGCGTGCTTTAGCGGAAAAGAAACAGTTATCCCGTCGTATTGAACAGGCCACGACTCAGCAGACCGAGTGGCAGGAAAAAGCGGAACTGGCTCTGCGCAAAGATAAAGACGATCTGGCGCGCGCCGCATTGATTGAAAAACAAAAGCTGACCGATTTAATTACTACGCTTGAACAGGAAGTCACGCTGGTGGATGACACGCTGGCGCGCATGAAGAAAGAGATTGGCGAGCTGGAAAACAAACTCAGCGAAACACGCGCTCGCCAGCAGGCGCTGATGCTGCGTCATCAGGCGGCGAGTTCTTCCCGTGATGTCCGTCGTCAGCTTGACAGCGGCAAACTGGATGAAGCCATGGCGCGGTTTGAATCCTTTGAACGTCGTATCGATCAAATGGAAGCGGAAGCGGAAAGCCATCGTTTTGGTAAGCAGCAATCGCTGGACCAACAGTTTGCCAACCTGAAAGCCGATGATGAAATCAGCGAGCAGCTGGCGCAGTTGAAAGCCAAAATGAAGCAAGATAATCAATAATGACAATGGCGGCGCCGATACGCGCCGTCGCTCATCAGCTTTAGGTGTAAGGAGAACGCATGAGCGCGCTATTTCTGGCCATCCCGTTAACCATTTTTGTGTTGTTTGTGTTACCGATTTGGCTGTGGCTGCATTACAGCAACCGCGCTGGTCGGGGAGAACTGTCGCAAAGCGAGCAGCAACGCTTACTGCAACTCACAGACGACGCGCAACGTATGCGCGAGCGCATTCAGGCGCTGGAAGACATTCTTGATGCAGAGCATCCGAACTGGAGAGAGCGCTAATGGGTGGAATCAATCTGAATAAAAAACTATGGCGTATGCCGCAAAAGGGCATGGTGCGTGGCGTTTGCGCCGGGATCGCCGACTACCTTGATGTACCGGTAAAACTGGTGCGTATTCTGGTCGTGCTGTCGATTTTCTTTGGGCTGGCGTTTTTTACCGTAGTGGCCTATATCGTTCTGTCTTTTGTACTGGACCCTATGCCGGATAATCTGGCCGCAGGCAAACCGCAGCCGACCAGCGGCGAACTGCTGGATACCGTAGACAGAGAGCTTGCCGCAGGCGAAAAGCGTTTGCGAGAAATGGAACGCTACGTCACGTCAGATACGTTCACATTGCGTAGTCGTTTCCGTCAACTGTAAGTGATATATCTGGAAGGTGAAGATGAATACTCGCTGGCAACGCGCCGGGCAGAAGGTGAAGCCCGGCTTCAAAATAGCAGGTAAGCTGGTTCTGTTGACCGCGTTACGCTACGGGCCTGCCGGCGTGGCGGGATGGGCGGTAAAATCCGTCGCCCGTCGTCCGCTAAAAATGTTGCTGGCGTTTGCGCTGGAGCCAGTACTTCGTAAGGCGGCGAATAAAATTTCGCAGCGTTACAAATAGCGAGTCTGGTCATAATATTTCGTTAAGCTCTGGCGTATAGTGTGTGCGAAATACATTACGTGTCAGGACGGAAGTATGTTGAAAAAAGGAATATTTGCGTTAGCGTTATTCGTAGCCATGCCGCTTTATGCCGCAGAATACTGGATAGATGTCCGCATTCCGGAACAATATCAGCGTGAGCATATTCAGGGCGCGATTAATATCCCATTGAAGGAGATTAAATCTCATATCGAAACGGTAGTTCCAGACAGGAACGATACGGTAAAGTTATATTGCAACTCCGGACGACAGTCGGGCATGGCAAAACAAATGTTGCTTGATATGGGGTATACGCACGCGATGAATATGGGCGGCATCAGTCGTCTTGATATGCCGAAAGTAAAAAAATAGATAATCTATTGCTCAATACTCATACTAACCGCGGCGCTTAATGCGCCGTTGTTGATCTCTCCGGGTAGTTGATAATAACGTTTTTGCACATATCTATAACGCAGGCTCGTTATTATTTTTTCTTCTCTTCAGGCTCAACAGGATGTCAATGAAGCGACTTAAAACTGAACTCAACGCGCTGGTCAATCGTGGGGTAGACAGGCATTTGCGTCTTGCCGTAACCGGGTTGAGCCGCAGCGGTAAAACAGCGTTTATCACGGCGATGGTTAACCAGTTGCTTAATGTCCACGCGGGCGCGCGCTTACCGTTGCTCAGCGCGGTACGCGAAGAACGCCTGCTTGGCGTAAAGCGCGTGCCTCAACGTGATTTTGGTATTCCCCGTTTTACCTACGACGAGGGGATACTTCAGCTTTATGGCAATCCTCCCGCCTGGCCCACACCGACGCGCGGCGTCAGTGAGATTCGGCTGGCGTTGCGCTATCGCTCAAACGACTCGCTGCTGCGCCATTTTAAAGATACCTCGACATTGTATCTGGAGATTGTGGACTATCCAGGGGAATGGTTACTCGATCTGCCCATGCTGGCTCAGGATTATTTAAGCTGGTCCCGTCAGATGAACGGCTTGTTACAAGGACAACGCGCTGAGTGGGCCGCAAAATGGCGGCAACTTTGCGACGGGCTCGATCCGCTGGCGCCCGCCGATGAAAACCGGCTGGCGGAGATTGCCGTCGCCTGGACGGATTATTTGCATCAGTGTAAATCGCAGGGATTGCACTTTATTCAGCCTGGACGGTTTGTTTTGCCGGGCGATATGGCGGGTGCGCCAGCGTTGCAGTTTTTCCCGTGGCCGGATGTGGACGCCTTCGGCGAGTCAAAACTGGCGCAGGCGGATAAGCAGACCAACGCTGGAATGCTGCGCGAACGCTTTAACTACTATTGCGAAAAAGTGGTCAAAGGGTTCTATAAAAATCATTTTCTACGCTTTGATCGCCAGATTGTACTGGTCGACTGTCTGCAACCACTTAATAGCGGGCCGCAGGCGTTTAATGATATGCGTCTCGCTTTAACGCAGCTGATGCAAAGTTTTCACTATGGCCAGCGAACTCTGTTTCGCCGCTTGTTTTCGCCGGTGATTGATAAATTGCTGTTCGCCGCGACGAAAGCCGACCATGTCACCCTCGACCAACATGCCAATATGGTGGCCTTGCTCCAGCAGCTTATTCAGGATGCCTGGCAAAATGCCGCGTTTGAAGGCATTAGTATGGATTGCCTGGGGCTGGCGTCGGTACAGGCGACCACCAGCGGCGTGATTGAGGTCAACGGTGAAAAAATCCCGGCTTTACGTGGAAACCGTTTGAGTGACGGCGCGCCGTTAACCGTGTACCCCGGCGAAGTGCCTTCGCGTTTGCCAGGGCAAGCGTTTTGGGATAGTCAGGGTTTTCAGTTCGAAGCCTTTCGTCCACAGGTGATGGATGTTGATAAACCGTTACCACATATTCGTCTGGACGCTGCGCTGGAGTTTTTAATAGGAGATAAGCTGCGATGAGCGAACCGTTAAAACCGCGTATTGATTTTGCAGAACCGCTAAAGGAGGAGTCTACGTCGGCCTTCAAAGTGCAGCAAACTTTCAGCGAAGCGGAGTCGCGTACATTTGCGCCTGCAGCTATCGATGAGCGCCCGGAAGACGAAGGCGTGGCAGAAGCGGCGGTCGATGCCGCGCTGCGCCCCAAACGCAGTCTGTGGCGTAAAATGGTGATGGGAGGGCTGGCGCTGTTTGGCGCGAGCGTGGTCGGGCAAGGCGTACAGTGGACAATGAATGCCTGGCAAACTCAGGACTGGGTCGCTTTAGGCGGCTGTGCCGCAGGCGCGCTGATCATTGGCGCTGGCGTGGGATCGGTGGTCACGGAGTGGCGGCGGTTATGGCGCTTGCGCCAGCGGGCGCATGAACGCGATGAAGCGCGTGAACTGTTACATAGCCATAGCGTCGGGAAAGGTCGCGCATTTTGCGAAAAACTGGCGCAGCAGGCGGGGATTGATCAATCACATCCGGCATTACAACGTTGGTATGCCGCTATTCACGAAACGCAAAACGACAGGGAAATCGTCGGTTTGTATGCGCATCTGGTACAGCCGGTACTTGACGCGCAAGCGCGACGTGAGATTAGCCGTTTCGCCGCGGAATCGACTCTGATGATCGCCGTCAGCCCGTTAGCGTTGGTGGATATGGCGTTTATTGCCTGGCGTAATTTACGCCTGATTAACCGTATCGCAACGCTGTATGGCATTGAACTTGGTTATTACAGCCGCCTTCGTCTGTTCCGTCTGGTGTTGCTGAATATCGCGTTCGCGGGGGCCAGTGAGCTGGTGCGTGAAGTCGGTATGGACTGGATGTCTCAGGATCTGGCCGCACGCTTGTCCACGCGCGCGGCGCAGGGGATTGGCGCAGGCCTCCTTACCGCTCGACTGGGAATAAAAGCGATGGAGCTATGTCGACCATTGCCGTGGATCGACAACGATAAACCACGTCTCGGTGATTTTCGTCGTCAGCTTATCGGTCAGCTAAAAGAGACGCTGCAAAAGAGTAAGTCGTCGCCTGAGAAATGACCTTCCACAGGGCGCTGATTGCCTGGCTTTACGCCGCAGCGCCCGTTTTTCCGCCATGCTGTCAATATTTGTTGACAGAATCCTTCCTGCCAGCCGAATAGTGTCTTATCATCTATTTAATGGTTCATTATTCAGGTGAAGGTTCCCATGCGTCTGGAAGTCTTTTGTGAAGACCGACTTGGTCTGACCCGCGAATTACTTGATTTACTGGTGTTACGTAGCATTGATTTACGCGGAATCGAGATTGATCCCATTGGGCGAATTTATCTTAATTTTGCTGAGCTGGAATTCACCGACTTTAGCAGCCTGATGGCCGAAATCCGCCGTATTTCCGGCGTAACGGATGTCCGTACCGTTCCCTGGATGCCGTCCGAACGTGAACATCTGGCCCTGAGCGCGCTGCTTGAGGCGTTGCCGGAGCCGGTGCTCTCATTGGATATGAAGAGTAAAGTGGAGATGGCGAACCCGGCGAGTTGTCAACTTTTTGCCCAGAGCCAGGAGCGAATGCGGCACCATACCGCCGCACAA
This sequence comes from Salmonella sp. NW1250, assembly GCF_051812965.1. Lineage (NCBI taxonomy): Bacteria > Pseudomonadati > Pseudomonadota > Gammaproteobacteria > Enterobacterales > Enterobacteriaceae > Salmonella > Salmonella sp. NW1250. The sequence goes on along the minus strand of NZ_JAMNDD010000001.1, from coordinate 575,244 downwards.
TTAATCAACGGCTTCAATTTTCAGCGCTGGCTGGACGGTAACCCGCAAAGCTCCCATAACGAACATGTCGTAATCAACGGGCAAAACTTCCTGATGGAGATTACGCCGGTACATTTACAAAACGAAAATGACGAATACGTGTTGACCGGGGCGGTCGTGATGTTGCGTTCCACGATTCGTATGGGGCAGCAGCTACAGAATTTGTCCACGCAGGATCTGAGCGCGTTTAGTCAGATTATTGCCGTGAGCGCAAAGATGAAGCACGTCGTTGAGCAGGCGCGCAAACTGGCGATGCTCAGCGCGCCGCTGCTGATTACCGGCGATACGGGAACCGGCAAAGATCTTTTCGCCTATGCCTGTCATCAGGCAAGCCCTCGTTCAGCGAAGCCGTATCTGGCGCTCAACTGCGCTTCAATCCCGGAAGATGCGGTAGAAAGCGAACTATTTGGCCATGCGCCGGAAGGTAAAAAAGGCTTTTTTGAACAGGCGAATGGCGGCTCGGTGCTGCTGGATGAAATTGGCGAAATGTCGCCGCGTATGCAGGCGAAGCTGCTACGTTTTCTCAACGATGGTACGTTCCGTCGCGTCGGCGAAGATCACGAAATTCATGTTGATGTCCGCGTTATCTGCGCCACGCAGAAAAATCTGGTGGAGCTGGTGCAAAAAGGACTGTTCCGCGAAGATCTCTATTATCGACTTAACGTTCTGACGCTTAATTTGCCGCCGTTGCGCGATTGTCCGCAGGATATTATGCCGTTGACCGAACTGTTCGTGGCGCGTTTTGCCGACGAACAGGGCGTTCCGCGACCGAAACTGTCTGCCGATCTGAGTACGGTCCTCACTCGTTACGGCTGGCCGGGTAACGTTCGCCAGCTTAAAAATGCGATTTACCGGGCGCTGACGCAACTGGAAGGGTATGAGCTGCGTCCGCAGGATATCCTGCTGCCTGACTACGATGCCGCGACGGTGGCAGTCGGCGAGGATGCGATGGAAGGTTCGCTGGATGACATTACCAGTCGTTTTGAACGTTCTGTCCTTACTCAGCTTTATCGTAGCTATCCGAGTACGCGTAAACTGGCGAAACGGTTGGGGGTATCGCATACCGCGATTGCCAATAAGCTGCGTGAATATGGTCTGAGCCAGAAGAAGGGTGAAGAGTAGAAAAAAAGAAGGCCTCCGGATAGAGGCCTTCTTGTGACAAAAGAGCACCGCCTGTAGCACTGACAAACGTAGCGCCAGCAGGCGCTGGCTTATGCCTTCAGGACATTAAGCGCGGCGTCGTAATCCGGCTCGTGGGTGATTTCATCCACCAACTGGCTGAAAATAACGTTGTCGTTTTCGTCAAGCACGATGACTGCGCGCGCCGCCAAACCTTTCAGCGGGCCGTCAACGATTTCGACGCCGTAGTTTTTTAGAAACTCGTTATTACGCAGAGTGGAAAGCGTAATAACGTTGCTCAGGCCTTCCGCGCCGCAAAAACGCGACTGTGCAAAAGGCAGGTCAGCAGAAACGCACAATACGACGGTATTCTCCACTTCTGTGGCCAGTTGATTAAACTTACGAACTGATGCGGCGCATACGCCAGTATCAATGCTTGGGAAAATATTCAGCACTTTGCGTTTGCCTGCATATTGGCTGAGGGAAACGTCAGACAAATCTTTTGCGACAAGAGTAAAAGCCTGTGCTTTGCTACCAGCCTGCGGAATAACGTTGGCAACGGTGACCGGGTTACCCTGGAAATGTACAGTCTGTGACATAATTATGTTCCTATTTACTTATAGTTAACGTCGAAATCCAGTTTAAGTCATTATTCATTAACACGGCAAATACTATTTGTAGCAAGCCGCGTCCGGCGCTATCAGAGGGGAAGAGATGAGATCTGTTAAGGTATATGAGGAAACCTGGCCGTTACATACGCCTTTTGTTATTGCGCGTGGTAGCCGAAGCGAAGCGCATGTTGTCGTTGTCGAACTGGAAGAAGAGGGCGTAAAAGGCATCGGAGAATGTACGCCATATCCACGTTATGGTGAAAGTGATGCCTCGGTCATGGCGCAAATCATGAGTATTGTGCCTCAGTTGGAAAACGGGCTGACTCGCGAAGCATTGCAGAAACTGTTGCCGGCAGGCGCGGCGCGCAACGCGGTGGATAGCGCCTTATGGGATTTGCAGGCCCGCCAGCAGCAGCAAAGCCTTGCCGGGCTGCTCGGCGTGACGCTGTCCCCGGTTTTTACTACCGCGCAAACGGTAGTGATAGGCACGCCGGAACAGATGGCAGCCAGTGCGGCGGCACTATGGGAAAAAGGGGCGACGTTACTGAAAATCAAACTTGATGCTCGTCTGATTAGCGAACGTATGGTGGCGATCCGCTCGGCGGTGCCGGAGGCGACGCTCATTGTGGACGCCAATGAATCGTGGCGTCCGGAGGGGCTGGCGGCGCGTTGCCAGTTACTGGCGGATCTGAATGTCGTGATGCTGGAGCAACCGCTGCCCGCGCAGGATGACGCCGCCCTGGAAAATTTTATTCATCCGTTGCCCATCTGTGCAGATGAGAGCTGCCATACTCGCAGTAGTCTGAAAGCCCTGACGGGGCGCTACGATATGATCAACATTAAGCTGGATAAAACCGGCGGTCTGACTGAGGCGCTGGCGCTGGCAACGGAGGCGCGGGAGCAAGGATTCGGCCTGATGCTGGGCTGTATGCTCTGTACATCAAGAGCGATTAGCGCCGCGCTGCCGCTTATGCCGCAGGTGAGCTTCGCCGATCTTGATGGCCCAACATGGCTGGCGGTTGATGTTGAGCCCGCGCTACGCTTTACGACGGGTCAACTCCATCTTTAGGATGCCAGCGAAGCAGATTCGACATCGCCTGCAAGTATTTTTCGCTGGCTTCATCGGCGGAAACAGGGGGAAACTCGGCGGTAATGCAGTGCAGGTTGAGATCGGCGCACCAGCTGCCAAACGAACCGGGCGTTTCGTAACCTACGCTGGTCACCAGCGGCAACGCAAAAGCATCGGCCAGCCACTCGCCTAGCTCGCTGCGACGTGGATCTTCAATGCAGGCTAGCGGATCGTGAAAAGAGACGACCCAGGCGGGTTGGAGTCGATGAATTAACTGGCAAAGCGCCTGGGTTTCCGGTTCTGAGCCGGGATGGTCGCCGGTTAGCAGCACGACATCACGCTCTTGCGCGCGGCTATTCCAGCGATAAACTGTCTCACCCGCTTTCCAGTTGGCGGCGGGAAAGTTACGGTTTAGATCAATGCCATTCGCATTTGCCCTTAATCCCAGTTGACAGCCATCAGGATTAACGGCAAGTACGACATGATGACGGCGAAGGGTTGGATTTAAGGTGCGTAACGCACAGGAGAGCGTCACCACGGATGAGGTTTCATCCCCGTGGGTGCCAGCCAGTATCAGACCGCTTTCGCGATTGGCGGCAGGCGCCGGAAACCAGATTAGCGGCGCGCCTAGTAGCGAACGTCCATAATGTTCAGTGCCTGGCGGAAATGCGCCGCGCTCGGCACGGGGGCGGGTGACAGTCATACGCGTTTCCCGAAGCTGAGACCAGTAGGGTAATCATCGTAGTGTTGTGTAAAACCCGCCGATTATCAAATGGTTTCTATTTACCCTCTTGTATGGCGCGATATCAACTTTCTGGCGGAAGATAATTGCATTTCTTTCTGCTGAAACAAATAATTACGTTGTCATTTAACTCATCTTTGAGGAACTTCTATGAGGCATTCTGTTTCAGTAACCTGTTGTGCGCTGTTGGTTAGCAGCTTTTCCCTGGCATATGCTGCGGATGTTCCCGGCGGAACGGTACTGGCAGAGAAACAAGAACTGGTGCGTCATATCAAAGATGAGCCCGCTTCGTTAGATCCAGCGAAAGCCGTTGGGCTGCCTGAAATTCAGGTGATCCGCGATCTGTTTGAAGGGCTGGTTAACCAGAACGAAAAGGGTGAAATTATTCCTGGCGTCGCCAGCCAGTGGAAGAGCAATGATAATCGTATCTGGACGTTTACGTTGCGGGATAATGCGCAATGGGCCGATGGAACGCCGGTGACCGCCCAGGATTTTGTCTATAGCTGGCAACGCCTGGTTGATCCCAAAACGCTTTCCCCCTTCGCCTGGTTTGCCGCTCTGGCTGGCATCACTAATGCGCAAGCCATTATCGACAGTAAAGTCACGCCGGATCAGCTTGGCGTCAGTGCCGTGGACGCGCACACTTTGCGTGTTCAGCTTGACAAGCCGTTGCCCTGGTTTGCCAGTCTGACCGCCAGTTTTGCCTTTTATCCGGTCCAAAAAGCGAATGTCGAAAGCGGCAAAGACTGGATGAAGCCGGGAAAACTGATCGGCAATGGCGCGTATGTGCTTAAAGAGCGCGTGGTAAATGAAAAACTGGTGGTCGTGCCTAATACGCATTACTGGGATAACGCGAAAACGGTACTGCAAAAAGTGACATTTTTACCCATTAACCAGGAATCGGCTGCGACGAAACGTTATCTTGCCGGTGATATTGATATCACCGAATCTTTCCCTAAAAATATGTACCAGAAATTATTAAAGGATATTCCAGGGCAAGTTTATACGCCGCCGCAATTAGGGACTTATTATTATGCGTTTAACACGCAGAAAGGGCCGACGGCGGATTCCCGCGTTCGTCTGGCGCTAAGTATGACCATTGATCGCCGTTTGATGGCGGAAAAAGTCTTAGGTACCGGTGAAAAACCGGCCTGGCATTTTACACCGGATGTCACGGCAGGATTTAAGCCCGATCCTTCACCGTTTGAACAAATGAGCCAGGAAGAACTTAACGCCCAGGCGAAAACATTGCTGCGTGCAGCAGGCTACGGATCGCAGAAGCCGCTTAAATTAACTCTGCTTTACAATACCTCAGAAAACCATCAGAAAATCGCGATTGCGGTGGCGTCAATGTGGAAGAAAAATCTGGGGGTGGATGTGAAATTGCAAAACCAGGAGTGGAAAACGTATATCGACAGCCGGAATACCGGTAATTTTGATGTTATTCGCGCCTCCTGGGTGGGTGATTACAACGAACCGTCGACTTTCTTATCCTTATTAACGTCCACGCATACGGGGAATATTTCACGCTTTACTAATCCGACTTATGACAAAATCCTGACGCAAGCGACGATGGAAAATACCGCCGAAGCGCGTAACGCGGATTACAATGCAGCGGAGAAAATTTTAACGGAACAAGCGCCTATAGCGCCTATTTATCAGTATACCAATGGCCGGTTAATTAAACCGTGGGTAAAGGGATACCCCATTACTAACCCGGAAGATGTGGCCTATAGCCGTACAATGTATATCGTGAAGCACTGATGCGTACTGGTTGCCTTTTGATGAAAGGTAACCACTGCCAAACTCAGAACTGGCGCGGCTTGCAGCGCCAGTTTCTTGTCTATGGAAAACCCCCAGCTAGGCTGGGGGTTCCGGAAAGCTTTCAGCTTTAAGCCAGTTATTAAAACCCCTTTTGATTTGTTAAAACATCTTGCGGTCTGGCAACTGCAAAAGTTCAACAAGAAATCAAAAGGGGGTCCCAATGGGGGACGAAAAGAGCTTAGCGCACACCCGATGGAACTGTAAATATCACATAGTTTTCGCGCCCAAATACCGAAGACAAGCGTTCTATGGAGAGAAGCGTAGGGCAGTAGGCAGCATATTAAGAAAATTGTGTGAGTGGAAAAACGTACGAATTCTGGAAGCGGAATGTTGTGCAGATCATATTCACATGCTTCTGGAGATCCCGCCGAAGATGAGTGTGTCGAGCTTCATGGGATATCTGAAGGGTAAAAGTAGTCTGATGCTTTACGAGCAGTTTGGGGATCTAAAATTCAAATACAGGAACAGGGAGTTCTGGTGCAGAGGGTACTATGTCGATACGGTGGGTAAGAACACGGCGAAGATACAGGACTACATAAAACACCAGCTTGAAGAGGATAAAATGGGTGAGCAACTATCGATCCCTTATCCGGGCAGCCCGTTTACGGGCCGTAAGTAACGAAGTTTGATGCAAATGTCAGATCGTATGCGCCTGTTAGGGCGCGGCTGGTAAGAGAGCCTTACAGGCGCATCAGAAAAACCTCCGGCTATGCCGGAGGATATTTATTCTTCTGACCATCTCCTGCTAAAGTTGAAACTGTACTTTCCTGACAGTATTACTGGCGTATTCAAGGAAAAACGGTTGCACTAAATTACGGATAGTACCATCCATTTCCCCTAAAATGGCGGTAGCTTAGAGCAGAGATACCGTTATTTATTCGGCAGGTTGTCGTACACATCCAGTGCGCGTGCTGTGTAGGTGAGGGCTGCCCCAGTGTTCATTTTTATAGCCACGGACAATGCTTCAGAAATCTCTTCCCGGGTTGCGCCATGTTTCACGGCCGCATCGACGTGTACTGCCAGACAACCATCGCAACGGGTAGTAACCGCCACGGCCAGCGCAATCAATTCCTGTGTTTTGGGATCCAGATGCCCATTTTCTAAAGTCCCCTTGTCCATTTGCTGAAAGCCTTTCATGAACTCCGGCTGCAATGTGGCAAATTTACCAATGGCAGCCAGCAGGCCACTACGATACTCATTCCAGTTTGAAAGCATATCTGTTCCTGTTTTATATTAGAGGATTGTGTATTCAGATCACATAATAAATGCGAATATCTGGTGCCTGGTTCAGAAAAGGCTTCAATTCTTCCACAACGTCTTTTGTAAATAATTCACTGGTAAGATACGCCTGCGCTTGAGCAGTAGTTTCAAAGCCATGTAAAACTTGCACGTCTTCATCCCGAATAAGCAATTCTTTTGAGGTCGCTCCGGCAATAGTATTTAAAAATGGCGCTTTATATTTTTGATAAACATTTGCTGCGGCAGGGCGGTTGTGGTTGCTGATATTCAGGGTGATTTGTAAGTAAGCCATAGTATTCTCCTTCAAAAGGGACCGAGATAAGCAAAGTATTCACAGTCATTGACGAATGACAGTAAGGGAATTATCAACATGACCGTCTGATCTAACAAATCACATATTCTTGTGTGGCGGAGAAGATTTTCTATGTTGTGTATTGTCCTGACGAGGACTTAATTCATCTGGGTGAGTCTGGAATATGGAGGCCTCATTAGAATATTTGTTTTGAATAAAGCCCCCTGTATAGGCAATATTAGCGGTGGAGAGGTAGGTTTTTAGTATTGATTGATAACATGGTTTGCCACTTTGCCAGTGTTAAACTCGCCAGTTTTCCCAAAGCCAGATAAAAAGGATGTCCGGCATTCTCAATGAACACCCCGAGGAAACGGGATGACCATGGGAACAGATGCCATGCCAGTAACTGTTCACATTCGCTGTGTCGATGCTGCTCTGCAAGCCAGGCCGCCATCAGTAATAAAGAACCAAAGTGATCTTCTGGCTCATTTTGCTGCATCTCGAACTGAATACTGTTCTCCCGCATCCACTGGCGCAGCGCCAGTGTGGATTCACCAAATAAAACGTTCTCACGATCCAGCCAGACGGAGCCCCATGGCGGTGACGGTAAGGCATAAGGCCCGATAAATAAACGCTGAAAGGACTCAGTAAGAGAGTCATCGCCGCCACTTTTAAACATTCTTGCCAGTTGAGACAACTCCTCCGACGGCAGCGGCCATTGTGTTTGCCAGTCATCAGATGTGAATGCTGAAACCAGCGGAGAGGCTTCAGCACTCTCTGGCGCAAAGTAAAAGAGGGCGCCCAGTACGCGTGCCGTCATGGAAAAATTGTCACATTGTGTGAAATCAGTCATAAAACCATTCCGTAAAGTGCGGGTTCCCCCGCACTAATTTGTTAACCTGCCACTGCCATACCGACAGTCATATGTAGCCCATAAAACAGGCCGCGGCCTAAAATTTCGCCGCCAAGCACCAGGATAAGACCCAGTAGTAACCCAACGATATGTGGCTCTTTGCGACGTACCAATGGGCAGATCCAGCAGCCCAGGCCGATGACAAGAAGTGCCACACGGCAGACCTGCAATACAGCATAATCCGGTATCAGACTGCTGGCCTGCTGTACTGAGCTATGAATGCTGGCCAGAGCCATACCCTGTAACGCGATGACAGCAATACAGACCAATAGAGCAAGTAAGCTGATGCTGGAAAATATCGTGCTGTTAAAGGGGACTCTGGATGCCTGGAACAGGAGTGCGGCAAACAGTGGGCCGCCGAGGAATGCAGTCAGGAAAAAGGCGAGAGTCGTATAGCCAGTATACCAGGTGGGGACGGTTTCAATCTGATAAACGCGGGTCATCGCCAGGATGAAGATGATACCGAGCACCATACTGATCAGCAGCCAGAGTTTACCAAGCGTTTCTGGCATTTTCCCCAGAACGGCCACCAGCCACCAGAAACCGCCGACAGCGAAAAAGATCGACCCTGCGGCAATTTCATTACTTAATCCGGACGCGCCGACGCGGTTGAGCGAGTTGAACGCCCGCATGGGTGAACCCAGATGCATGATTGACGCCAGAAAGCCCAGCCCCATCACCACCCAAAGAAAAAACATACCGCGTACAATACGCTGCCTGGCGGGCGGATCGTTTTTTTCCGCCAGCCAACCAAGTCCGCTGACAACCAGCGCACCCGCGACACACTGTCCCAGTACCGTAAACAGTACCAGCGGCCATTCATGCCATCCATTTCCCATTTTACACCTCCTTCGGATTGGCCAGATAGCCAGTGGTATCGCCACACGGACGTGCATTGGCATTGGGTTTAATCACTATGCTCGGTTTGGTGAAGTGCGCACCCGGCAATGGCGCTACCGCCGCCAGATCGCCATGTTTTTTGCGCAGCTCGTCGATAGGACCAAAGTCCAGCGCGCGCAGCGGACAGGATTCGACGCAGATAGGTTTTTTGCCTTCCGCCACCCGGTCGTAACAGCCGTCGCACTTGGTCATATGACCTTTGGCCGCGTTGTACTGTGGCGCGCCATATGGACAGGCCATATGGCAATAGCGACAGCCAATACAGACCTCCTCATTCACCACGACAAAACCATCTTCCCTTTTGTGCATTGCTCCGCTCGGACAGACTTTGGTACATGCCGGGTCGGCACAATGGTTGCACGAAATGGAGAGATAATAGGCAAAGACATTCTGATGCCAGACGCCGTTATTCTCCTGCCAGTCACCACCCGCATACTCATAAATGCGGCGGAAGCTGACATCCGGGGTCAAATCTTTGTAGTCTTTGCAGGCCAGTTCGCAGGTTTTACAACCGGTGCAACGGCTGGAATCAATAAAAAATCCATACTGGGTTGTCATCGGTTACTCCTTATACCTTTTCGACCTGAACGAGATTACTGTGCGAAGGATTAGCTTTTGCCAGCGGTGAAGTGCGATGTGTTGTCAGAATGTTAATTGAGCCACCGTGGTCGACTTTGTCACCAAACATATCGGCATTCAGCCACATTCCCTCGCCCATAGCAGTAACGCCAGGCATGATACGAGGTGTGACTTTTGCGGGAATCAACGTCTGGCCATACTGATTAAATACCCGAACGGTGTCTCCGTTTTTGATTCCGCGATCCCGGGCATCAATAGGGTTTATCCAAATCTCCTGTCGGCAGGCCTGTTTCAGAACATCAATATTGCCGTAGCTGGAATGCACGCGGCCTTTAAAGTGGAACCCGGTCATTTGCAATGGATACTCGCGACGGGCTGGATCTTCCCAGCCATTAAAGCCTGGAGTGTAAATGGGTAAAGGATCGATGACTTCATCAGGCTTCAGTTCCCATGTTTTTGCGATATTGGCCAGTCGTTCAGAATAGATTTCTATTTTTCCCGATGGTGTTTTAAGGGGATTGGCAATAGGGTTTTTGCGAAAATCCTTATATGCGACAACATGCTCATCCGGACATTTAAGTTTATAAATACCTGCCGTTTTCATCTCTTCATAATCCGGCATATCGGGATGACGTTCTTTCGTTTTGGCGCAAAGATATTGAACCCATTCATGTTGTGTACGGCCTTCGGTAAAAGTCTGGTAAACATCAGGTCCAAGACGTTTTGCTATTTCACTCATTGTCCAGTAAATAGGCTTGCGTTCAAATTTTGGCGATGTTGATGGTTGTCCCAGAATAACATATGCCATATTCCCGGCCTCTTCATGCGGGATAAGATCTTCCTGCTCAGTAGGCATCAGGTCAGGGAGTAAAATATCGCTATATTTTGCTGAGGCAGTCATGAAATGGTCAATGCAGACAATCATTTCGCACTTATTTTCATCCTGCAAAATATCATGTGTGCGACTAATATTGCTGTTCTGATTTATCAGCGTGTTGCTGGCGTAGCACCACATGAATTTTATTGGCACATCCAGTTTGTCTTTACCTCGTACGCCATCACGAGTAGAGGTCATTTCAGTTCCGCGCTCAATAGCTTCGGTCCAGGTAAAGGAGGATATTTCAGTTTTAACAGGATTTTTTAGAGGGGAAAACATTTCAACACCGAGATCAAAGGTGCCTTCTCGATCGCCAGAGTTGCCGCCAGAAATACCGACATTGCCGGTCAAAATGGCGAGCATTGCAATGGCTCTTGACGTTTGTTCTCCGTTTGATTGACGCTGTGGCCCCCAGCCCTGGCAAATATAGGCTGGTTTCGCCTGGCCGATCTCACGCGCCAGCTTAATAATTTTGTCTGTCGGAATACCTGTGATTTGAGCTGCCCACTCAGGTGTTTTTGCTATACCATCCGGACCGTCGCCGAGTATATAAGCTTTATAATGACCATTTTTTGGTGCGCTTGCTGGTAACGTAACCTCGTCATAGCCTACACAATATTTATCAAGAAAAGGTTTATCGACCATATCTTCGGTGATGAGAACCCAGGCAAGTGCTGCAGCTAAGGCGGCGTCCGTTCCAGGACGAATGGGTAACCATTCATCTTCTCGTCCGGCTGCGGTATCGTTGTAGCGAGGATCGATAACGATCATCCGCGCATTGGAGCGTTCGCGCGCTTGTTCAACATAATAGGTAACACCACCGCCGCTCATACGTGTTTCGGCTGGATTGTTTCCGAACATTACAACCAATTTAGTATTAGCGATATCATCCGGGCTGTTTCCGCTTCTGCCACCATAGAGATAATTCATGCCCGCTGTGATTTGTGCAGTACTATAGGTACCGTAACGACCTAAAAAGCCACCGCAGGAATTCATCAGGCGGAAGGGCATTGATGATTTAGTAATATTTCCGCCAGCGACACCTGTGGCGTAAATAACATGTACTGCTTCATTGCCATAGTTTGCAATAATTCGTTTCAGATTATCCGCGATAGTATCCAGTGCTTCATCCCAGGATATCCGCTCAAATTTACCTTCACCACGCTTACCAACGCGTTTCATGGGATATTTCAATCGATCAGGATGATTCATACGACGACGAATGGAGCGTCCACGAAGGCAGGCCCGGACCTGATGGTTTCCGTACTCATCGTTGCCTGTGGTATCAGATTCTACCCAATAAACAGAATCATCTTTTACATGCAATCGAAGCAGGCAGCGACTTCCACAGTTTACTGTGCAGGAACTCCAGACGGCCTTATCTTCGACGATAGCGGTTTTGTTCGCGGCTTGACTTGTGAAACTGAATGGTAATGATAATCCTCCCACTGCGGCCATTAGTCCTGTTGTTGCCCCAGCCTGAATTAGCTTTCTCCGGGAGACAGGAACTTCGATTAACCGTTCTTCCTCGCAACGATTCATTACGTTCACCTGTTATTATGATATTGTTTAAAAAGCATACAAAAATAGCCAGTGTTAAAATATGAATATTCATTTTTGTGTAATAATGAATGATATTAATTAACATTAGGCTGGCTTTTATATAATATATATGAGTTAAGGGCGAAGAAAGTTTGAGCTATTTACCTGACGGGTAAAATTCAAATTTTTCTCTATTCTGAAAACGAACCCTTTACTTCATTGTGGGTATTATCGAAGTGGATAATGGCACGGGCAAGGGAGATAAACTTTAGTAGCAGTAAAGATTTTCTATCTTAAGTGTATGAAAAATAGCCTTTGATGGCTTTAGTCACTAAAATTAAAAGGATGACCTCCTGAAATTCAGGAGGTTGGGCTATTTTTAATCAAAATATCATTAATTAACCAGTCATGAAAAACTTTTACTTCAGGACGCATCACTGCTTTTTGTGGTGTAACAATGTAATAGGACCATGTTAGCGGCCAGCGTATATTTGGATGAAGTTGTATCAGTTGTCCTGTGGCAATTAACTGTTCAACCAGCGCACGGCGGACAATTGCTACACCCTGGCCGCTAAGCGTAGCCATAATAACCGCTGAGGTAGAGTTAATATGCAATCCTGTATAACGCGTAGCTGGAGCTTGCGTTGCGGCTAAGACTTCTTCCCATGAAGGAAAATTTGCACCAGGGTGCAGGGTATCATCATGGATGAGTTTTTGTTCTGCCAGCCATTCGCCGCACGTAATTTTCTCAGGCGGTACAATGCGTGGGCTGCATACCAGAACAGCTTCCTCATCCATTAACCATGTCTTATTTACTCCCGACCAGTCTCCTTTGCCACAACGAACACCAATATCTGCCTCTCCGTGAGCCACATCCATGAGTTTTTCCGTCACATTCAGGCGTAGCTCGATATTTTGATGCGTTTCGGAAAAACGATTTAATTTTTCCATTAACCAGTTCATCACCAGAACTTGTGAGGCCGTGAGAATGACGACGGATCGAGCCTGACGACCGCGCAGTTTATTAAGTCCTGACTCAAGGCTATCGAGCCCTTGAGTGATCTCTTTTAGCGCATCCTGAGCCTCAGTCACGAGCGTGAGCCTTTCTTTACCAGAACGTGTACGGTGTAAAAGGGGGTGGCCTACCCAGTCTTCAAGTGCCCGAACCAGTTGTCCTACGGCTGCCGGGGTGACGCCTAGCTCTTTGGCTGCACCTGTGAAGCTACCATGACGCGCAGTTGCTTCAAAAGCGTGCAGCCATTTCAAGCGATTAAGCGAACGCATTTTATTCTCCATCTCATACAATGGAACTAGTATACGTGATCGAGATAGATTTTCTTCCTCAATTTTCAATGTAAATACTCATGCGGAACCGGATAAACGTTGTTTTGCTTATCTTGAATAAGATAATAAGCTGATGATTTATTTCTTTGTTTATGATGATTTTTTCTGGCATCAGTGATGCCGATACAAAAATCTCTTTAGCGTGTTTTTTTTGCTCCGTCAAGGAATTTATTCTATTTGATGTTGAAATATTTTTTCATTGGTGTTCATTCATTAACAGTGACAGTATATTTAATGTAATAATTTTATATTTTAGGCGATATTATGGAATGGACTTCACTGAATATAGCGCACCATATCACCGCTCCGAATCCGTTAGCCATACGGAAAGAATTTATACCTGCAGCTCATTGTTTTCCTGAACATAAGCATAAATGGCATCAGGTCGTTTATGCAACAGCAGGTGATTTAATGGTTAAAACAATTGAACAATCATTTTTGATTTCACCGAAATTACAGGCTGTCTGGTTGCCTGCGGGAACTCAACATCAGGTTGGCTCATCACAAGGGGCTTATTTTAATAGCTTATGGATAGCTAACGATGCTCATAATCAATTTGACATGTCGGAACCTACCATTTTTGATGTTTCCCCATTCCTTAAGGCGCTTATCTTAGAAATATCAGACAGAAGAATAAATGATGAAGTTTATATAGAGAAACTAATACAGTTAATTTTATACCATCTGGGAAATGTTCGTAGCGCTCAATTTATTTTACCCTGGCCTCAAAATCGATCATTGGTAAAAATATGTGAATCATTATGCGAAAACCCGTCGGATACACGATCACAGGAAGAATGGTGCCATGAACTGGGAATGTCGGGGCGTACATTATCAAGACGTTTTACTATCGAAACAGGAATGAGTTTACGTTCCTGGAAAAAACGCCTGCGATTAATGAAAGCTATTGAGTTACTCGACTGTGGTAAAGGAGTAACAGAAATAGCTATAGACTTAGGATATAGCTCGAGTTCTGCATTTGTTTATGCATTTCATCTTACTATGGGACATGCTCCTCTGGATTATATGAAGAGAAGGTATTAGTTTTATTTTATAAATGTGACTTACCTCACTCACTGAATAAGTATGTTAATTTTTATATTTTTCGCTGTAACATAAATGGCGGCTACTCTACATCATTTGTCTTTTTTTAGAAATGACAAACTAGCTATCAGGCGTATAGAATTTTTCGGTACCAAATAATATATAAATGAAAGAACTTAGTAATAACAAAAGTCAGGGCGATAAATTCGGCCAGATGAAAAAATTTATCTAAAGGAGTTTTTAGAGTGAAGATTACGAAGATAGAAACACTTGAAATTGATCTGTCCGGGCAAAATGGACTTGATTTGTGGCGACCAATTTACGTGCGAATACATACCGATGAAGGAATCTCTGGTATGGGGGAAGCGAGCCTTGCTTATGGTACGGCATCAGAGGCTATTGCTCCGATGATTCGTATACTTGCTGAACGTTTTCTTCTGGGACAGGACCCTAATGATACTGAAACGCTATGGGAAATCATGCGACAGCGTTCATTTTGGGCCTTAGGGGGAGGCCCCGTGATATTTGGGGCTATGAGCGCTTTGGATGCAGCACTTTGGGATATAAAAGGCAGAGCCGCAGGCTTATCGGTTCATCGCCTGCTGGGAGCAAAAACACCAGCACCTTTGCGTTGCTATGCGAGCCAGCTTCATTTTGGTTGGACCGATGAATCATTGATGCTTAACGATCCTGCTGAATTTCGAGAAACAGCACAAATTGCGCGAGCTGAAGGCTATGATTGCGTGAAGCTTTGTCCTGTTTATGTTGATGCTAATGGGGAACGTATTCGTAAACGGGGAGTGTTTACTCCAGCCGAACGCAAACTGGCGCGTTCTCGTATGGAGGCGGTCCGTGAAGGAATTGGTGAGGAGTGTGACATCATTATCGAATGGAATTCACTTACTTCAACCTCCGGAGCGTTACAGCTAGCCGATTACTTTTCTGATTTAAATATTTTGTTCATGGAAGAACCTACCCACTACAATAGTCCAGAGGCGCAAATAAAAGTCTCCAGGGAGTCATCCATTCCTGTTGCAACAGGGGAGCGATTATATACCCGATGGGGATTCCTGCCGTATCTACAACAAGGTGCCATCGACATGATTCAACCTGATATTGGCCTGGTTGGTGGTATCACAGAAGGTATGAAGATTGCTCATTTGGCACATGCCTTTGACGTCGGGGTTCAGGCGCATAATTGTGGTTCGCCACTTGCTATCGCGATGGCATTACAATTTGAAGCAGCTATTCCAAATTTTGAGATCCATGAGCACCACTCTTTTAATCTTAAATCTTGTAACCGGGAGTTGTTTGAAGAAGATTTACAGCCAGTAAATGGAAAAATTGCTGTTCCTGTAACACCCGGTTTTGGTATGACACTTAGAAAAGATGCTGAAAAACGGATGAATATAGTAACTATCTGTGAAAAATAATTATTGGTGAAATGAATTCTACTAACTAAATAGTATGGGGGAAATAGATCTGACAGCAGAATCTTTTCTTCCCATATGATCTAAGTAATAAGATCTAATATAAAGCTTTGCCTACTGAACATCTGTCATGGAGTTTATCAATAAATGAAACAAGAAATGGCATTAGACAATGTTAAGGAAAATGTTGGAAAAAATAAAATCCCATTTACTTCTTATGATGTCGGTTGGGTAATAATGTGTATCGGCATGGCAATTGGCTCCGGAATTGTATTTATGCCATTGCAAATGAGTGTTAAAGGTTTTTGGGCAACTGCGATTGCATTACTTATTACATATCCTATAGTTTATCTATTAACAAAATTGTATATTACCTCTCTTTCAGAAACGAAACAGACAGATTATGCGGGGACTATAACGCAATATTTAGGGAGAAACTGGGGGGCTTTTTTGAGCTTCCTCTATTTTTTTACAATATTGAAGGGGATGCTGGGTTATGCGGCTACTATAACTAATGATACTTCCAGTTATTTGCAGCGTTTTGGTGTTACTCAACATTCACTATCCGATACGTTATGGTTTCCTCTGGTATTGTTGGTAGCAATGGTTCTGGTTGCCTCCCGTGGGGAACGTTTGCTCTTTAAAATTTCCGGGCCATTTATTGTATTTAAACTCATGATTATAATTGTGTTAGGTGCATTGATGGTCCCTTATTGGAACATGAATAATGTCAGCATGGCAAGCCCTGACAGTTTAATTGATTTAATGAGAGATGTTTTGGTTTCTCTCCCTTTTGCATTATTTTCGATTGTATTTATTCAGGTTCTTAATCCAATGAATATTGCATTCAGGAAAATTGAATCAGACCCTAAAGTCGCAACATTTCGCGCTCTCAGGGCAAGTCGGATAGCATATATTATCCTTGTTGTGTCTGTTCTTTTTTTTGCGTTTTCATTTATGTTTTCAACCACCCCGGAACAAGCAAAGATGGGGATTTCTCAAAATACATCAGCGCTGGCGCTGATGGCAAAGATTATCCCTGAAAACACTGGCGGATTTATACCAGTACTTTCGGTTTTACTAAGCATTTCTGCTATTTTAACTTCTTTTTTTGGTATTTATCTCGGTTTTTACGATGCATTATCAGGAATTATTATTAATATTGCAGACCGCTTCATTGTACGTGGTAAGAAATTTAATAATTTTCTCCCTTATTTAGTTACACTTACTGCGATCGTGCTTCTTTGGGGATGGGTTGTTGCCGATGTGTCTACAATGGCATTACTCCAATGGACTGTGGGAACCTTTGGATTAGTTTCTTGCCTTATTCCGTGCTATCTGATCTGGCGAGTGCCATCTTTACAAAAATATAAATCCCCTGCGGTAATTTTCGTATCACTAATGGGCTTTATGCTGGTGGTATCGCCATTATTTAAACTCCTTGAAAAATAAAGGTTTTACAAGTCATTAAACGGTATAACATCTAAGAGAGAATCTGGCTCTTAGATGTTGCTAATTGCGAGATAGATTTTCTTTAGCGGCCAGCAAAATCTTCTGATTCGTCAGTCCTCGTCGTTGAAGCCATCATTAGTTCACATAAAAGCAGTAATCAATTATTTAAGAGGTTAACGATGAGCGCATTATTTACAGGTAAAAAATTGTTAGTAGTAGGTGGTACCAGCGGTATGGGTTTCGAAACAGCGAAACGGGTATTGAAAAATGGTGGTAGCGTGGTGCTGATTGGCAATCGCCAGGACAAAGCAGAGCAAGCCCGTCAGGCTCTGGCGACAGAAGGTCAGGTTGCCATTATTGTTGCCGATTTGATGACAGAAGAAGGAATGAAACATGTGCTGGATACCATCAATGCGGAGCATAAAGACGTTAGCTTGCTGGTGAATGCGGCTGGCGTGTTCTTCCCAAAACCGTTTACCGAGCACGAACCTTCCGATTACGACATGTATATGAGCATTAACCGTGCCACTTTCTTCATTACCCGTGATGTTGTGCGCAATATGGTTAAGGCAGGTATTAAGGGATCTATCGTCAATATTGGCTCTATGTGGGCACGGCAAGCTATAGGCGCTACACCGTCTTCAGCTTACTCCATGGCAAAAGCGGGTCTTCATGCATTGACTAAAAATCTGGCGATTGAGTTGGGCAGTAACGGGATTCGTGTGAACGCAGTTTCTCCTGCGGTCGTACATACACCGATTTACGAAGGTTTTATCCCTAAAGACGATGTGAAGGATGTAATGAACAGCTTTGATAGCTTCCATCCGATTGGTCGTGTGGGGACACCGGTTGATATAGCTGAAACGGTAGCATTCCTGCTGTCTGACAAGACAGGCTGGGTTAGTGGCGCGATTTGGGATATCGACGGTGGTGTGATGGCTGGTCGTAACGCCTGATAACAAGGCCGCACGCGGACAACCGTGTGTGGTTATTAGGGAGCAGATTCAATCCTGTTCACATTATGTCATTGATGCGGATGAACCAGAAGTGTTGGGCGGAGGAAGCATGATAAATTTATTCACATGTTGCCAATCATACGCAGAAAATAACACTAACAAGATTAAGTACGTTATTCGTGTCTGTGGAAATATCCATTAGTTTGAAGAGAGCCATTACTGGGTTATTAATGCCTCACTAAATAGATGGTTTGTGACACAAAACATAACATTGAAGGCGATTTAATTCCGAGCTGGGGCAAAGACGCACTTTACAGGCTAAAAGCAGGAAAGGAACGCTATCAAATTGTACTCGCCATGAATCAGGATAATTTAACTAATGACATTGGAACACACGCTGCCAGTAGCTGCGCAGAATAATAATATCATTCGCTTATCTTTAGCTCAGGCGCTTGCCGGGGCTAACTCTGTAGTCTTCTACGCCACCGGTGCCATTGTTGGTAATGCCATAGCTCCCAGTGGTGCTCTGTCCACACTCCCCATCACTATATTTGTCCTGGGCATGGCCGCCTGCATTCTTCCTTTTGGCGCACTGGCGAAAAAAAAGGGACGTAAAGCCGCATTTATGGTCGGGACGGGGGCCGGAGTGATTACTGGCTTGATTGCTGCCCTTGCGGTTTTTATTGGTTCATTTTTGCTATTTTGTCTTGCCGCTTTCCTGGGAGGGGCTTACGCTGCAGTGGCACTTAGTTTTCGCTTTGCTGCAACGGATGGAGTGACATCCGAAAGGCGAGCGCGTGCATTATCCCTGGTAATGGGGGGCGGTGTGGTAGCTGGTGTCATTGGGCCAATGCTGGTGACGGGAACAATGAATCTTCTGCCACCACACACATTTGTTATTACCTTTATAGCTCAGGCTCTGGTAGCAACCATTTCAGCCTTCATTCTTAAGGGCGTAATTCCTGCCGAGCCAGCCGTGGCAGCCAAATCAGGAGGGCGTTCTCTGAAGGAAATTGTTCGGCAGCCGGGTTTCCTGAAGACCGTGTTTAGCGGCGCGGTTGCGTATATGGTGATGAATTTCCTGATGACCGCCGCTCCCCTTTCAATGCATATGCATGGAATTTCTCAACAAGCCTCCAATCTGGGTATTCAATGGCACGTTATTGCTATGTATGGGCCTGGATTCTTCACCGGTAGGTTAATTAACCGTTTCGGCGCGCTGCGGATTTCCGCAACTGGATTGCTTATTACGGCAGGTTCTGTTCTTGCCGGGCTCAGCGGAACAGATATCTTCCACTACTGGCTCTCTTTGATATTACTGGGAGTTGGCTGGAATTTTGGCTTTACCGGCGCTTCAGCGAAGATCATTGATTATCATCGCCCCGAAGAGAAGACTCAGGTGCAGTCCCTGAATGATTTTGTGGTATTTGGCGTAATGATTGTCGGGTCGTTTTCATCCGGTGCGTTGCTGAATCTTTATGGCTGGAATGCCGTATTATGGGGGTCACTTATCCCTGTTGGCATTGCATTTCTGTGTATCTTAAAAAGGAGTCACAAGACAGTTGTCGTAAAGCATGAGTAATATTTACCTCAGTGTCAGGAAGGTAACCGGTGTAAGTTATGGCAAAATAAGAGGAACGACACCCGCAATCGCAATTCAAGCTGTGGCTTTTTAGTGTTTATCTCTGGGGTGATGAGAACAAGAGAGCACTTTAATATCATTCTTTCCTTTATTCTTGAGGGCGCATTCAGTTTTGGGCCGGAACCGGAAGCTATTCGTGACGCTATCTCTATGGATTAAAGCGTTTTGTTAAAAGCATCGTTAGATCACAAAACGGAAAACTATTTTCCCTACGGTAAAAATGTCGGCATCAGTTTTTGCAGATAAGAAAAAAGCATTATCAGACATGGTGTTACAGCAGGAGCACATAACCAGGTACTGATGCGTACTGGTTTCTTGTTAACGTAAGGTAGCCATGCCCGCCGCCTGATGCTGGCAGAAGGCATGGGGATTAAGCGAGCGCCTGATGCCGCCGTTCTCATTGCTGTGTTTTCAGCCAGGCGGCAATATCCTGTGTCGGCAGATGATGTTGTGCATTCCAGGTGTCACTCATCGGCCACCACATACCGTCACCACGCGCGAAGGCGACGCGATAGCGCAGCATTGGGTCATGCGGATGTAAACGGAGTTGCTCCTGTAAGTCAGGTAGCGTCAATACACCTCGGGTAAAGTTTTGCTGCGTCACGCGTTCGACCGTTTCCGCCAGTTTTGCATAAGAGGTCGTTTCCCCCGCAACAAAGACGACTTCGTTAGTGATACGCGGCTGATGCAGATAAATTTCAGTGGTCAGGCGACCAATATCCGCAGGCGACGTGACGGTGACCTGCCTTTCCCATCCGCCGAGGGCATTGATGGTTTTTTTGGCTAAGTTGACCACACCAAAGGCCGGTTCGAAGAGAAAAGAGGTAAATATACCTGTTGAAACAATCACCCACTCCGTGACGTTTTGCTCGCGCAAAAGCGTCCTGACGTCATATTGTTCGTCCCACACCGGCTGGCCGCTGCCTTTGCCGACCACATCGTAATTTACGCCAAACTGCCAGGGGAAATAGCGCTTAACGCCCGCCTCCAGTACCGCGCGGGTGATTTTTATCTGGGTACCCGCACCGGCGACAAACCCCATACAATTGATGATCGTATCAAAACCGTGGAATTGATCTTTTAACGCTGCAACCGAACTGTCTGCGATGTCGACCGGGATAAACCGCGCACCGGCATCCGCCAGTTGTTGATGAATGCTGGAACGTCGTTTGCTCTGTTTATCCCTGGATCGCCCTGACACAATAACGCAAACGGAACCATTACGCTGTGTGACCGCCGGAACCAACGACGCCAGCACTGACGCCCCCAGTTGTCCCGCGCCCAGCACCAATACTTTTTCACCCACCTGATTATTGGATTGTTTCATTTGCACCTCTCTGTGTTGATTCACCTGTAGATAGAGATTACGTCAGGGATCTGCGTTCGATAAGACGCCGAAGACGGGTTAGACTGTTCTGATAAATGGGATAATTGGCGGGGGGAAAATGGACAAGCTGGAAGCGATGCAGGTCTATGTTTGCGTAGTGGATACCCATAGTTTTATCAGAGCCGCCGAAGTGCTGGGCGTGCCGCGCTCAACGGTATCGCGGGTGGTTAAAGAACTGGAATCCTGGCTTAGGATTCAGCTTTTGCAACGTACAACCCGCAAACTTAGCGTGACCGCAGAGGGGCGGCGTTACTACGAAGAGTGCAAAAGAGTGCTGGCAGATATCGCGGCCATGGAGTCGTCATTTCCCGGCCGGGCGGCACAACCCAAAGGGCGTTTTAAAGTGGGGATGCCGCAATCTCTCGCCCGGCATTGCATTATTCCTACGCTCCCGGCCTTTTTGCGCCAGTATCCGGAGCTGGAGCTGATACTTTGTTCCAGCGATAGCGTGGAGGATATTATCCTTCAAGGGTATGACTGCGTGATTCGGGCCGGCAGGATCGATGATTCCACCACGCTGGTTGCCCGTCCGCTCGCCAGTTTTAACTGGGTGATAGCAGCATCGCCCACTTACATTGAGCGTTACGGTAGCCCTGAAAATTTAGATGATCTGCAAAAACACCATGCGGTCGGCTACCTGAACCACCGCACCGGGCGTACCACCGACTGGTTTTTTACGCGTGAGGGGGAGGATTACGCGATGCGGGTGCAGGAGACGCTGGTTGTCGATGATACGGACGCTTATATTCAGGCCGGAATACAGGGGCTGGGGTTAATTCGCGTCGCCAGCTATCTGGTTGCGCCGTATCTGCACAGCGGGGCGCTGGTGACCTGCATGGACAACCCTTCTTATGATTTGCCGCTTGCGCTGGTCTATCCGCAAAACAGGTTTCTGCCGCCTGCGGTACGCGCTTTTTATGACTGGTGCAAAACGGCGCTGAGCCAGTCGGAGCCTCTTCGCTAAAAAATATTATTCCGGATATCGCATTGCCTGTTCAGAAAACTTTTCCACAGACGGTCAAAATGACGGTACTGGTTTTGACACATAAGAAAAGTCATTATCAAACAGGGTGCTACACGGCGAGTATATAGCAAGCACTGAACGTTTGGATGCAATAAAAAATCTGTACAACTGTTATTAATGAACTTTTTGTATAAATATAATCGGATTTAACAATACTCATTGTACCTGTATTTTGCTCTTATCATGGCGTCTTTACGACGAAAGGGTGCTTTAGCGTGGAATATTCAATATTAAGTAACAACCTTAAAATGCCTATGGTGGGTTTTGGCGTTTTTAAGGTAACCGACAAAGAAGAATGTCAGCAGTTAGTGTTAAGCGCTATTCGCAGCGGTTATCGCCTTATCGATACCGCTGCGGTATACGGCAATGAAGATGCCGTTGGTGACGCTGTTCGTGAAGCCATCGCGACAGGTCTGTGTACCCGTGAGGAGTTATTTATTACTTCTAAACTGTGGGTGCAAGATATGGCTAACTACGATCTGGCCAAAGCAGGTATTGAAGCGTCGCTGAAAAAATCCGGGTTAGATTATTTTGATCTCTATTTATTGCATCAGGCAATGGGCGATTATTTTAGCGCGTGGCGCGCGCTGGAAGACGCTTATGAAGCCGGTAAACTAAAAGCCATTGGCGTGTCCAACTTCTATGCGCATGTGTTAGCCAACTTCTGTGAAACCGTCAGAATTACGCCAATGGTAAACCAGGTCGAATTGCATCCATACTTTGCACAACCCGCCGCGCTGGAAACCATGAAGCATTATAACGTTCAGCCTGAAGCGTGGGCGCCGTTAGGCGGCGGGAGACATAAACCGTATGAAAATGTCATGCTTCAAAGGATTGCCGATGCCCATCAAAAAACCATCGCGCAGGTTGTCCTGCGTTGGAACGTGCAGCGTGGCGTCACGGTTATTCCTAAATCCACTCGACAGGAACGCATTGAAGAGAACTTTGCCATCTGGGATTTCTCACTAACGGATAATGAAATGGCTCAAATCAACGCCCTTGATTTAGGCTACGTTGGCGAAGCGGTGAAGCATTTTAATCCTGAATTTGTTCGCGGTTGTCTTGGCGTTAAAATCCACGATTGATCCCGGCGCTTGCGGATGTTTTCTCGCATGAACAGCTTCTAACACGGTTGCCGGAGCGTAGACGGCAACCGTGTGATATTCGCCTGGCCGTCAGGCTCCGAAGGCACCATCGATGGTGTGCATCGCGCCAGTGACGAAAGAAGCTTCCGGACCGGCAAGCCATGCAACCATTCCAGCCACTTCTTCAGGTCTTCCGTGTCGTTTGATCGCCATGAAACTGTGCATCAGCTCTTTCATGGGGCCATCTTCCGGATTGATGTCGGTATCAATGGGGCCTGGCTGCACCACATTTATCGTAATCCCGCGGGGGCCAAAATCACGGGCCAGGCCGCGCGCCAGCCCTTGCAGGGCTGATTTACTGGCGGCGTACGCGGCCATTCCCGGTACGGGCATCCGATCGCCATTCACGGAACCGATAATAATAATGCGTCCACCTTCCGGCATGTTGCGGGCTGCTTCGACTGACGCATGGTAAGGCGCATGGATATTAATACGGAACAAACGATCTATCGCATCGCTATCTTGTTCCAGCGCATCGCCGAAGAGAGCCACGCCCGCATTGACGACCAGAATATCCAGTGGTCCGTACTCACGCACGAGGCTGATAACGGCATCCCGATCGGCGCTATCCGTCTGGATGGCGGTGCTTCCGGTTTCCGCTGCCAGTTTTTCGGCGGCTTCACGCGATCCGGCGTAGCTGAAAACGACCGATGCGCCGTCAGCGCTAAAGCGTCGTACAATAGCCGCGCCGATACCACGACTTCCCCCTAAAACCAGTACAGATTTGTTGCGAAATAGCATCATCAGGATGTCCTTTATGATATTGTAGTAGTCACTACAATATGCGTAATGAAATCATGCCGTCAAGGAGTTATGTAGTAATGACTACAAAACATAGCCGAACGCCGGGTCGCCCTCGCCAGTTCGATCCGGAGCAAGCCATTGAAACCGCTCAACACTTATTTCATTCGCGCGGCTACGACGCGGTGAGCGTAGCGGATCTGACAAAAGCGTTCGGGATCAATCCTCCCAGTTTTTATGCGGCGTTTGGCAGCAAGCTGGGGCTGTATACTCGCGTATTAAAGCGTTACAGGATGACCGACGCGATTCCACTCGGGGCGCTTCTGCGTCACGATCGCCCGACCGCGAAGTGCCTTATCGATGTGCTGATGGAAGCGGCAAGACGTTACGCTGCCGATCCTGATGCCACTGGGTGTCTGGTTCTGGAGGGCGCTCATTGTAACGATAAACCGGCACGAGAGGCCGCCTGCGAGTTTTACATCGCTGCTGAAAACCTGATTCGCACTTATGTCGCCATGCGGTATCCGCAAGAGGCTGACCGGACGACGGACTTTATGGGGACGCTAATGGCGGGACTTTCCGCCAAGGCGCGAGCGGGGTATAGCCTGGAGCGTCTTCAGGAGAGCGTGCTTCTGGCTGGGGATGTGCTGGAGCGATTACTGCCGGATTAACGCAGCGCATCAAAAAACCTGAGCCAATCAGATACGGGCAAACAGAGAGCAATAGCCCTAATCATCCATCTTGCCGTTGCGGTATTCGGTAAAGTACATCAAAAATAGAGGTGTCAGGGAAACGAGAAATGCAAAAATGTAGTCTTATTACGGTACTTAGCTTATCAGTGTTGATGCTAGCCGGATGTACAACGACCTATACCATGATGACCCGGACGGGAGAGATTATTGAAACGCAGGGTAAGCCGGAGGTTGACACCGCAACCGGAATGACGAAATACGCTGATGCTTATGGTTATCATCGCGTCATTAAAACCAGTGAAATAGTGCAGACGACAGAAGGCGCATCGAAGCTGGACTGGTAATGCGCTAAAGCAGTTGGGAGGCCGTGTCCAGTATGGGTACCGGACGGTTTCTGGGCCAGAATTGAATAGAGCGCCTGTATAGCCGAATTCCGGGTATCGGCTTGATTTGTGTTGTCAGTTATTTGGTTGTTCCCTGTATAGTGAAGATAAACAGTACTCATGGCTAACGGTCTGTTTTGGATTGCTAACTATCCCGGATTCTGCGCGTTTTATTTAGTCACAACCGTGGTTAAGAATATTTTGGGTCAGACTTACACGCCGGGTATTAAGATAATCCCTCGCATAGAGAGCTTGATCGGCATCATTCGGTTCAAGAAGAAACGGCGTGACTTTAGGTATGAGATCAGCAAACAGGTTATATTGATCCACAGAGGCAAAATGCCGGGTAGCGCTGGCCCAGGGCATTCGCATCAGCTCTGCGTAAGAAGGGGATAGTTGAACAGGTAAATCAAATTCTTTCAGATTAGCAAGCATCTCCTTACTCATATAAAATGTGACCCTGTTTCGCGAAAAGGTGTTAAGTACTGCCTTCAGTCGTTTAACTTTTACTTCTTTACTCATGCTATTATCAAAGAAACGTGGTGAAAGCATAATAGCAATCGATGCATTTGGTGAAATAACATTATGTAGTGGTTTCAGGGCTACAACAATCTGATCGTTTGTGAAGATACGCTGCGTACCAGAGGAGGTAGTATAGTTTCCACCCAGCCATATCACATAATCTGTTGTTTTGAGGGGAAGCGCTTTTTCCGGTATATTACCCCTGTCAGGTGCCACTGTTTCAATTGCTAGTGAGTCTTGTCCCCAGACATTATTTATTTTAGAGCTCAAAAAATTATATTCTGAAATGTTCCTTAGTTTTAGTAGAGTTATCTGTGAGCGGGTAAAAAAGAGATTGAATCTCACTTTGTTCTGCAATTGCCGAAGTAATCTGAGCGTGTTCTGATCGATCAGATGACTATACAGACCAACAGTTTTTCCGGAAAGTATTGCTGAGGCATTGTTCGCAAGAAGCATCTCTTTTATAGCTCCTTGCCCAATAATCAATACGCAACGGTATTTTTCTGGTCTGATTTTATCTATGGGGATATCGGTAAGATTGACCAGGTCAGGAGTGCCATGCCGCCAATTATCATGAATGACTGTGGCTCCGGAGGCGTCTCCTCCGGCTCCCCTGGTGATAATAAGAGGAGGGTGGGTACTGGCATGTGCGATATACGAAAAACAAGCTACCATTGCTAGCGCTGTGTTTCTGATGGTTGTATACATATCGTCTGCCCTGATTTCGAAAATATGAATAATGTCTCCTCTTATAATGTACATCAAAAAGAGAGCATTTTAATTAAACGTTATCTCAACGAGATAAAAGGTTAGCACAGTAAAGTATAGAGAGAATGTAATCATACCAACATTATAGATGTGGGAGCATGAAGGCCCTGCAAGCCGCCCGGCCAGCATACTCCCATTAATAGTTAAAGTATGGACTTTGCTTTTACCGTAAACTGTAGCCAATATTACCTGATCACTACACCGTACAGTACTGTCAGAAATCTGTCCACGGCGTCGCGTGCACGAAAGTTATTTTCTCAATCCTTTCAAAACGTTAATTTATTTAATAGTCACTTATTTTATCAGAATCAATACTGAGAGTTTTATTACCGCTCTGAAAAGAGAAGGCTTTTCAGATGAAATACGTGGATGGTATGAAGTCATTACAGTACAGGGATGTAATAATAAAGATCGACAATGGATTCATTATTCTGTTGCTTTTGGACGGATGCCAAATGGAAGTATTCAATATCTTCTCCTTCTCTCCTGATAAGATTCAGTTTTGGCAATATACACATATATATTGTATTGGAAAATTGTTGATATTGTTCCTTATGACCAACGAAATGGAATTTTGCATATTTACCACATTTTATTACCCTCGACATGGGTATTTTTCCTCCATCGACGGAATTATGTTCCATACCAAAAAAACTGCTTACGGCGATGACCTGGTCTTTGGTATTATCCGGCTTAAAAGACGAGAGACAATACACATTTTCGCCCCACGTTCTGAGCGTCTCATGAATGATTTTCCATTTTATAGGCGACGCTTTTTTAGGAAGGTCATTTGTTGCGATCTGATGAGATGTTTGAAATCCGAAAATTTCTTTTGACGTAAGCTGACAAATTTCGAACTGATAATGCTCATCACAGTCAAGCCAGTAGGGAGGCCGTAGGTTTCTGAGATCCCAGAAATCAGCCTTGCGATAGTTATTGGGATTGACGCCAAATGTTTTTTTGAACTCTCGACTATAGGACTGCACTGAATCAAACCCCATTCTGAACGCGATATCTGTGACCGACTGAGAGGTCAGCTTTAGCAGAGTGGCGCTTCTGCTCAACTTGCGTTGTCTGATATATTTTCCGATAGAGACGCCACACTTTTCTTTAAAAAAATCCTGCAAACTCCTTCGCGAATAACCTGTTATAACAACCAGCTTTTCAATATCAATCCTCTCTTCAAGATTTTTTTCTATTTGCTCTAATACTGAGATTATTATGGCTTTTTTCATCATCATTCCTCTTTATTGAAGCCGAAAATATAAACATTTAAGGTGTTTGACATACTGTGTTATTAAACTGGTGGGTGGTTGTTAGCTTTTCTGGCAAAACAAGAAAGATTTAAATTGCTTGACGTTTCTGAATAAACTTTACACTTGGAGATCGGATTTTGCCAGTAAAGCTAAGTAATTAGCATGGCGAAGGGCATAATTTCACAGGCGGTTAAAATGATTGAATAACCCTGAATTTTTAGCCCGTGAGATTATAAATCTCGTAATTATTTCTAATGATTTAATAAAAGGGAATTGTTTTGTACTTCAAAAGATCTTTATTAACGTTAGCAATTTGTGCATCCGTGGTCTCAGTAGAGGCGGTGGCGAATACCAGAGCCAATGATATGGCTTCTTCTGCTACGCCTGCTTCTGTTGGTCACCGTCCTGTGGCAACTACTAATGCAAAAAAGATAGAAGTGTCTGGGGAACTGACGACCGGTTCAACCCTCCAGATAGCGGATGTTTTTATTAGGGATGAGGATAGGGATCCCTTATCGCTGGATAAAATGAATAATGCCGACGATATTAAATGGTATCTGGTGGATAATGAGGCCGCCGATCCTTCTGGAACCCCGGCGGCAACCGGGACGGCTTTTACCATTCCTGCTGATGCAGGCGGTAAAAAAATTAAAATCGTTTACCGAATTAAGACGGCAACGGGGACGCCGGATAGTGCATTCTTGCCTGCCACTGTCTTATTAACTGCTGCATCTTCTGGGGTGGGCGGCGACTCCGCCGCAGACGGTACAATTTCTAATAAGCTACGTTCTGTCACTATCAATGTGGTGAATGAAAGTGGTAAACCGACTGATGAACTCAACGGTACCAATGACGCCAACACTCCAGTGGTAGGCGGCACCCTTGAAGCGGTACTGGAATGTGCCGCCACAGCGGCGGCTGAGTGTGAGGTCAGTAATTATAACTTTACCTGGCAGATGGCGGATGCCGGGACACCAGATAAGTTCACCGATCTGAATAATAGCAACGCTGAAAAGCATAAATATATTATTAAGGGAACTGAGCAGAATAAACTGTTCCGTGTCCACGTTACGCCTAAAACGACGAAAGCCACGCCGGAGAATAAACGCGCTATCCGTCGCTGATGGTTATCGCCAAATAAACATCTTATTTAAATACTCCCTCTGCCAGGCAGGGGGATATAGCAGGAGACAATACAGTGGTTTTTTCTAAAAAACCTATTACTAAATATATAACCTGGGCCATTGTTACCAGTCAGATTTCACTCCCGGTTATCGCTGATAGCGATAATGAAATTCAGTCGTGGATTGCAGGGACGGCATCGTCTATTTCTCCGCACCTGCAGGAGGGGACGCTGGAGGATTATACCAAAGGAAAAATCAAGGCGTTACCAGGGCAAGCCGCTAATCATCTGGTGAACGAGGGGATAAAGAACGCTTTTCCGGAGATTATTTTCCGTGGTGGCGTCAATCTTGAAGATGGCGCGAAATATCGCTCATCAGAGTTCGATATGTTTATTCCCGTCCAGGAAACAACATCGTCTTTACTCTTTGGCCAGCTTGGCTTTCGCGACCACGACAGCAGCAGTTTCGATGGCCGCACCTATGTTAACGTTGGTATGGGTTACCGCCAGGAGGTCAATGGATGGCTGCTCGGCGTCAATACGTTTCTGGATGCCGACATCCGTTATTCCCACTTACGTGGCGGCATTGGCGGGGAAGTTTATAAAGACAGTCTGGCCTTTTCCGGCAACTATTATTTCCCTCTCACCGGCTGGAAAACGTCAGCAGCGCATGAATTACATGATGAGCGTCCGGCATATGGCTTTGATCTGCGAACAAAAGGCACGCTTCCCGATTTTCCCTGGTTCAGTGGCGAGCTCACATATGAACAGTATTACGGGGATAAAGTTGATCTATTGGGTAACGGTACATTAAGCCGGAATCCCCGCGCCGCAGGTGCGGCTCTGGTCTGGAACCCTGTCCCCTTGCTTGAGCTCAGAGCAGGATATCGGGACGCCGGTAACGGCGGATCGCAGGCAGAGGGCGGTCTGAGAGTCAACTATTCCTTCGGTACGCCGTTACATGAACAGCTTGATTACCGCAACGTTGGGGCGCCGTCGAATACGACTAATCGGCGTGCCTTTGTCGATCGTAATTACGATATCGTCATGGCGTATCGGGAGCAGGCCAGTAAAATCCGCATTACGGCAATGCCGGTGTCAGGCCTGTCCGGGACGCTAGTGACATTAATGGCGACGGTAGATAGCCGTTACCCGATTGAGAAAGTTGAGTGGTCGGGTGATGCGGAGCTTCTCGCCGGACTTCAGCTTCAGGGGAGTTTGGGCAGCGGCCTTATCCTTCCTCAACTTCCGCTGACGGCGACCGACGGTCAGGAGTATAGCCTTTATTTAACGGTGACTGACAGCCGGGGTACTCGCGTGACCTCCGAGCGTATCCCGGTAAGGGTGACACAGGATGAGACCAGTTTCCGTTCATGGATAAATGTTATCAATGACGATGTTCAGGTTGAGGACGGCAACTTTGTTATCAGTACGCCGCTTCCTGCCGGAGAAGAGGGGAAGGTTATTGAGTGGCACTACGTGCGCGAGCGTTCTGAAGAGGAGTGGACGTCGCTCAAACCACGTCATATTAAGTATCAATCAGATATGCCGGGTCTGGCATTTAAAGCGCTCGGTGGTACAGAGCGTGACGGCCATTGGGTTGAACGGGTTCTGGTGACCCATATCGGCGATGATGCCCGTTCGCTCAAATTACATATTGAAGCAAGCGGACCAGACGATAAACATCCGGTGAAGGGTACCGTACTACTACAAGCGCAGTCAGACAGTATTGCGCAGAAGGTCACTTCTGTGGAGGTGCTTTTTACGCCGGGTACTGAAGAAGCCAACGGAAGCGTTACTGCGCCAGTCGTCGGAACAGAAATGCGAGCCAGAACGCTTTGTGTAAATAACACGGACTGTACTGATGCGTTTAATTATCAGTGGGAAATCTCGGATGAAATGAAATCCTGGCAATCCGTACCGGGGGCTACAAAAGCCACCTGGCTTCTTCCTTATAGTCTTAATGGGGAATCGCTTCAGAATAAATATATCCGCGTCAGAATTATTTCTGATAAGGAAAATGCTAAGGGTAATACCGCAACCTCTGATGCGAATTAATGTTTTAAAAAGGATCAACAGTGCGTATGTCGAAACATAATCTTATTATCTATAGCCTGCTTCTGGCGGCTGCGCCGATAAGCGTCTTGGCGGATTCGTCGACAACGTCCGCGGCAACCGTCGGGATATTTTCTCCTCCTACGGCGCCGAGCGTTGGGCACAGGCCTGGAACACCTCGTGATACCTACGAATTGCAGTTTAATGGACTTGGCTTTTCTATTGAAAAGTATACACCTTTTCCGGGAATGACTATTGCGAGGAATGCCAGAAATGTAGGCATCAGAGACCCGGATAATAACTATCAGTCTGCGGAAACTTTTACTACAGTATGTACGTATTATCAGATCAATAAAGATAACTCTCAGCATATACTTAAACGTGAAAAGCCATGTGAGCATAAATTTAATATCCAAAAGGAACATCGGGGTTCAAAGATTAAACTAGAAATTTATAATGAAACGGATATGGCTTCAGCGTCAGGGTACACGCCTGTGCCATCGGTATCTGAGTTCCAGTATATTGAAACAGAAACTATATCTAATACGCCAAGCCCAGATTTAACAGTTATGAGTATAGATAAGTCTGTATTATCGCCGGGTGAAAGTGCCACCATCACAACTATTGTTAAGGATATCGACGGGAATCCTGTAAATGAAGTTCACATTAATAAGACTGTAGCGCGTGAAAATTTAAAAGGCTTATGGGATTATGGCCCTCTTAAGAAAGAAAATGTTCCAGGTAAATATACACAAGTTATAACCTATCGTGGGCATAGTAATGAACGTATTGACATATCTTTTAAATATGCAATGAGTTTCACGAAAGAAATTTCCATCAGAGGAAGACTATAAAACGATATTAATCATTATGACTAATATAATTCTTTTTATCACCATCATATTATTATGGATGTTCACCTGGTTTTTTAGCGGATTGCTAAATAATTATTATGGCTAAAATAATACAAACGTTAAAAGGAGAAGTTTTTATGACACCAGCAACAACACAAGATTATATCTCATTGGGTCAGGAACACGCTGTCACCTTTGGCAAAACGCAGCTGACCCTCAAACCCGGTATACTGGCTGAAGGCGAACCATTACCCTGCACAAAGGGGCTGGTGAGCCATAATTTATTACCGGGTTACTGTATCCCGGGGATAAAAAAGCGGATTATTGTCGTCCCGTCACTGGATACGCCGGTTTGTGAATGGCAGGTAAAAGACTATAGTGACCGCCTTAAATCAGCGGGTAGCCACTCAAACCGGGCGGTATATGTGCTGAGTATGGATACGCCATTTGCTCAGGCCCGTTTTATTCGGGAACATGATATTCATCCCGGCATAACCTTTGTTTCTGACTACGCTTGCCGCCAGTTTTTGGATAATTCCGGGCTGAAAATTAATGAGCTCAGTATTTTTGCCAGAGCGTTGATAGAGTGCGATGAAAATAATGTGGTTACGCGTGTTATTGTACCACGAGATATCACTCATCTTCCTGTTTACTAATCACTTATATCAGCACCGTCCCTGCACAGAGAACCGAATAACCGGCAATGCAGGGGCGCAGGCATCCTCCTGTAGTGCCCCCACATTTAACACATATACTATTGCATCACGCATAAGGAACTGAAAATGATGCCAGCGGATGGGGCAGGTTAACGTTATGGCACCCCTGAATTTCTGAAATAATCGTCTGGTAACCGGAAAGCCACTTATGACTTTGTGATTTGGCCTGCTGGTGCTGTAAATTATTTATCAATAGCTCCATTGATTCGCGGGTCTGCCAGTAATAATTATTAACCATTCTTCCGCTGGCGGCATCGGTATAGCTTTCCATCCCAATATAGCCATCAATAGACTGCGTATAGCGCTCAATCCAGCCATCCAGTTGATAAAACTCTTCGTCGTACTCTTTTTTTTCGAAAATAAAACTTGTCAGAAACAGCGACATGGTATTTCTCCTGTTACGCAATATCAATCAAACACCTATCAACGTGGATTCAAAACGTAAACCTGGCATCATTTTTTCAAGGCCGTCAGTCAGCATGTTTCCTGCCGCGTACAATTCATCAACCGGCATTTCCGGCAAGCTTTCAAGGATAAACCACATCGCTTTATCTGAAGCGCTTAGTCGGGTACGTACTCCCTGACGCCAGTTCCAGCGCCGACAGGTGACGCCTCTGTCATCGCGCCAGATAACTTCGCCCGGTTCTGGCGACTCGGTGGCGGGTTGTCCTTCTTTCAGAGTATCAAATGTTTCACTACCGTCTGCGAAAACCAGCCTCGGCGATCCACAATAAGCCGCGCTATTTTCGCCGCCTACCGGTACGGCATAGCGCAGGCTCACCGCGTTATAAAGATCAACGACCGGATCCAGCGCCGCCATTGTTCCATCCTTCAACACGCGTTTTCGTAGCGCTTCAGCCGAGCAGGGGGTGCGCTTTGGTTTTGCGCCGAATGCTTTAAACACTGCATTCCAGGCGTCTATATGCGCCTGTGCCCACGCCGGTTGGCCGTTAATTACGGCCTGACAGGCCTCTTTTAGCGCGATTTCTCCGACCTGCACATCGCGAATCGGAGCGGCAATAACATTAATACTTAATGCACGAAAGCCGGGAGCGATACGGGCCAGTTCCGGGCTGATTGACGGTAACATAGAAGACATCGCATAATCCTGTAATGACTATTTTATTCTATGATATCGACCAATGACCAAAAAAGTCAACTTATCGACCACGGCGGGCGCTGACGTCAGCACGATAAATGAAGCTGTTTCCCAACGTATCAAACAATTTCGTAGCCAAAAAAAGATGTCGCTGGATGAGCTTGCGCGGCGTTCCGGCGTCAGTAAAGGAATGCTGGTGGAAATTGAAGGCTGTAAAGCCAATCCAAGCATTGCGCTGTTATGTAAGATCGCGGCGGCAATGGGAGTGTCCGTGGCGGATGTTGTCAACGTCGCCAGCGAGCCGATGGTCCATCTTATCGACCGGGATGCTATTCCGGTGTTGTGGCGCGGCGAGAAAGGCGGCAGCGCAAAACTGATGGCGGGAACCAGCGGGCCGGATATGCTGGAACTCTGGCAATGGATAATGCATCCTGGTGAACAGTTTGAATCGGCAGGGCATCCGGCAGACACCTGTGAATTACTGTTTGTTAATCAGGGAACACTGACATTAACAGTCAATGGTAGACGCTTTATTATTCGGGAGGGCTGCTCCGCTGTAGCCAGAACCGACATGCCTCATGCCTACGTTAACGACACTAATGAGGTGCTTGAATTTACCATGACGGTGAATGAAAAG
Source organism: Salmonella sp. NW1250 (assembly GCF_051812965.1). Taxonomy (NCBI): domain Bacteria; kingdom Pseudomonadati; phylum Pseudomonadota; class Gammaproteobacteria; order Enterobacterales; family Enterobacteriaceae; genus Salmonella; species Salmonella sp. NW1250. The sequence continues at coordinate 541,228 of NZ_JAMNDD010000001.1, read as the reverse complement.
AGCCGTTGATCACCGTAAGGCGCTAACAACCCGTCATCCGGACAGGAAAGCCTCGGTGCCCGATAAGCGTTATCGGGCACCGGCTATCTTTTATTTTGTCGCAGGCGCGGCCTCCGGGTCATCGATATAGAGCGTCTGGCTTGGGAAGGCGAAGTCAGCGCCGTTTTCCTGGACAATCGCAATAATTTTCAGGTAAACATCCTGCTGTACGGCAAGCCATTCCTGCCATACTGTTGTTTTGGTAAAGCAATACACCATAATATTCAGCGAAGAGTCGGCGAATTCATTAAAATAGACCAACAGCGTCTGTTTCTGATCGATATCTCTGTGCGCCTGCAGCATGTTTCTGATAGCGTCAACAATGAGGCCAATTTTGTCGGCATCTTCGTAACGTAATCCAATAACCGTTTTTATTCGACGGTTGGTCATCCGTCCCGGATTCTCAACGCTAATGGATGAAAAGACGGAATTAGGCACGTACAACGGGCGGTGGTCGAATGTGTTAATTCGCGTAATTCGCCAGCCGATTTCGGCGACCGTACCTTCGATATTTCTGTCAGGAGAACGAATCCAGTCTCCGATACTGAAGGGGCGATCGAAATAGAGCATAATACCGGAGAAAAAATTGCTCAGGACATCTTTGCCCGCCATACCAACAGCGATACCGCCGATACCGCCAAAGGTCAGCAGACCGGACAGACTCATGCCAAAATGTTCGCCATACAGTAAGACAATCGCGACAATAATGGTTATTTTTATGACCCGTGCCAGAATACGGGTACTGGTGACATCTCTACCTTTATTGACCTGTGCTTTTTCAAATTGGTTAATAATCAGGAAAAGTTTTATCGTCAGAATAAGCGCAATGAGTGAGGTGCAGATAAAATCAATGACCCCGGAAGAGATAAAACGCAAATTATAATCTTCAATAGCATTATTCAGGATGCTCCCGATGGTCCCAATAATAATCGCGTAAATAAAAAACTGTGCCGCATGGAACGTGAATCCTTTCTTCCACTGTACGTTACGACTGAGCCAAAATCTCACGACCAGCAACGCCATGCCGCAACTGAAAAGTATCGCCAGATTAAATGCGTTTTTGAGAAAAAATTCAGTGAACATTATTGTTTTCCGCTCCTTCCTACGATAACAGCTCAGAATGACCTGATTAACAGGTATTTTACCCAGGATAAACGCGTAGATCATCGATAAGTAAAAAGAAGAAATAGTGGTATCAGCTTTAATCTCAGCGGTTTACTTTTTATGTAAATACAATGTCACGTTTTATGGAGCAGACATCGCGTGATTGTCATGGTATTGTTGCTATCAGGTAACAAAGTCATCTGTAAAGGACAATACTATGATCATGATGAAGCTGAAATCGGCGAAGGGGAAAAAATTTCTGTTATGCCTGCTGGCAGTGTTTATCGTTGCGGCATCGGTGGTAACGCGCGCGACTATCGGCGGTGTGATTGAGCAGTATCATATTCCACTGTCCGAGTGGACAAGCTCTATGTATGCCATTCAGTCGGCAATGATTTTCGTTTACAGTCTGGTGTTCACTATTCTGCTGGCGATTCCTTTGGGGATCTATTTCCTCGGCGGAGATGAGTAACAGGAATGAGGTATTGGCCGGATGGCAGCGCCATCCGGCAGGACGGAAGAGGGATTAATCGTCCTCGTCGTCCAGTTCCACCGGTGTTTGATACTCATCAGGCTTAATGACTAACAGGTCGCAGCGCAGATGGTCAATGACCTGTTCGGCCGTGTTCCCCAGAAACGCGGCCGAGAGTCCGGTACGTCCAACGGTGCCAAGCACAACGATCCCCGCCTGGAGATGTTCGGCAAGATCCGGGATAACTTCTTCAGGCAAGCCTTTTTCTACATGCGTAACTTTTTCATCGATGCTGAATTTCTGGCGCAGCGCTTTCATCGCCAGTAAATGCTGGCCTCTGATGGCGTCGTTATACACGCTGGGATCAAATTCCGGCAGCTCAATGGCGATATTGATTGGCGTAACGGGGTAGGCGCCGACCAGGTGCACTTCGGTATGATTAACCTGCTCCGCCAATTGTAAGGTCTCTTTTACCAGCTTTTCGTTGAGAGCATTATGATAGGGCTCTTCGCTTGCCAGGTTCACGGCGACCAGGGCTTTGCCGCCCTCTGGCCACGGCTGATCTTTGACCATCCACACGGGGCTTGGGCATTTACGCAGCAAATGCCAGTCGGTAGGGGTAAAAATGACCGCTTCCAGTCGATCGTGCTGATGCGCCATTTTTAACACCAGATCGTGACTGCCGGCGATAACCTCCTGGATGATGGCCTCAAAGGGACGATTGTGCCAGACCACTTTAATTTCAATGGGGACACCGGCTTCAAGATAATATTTCGCCTGCTCACGTATCCAGGCTGTGCGTTGACTTATTACGCCCTGACGCATTGCGGTGCGTTCGTCAGGAGAAAGCAGGGTGGTCATCTCATACGAGAAATCGTAAATAGGCAGGAAAGCTTTAATTTTGCCGCCAATCCGTTGATGCAAATAAACTGCTCGCCGTAATGCGGGTTGGTCGTCCTGATTGGGATCGATGACCACCAGCATATTTTGATACATAGCCATACAGGGTCTCCTTACAACTGTCATCGCAGTTTGTAACTAAAGAGTAACTCAAATATGGTGAATGAAACAGAGGAAGCGCTTCTGCCAGATCAATAAATGAGAAAAATTTAACGATATGGCAGAAGATAACATCAATGGTTTAGCTGACGTTTAAGCGACGTTGCGGGTATGACCGGCGAGGGCCGCCAGCGCATCGCTGTTTTCAATAGTAATATACTTACCTTTCACCGCCAGCATACCGCTTTTCTGGAAACGCCCCAGCAGACGGCTAATGGTTTCGACCGTTAAGCCCAGATAGTTGCCGATATCGCCACGGGTCATCGTCAGGCGGAATTCACGCGGTGAGAAACCACGCTGCGCAAAGCGGCGGGACAGGTTGTAAATAAACGCAGCCAGACGTTCTTCGGCGTTTTTCTTCGACAATAACAGGATCATATCCTGATCGCCTTTAATTTCACCGCTCATCAGACGCATCATTTGCTGACGCAGGTTAGGCATTTTGCCGGACAGGTCATCCAGTGTCTCAAAGGGTATTTCACATACCATTGAGGTTTCCAGCGCCTGTGCAAAGCTCGGATGATGACCGCTGCCAATGGCGTCAAAACCCACCAGGTCGCCTGCTAAATGGAATCCAGTAATCTGCTCATCGCCTTGCTCGGTAATGGTGTAGCTTTTAATCGTTCCGGAGCGGATAGCATAGAGCGATTTCAATTCATCACCTGCTTTAAACAGAGTTTGCCCTTTCTGAATGGGCTTTTTGCGCTCGATGATATTATCAAGCTGATCAAGCTCATGCTCGTTAAGTGTGAACGGGATGCAAAGCTGGCTGATACTGCAATCCTGGCAATGGATAGCACAACCGCCAGACTGAATGCGCCGTATAATTCGCTTTTCCGGGATCATAGGTCTGCTCAAGCCGTAATTGATATTTGTCAATTTTAACATCTTTTTGGTGAGCGCGTAAGTCTGAGCTATCCCGGAGAAGGAATAATTCAAGTATAAGTTTGATGAATACTTTTATCTATTTGAAAACACGTAATTTATTTGTTGTTGCTTTACATAAAAGTGTGACCGATAAGGCACTTTTTGCCTGTATTTTCATAATAAAAGATAGCCTTCATGGCGTAATAGCCACTCTTTTCGCTGCACGCCGCCTGCGTATCCGGTCAGAGTGCCGTTATGCCCGATGACGCGATGGCAGGGAACAACAATACTGATGGGGTTAGCACCATTCGCAGCACCGACTGCGCGTGCGGCGCCCGGTCGTCCCAGTTGCGCCGCCAGTTGACCATAGTGCATCACCTGCCCGCAGGGGATAGCGCGCAACGCCTGCCATACTTCCCGTTGAAAAGGTGTGCCCCCCGTGGCGGTTTCCAGGGTATCAATTACGGCGAGATTGCCTGCAAAATAATCTGCAAGCTTATCGCTGAGTCCACCGGGGTTAGTCGCAGAAACGCGTTCATAGCCTTCGTGACGGTAGTGGATATTTAGCAGTTGCTCCATACGATCGCGGTACTGTTCCCACTCAATGGCCCGCAGTCGAAACTGCTCATCGCAAACCACCCATAACGGTCCTAATGGCGTGGCTATCTTCTCTTCAAGTAATCTCAGCATCCGTTCTCTCACATCGTCTTAATCTAACGTAAGAGACAAGATATCATGCCAGGAATACCCGCAACCATACTCCTTAAAAGATAGTCAGGGATAACACATTTAGCGACGGTAATATCGTTGGCGGAGAAAAAGAGAGCCGGGCGAGGCGGTTAATTGCCTGACATTGTCGCTGTTATTGGAAATAACTGTAAACCGTTGTCGGTATAACAGGGCACGGTTATGATAACGGCAGTCGCAAAAACGCTGGAGGATGAACCATGAACCTTGACGATAAAGCGCTGTTTCTTGACGCCATGGAGGATGTCCAGCCGCTGAAACGCCATACTGATGTACACTGGCAGCCAACGCGTAATCTTAAAACGCCCCAGCGTATCGACACGCTCCAGCTTGATAATTTCCTGACGACGGGCTTTCTGGATATTCTGCCGCTGAATGAACCGCTGGAATTTCGTCGGGAAGGATTGCAGCAGGGTGTCATCGACAAGTTACGCAGTGGGAAATACCCTCAGCAGGCCAGCCTCAATTTGTTACGCCAGCCGGTCGAAACGTGCCGAAAAATGCTGTTTCGTTTTATCCTGGAGGCGCAGAAAGAGGGGTTGCGTAATGTCCTGATCATTCATGGTAAAGGGCGAGAGGCGAAGTCGCATGCCAATATCGTCCGAAGCTATGTGGCCCGTTGGTTGACAGAGTTTGAGGATGTACAGGCTTATTGTTCGGCGTTGCCGCACCATGGCGGCGGCGGGGCATGTTATGTCGCGTTACGTAAAACGGTGCAGGCTAAACAGGATAACTGGGAGCGCCATGCGAAGCGTAGTCGGTAAATCGTTGCCGCTGGCGGACAGGACCGCCAGCGCAAGCTCGCGCGAACCCGATTTATGCCTGCTATAACGCCTCATCCAAATGCTCAGGATTCTGCAAGAGAACGGGCGATAACGCTGTCCGCGGTAATAACACGGAGAAACAGTCATTCGCTTATTTAAGCGTCTATTAAAATATACTGGCTTTCGACTTAACTATTAAGCAGAAAATGGTGAAAAGTACATCACTTGTCAATATGGATGGATAAATATCCTGGTATAGCGAATATAGGTGATTTTATCTGTTGCACTAAGGGAAATGGCGATGGTCTGGTATTGAATATGGAGAATGTCAAAGAAACGAATGGCAATAGCTATCTGAAATGCTATAAAAATAAAACCTGTCTCCTATCCTGGTTGTAGGCCATCAAAAATGTTAAGAAATATCAGCGTCAGGACATGCATTATTCTATTCATGGTATGTACGTTTCTTTTGGTGGATACTTTACAAATAGCTTTTCTGCACGATCTCCCTATTTTAATTACGTGTAATATCATTTATCTGATCTCGGCATTACTGCTTTGGTGGTATATGACCTGCTATCTGGTTGTGCCAATTAATACCGTGAAGAAAAGTATTGAAGAGGTCGCAGCAGGAAACTTGTCTATTCATATCTCCGAATTTGGCAATAATTGCGCCGGGCGACTCATCCCCGGGATTAATAGCCTGTCGGAGAATATTTCCGCGCTGGTACGCGAAATCAGATCCTCTTCGCAAACGGCAATGACCCTTTCCGAACAACTGGCGGCGCGCAGTATGTCGCTATCCGTAAAGACGGAACAGCAGTCGGCCTCGTTAATTCAAACTGCCGCCAGTATGGATGAAATGGCAGCGAGTACCAAAAACAATGCGGATAATACCCGAATGGCGAGCATACAGGCGGATTGTGCAACCCAATGCGCCCGTAAAGGCGGTGAATTAATGGTGCGGGTTACAGAAAATATGCGTTCTATTACCGACTGTGCCTCGCAGATGACGGAGATTATTTCATTGATTGACGGTATCGCATTCCAGACTAATATTCTGGCGCTTAACGCGGCGGTAGAGGCTGCGCGGGCGGGCGATCATGGAAAAGGTTTCTCCGTGGTGGCCGGGGAAGTGCGTAATCTGGCGCATCGTAGCGCTGAGGCGGCAAAAAATATCAAGGCGCTGATCGACGTTACGCATGACAATGTGCGGCAGGGGGCCGCCATAGTGCAGGAGGCTGAAAAAAATATGCAGGAGATTGTTGGCGGTTCCGGGCAATTAAACATGCTGATGAGTGAAATTTCCACCACCACGCGGGAGCAGGAAAAAGGCATTAACCAGATAACACTGGCGTTGAGCGATCTGGAAAGCGCAACCCATAGCAATGTCTTAATGGTTGAAGCGCTATCTGCTTCTTCGGATGTTTTAAAGGCGCAGGTGATCGAGTTACAGACTAAAACCGACAAATTTCGTTTAAGCCAGCCGGGTTACAGTGAACATGCGCTGTCGCGCTCTCATGTATCACCTCTTTCGACCATCACCAGGCGCGGCCAGGCCTGATAATACATGTTTGGTAAGCGCCTGTTGCTAAGGCGCTTTTTTCGCACGTTCCCGTAATTCTTTTTGCGCAATGAGAAAATGAGAGATTGCTTAACCTTTCCCGAAAGCTAGACTAACGGCATCAGAGTTGTAACGTGGAGGCGCTGTGGAAGCCATTAAGGGATCGGATGTGAACGTGCCGGATGCCGTTTTCGCATGGCTACTGGATGGTCGTGGTGGAGTAAAACCGCTCGAAGATAATGATGTGATCGATAGTCAGCATCCCTGTTGGCTACATCTTAATTATACCCACCCGGACAGCGCCCGCTGGTTGGCTTCAACGCCTTTACTCCCCAATAACGTGCGTGATGCGCTGGCTGGTGAAAGCTCGCGCCCGCGCGTAAGTCGTATGGGGGAAGGGACGCTCATTACGCTGCGCTGTATTAATGGCAGTACTGACGAACGCCCGGATCAATTAGTGGCAATGCGTTTATATATGGACGAGCGATTCATTGTGTCTACCCGTCAGCGAAAGGTTCTGGCGCTGGACGATGTGGTCAGTGATTTGCAGGAGGGCACCGGGCCCGTAGATTGCGGCGGCTGGTTAGTGGATGTGTGCGATGCGTTAACCGATCACGCCAGTGAATTTATTGAAGAGCTACACGATAAAATTATCGATCTGGAAGATAATCTTCTCGACCAGCAAATCCCACCGCGCGGTTTCCTCGCATTGCTACGTAAACAGCTAATTGTTATGCGCCGCTATATGGCGCCGCAGCGCGACGTCTATGCCCGGCTTGCGAGTGAACGGCTGCCGTGGATGAGCGACGATCACCGGCGCAGAATGCAGGATATCGCCGACAGGCTGGGAAGGGGGTTGGATGAGATTGACGCTTGTATCGCGCGTACTGGCATCATGGCGGATGAAATTGCCCAGGTGATGCAGGAGTCTCTGGCGCGCAGAACTTATACCATGTCGCTTATGGCGATGGTTTTTCTGCCCAGCACTTTTTTAACAGGGTTATTTGGCGTTAACCTGGGCGGTATTCCCGGCGGCGGATGGCGGTTCGGCTTTTCTCTGTTTTGTATTCTGTTAGTTGTCCTGATCGGTGGTGTTACTTTATGGTTGCATCGCAGTAAATGGTTGTAACAAAAGCGCTTTTCAGGCCATTTCGTATGAAAAAACGCCGAGAAATTTGAGCGAAGTCAATAAACCATCTACCTATTCGGGGCAATATCTCTCTCGCAGGTGAATGCAACGTCAAGCGATGGGCGTTGCGCTCCATATTGTCTTACTTCCTTTTTTGAATTACTGCATAGCACAATTGATTCGTACGACGCCGACTTAGATTAGTCGGCTTTTTTTTGCCTGTAGGATATCAGCGTCTACCCTTTAAGAGTCTGAATGACATTCTGGAGGGTAATATGAGCTGTCTTTTGACCTTATTATATCTACACTCGTCCTTGTCGGACCCGATTCCCACTGACCCTGTTCCCATTCCTGAGCCGCTTCCCCGTCCTCAGCCGATGCCCGACCCGCCGCCGGACGAAGAACCGATTAAAATGTCGCATCAAACGCCCGGATCTGCGAGGATACGCGCCTGCTGACTATGAGTCGTTACCGCGAGAGTAAATTGTGACCGCTTTTTCAACCCTGAATGTTTTGCCCACCGCCCAGCTCAATAACCTTACTGAGCTGGGCTATCTTGAGATGACGCCTGTTCAGGCCGCAGCATTACCCGTCATTCTGGCGGGAAATGATGTGCGTGTGCAGGCCAGGACCGGTAGCGGCAAAACGGCGGCGTTTGGTCTTGGGCTCTTGCATCGAATTGATGTCACTCTGTTCCAGACACAGGCGTTAGTGCTTTGTCCGACGCGGGAGCTGGCGGATCAGGTTGCCGGAGAGTTACGTCGCCTGGCCCGTTTTCTGCCAAATACCAAAATTCTGACCTTGTGTGGCGGGCAACCCTTTGGCGCACAGCGCGACTCGCTTCAGCACGCTCCGCATATCATTGTCGCGACGCCGGGGCGCCTGCTGGATCATTTACAAAAAGAAACCGTATCGCTGGATGCGCTGCACATTCTGGTAATGGATGAAGCTGACCGAATGCTGGACATGGGATTCAGTGACGCCATTGATGAGGTGATCCGCTTTGCGCCTGCGACGCGCCAGACGTTATTGTTTTCAGCAACCTGGCCTGAGGCCATTGCGGCGATTAGCGGTCGTGTACAGCAGCAGCCAATACGTATTGAAATCGATACGGTAGATGCGCTACCGGCTATCGAACAACAGTTCTTCGAAACGTCTGCGCATGAAAAAATTTCGCTGCTACAAACGTTGCTTAGCCAGCATCAGCCAGCGTCCTGCGTGGTGTTTTGCAATACCAAAAAAGATTGTCAGGCCGTTTGTGATGCGCTTAATGCGGTAGGACAAAGCGCGTTGGCGCTCCACGGCGATCTGGAACAACGCGACCGCGACCAGACGTTGGTGCGTTTTGCAAATGGCAGCGCGCGCATTCTGGTTGCCACCGACGTTGCCGCGCGAGGATTAGACATTAAATCGCTCGAACTGGTGGTTAACTATGAACTGGCCTGGGACCCGGAGGTGCATGTCCACCGTATTGGCCGTACGGCGCGCGCGGGAAGTAGCGGTCTGGCGATCAGTTTCTGCGCGCCGGAAGAGGCGCAGCGGGCAAATATTCTTTCAGAAATGCTGCAACTCAAACTGAACTGGCTGAATGCGCCCGCCCGGCAGTCGTTGCTCCCTCTGGCCGCAGAGATGGCTACCCTATGTATTGACGGCGGCAAAAAAGCGAAAATGCGTCCGGGAGATATTTTAGGCGCGCTGACCGGCGATATTGGATTAGACGGGGCGGATATCGGCAAAATTAATGTGCATCCAATGCACGTTTACGTCGCCGTACGTCAAGCAGTAGCGCAAAAAGCCTGGAAGCAGTTGCAAAACGGGAAGATCAAAGGCAAGTCATGCCGGGTACGGCTATTAAAATGATCGATAGTATGGCGTCTCAGCGGAGTGCTGAGACGCCTGCAGATTATTTCACTTCGATAACATCAAGCCGCAACGCCTCTAAGGCGGTGTCATCTTCTTCCGGCTGCCAGCCAGCGGGCTGCAAGGGAATCTCTTCACGATCGAACGCTAAATCGCCGCCGTCGACTACCTCGGAACCGTGAGTGATTCCTTTGAAATCGAACAGGTTAGTGTCACAAAGGTGAGACGGCACGACATTCTGCATGGCGCTAAACATCGTCTCGATCCGTCCAGGATAGCGCTTATCCCAGTCGCGTAGCATGTCGGCAATCACCTGGCGTTGCAGGTTTGGTTGCGAACCGCACAGATTACAAGGAATGATAGGAAAGGCTTTGGCCTCAGCAAAACGGATAATATCTTTCTCGCGGCAGTAAGCCAGCGGGCGGATCACGATATGTTTGCCGTCATCGCTCATCAGCTTCGGCGGCATCCCTTTCATTTTTCCGCCATAGAACATATTCAGAAACAGGGTTTGCAGAATATCGTCGCGATGGTGGCCCAGGGCGATTTTAGTCGCGCCCAGTTCAGTCGCCGTACGATACAGGATACCCCGACGCAAACGCGAGCACAGCGAGCAGGTGGTTTTTCCTTCCGGAATCTTCTCCTTCACAATGCCGTAGGTGTTTTCTTCGACGATTTTATATTCTACGCCCAGCTGCTCAAGGTAGGCTGGCAGGATATGTTCCGGGAAACCTGGCTGCTTTTGATCGAGGTTGACGGCGACCAGTGAAAAATTGATCGGGGCGCTTTGCTGCAAATTACGTAAAATTTCCAGCATCGTATAGCTATCTTTGCCGCCAGAAAGGCAAACCATAATGCGATCGCCTTCTTCAATCATATTAAAATCGGCAATCGCTTCGCCAACGTTACGGCGCAGGCGCTTTTGCAACTTGTTGAGGTTGTATTGCTCTTTTTTTGTATTCTTTTGAATTTCTTGCATTATTTCAGTTCTCTGGTACTAAATGGGGCGAACTTTGCAACTACGATAACCGCGCATTCAACATCGCTACTTGTTCGTCGTTCATGTCATCAATCCACATACCGTAAATTTCATACACCATCTGCGCAGTTTCATGCCCCATTTGGCTGGCGATAAATGCCGGGTTCGCTCCTGCCGTCAACAGCCAGCAGGCAAAAGTATGTCGCGTATGGTACGGATTACGGCGACGAATGCCAGCACGTTTTAATAGAGATAGTACCTTCGGATATTGTCAACTGTATACATCATGCAGCCAGGTCCGTTAAGAAGTGACGGGCTCAACTGAAATTCAGGCGCTGCTGCGTCCTGATGATGGTACGTTTCAAGTGGTTTCGTGGAGTGAACCGGGACTGGTGTAAAATGATATTCGGCACACCCTTTTTGCTCTTTTATTGGTGATATAAAATAACGTATCAGTATTTTATTATCTAATAAGATAGTGCAGAGTGTTTAATTATCGTTGGGTAAGATCATTTTACCGTATACTATTTAAAATTTTCTTGTTTATTCTGGTGGTCGTATTGAATTAAAAATAGCCTGTATCATATGTACAGTTCAGACAAATTATTTGCGATGAGAATTGCTACCTGATATCTACACCTTATGAAGCATACCATAATTCTGGCTGGAGAACGTAATGCGTATAACAGTAAGTGATATATCAACCAGAGAATCACAGCAGACGGTACAGATACAAGCTATCAGAAGTTGGGATACCATACCGTACCTTTCAATGTTGGATGGACTTTATCAGGACGATATCTTTCATGAGCAAGTGTCTAATTTACCAGAAGAATATATTAAGCTGGATGAGATGGCCAAAGATGAAGAAAAGAACAGATTAAATATTTACGACTTCTTCTTTGAGCCAACACATGAAATTATATATGAAGATATTAAGTCAACATTGGATTTTTATTATTCAAATAGCGCAACCTTCCGTAGGCTGGTTAATTATAAAGTAGAGCGCAGTATCAATGACGATATAGATACCAATAAATGCGAGGTAAAGATATCTCTAAATTACAGTTACGAAAATATTGATGGGGGGCGAGGATATTTATCGCTTCCATTTGATAAGAACGGCTATCCAATTCCCCCTGACTTTCACAACTGTGTGAATGGAATCACATCAGAAAAATTGTTTTTAGATCTATTTCTAAAACATATTTTGCACGATCATTTAAATGCAAACGGTGAAGTTACAAACGTTTACGCCAATGTTATTTATAAAGAGATTGATCCTGCTGCAATTGCACATACATCGTCGTGTTTTTCTCAGGTAACGATGAGTGATGAACATGCGCTATTTAATGTAGATAGCGTAACTGTTCCACCTAAAAGTACTGAGCAAATTATATCTGAGGGAAAGGAAATTCAAAGGCAAATTTTCTTATCTTCCCATAGCAGCAATCATCTTCAGCCAGTAACCATTCATAAAATGGACAGGAGTATTAAAAACATTGCAGTAACTGGTTTGTTATTATCATCAAGATTAGCAGTAACATCTGGTGATTATAGGATAAAAAATGGTAATTCAGAAGGTGAGAATAATTTTTTACCCGTTAAAGAATTACAGAGATATGAAAGGGCTCTCCCGGAGGATCATCCTGCCCCAACTACGGAGCCTAACCTGGCAGGTAAGGTGTTAGATGGCCTATTTGAACACTTTACATCTATGGCGGGAGGACGCCTTATCTCAATACTCAAACTACTGGTAAAAGAACAAGAGGCAAATAGTTATAAAAGAGGCTATCATGAATTACTTGCGTTTTCTCAAACTGGGCAGTGGACGCATGATGGAAGAGCTATTGCCGCTGAATATATGTTCAAAGGTCTTTTAGTTCATTTAAGTGATCGTCTCATTGTTCTCGGTGAGGGAAGTTTCATTTCTGTTCTATCTTTTGTAAGAGAAAATATTCAACATCAATATAAAATATATGAGCTAATGGCGCGTGATATGCTGGTTCATCCTATGCATTTCAGTACTGAGCCTGAACCACTCATGATAGACAGGCCTTTATGGACAAGGGAAAGCCACTATGCGAAAGTCCTGTATGAAAAGTTTCCTGCTATTTCTGGTTCAAGCTTTGACGTTTTCTATGGTAAGGATGCTATTATTACAGCATTAGAAATAGTATCTTTCAATAGACAAGAAAGAGGAAAGAGCGCTTTTAATAAAAAAAGGATGAATCATCTTTTTAAGCTGATTCAATTAGTGATACACCATTTATCCAGCAATGGTGGTGATAGAGTATTGCTTAGCCCTGAAGGCATAAAAAATAATTTTATTATTATGCGTAATATTATTTTTTGGTGTGCAAATATAACGGGGCCAATTAATGATGAAAAAATAGACACAATAGCAAGAAAAATTGTGGTTAATAATAAATTTACCAAAGGTGTTAAATCAACACTTCCCAAAAGTAACGATCCTTTAATATTGTTAATGAAAGCTGCGATCAATAAACAGCTAGACTGGGCGGAGAAATATTATCGAGCAGAGACTCATATGAAGGAACATATGCAGGAGTGTGATATCTTAGGACTAATGGATATCAACAAAATGGTGCAAGAGGTCGTTGTTGGGCTTATTCACGAGATCAGTGATATTGCGCAAAGCAGTTGGCTGACATTAGAAGAACAACATGAGAGACAGGCTCAGGCTCTCGAATCGTTCAAGGAGAAGCTTTCCTCCATGAATGGCGGGCAAGAATTCGTTTATGCATTTAATAAGATTATTCAGGAGGGGTTGGGAGGATTAATTGAGCTGAGCTTTGATCTTGATGATACTATACATCATCGCACAACCTCCTCATTAAGTCCGGCTGCAAGGGCAGGACTTCACCTCTTAGGAACGGTCTGGAATATTGTAATGGGTCTTGTCCCTGGTTTTAACGCTCTGGCTGGTACCAGCAGTATTCTTAACCGGGCTGTTGTGGAAAACTCTGCGGATGTGTGCGGTTACGTACAGGATATTATACGTATCGGTATGGAGGCTGTTCCTGTTGCTGGAGCGAAGTTCACAGAAAGAGCGGCAAATGCAAAGTATACGGGCCTCCGATTTGTTGAAAATAAAATACAAAGAGGTGTAGTACGAGCGCCGATTCAAAAGGGGAGTAATTATAAAACTATAGAGTCAATAGAAAACACAGATTTTATTTATCAAAAAAGTAATCAGAAAGTTCTTGAGTTAGGTCCAGCGGGAAACGATGGGCTCTATCGCGCTACCGGTTTTGATAAACAAACGTATGGTTATTACAAACCGTCAGGAGAAGGCTTTTACAGAAAGCAAGCCTCATATCCACCGCTGTCATCGGAAGCGCCTAATACGATAAAATATGGCGACAGAGAGCTCGTTTTAACTAAAGAACCCGGTTCAGAAACGTATCGGGCAACCTATTCGGATAGCGGAAAAGATTCAGCTATGACATTTTACCGATCTTCTGATGGAAGATTTTATCAGGCGTCAGGGCTGAAAGGTGGGGGGCTTATTCGCCATATTGATAAGCCTTATTCAGAGTTAAGAGAAGGAGACGCGGGTTATGATGAAGAGCTTCTGGATATTACGGATGATTCCCCCTTACTGGAAGATATACTGGCCTCTCTGTCAGAAGATTTATACCCTACATCAGAAGAAAATGTACAAAGTATTTATAAGAAATACCGGAGTGGGGATGCAGCAGCAGGGGAGACTGAAGTTGTATTATGCCGAGGTACAATAGGTCCGCAGGCTGAAAATATTGTTAGTTTTAAAACAGCAGGCGGTATTGAGGGGGGCGATGTAGAGGTATTGCCTGTCTCTGCTGAAATAGCCCAAGAGCAGGTTAGAAGTGGAAGAATCGTACCTGAATATACCACGGAACTTAGTGTTGCAGACAGGTTCAGCAGGGAGCATTTTCTTATTATCGTTAAGGTAAAAGTCAGATATCTTACACGAGGTAGTGTCAGTGAAAGTGGCTGGGTTATGCCAAAAAACACACCAGTGGACCCTGTTGGTATAATTGACAGGACATATGGTAAAGCAGAAAATACGGGGCAGGCAAACGCTTCTAAGTAATCATAAATCCTGAACAAGTTTATTGTTTTGATCTCTCGTGTATGAAAGATTGCTTTTATACTTTAATTAATTCGAGTTGCAGGAAGGCGGCAAGCGAGCGGATCCCCAGGAGCTTACTCAAGTAAGTGACTGGGATAAGGGAACGCAGCCGCAGCACATGCAACCTGAAGTAGGTTATGGCGAGATACGCAACGGGTCAAAAGCGTCTTTATTCTGTCATCCGTATTAATTAAGATGTCATCACGACCAGAAAAATATCGGAACGAAGAGATGTATGACTAAAGAAGCTGTAATCTTTCTATTTATCGCCATCGTGGTAGAAGTTATCGCCACGATCTCATTAAAATTATCGGATAGTTTTACGCGTCTGGTACCGAGCCTCGTTACCATCATCGGATATTGTATCGCGTTCTGGTGCCTTACCATCCCAATGCGAACCATCCCTGCGGGTATCATTTATGCCATTTGGTCTGGGGTAGGGATTGTTCTTATTGGATTGATAGGATGGTTGTTTCTTGGCCAAAAACTGGATGTGCCGGCTATTATTGGCATGTTGCTTATCATCTGCGGCGTAATCGTAATCAATCTGTTTTCAAAAAGCGTCAGTCACTAGGCGATGATGATGGTTGATTTGAGCCCGCACTCTCTTATGCGGGCTCGGGTATTTAGCGCACCACCAGTACGGAGCATTCCGCATGACGCACAACGGCTGCGGCGTTGGAACCCAACAGATAGGTAGTAATATCCGGACGATGCGAGGCGATAATCACCATATCGGCCGGTAATTTTTTTGCCATTTCCAGAATCTTATCTTTAGGAGAGCCTTCTGCAACGTGCGCCTGCACGCGGTCCGCGGGAAGGTTGAATTTCTTGATAATCGCTTCCAGTTGAGATTTGGCTTCGGCTTTCAAATCGTCCATTGCGGGGAGCTCTGCTGAATAAGCCAGTCCCAGTGAAGCGTAATAGGGCAAAGACGGGATTACAGTCAAAAAGTGCACTTTAGCGTCGTCAATCTTTGCTTCGGCTTCAACATGTGAAATCACGCGTTGAGTTAATTCTGAATCTGAAATATCGATGGGTACAAGAATCGTTCTGTTCATAAAACCTCCTGTTTAAGTATCCACTGAAATTCTACTCCCTAAAGGCACTTTATGTACAATGACATACGTCACATTTTAGGTGCTGCTCCACGATACTCTGCGGGGACTACCAACAGGGGAGGACGGCGTAATATTAAGCGCATTCCCCGTAAATAATCAGCGAGTTGACGTTAAAACGTTATTTCTGCCTTGTCAGGAAAGACCTAAAAAGAGATGTTACCGTTTAATTCAATAATTAATGAAATAATTCGCAGTGAAATAGATATAATTTATACGAATGCTTTTGGGGGTATTATACGAAATAAAAATTATACAATATCATTCGGTTACGATATTCTACGCCTGTTATATGCCTTTATTGTCACATATTCATTTTGTCGCTGGGCCATTGCGTTAACCTTTGCTTTCCAGCGTATAAATTGACAAGCCCGAACGGATGTTCGGGCTTTTTTTGTTTCCAGGTTAATCCTTAGAATATTTTTTAATCTGCGCCGGGTTTTTCCGCTTTTCCTGCCAGCAAGGCAAGAAAGTCATAGCGTTTTTGCAAATCCAATGCGGCATCTCGCCATAATTGTTCAGCTACTTCAGGCTGTTGCGCATTCAGGCGACGGAAACGCTGTTCATTAAGCAGCGTTTCCGCCAGCGCATCAGACGGTGGCCGAGAGTCCAGCGCCAGCGGCGGCTTGCCTTCATCCGCACGGCGGGGATCAAAGCGGTATAACGGCCAGAAACCGGTCGCCGTTAACTGGCGCATCTGGTCATGGCTTAGCGCCAGATCGTAGCCATGTTCTTCACAGGGGCTATAGGCAATGATCAGCGACGGTCCTGGCCAGGCTTCGGCCTCCTGGATGGCTTTCACCGTCTGGTTTAACTGCGCGCCCAGCGAGATTTGCGCGACATAAACATGACCATACATCATCATGCTGACGCCAAGATCTTTACGGGCTTTACGCTTGCCATGTTCGCCAAATTTAGTGACGGCGCCAAGCGGCGTCGCCTTCGACGCCTGGCCGCCAGTATTGGAATAACACTGCGTATCCAGAACCAGAATATTGACATTCTCCGTCAGGCTTAACACATGGTCTAAACCGCCAAAGCCGATGTCGTATGCCCAACCATCGCCGCCAATCAGCCAGATTGATTTTTCTACCAGCGCATCAGCATCCTTTAACAGTTCCTCTGCGCCCGCAACCGATTTCAGATGTTGGCGTAATGCGGCGACCTGCTCACGCCGAACGTCAGGCGTTGCTTCGGCATGTAGCGCATTGTTTAATTCCGCCGGGATGCGATCGGCGAATTGCGCCAGTAAACGCATGACGCGCGCCCGGTGCTGATCCACGCTCAGACGGAAACCGAGGCCAAATTCCGCGTTATCTTCAAATAACGAATTTGCCCATGCCGGGCCGCGTCCGTTGGCATCGGTGGTATAAGGCGTTGAGGGTAAGTTACCGCCATAAATAGAGGAACACCCCGTGGCGTTAGCGATTAACATTCTGTCGCCATATAACTGAGTCAGCAGTTTAATATACGGCGTTTCACCGCAGCCGGAACAGGCGCCGGAATATTCAAACAGCGGCGTAATAAGCTGCGATGTGCGGATATCAATTCGTTCCAGTTTGCTGCGATCGATTTCCGGTAAGTCGAGGAAAAAGTCATAATTCACTTTCTCTTCTTCCACATGCTCCAGGCGCGACATCATGTTAATCGCCTTGATCTGTGGATTTTGCCGATCTTTAGCCGGGCAGACCTCTACGCATAAATTACAGCCAGTACAGTCTTCCGGCGCGACCTGCAGCACATATTTCTGGCCGCGCATATCGCGGGACTTCACGTCCAGCGAATGCAGACTGGCTGGCGCGTTCTCCATCGCCTGCGGGGAAACGACTTTTGCACGAATCGCCGAGTGAGGGCAGGCGGCGACGCAGTGATTACATTGTGTACACAGTTCCTCTTTCCAGACAGGAATCTCTTCGGCGATATTGCGTTTTTCCCAGCGGGTGGTGCCCATTGGCCATGTTCCGTCCGGCGGCAGCGCGGAAACAGGCAGTGCGTCGCCGAGGCCCGCCAACATGGCGGCGGTAACGGTTTTCACGAAATCCGGCGCGGCGTCGGAGACGACCGGCGGGCGATGCGCGCTATGCGGATTAACCGCCTGCAACGGCACTTCCGCCAGCGATTCCTGCGCCAGAGCCAATGCCTGCCAGTTACGCTCAACCAGATCCTGTCCTTTGCTGCTATAGCTTTTGGCAATCGCGCCCTGCAGCTCAACCAGGGCGCTATCGCCCGGAAGAATATGCGTCAGGTGGAAGAAAGCCATTTGCATGACGGTATTGATGCGGGCGCCAAGTCCACATTCGCGGGCGATTTTCGCCGCGTTAACCACGTAAAAACGCGCCTTTTTCTGATTCAACACCGCCTGAACTTCTTGCGGCAGACGCGACCAGACCTCGTCGGCGCTGTACGGCGTATTAAGCAGAAAGATACCGCCGGGCTTTAGACGCTCCGCCATCTGATATTTATCGATAAACTGTAATTGATGGCAGCCGACAAAATCCGCCTGAGCAATTAAGTAAGCGGAACGAATGGGTTTTTCGCTGACGCGCAGGTGCGATACCGTGAGCCCGCCAGCTTTTTTAGAGTCATAAACGAAATAACCTTGCGCATACCACGGCGTAGAATTACCGATAATTTTAATATTATTTTTCGTGGCGGATACGCTGCCGTCGCTTCCCAGACCGTAAAATAACGCTTCAAGTTTAGCGCTGCCGGGCAGGGTATTTTCCGGTAATGGCAGCGAGAGGTGAGTGACGTCGTCATAAATGCCCACCGTAAACCGTGGCTTGGGCTTCGCGCGGCTGAGTTCATTAAAGACCGCCAGTACGCACGCCGGGCCGAACTCTTTGGATGATAGCCCATAACGGCCGCCAATGGTGCGCGGCAACGTTTCGCGCTCGCCATTATTAAAGGCTTCCGCCAGTGCGGTCATCACGTCCAGATAAAGCGGCTCGGCCTGCGCGCCAGGCTCTTTGGTGCGATCCAGCACGGCGATAGCGCGAACGGTTTCCGGTAATGCCTGTAACAAATGTTTGGCGGAGAAGGGGCGGAACAGACGGACTTTCAGAACGCCGACCTTTTCTCCGCGTATCAGTAGCTCGTCCACGACCTCTTCGCAGGTGCCGAGGGCGGAGCCCATCATTATGATGACGCGTTCAGCCTGGGGATGGCCATAATATTCAAATGGCTGGTAGTGGCGGCCCGTAGCGTCGCCAAATGCCCTCATCGCCTCTTCAACATGATCATAAACGGCGTTGTACCACGGATTGGTCGCTTCGCGAGACTGGAAGTAGGTGTCCGGATTCGCTGAAGTTCCACGAATCACCGGATGTTCCGGATTCAGCGCGCGGGCGCGGTGAGCGTCGATCTCCGCCTGCGGCATCAGGTTCAGAATGGTTTCATCCGTTAGCGGTATAATTTTGTTGATTTCATGCGATGTACGGAAGCCATCAAAAAAATGAATAAACGGAACGCGGCTTTTCAGCGTAGCCCTGTGTGCGATCAGCGCAAAATCCTGCGCTTCCTGAACGCTGGCGGCGCATAACATCGCGCAGCCTGTCTGGCGGACCGCCATCACATCGGAATGGTCGCCAAAAATAGAAAGCGCGTGTGTGGCGACAGTGCGCGCGGCAACGTGCAGTACAAACGGCGTGAGCTGCCCCGCCAGTTTATACAGCGTTGGAATCATCAGCAGCAGCCCCTGCGATGATGTAAATGACGTAGAAAGTGAACCGGTTTGTAACGCACCGTGAACGGCGGCGATCGCGCCGCCTTCCGACTGCATCTCTACCACACGCGGCGTATCGCCCCAGACATTTTTAAGCCCATTACCGGCCCAGGCATCCGCTTGTTCAGCCATTGTTGAACTGGGCGTAATCGGGTAAATGGCGATAACCTCGCTGGTACGGAACGCCACCGACGCTACCGCGCCATTACCGTCAATTGTTTGCATATGACACCCTTACATTGCGCAAAAAAGAGGGACACGCATAATCGTGAGCGCATCCTGTAGTTATCCTTTTATTTTAGCAAAGCCCTTCAAGCCCCATTTTCGCTTTTGTGTCCCTGGCGGGAGGAGAATGGCGATTTCTTGCCGAAAAGACGTAAAAAATTGCCAATAAATGTTAATGAAGCGCATAAATGCGCGCTTTGCCTCTCGACGCGTCAGTTTCTGCTGCCTATTATTTAGGGCGGTGTCGTTTGGATGAATAAACAGAGGGGAGAGAAATGCGCGCAGCGTTTTGGGTGGGATGTGCCGCGTTATTATTGTCGGCTTGCAGTAGCGAACCTGTTCAGCAGGCAACCGCGGCACATGTTTCGCCAGGGATGAAAGCGGCGATGTCCAGCGCCGGCGAAGCGAATTGCGCTATGATTGGCGGTTCGCTTTCAGCGGCCCGGCAGCTTGATGGTTCAGTAATTGGTATGTGCGCGCTACCCAACGGCAAACGTTGTAGCGAACAGTCGCTTGCCGCCGGAAACTGCGGGAGTTACTAAGCGCGGCGTTTCGCCTGACGCGTATAACTTTTCACTTAATGGCTTAGTGCGCTAAATCCGCCAGTTTATACATTAGCGTTGTTTCTGCCGTCGCCAGCGTTAATTGGTTCGCAGTTAAATCGACCTGCGCGCCTTTGCTGAAGAGCTCGCTGAGGGTGCCGTCCAGCGCATTAAGCTGCGGATCGGCGCACATCATTCGGGTCATCGCTAAATTTTTCACTTTTAATTCGCCGTCCGATAGTTTTCCTTCGCCGGTGAATTGATTGCACATTTTGCCGGATACCGTCATGTCCTCGCCAAAGCTGAGCTCCGGGCCGGTGACCGTTTTACCGTTTACGCTTTCCAGAACAAAGCGGTGGTGTTCCAGTTGCTCGCGTTTGACGGACACTTTTCCACTGCTCACACACCCTGTCATTATGATGCTCAGGGCGACCAGCGTGACGATTTTCTTCATTGATATTCTCTGTAATCTGATAGTTAACACTGACTATAGTAATGATATGACCGGATAGATCTTCAGGGGTTATCCGAAAATGCTCCCCTGAGCGCAGGGGAGCGACAGGATTAGAACAGCGCGTTCGGGCAGGCTTCGCCCTTCTCAAGCTGGCTTAAGTTTTGTAACGTGGTTTCAGAGATGCTGATCAGCGCTTCTGCGGTCAGGAATGCCTGGTGCCCCGTAAACAGTACGTTATGGCAGGCCGACAGACGGCGGAAAACATCATCCTGGATAACATCGTTTGACTTATCTTCAAAGAACAGGTCGCGTTCGTTTTCATACACATCCATCCCCAGCGAGCCGATTTTCTGATTCTTCAGAGCTTCGATAGCCGCCTGGGAATCAATCAGCGCGCCACGACTGGTATTAATGACCATAACGCCATTTTTCATTTGATCGAATGCCGCATGGTTCAGCAAATGGTAGTTTTCCGGCGTGAGCGGGCAGTGCAGGGAAATGACATCCGATTCGGCAAACAACGTTTGCAGATCCACATACTCTACGCCGAGGTCAAGCGCGGCGGTGCTGGGATAGGGATCAAACGCCAGTAAACGCATTCCAAAGCCTTTCAGGATACGCAGCGCGGCGACGCCGATTTTACCGGTACCAATGACGCCAGCGGTTTTTCCGTGCATGGTAAAGCCGGTCAGTCCCTCAAGGGAAAAGTTAGCGTCGCGGGTGCGTTGATAAGCGCGGTGAATACGGCGGTTCAATGTCATCATCATGCCAATCGCATGTTCAGCGACGGCTTCCGGAGAATAAGCCGGTACGCGCACCACCTGCAAGCCGAGCTCTTTAGCGGCATCCAGGTCGACATTATTAAATCCGGCGCAACGCAGCGCGATGTATTTCACGCCGTGTTTTTTCAGCTCTTCCAGTACAGGTCGGCTCCCGTCGTCATTCACGAAGATACAAACTGCTTCACATCCATTGGCGGTTTTCGCCGTTTTCTCGGTCAGCAGAAAATCAAAAAACTCCAGTTCGAAACCGAACGCTTCGTTCACTTGCTGTAGATATTTCTTGTCATACTGTTTGGTACTATAGACGGCGAGTTTCATATGACCTTCTCCAGTGATGTTAGAATCACACAAATATGCTTAAAATTATCTTACAAAAAATCAAAAATAATTGATAGTCATACATATAATGAATAATTTTAGGTTATCATTCTCCACAACGCCTCAAATAGCCGGAGGGCGCCCCTGCAACATGAACTATTAGGCTATGTACGGGCAATCATGCCAAAATAAAGAGATAGCCGACTGAATTTTTCGTTAAATCAGGAAATTAATGGCCCATGAAGGGTAAATATAAAGCCGCCCTTGCGCTACTGTTACTGCTGATTCTTGTCCCTCTGACGCTACTGATGACCCTCGGGCTGTGGGTTCCCACTCTGGCGGGAATTTGGCTACCCGTCGGTACCCGTATCGCTCTGGAACAAAGTCCACGCCTGACACGTCATGGGTTAGTGATTCCCGATCTTCGCTATCTGGTCAATGATTGTTCGTTAGCGCATATTACCCAGGCGGAACTGACGCATCCCAGCCGTTGGTTACTGAATATTAAAAGCCTCAAACTGGATGCCGCATGCCTGGCGAAACTGCCCGCAACGGAAGCTTCTCCCGCCGCGCCGCGTACGCTGGCGCAGTGGCAGTCAATGCTGCCCAATACCTGGATTAACATCGATAATGTCATTCTCGCGCCCTGGCCGGAATGGCAGGGCAAGCTGGCGATCTCCATGACGCCGGTCATTCAGCAGATACGTTATCAGGGCGAAAAAGTAAAATTTCAAGGGCAGCTACGCGGTCAGGCATTGACGGTGAGCCAACTGGAGATCGCCGCGCTGGCCAACCAGCCTCCCGTTAGCCTGGCGGGGGAGTTTATGTTGCCGCTGGTACCGGATGGCCTGCCGGTCAGCGGTCATGCGGCAGCGACCTTGCGTCTGCCGCAGGAGCCGTCGCTGGTGGATGCGGAACTGGAGTGGCGTGATAACGCCGGACAGCTCATCGTGATGGCGCGAGGTAATCCTGACCCGATTCTCGATCTCCCCTGGGCGGTAACGCGTCAGCGGCTTACCATCAGCGATGGCCGCTGGAACTGGCCATATCAGGGATTCCCCTTGAGCGGACGTCTGGCTTTTAATATCGATAACTGGCAAGCCGGGCCGGATAATGCGCGAGTCAGCGGACGCCTGAATATTCTGACCCAGGGCGATGCCGGTAAAGCGAACGCTGTACTGACTATCGGCCCGGGAAAACTCAGCATGGATAGCAGTGAGATGCCTCTACAGCTTACCGGCGAGGCTAAACAGAAGGATTTAATCTTTTATGCCGTATTGCCCGCTATGTTCCGCGGCAGTCTGGCCGATCCGCAGCTCACCTTTGCACCTGGCGCATTGCTACGCTCGCGCGGACGGGTGATTGATGCGTTAGATATTGATGAAATTCGTTGGCCGCTGGCGGGCGTTAAGGTGACGCCGCGCGGCGTTGATGGTCGATTACAGGCTATTTTACGGGCGCATGAAAATGAGATGGGCGATTTCGTTCTTCATCTTGATGGCCTGGCGAATGATTTTCTCCCTGATGCTGGTCGCTGGCGGTGGCGCTATTGGGGGCAAGGAAGCTTTACGCCAATGCGCGCCCACTGGGATATTGCCGGACAGGGCGAATGGCATGATAACACCATCAGGTTGACCAGTTTGTCCACCGGTTTTGATCAGTTGCACTATGGCGCAATGACCGTCACATCGCCAAGACTGGCGCTGAATAAACCTATTGTCTGGGTTCGCGACGCCACAACGCCGTCGCTACAGGGCGCGCTGTCTCTGGAGGCGGGAAAAACCGTATTTACCAGCGGGAGCGTGCTGCCGCCTTCTACCATTAATTTTAGCGTTGAAGGGCGCGAGCCAACCCTGTTCCAGTTTAAAGGCGACCTTCGGGCGGGGGCGATAGGGCCGGTACGGCTGAATGGGCGCTGGGATGGCGAACGCCTTCGCGGACAGGCCTGGTGGCCGAAGCAGTCGCTTATCGTTTTCCAGCCGTTGCTTCCACCAGACTGGAAAATGACGCTGCGCGAAGGCTCACTGTATGCGCAGGTGGCTTTTTCCGCCGCACAGGGGCAGGGGTTTGAAGCGGGTGGACACGGCGTGTTAAAAGGCGGCAGTGCCTGGATGCCGGATAACAAAATCAACAGCGTCGATTTCATTCTGCCATTTCGCTTCCACAACGGCGCGTGGCAATTGGGGACGCGCGGGCCCGTCTCGCTGCGTATTGCCGGGATAGTTAACCAGGTCACGGCGAAAAATATCACCGCTGATTTACAGGGCGGTTATCCCTGGAGCGAGTCGAATCCATTACTGCTAAGCGATGTCAGCGTAGACGTGCTGGGCGGTCAAATCATTATGAAACAGTTGCGAATGCCGCAGCACGACCCGGCGCTTTTACGGGTGCAAAATATTTCATCCAGCGAATTGATTAGCGCCATAAATCCAAAGCAATTCGCCATGTCTGGTCCGGTTAGCGGCGCGCTGCCGCTGTGGCTGAACAATGAAAAATGGATAATCAAAGATGGCTGGCTTACGAATCCCGGGCCAATGACGTTGCGTATCGATAAAGATACTGCGGATGCGGTGGTGAAGGATAATGTCACGGCAGGCTCGGCGATCAACTGGCTACGTTATATGGAGATTACGCATTCGTGGACGAAAATTAACGTTGATAACCTGGGCGTACTAACGATGCAGGCGGCCATTACCGGCAAAAGCCGGGTAGATGGTAAAACCGCGATCGTTAACTTGAACTATACCCATGAAGAAAATGTGTTTACGCTGTGGCGCAGTTTGCGTTTTGGCGACAATTTACAGGCATGGCTTGAACAAAATACAGCGTTGCCGCAACCTCCTTGCCGGAAAGACAAGGACTGTGAGGATAAATAATGAAAATGAGTATTGCCATGCTGTCAGCGCTTGCGTCATTTATCGTGGTGGGCTGCACGCCACGTATTGAAGTCGCCGCGCCGGAACAGCCGATTACCATCAACATGAATGTAAAGATCGAGCATGAAATACATATCAAAGTCGATAAAGATGTTGAAGAACTCCTGAAATCACGCAGCGATCTATTCTGAGGCCATAATGAAAAAGTATTTAATGCTATGGGTGCTGACGCTGAGCTTGCTCACACCTTCTGTGTGGGCCTTAACCCTGGACGAAGCGCGCACGCAGGGCCGGGTTGGGGAAACGCTGAATGGCTATCTGGTGGCCTTAAAGAATGATGCCGAAACCCAGAAACTGGTGCTTGATATTAATCATGCCCGCCGCGCCAGTTACCAGCAGTTAGCGGATAGTAATCATCTTCCCGTGGACGAGGTGGCGAAGATGGCAGGGCAAAAACTGGTTGAGCGCGCCAGGCCGGGAGAATATGTCCAGGGAATTAATGACAAATGGATGCGTAAATAACCGCTTCCCGACAATTTTTTTACCGCAAAATGCATTTTTATATGGGTAATTTTTGAATACGAAGGTCGTATTTATATAGGCGAACCGGAAGGCTATTTCTATACTGTTGGCTGGTATCACTATTCGCGAGAGTAACCAGGTATGACGTCTGAAAAATTATCTGCTGCCTGCCATTGTGGCAGCGTCGTGTTTACCGTTCAACTTAGCGATGGCTTTCATACCGCCAGGCGCTGCAACTGTTCGTTTTGCCGGATGCGCGGAGCGGTGGCAGTGTCTGCGCCGCTATCGGGTATTAAAGTGCTAAAAGGGCAGGATAAGCTTACCGAATATCGCTTCAATACGGGCAAGGCGGTGCATTTTTTCTGTTCGGTATGCGGGATATATACTTTTCATCAGCGCCGATCCAATCCCGATCAATATGGGGTCAATGTGGCGTGCATCGAAAATGTGTCGCCTTTTGATTTCGCCTGCGTTGAAGTCAATGATGGGGTAACGCATCCCAGCGATGGCGGCAGTAGCGGCGTGGTAGGATATTTGCGCTACGAACCGAAGAAGTCACCTCCCGTCGAAACGGGAGGCAAAAATATTTAAGCGGCCACGACGCTGTCAATCGCGGCTTTTGCATCAGCCTGAGCTTTAGCCGCCACTTCCGGCCCGTAGGCGATGCCTTCGGCAAAGACAAAATTCACGTCGGTAATACCGATAAAACCAAGGAACACTTTCAGGTAAGGCGCAATCAAATCCGTCGGGGTGTCTTTATGGATACCGCCGCGACTGGAGAGAACCACCGCGCGTTTACCGGTTACCAGACCTTCCGGGCCTTTTTCGGTATAGCGGAAAGTGATACCGGCGCGGGCAATCAGATCAAAGTAGTTTTTCAGCTGCGTCGGGATATTGAAATTGTACATCGGCGCCGCAATAACGATGACGTCGTGGGCTTTCAGTTCAGCAATGAGTTCATCAGACAGCGCCAGAGCGTCCTGCTGACGTGGCGTTAAAGGCGCATCGCCCGGACGCATCGCGCCCACCAGCTCGCCATCCAGCACCGGAACAGGGTTGGCCGCCAGATCGCGGACAGTAATTTCATCTGCGACGTGTTTTTCGCGCCATTGTTCAATAAAATAGTCAGTCAACTGACCAGACTGAGAGTACCCTGCCAGAATACTGGATTTAAGAACTAATACCTTGCTCATGGGTGTTTCCTTTTATGTGTTTGAAGGGGCGTGCCCCGTTGCTTGTTGACACTTTATTCACAAATATGTCGCAGGGATAGCGCAATATATCGAACCCTTTGTTCGAAATTATTGAACAACACAAAAAAAGCCCCAATGTGGTACTCTATACCTATCATTTAAAACGATTTTAAACAGGCAGAATGCTGCCCAAGAGCTTTATGACTGAACAATCTATGTTGACGCTTCAGGTGTTACAGCAGCGGCTGGATGCACTGATGCTGCGCGACAAACAGCGCTTTGCGCGCCGCCTGCATGGCGTAAAGAAAGTAAAAAATCCTGATGCGCAACAGGCCATTTTCCAGACGATGGCGAAAGAAATTGAACAGGCTGCGGCGCAGGTCGCCCTCCGCGAAGCGGCGCGCCCCTCAATCACTTATCCGCAAAATCTGCCTGTTAGCCAGAAGAAACAGGACATTCTGGAAGCGATCCGCGATCATCAGGTGGTGATCGTAGCAGGGGAAACCGGTTCCGGTAAAACCACCCAGTTGCCGAAAATTTGTATGGAACTGGGACGCGGAATTAAAGGACTTATTGGACATACTCAGCCGCGTCGCCTGGCGGCGCGCACCGTCGCTAACCGTATTGCCGAAGAGTTGCAAACGGAGCCTGGCGGCTGCATCGGCTATAAAGTTCGTTTCAGCGATCATGTCAGTAGCAACACCATGGTCAAACTGATGACGGACGGTATCCTGCTGGCGGAAATCCAGCAGGACAGGCTATTGATGCAGTATGACACCATCATTATTGATGAAGCGCATGAACGCAGCCTGAATATTGACTTCTTGCTCGGCTATCTGAAAGAGCTTCTGCCGCGTCGCCCCGATCTGAAAGTGATTATTACCTCTGCGACCATCGACCCGGAACGCTTCTCGCGCCACTTTAATAACGCGCCGATTATTGAAGTCTCTGGCCGAACGTATCCCGTAGAAGTTCGTTATCGCCCCATTGTGGAAGAGGCTGACGACACTGAACGCGATCAGCTACAGGCAATTTTCGACGCTGTCGATGAACTGGGGCGTGAAAGTCCCGGCGATATCCTGATTTTTATGAGCGGAGAGCGGGAAATCCGCGATACCGCCGACGCCCTGAACAAGCTGAACTTACGGCATACCGAAGTGTTGCCGCTGTATGCACGCTTGTCGAACAGCGAACAGAACCGCGTTTTCCAGTCGCACAGCGGACGCCGTATCGTGCTGGCAACTAACGTGGCGGAAACCTCGCTGACGGTGCCGGGTATCAAGTATGTGATCGATCCTGGCACTGCGCGCATCAGCCGCTACAGCTACCGCACTAAAGTGCAGCGCCTGCCGATTGAACCGATCTCACAGGCTTCCGCCAACCAGCGTAAAGGGCGTTGCGGGCGCGTATCGGAAGGGATTTGCATTCGTCTGTATTCGGAAGATGACTTTTTGTCACGTCCGGAATTTACCGACCCGGAAATTCTACGTACCAACCTGGCGTCGGTTATTTTGCAGATGACCGCCCTGGGGCTGGGTGACATCGCCGCCTTCCCGTTTGTCGAAGCGCCGGATAAGCGCAATATTCAGGATGGCGTGCGTTTGTTGGAAGAGCTGGGGGCGATTACCGCCGACGAACAGCAAACGGCATATAAGCTGACGCCGCTGGGCCGACAATTATCTCAGCTGCCGGTCGACCCGCGCCTGGCGCGTATGGTTCTGGAAGCGCAAAAACATGGCTGTGTGCGCGAAGCGATGATCATTACTTCCGCACTCTCTATTCAGGATCCGCGCGAGCGCCCAGTGGATAAGCAGCAGGCTTCCGATGAGAAACACCGGCGTTTCCATGATAAGGAATCCGATTTTCTGGCGTTTGTTAACCTGTGGAATTACCTCGGCGAGCAACAAAAGGCCCTGTCGTCGAATCAATTCCGCCGTCTGTGTCGCACCGACTATCTGAACTATTTACGCGTGCGTGAGTGGCAGGATATCTATACCCAACTGCGTCAGGTGGTAAAAGAACTGGGGATTCCGGTAAACAGCGAACCCGCAGAATACCGGGAAATTCACGTTGCGTTGTTAACGGGGCTGTTGTCGCATATCGGGATGAAAGATGCCGATAAACAAGAGTACACCGGCGCGCGTAACGCCCGATTCTCTATTTTCCCCGGATCCGGTTTATTCAAAAAACCGCCGAAATGGACAATGGTCGCCGAGCTGGTGGAAACCAGCCGTTTGTGGGGGCGCATCGCTGCCCGCATTGAGCCAGAATGGGTGGAACCGGTAGCCCAGCACCTGATTAAACGTTCATATAGCGAACCGCACTGGGAGCGGGCGCAAGGCGCGGTGATGGCGACGGAAAAGGTTACTGTCTACGGTCTGCCGATTGTCGCCGCACGCAAGGTGAATTACAGCCAGATTGACCCGGCGTTGTGTCGCGAGTTGTTTATCCGCCATGCGCTGGTGGAGGGGGACTGGCAAACCCGTCACGCCTTCTTCCGTGAGAATCTAAAATTGCGTGCGGAAGTCGAGGAACTTGAGCACAAATCTCGCCGCCGCGATATCCTGGTGGATGACGATACCCTGTTTGAGTTTTATGACCAGCGTATTAGCCATGACGTTATTTCCGCCCGCCACTTTGATAGTTGGTGGAAAAAAATCAGCCGCGAGACGCCGGATCTGCTCAACTTTGAAAAAAGTATGCTGATTAAAGAAGGCGCGGAAAAAATCAGCAAACTGGATTACCCGAATTTCTGGCACCAGGGCAATCTCAAGCTGCGTTTGAGCTATCAGTTTGAACCGGGCGCGGATGCTGACGGCGTGACCGTCCATATTCCGTTGCCGCTACTTAACCAGGTTGACGAGAGCGGTTTTGAATGGCAGATCCCAGGGCTGCGCCGTGAATTAGTTATTGCGCTGATTAAATCGTTGCCAAAACCGGTACGTCGCAACTTTGTTCCGGCGCCAAACTATGCTGAAGCTTTTTTAGGTCGCGTAACGCCGCTGGAGCTGCCGCTGCTGGACGCTCTGGAGCGTGAACTGCGCCGGATGACCGGCGTCACGGTCGACCGGGAAGACTGGCATTGGGATCAGGTGCCCGAGCATCTGAAAATCACGTTTCGCGTGGTGAATGACAAAAACAAGAAACTGCAGGAAGGGCGTTCGCTCGCCGAGCTTAAAAATGCGCTGAAAGGCAAAGTGCAGGAGACGCTCTCGGCGGTGGCGGATGACGGCATTGAGCAGAGCGGGCTGCATATCTGGAGTTTCGGCGAGCTGCCGGAAAGCTACGAACAGAAACGCGGTAATTATAAAGTGAAGGCGTGGCCGGCGTTAGTGGATGAGCGTGACAGCGTCGCTATCAAATTGTTTGATAATCCGCTGGAACAACAACAGGCGATGTGGTGCGGTTTACGCCGTCTGCTGTTGCTCAATATTCCTTCACCGATTAAGTATCTGCATGAGAAATTGCCGAATAAAGCCAAGCTGGGGCTGTACTTTAACCCGTACGGCAAAGTACTGGAATTGATTGATGACTGTATTGCCTGCGGGGTAGATAAACTGATAGATGCCAACGGCGGGCCGGTGTGGAGCGAAGCAGGTTTCACCGCGCTGCACGAAAAGGTACGCGCCGAGCTGAATGATACTGTGGTGGATATCGCGAAGCAGGTTGAGCGCATCCTGACGACCGTATTCAATATCAATAAGCGTCTGAAAGGGCGGGTGGATATGAGCATGGCGTTGGGGCTTTCCGATATCAAGGCGCAGATGAGCGGTCTGGTATACCGTGGTTTTGTGACTGGCAACGGCTTTAAACGTCTCGGCGATACGCTGCGTTATCTGCAGGCAATTGAAAAGCGGCTGGAGAAACTGGCTGTCGATCCGCACCGCGATCGGGCGCAAATGCTGAAAGTCGAAAGCGTCCAGCAGGCGTGGCAACAATGGATAAATAAATTGCCTCCAGCGCGTCGCGAAGATGATGATGTTAAAGAGATCCGTTGGATGATTGAAGAACTGCGTGTCAGTTATTTCGCCCAACAGCTCGGTACGCCTTATCCTATTTCCGATAAGCGTATTTTACAGGCCATGGATCAGATTACGGCCTAAAAAGCCAGGCGACGATGTCTTTCAAAGAGATCCGGTACAAGTTCGGAACAAAAAGGAGGAATTATGAATACAACGCCATTTCCGGCGCTCTCTGCGGAAACATTGCTGGCGGTGAATACCGTCGGACAGTGGCTGGCGCAAAATGATTTTTCCGGCGAACAACCTTATTCGTCGGATTGCGTCGTCCTGGCGGGCAATGCGGTGATCCCCACTATCGACGCGGCCTGTCGCATCGCCAAAGCGCAAGGCGTTCCTTTACTGATTAGCGGCGGTATAGGTCATTCAACGCCGTTTTTGTACGCCGTGATTGCCCGGCATCCGCGCTACCATACTATTCGCACAACCGGACGCGCTGAAGCCGCTATCCTCGCGGATATCGCGAACCAGTTCTGGCATATTCCGGCTGAGAAAATTTGGCTGGAAGATCGGTCAACTAATTGCGGCGAAAATGCCCGTTTCTCCTGCGCACTGATCCGTCAGGCGAAAGAAAACATTAACACGGCTATCGTTGTGCAAGACCCCACCATGCAGCGGCGCACTATCGCGGCGTTTCGGCGCGTGACAAACGACGACACCGATGCGCCGCGCTGGCTGAGTTTTCCTGGTTTTGTTCCGGTACTGCGCCACCTTAACGGAGGTACACGTTTTGCCAACGTTGAAGAGGGCATCTGGACGGTGGAGCGTTATCTGTCTCTGATTGCCGGCGAGCTGCCACGTTTGCGTGACGATGAAACAGGGTATGGACCGCGTGGTAAAGATTTTATCATTCACGTTGATATCCCACGCGATATTGAAAAGGCATGGCAGGTATTGCAGGCAGATACGACGCTGCGCAGTGCGTTAGAACAGAGAGCTTTACGCTAAAAATCGCCCGTTTGCGAGGGTGAACGGGCAAGTGCGACCACCATTTCATAAATTTGATGAATTATTTATAAAAGCTGGTTATGTTGTCGCTTTACGGTTTTCATTCAGGACGCGCTATGGGCAATAAGTATTCCGGCCTGCAAATTGGTATTCACTGGTTAGTCTTTTTTCTGGTTATTGTGGCTTACGCCGCGATGGAGCTACGCGGTTTTGCGCCGCGTAGTTATCGGCCCTGGTTTAATATGACGCATGTTTCATGTGGCATCACTATTTTGCTTTTAATGGTGGCGCGCTTGATTATTCGGCTGAAATATCCCACGCCGCCCATTGTTCCTCGTCCAAAACCGATGATGACCGGAATGGCGCATTTGGGACATCTGGTGATTTACCTGTTATTTATCGCGCTGCCTGTTATTGGTCTGGTCATGATGTATAACCGCGGCAATCCCTGGGTCGCATTTGGCATTACTATGCCGCATGCCGCCGAAGCTAACTTTGAACGTGTAGATATGCTGAAATCCTGGCACGTCACGCTGGCGAATCTGGGCTATTTTGTTATTGGACTTCATGCCATCGCTGCTTTGATGCATCACTATTTCTGGAAAGACAATACGCTGTTACGGATGATGCCGCGTAAGCGTAACTGACCGTCCTGTATGACGTTTGCTACAGGCGGGGTTAACTGCTTCAGGCAAACAAGGCATCTATCAGAGGGGATGGCGTATTCCATACAGAAAACGCCTGCGTCTAACCAGGACCCGTGACGCAGGCGAAGGAGGACGGGTCTACATCGGAAGCGGGTATTATACTTATTTGTATGACAAATAAAATAAGCAATTGCTATTCCGTAATCCAATGTTTAATCAACGGGTTAAACCCACATGATCGCGTTGCCGACCGCTCGGAACTGCCTGTACTTACGATGAGCGTGGCGTAGTGGCGGAAAATAGCGCAACGGCGCCATGTTGCTCCAAAGTCACCTTAGCGAAATGTTCGTCCAACACGCTGCGTAACGTATCGGCTGAATCATTGGTATTACTGAATATTCCTTTCTTGTTATAAACAGCCATTAATTTCTTACCAAAAGCATTGTGAGGAACCTCTTTGCCCAGAATCGTGGCGCCAAAAAGTGTGCCGCCGGGTTTAAGCGCCATACCGGCATTTTTAATTGCCTTCGCTTTTGTTGTCATCTCACCGGGTAAGCAGTGCAGAAGATAGTACATCGAAACGGAATCGAAGCGCCCGTGCCAGTCCGCCGGGAACGTGTCGAAAACATCGTGTTGTAGTGTGGCGCGGATTTTCGTATTACCCACTCGGCTGGCGGCTATTTTCAGGCTATCCGGATTTAAATCCATCAGCGAAATGGCATGAGTCGCAGGTGCATGTTTCAGGTAATAACCTGTACCTACGCCAATATCCAGGTGAGTCTCGCCCATGTGATGCAGGAAGAAAGGAAGTAGTCGCGTATCAGTAGGACACTTCCAGGCATATTTGTTTGAGATATTGAGTACCCACCAGTCATATAAGCTAAGCGTGAATGGGTTATAGACTTTTGCGCCTGATTGTTGTGTATGCTTCATTGTTCTCTCACTAAATAATTTCGCGCTGGAATTAAAACAACGAAGCAATCGTTAGGCAAGCATTAATCAGGTGAGTGAGTAATTTAATGCGACGAATAAAGGCGATATTATGAATTAAGCGGTTATCTTAAAGAAGATAGAGGATAATAATAGCTGATAAATGAATTGGACAGTCATATTATTATAAGCTGATAATTAATAATCGTTAATATAAATATATTAAGCCTTATGATAATAGCAATGCAATTAAAAGCATGAGAAACAATATTTATTCATACACATAAAGCGATTATTGCACATTAATTGATATTTTAAATGTTACGCTGAGATAGCCATCTTTATTTAATATCACCTACCTGGAGGCGATATGATTGAGGTTTTTGAAGCGTTTGGCTGGACCTTACTTTTAGGCGGTCTGGCAGTGGCAGTACTGTTTATCACTGCACTGGATAGAAAACGGTAATCATTGCATTTGACGCACCTGTTGAGTTGGTATTACAAATAATTGTACCTGAAATCTACCACTTCTGAAGTTTGCGATATTTTGCCATTCTGACGGCAAGGGATAATCCTGACTGAAGTTACCGCCGCTTACCAACCAGACACGATGGTAACTTTTTGAAAGCGTTGCCAGAGTATCAATATATGTCTGATCGGCTTGCGCATAAAACAGTGAACCAAAGCCATAGGCATTCGGTCTGCCTGATGTTCCGTGTGCGTTAGGTGGTGTATAAAGAAACGCACGATAATCTCGCTTATTATAATACACATAACTTAAATAATCGAACATTTTACTGACTACCACGGCATCATTAGGCTGGTGACGGGTATTAATATAGTTTACCAATGGTTTAAACTCGTCTATGTGCTCAGGATTATTATGATATGAACCATAGCCGAATAATAAGGTGAATAAGATAAAACCGAAGCCACAAACCGCTTTTTTTGCGCGGGTAAGTAATACCGCGAGCAGGGGAGGAATGCTCAGCGATGAGAAGAAGAAATAACGATCGATAAATAACGGCATCCACCAGGAAATGATGAAGACCAGCATTACAGGGATGACCAGATTACAAAATAATATCAGCTGATATCTTTCATATTCTCCGTTGCATAAAGATATTCGCCCCACAGTACCGATAAAACTTCCCACAGCCAGCCACAGAATGATCGACGGAAAACTCTGTCCGTTGTTTCCGGTAAAGAAATGCCAGTACATTGCAGGCAGATCACGCCATGTTACGGGGGGAATCCAACCGATATCATTACCGGCTCTCAACTGCGCCAGATGAGTCAGTAAATTAAACAATACGGGCAACCAGGGGAGATAAGCGACAGCAATTGCCAGGTTAGCAAACCACCAGCCAGGAAGTTTAAGGTAGCAGGCCGTTTTATGGCTTTGGCAGGATAATATTGTTACTGCGATCCAGTGGGCAATAAGTGCAAATAGGGTGAAATAATGGGTGTAAAAGCTGAACGTCATAAGTAAAGCATACGCGACAAGATAGCGATTATGGGTGGGTGTTTTTATCCACATCATCAATGCTAACGCGGCAGCGAGCGTTAGCATTCCCATTAACGCGTACATGCGCGTTTCTTGACTGTAATGAACTGCCATCGGCATCAGGGCGGCGAACCATCCCGCCAATAAGGCTGTACGTTCATTTGCCAGCCATCGCGTAAGTGCGATAACCAGCACAACTGTCAGGATCCCAAAGAGTAGACTGAGAGAGCGTACCGCTGCAATGCTATCACCCCATAATATCATCCAGTCATGCAGTAACAGATAATAAAGCGGGGGATGCACGTCAAAAGCGGCATGGAATAGCAGATTATCTACGCTATGTCGACTAATCAGCACGCTGGACGCTTCGTCACACCAAAGGTAGCGGTCAGTTAAAAACAGCAACCGTATAAGGACGGAGAATATGACAATGAGACAAACATGATATTTATACTTTATTTTTCTTAACCCATCGCCGGGCTGCCATATGGATAGTTGTGGTAGCGCCATAATATCCTCAATGGAGTAAGACTTAGACCAGAATGGACACCTACAGCAATAATGAAGGTTAAAATATTAACCAACACTAAATAAAAATAACTTTGATAATGTCAGCGATGAATTAATCAGAATAGTGCAGTGCAACTCAGTAATCCTGACCGTAATGGCGAAGCAGTTTATGCTCTAAAAACCGGGTCAAACCGACGATAAAGGTAACGCCAATAAGATACACTATGGCGGCAAAAAGGTAAGCATGGAAGAATTTAAAGCTGGTTGCAGCAACCTCCTGAATTCGCGCGAAAAACTCAGTATATTGGATAAGAAAAACGATGGTGCTGTCTTTAAGGTTATTAATCACCTGATTCGTTAAGGCTGGAATGGAAGACAGCAATACCTGAGGCAGTATAATCCACAAAAAGACCTGCCGTTTGTTCAACCCCTGAACGACTGCTGCCTCCGTTTCATACTTATTCAATGCGTTATAGGCCGTTGTCATGTACGCGGCATTATATGCGCCGACATTCAAGGTAAAACCTGTAACCGCCACGGTAAAAGAGGACAGGTGAATGCCAGATTGAGGTAAACCATAATAGATAACAAACAGAATAAGAATGAGTGGCGTACCGATAAAGAAATCCATGTACAGTCGAGTTATGGCTTTTACCACGGGGCGATGGCTAAGGCTCAGAAAGAAAATAATAATTCCCCACAAAAAACCGGTGATGGAAACAATCAGCGCAAGTTTACAGGTTTCTTTAATACCGTCCACAACAAGTGGCAGTTGTTCAGTCAGGTCATTAAAGAAGAGAGACCAGCCAGCGATCATCGTTGTGCCTCGCTAAAAAAACAGTGGATATCTGGATCCGTTTCTCGTAAGGCAAGATCGGTAAAAGCGCCTTCTGCACGAATCTTGCCATGATTAAGAAACGTTACGTTATCGCTTAGTAATCTGGCGAGGCGAATATCATGAGTGACGCATAATATAGTGACGCCATTGTCGTGAAGTTGCTTGATCAACATTCCGACTTCACGAGTCATGAGCGGATCAAGCGCAGACGTCGGCTCATCAAAAATAATGAGTTCTGGGTCGGTGACCATTGTACGGGCCAGGGCGACGCGCTGTTGCTGGCCGCCCGATAATTGCGAAGGGTATTTCGCGCTATGCGAGACCATATCAAGTTTTTGTAGCTCATGTAAGGCTTTCTCCCGGGCTAGTTGTCCCGGCATGCCAAACACTTTACATAGGGCAAGGGTAATGTTATCCATGACGTTAAGATGGCGATACAAAGCGTAATTCTGGAAGACACAACCGACTTTTTTTCTGAACTCAAGAATAGTAAATTCCTTGTCATAAATATTTCTCCCGTGAAAATAAATATCACCATAATCAGGCTCTTCTAATCGAAGCAGACAGCGTAAAAGCGTCGTTTTTCCACAACCCGATGGCCCCATGACTACTTTCATGTCTCCCGATTGAATTTTCAGACTAACCGTATCAAGAACCTTTTTTCCTGAATATTCCTTACTTATCTCTTTTAGTTCCAGTAAAGCCATGAGTATCACCTCTATTTTTATGCTTCAACTGATGCGATATTTTTTCTCAAACACTCCGGCCAGAAGAGTAAAAAATTTATAAATAATGAAATATAATACCCCGGCAAGAGTATAAATCTGTAACCCGTTCAGCGTGATGGCTGTCAGTGACATTGCCTGCTTCGTTATTTCAGCGATGCCTACAGTATAAGCAAAGGGCGTCGCTTTTAATACAGAAGAAAACTCATTGATAATACCGGGCACAGAAAATCGCAACATCTGTGGCAGTTCAATATTTATTATAACCTGTAATTGACGCATTCCTGCTACTTTCGCTACCGTTATTTCGAATGGCTCAACTAATTTAAGCGCCCCTCTGAACACCTCGGCAAGATAACTCCCGCTGATTAAGCCGACGCTGAGGTTCATGGCCACCAGAGGTGAAACATATATGCCAATCGATGGCAATCCAAAATAAACAAGAAAAACAGCAATAAGTATTGGAATTCCCCGAAGAATAAAGACCAGTACGTCGAGTATCTTCTGTAGTGGAAGGGGGGATAGTCGCCGTAATACGGCGACTGTAAGCCCGGTCAAAAACGCTGAGAGAAAACAGGTAAATGTTACAAGCAGCGTATTACCAATCCCTTCCAATAGGAAATAAAAGATAGCCAGCATATTACCTGATGACATAGCTTACTATTTCATCCAGCTATCGACAATGCCAGATATTTTTTGTGACCCTTGCTCTTTAAGCCATAAGTTGAAATCATCGCGCACGGGAGAGCCTTTCTTAAAGGCAATGCCAAGCTGATCAACATTCTTGAAAACATAACGGCTTTCTATCGGCATCTTTTTCTTATTTTTGAAGGTAAAATAAACCGGCTCTTCTATAAAAGCCAGATCAAGATTGCCATTTTTTAGATCAGCCATCGTCTCATTATATGTTGGATACAATTTTACTTTACTTAACGAGTAGTATCCTTTGGGCTCCAGATCGTTTTTGATAAGGTCGGAGTAAGCCATTCCTCGAGGGTATCCAATAGAATATTGATTTAATTCATTGAGGTTATTGAGCGTTATTTTATGATTGGCCATACTGACCAGATAAAAAGAGTTGATGTAATAAGGTTCAGAAAAATCAATAACTTTCTTACGTTTATCTGTGATTGAAATTCCCGAAAATGCTACATCTGCCTGACCACTCGCCACTGCGCCAAGCATTCCATCCCAGGCATATTCGGTGATGTTTAGCTTACAATGCCGTGACTGACAGTAAGACGAAAAAAGCTCCAGATCTATCCCCTGCAATTTGCCATCAGCACTTTTAAATAACATAGGGGGAGAGGCCGGTGATACTGCGACATTGAGTGTTCTCCCTTCAACGATGCTATCAGCAAAAGCTGAAGACGACATTATTCCCAACACTATCATCGATAAGCCAATTTTTTTGGATAACATGCTATCTATTTCCTGTGGTAAGGTAATGCGTATTATAAATTAAGCATTAGGGCGTGAACCTGACATTTGCAGGCGTAAAGTACTTAACGTTATGTATTCCATCGCTGTTAACTAATTTAATCAGGAGGTTTGACAGGAATCATCAAAGGGAATGGATTGAATATACCATGAGATATCAACTGGATATGAGTGCAGCGGCCCCATGAAAGGTGAAAATGTAAAGATACCATAGACATTAGTATACTGGACATAGTTTATGCTCCATTTACGCATACATATTTACATGATAAGCAGATAAATGCTTCAGTGACGGTGTATTTAATGTCTCTAAGTATCATCTTACCACTCTATCCAGGGCCAATATAAAGACTTATCTTTGCTTGTCAAATACATTTTCTGAGCTAAGTTGATTTGCGTGCTATCTATATTTGCAAGCATATAAATTATTTATCCTATGAACAAACGACAACAAATCAGGAGTTCTGACGATGTTGTTATGTTTATCAAAACGTTAACTTGTTTTAATCGACAATAATCTTAATTCAGAAATATCTTAATATATGCGGTTATCGAGATAAAATTCTCAAATTAACATCGTACATCTTATGTAATAAATATAAATACGATAAACAAATCCAAAACTGAGACTGCCAACCGGATAACAAACAGCAATAAAGAGGGTTCTCCATTAAGTTATCCTGGCAATGGTTAAGGTGGTAACATTTTCGGTGGCTTTACCCATTTTAATCGTGTTCACAACACGTTAATTACCTTATGATTACCATGGTAATTAAAAATGAATCCTCGATGACTGAATGAAAAGAAAATTCTGCATCACATAGGCGCATGTATCGCGTATAATGGACTCCGATGTCCCTAATCATTGCTATGACATAATAATATGTATCTTAACCGCTTTTGTTATTTAATCCTGATCTCCGCTGCGGTCGGAAGCATTTTTACATCGCATCCCGTCGCGATGTGGTTCCTGCTCGCCAATGTGCTAACGCTGGCGATCTACGGTGTAGATAAAACGGCGGCACGTAAAACCTGGCGCAGAGTGCCGGAATCCACTTTGTTGGTGTTTGGGGTTGTCGGTGGGTGGCCTGGTGCGATTGTTGGTCAACAACTCTTCCGTCATAAAACGCAAAAGCAGCCATTCAAAACATACTTTATCGTCAGTGTGATAGTGAGTATTGTAGTTACGGTGGCGATCTATCGACTCTATCCATTTTTGTCCTACTGAACATAGAGTATGGATCACTTATTGACCAACCGGCAGCAAAGACAACCTCATATTTTCATGCCACCGGCACTATGATATTGAGCGGTGTTTTGCTCAAGGCGTACCGCAGCGGATGGAACATTATTCAGTGGAATAATGATGAGCTATAAAACTTTCTAACATTGTGGCAAAACAATGATGGACTTCCTGGGTTGGATGGACAAAGTCATTGAAGACGTATTGCGGACATATATCCAGCTGAGGGTCTTTAGCCCCGGGAAGATGTACATAGCCGTGGTGAGTATAAGGGTTTTCCGTATCATAACCAATATTACTGGCCACCTCCATTATCATCTTAAATGCATCGGCAGTCTCGAAATAGCATATTTTGTGCTGGGGGTATTTTTCTTTTAGTTCTTCAACATTAGTTTTTAACAGGGCATTGTGAGCGGTGCTTTCATCCTTAAGTTTTCTTTTTTCATCAGATTGTTTGCCATAGGGCGTCAAAGACAAATCGGGAATCCCCATGACTAAAATATTATTAACTCCACCGGAAATTATTTTTTCAATATCATCAATTTGTTGCTCAACGACCATCATTACATTATCTTTGTGTAGTGTCATATAGTCATTAGCCCCCAATAAAAATATCGCCAGGTCCTGGTGGGAAGGGGTGTAAGATGCGACTTGTCTGTCCGTATTTGATACAAAGTCACCGAGGCAATTAAAGCAGGAATAGCTTGCCGATGTACTTCCCCCTTCAGCAAAATTAAGCATCTCTTTACCTAAGAAGTGTGGAGATGATAAAAACTCAGTCCAGGTAAATCCATTAGTAAACCTTCCGCCAAAGTATTGACCATAGGAGGGTAAAATATGATGTGTTTTTTCAAACATACGCCCCATGGAGTCAGATAAACTGTCGCCAAAAAATACCAGTCTGGTAATATCACCTAAAGAAATATTTTTTGGCTTGGGATGTAATTTATTGATTTCTTTGGCAAGACCAAAAGCTTCCGGATGACATTCAACCTCAATAGATAAAATATTTTCACCATTATCATCTTTAATAATCAACTTATCGGCCTGTTCCTGTGATTCTATAATAAATTGTTCTTTACATCCCTGAGACGCTAAGGCTCGAAGTTTGATGTAGGCTCCGCGAACTTGTACCGGTGTTAGATTCAGTTCCTGATAGTGGTAAAGTTTAAAGATACATTCGAGCGCTTCTGCATGGTAGGTGGTGAAGAAATATGCTTTGATTTTCTCCCATAAACTTAATTCCGGAGGGCGTGCGCTTTCTTTTATCACATTAAATCTTTCAGCACTGATAGATGATGTGAAATACCCCTGTCCAACACTCAATGGCATAGTGTCCTCCTTACTCTATTAAACGCGCTTTAGTAAAGTATTAACTAGCAAATATTAGCAAGTAAAGTAATCAGGTAAATGGTGTATATGGAATTGCGCTTCTT
This sequence comes from Salmonella sp. NW1250, assembly GCF_051812965.1. Classification (NCBI taxonomy): domain Bacteria; kingdom Pseudomonadati; phylum Pseudomonadota; class Gammaproteobacteria; order Enterobacterales; family Enterobacteriaceae; genus Salmonella; species Salmonella sp. NW1250. Next base: position 500,509 of record NZ_JAMNDD010000001.1, on the reverse strand, counting down.
TAACAGTTTGCAGTCGCCAATAAAATACATGCAATATTTATTATTTTTCAACGAAGTAAATATATCATCAACAACGTGAGGTTAATGCCGGGTACATATTATCTGACTGCTATCATTATTGACTGTGCGTCTGGTTAAGGCAAAGCTCTAAAAAAAGTAGCCACTCCTGATTTTAGTGTGCTGGCGTGGGTATGAGCTGGCTTGATACTCAGGAAAATTAGGTAAACTTATCATCCAGCTATTATTTCTAAGGGGGGCGTTTTATATAACGTGTTGATTTCTATTTTCATATTAAATATTTCTTAAGTGAGTTAACTATAATGAGTGATGATTCAATTATTAAAAACTCTTCGATGCTTTTGGCCTATTTAGGTGGTCTGGGATGGGGGAGCGCCTATTTTTATGGCTGGGGCGTCTCCGCGTACTATGGTTTCCCGTGGTGGTATGTAGGCGTCGGCCCTGACAACATTGCCCGAAGTCTATTCCATGCGATTAGCCTGATGGCTATATTCATAATAGCATGGGGAGTGGGTATTCTATTGTTTTTTTTAGTAAAGCAAAAAGCACGTATCCACGACCTTAGCTTCTTACGCCTTTTTTTGGCAGCGGTTTTGTTCTTTATTCCAATTGTTATCGAGTTTTCTCTCTTAACAGAATCGTTTTTGTGGGAGCTTTTTTTTATCATTTTACTGGTGGCTTTATGCCTATCGGTGGGGATGCGTTTTTATAGTAAATTGATGCCAGTGATTTGTTTTACGCAACTCAGTTGGGTGCGAAGACATTGTTTCACTATAGTTATGATTGGTTTTATTATATATTTTTTTATATTTTCTTTTTTTGTTGGGATCTATAAGCCACAATTAAAGAAAGAATACGAAATGATATTGTATGATGGAGGCTGGTACTACGTCCTGGCCAGATATCATGATAGTTTTATTTTGTCGAAATCCTTTACTAAAAATAACAATAGATTTATTATTTTTAGACCAGAAGATGGACACTCTTATGAAATTACCCTGGTAAAAGTCAGACTTTAATAAAATACTGGTTGGCAAGAGCGTGAAATGACGCCAGAGCTTCCCATAGCAGAGATTAGAGAAAGAACTGAGCGCCCATATCTGTAGGCTGTGGAATAGCAATGCCGGGAAGGGCATGGTATGACACTTTATCTGACATTACCATTTGAGTGACAGGTTAGCAGATGTTTCAGGCCAAACCCAAGTTGAACTGGAGCGCTCAGAAGCCGATTACCTACATAACAAATATTGGCCGCAAGCTTATGCTGTGGGCGAAATATACGACCGCTATTAGCCAGACTGGCTGTTAACTTATTTACCTTCCCATAGTAACCTATAACAGGGCTCCCTGAGGCATTGGCTAGCATCTGTGCATTGGAAAAACAGCTTCCATTTGCACTATAGCAACTTATAAAGTTTATTGCCTCATGAGAGTTGCTAATATGGTGGATTGATTTTGAAAGTAATGATGACTGACTTGCCCCGGAACCGTACCGATTTTCATGTTGAACAACAAAAGGAGCACCATGTTTACAAATCGAAATAGGCATGGATTATTACCTGAGATTGATTTCAAATTAACAATAATGATGACGCTTTTGGGTATTAAAAATCTTTCAAATAACGCTCATTTGATTTTTTGTCCACATTGACTAAGCCTGGAAAGACACAGGGTTGAGATATTTTTGCTACCCGTCGGCGGTGTATCGCAGTTGTGATGTTACGTTCTTACAAGACTGACATCTGCATATCATAACCTTTATTCATTACCACCTGGTGAGTAAGTAAAAACTATTGAGCAAATATTTACTTCCGGGTAATGGGACTGGATTCACACGGCATTACCTCTGTGCCCCAGTCGGGCAGAACATTGCAGCTTAGAAAGGAAGCTTTGGCGTTTATTGTCTGTGGCCAGAAAAAGTTCCCGTAAGCTGAATATGCTGAATGTGAACTGATTCTTGATGGCCTATGCCGACAAGTTATAAGAGGTTGATTTTTATAGTGTGTTTAATTTTACAATTACGTAAAAATTCTGATAGTATACCCCCCTATAGTATATGGAGGTCGAATGCCGCATTCACCTGAAGATAAAAAACGTATCCTTACCCGTGTTCGTCGCATACGCGGGCAGGTTGAAGCGCTGGAGCGGGCGCTTGAGTCTGGCGAACCTTGTCTGGCGATTCTGCAACAGATTGCCGCCGTGCGCGGCGCGTCTAATGGCCTGATGAGTGAAATGGTTGAAATCCATCTGAAAGATGAGCTGGTCAGCGGGGAAACTACGCCAGATCAGCGCGCGGTTCGGATGGCGGAAATCGGCCATCTTCTTCGCGCTTATCTAAAATAACAATTTCCCTCACCGTAACAGGAAGAGATATATGAAATCACGTGCAGCAGTTGCTTTTGGTCCCGGTCAGCCGCTAAAAATTGTCGAGATTGACGTTGCGCCGCCGAAAAAAGGCGAAGTTCTGGTCAAAATCACCCATACCGGCGTTTGCCATACCGATGCATTTACTCTTTCCGGCGATGATCCGGAAGGCGTATTCCCGGCAGTCCTGGGGCACGAAGGCGGCGGCGTGGTAGTTGAGGTCGGCGAGGGGGTCACCAGCCTGAAACCCGGCGACCATGTTATTCCACTGTATACGGCGGAATGCGGCGAGTGTAAGTTCTGTAAGTCCGGTAAAACTAACCTTTGTCAGGCCGTACGCGCCACTCAGGGAAAAGGGCTGATGCCGGATGGCACTACTCGCTTTTCTTATAACGGCGAACCCGTTTATCACTATATGGGAACCAGCACGTTCAGCGAATATACCGTTTGCGCGGAAATTTCTCTGGCGAAAGTGAACCCGCAGGCGCCGCTGGATAAAGTGTGTCTGTTGGGCTGCGGCGTGACGACGGGTATAGGCGCCGTCCATAACACCGCTAAAGTGAAAGCGGGCGACACCGTTGCCGTTTTTGGTTTAGGCGGTATTGGGCTGGCGGTTATTCAGGGCGCGGTTCAGGCTAAAGCCGGGCGTATTTTAGCTGTCGACACCAATCCGGAAAAATTTACGCTGGCGGGCGAAATGGGGGCCACGGACTTTATTAATCCGAATGATTACGACAAACCGATCCAGGACGTTATTGTTGAGCTTACTGATGGCGGCGTAGATTTCAGTTTTGAATGTATCGGCAACGTTAACGTGATGCGAGCAGCGCTGGAATGTTGTCATAAAGGCTGGGGCGAAAGCATTATTATTGGCGTAGCGGGGGCAGGGCAGGAAATCAAAACCCGTCCCTTCCAGCTAGTGACCGGTCGCGTCTGGCGTGGCTCCGCTTTTGGCGGCGTGAAAGGGCGCACGCAGCTGCCAGGGATGGTAGAAGATGCGATGAACGGTAAAATCCGTTTAGATCCTTTTATTACTCACCGCCTGCCGCTGGAGCAGATTAACGATGCCTTTGAACTGATGCATCAGGGTAAATCCATCCGTACTGTTATCCACTTTGGTGATAACTGATTCATCCGCCAGCGGATTTTCCGCTGGCGCTTTTCTGAATTTTCTGGAATGAATGTTGTGAAAATGTGACGAAGGCGATGCTTTTCGCGGTAAGCAAACGTCACGAAGTGCCGATGACTATCTAACGGGCGTGTTTTACGCATAAAACCTACAAGAGAGTCGACGGTCATGGGCAACACATTCTCGATGCAAGCCTCGCATAAACTGAGCTTCCTGCATCATATTCGGCTGGTTCCGCTGTTTTCCTCCATTCTCGGTGGCATCCTTCTTCTTTTTGCTTTGAGCGCCGGGCTGGCAGGCTATTTTCTGTTACAGGCCGATCGCGATCAGCGTGATGTCACGGACGAGATTCAGGTACGGATGGGATTATCCAACAGCGCTAACCACTTACGTACCGCACGTATCAATATGATCCACGCTGGCGCGGCGAGCCGGATTGCTGAAACGGATGAAATGAAAGCCAATATTGCCGCTGCGGAAACGCGGATCAAGCAGTCTCAGGACGGCTTTAACGCTTATATGTCCAGAGCGGTGAAAACACCTGCCGATGACGCGCTGGATAACGAGTTAAACGCCCGCTACACCGCCTATATCAACGGCCTGCAACCGATGCTGAAATTTGCCAAAAATGGCATGTTCGAAGCGATCATTAATCATGAAAACGAGCAGGCAAAACAACTGGATGCCGCATATAACCATGTCCTGTTGAAAGCGATTGAACTGCGCACCGAGCGGGCGAGACTACTTAGCGAGCAGGCTTACCAACGTACCCGGCTCGGTATGATGTTTATGATTGGCGCATTTACGTTGGCGCTGGTATTGACGTTAATGACCTTCATGGCGCTGCGTCGCACGGTGATACAACCCTTGCAGCAGTCTGCGTCACGTATCGAACGCATTGCGGCGGGCGATCTGACCATGGCTGACGAACCCACAGGACGCAGTGAAATTGGTCGCCTGAGTCATCATCTTCAGCAGATGCAGCATGCGTTGCAACAAACGGTAGGGGCGGTACGTCAGGGGGCGGAGGAAATTTATCGAGGCACCAGCGAAATTACTGCTGGTAATACGGATTTATCTTCTCGTACTGAACAGCAGGCTGCCGCCATTGAACAGACCGCAGCCAGTATGGAACAGTTGACGGCAACCGTTAAGCAGAATGCGGATAATGCGCATCACGCCAGCAAACTGGCGGAAGATGCTTCCGGTAAAGCCAGCCGCGGAGGCCAGATGGTTTCCGGGGTCGTACAAACGATGGGGAATATTTCCACCAGCTCGAAAAAAATCTCGGAAATTACCGCCGTCATTAACAGTATCGCTTTCCAGACCAACATCCTGGCGCTGAACGCGGCGGTCGAGGCGGCACGCGCCGGGGAACAAGGACGCGGTTTTGCGGTGGTCGCCAGTGAGGTTCGTACCCTCGCCAGTCGCAGCGCGCAGGCGGCAAAAGAGATTGAAGGCTTGATCGGCGCATCGGTCAGCCTGATTGAACAAGGCTCTGAAGAGGTTATCGCTGCGGGGAGCACCATGAATGAGATTGTGGATGCCGTCAAACGCGTCACCGATATTATGCTCGACATCGCGGCAGCCTCTGATGAGCAAAGTCGCGGTATTGTTCAGGTCAGTCAGGCGATTTCTGAGATGGACAAGGTTACGCAACAAAACGCGTCGCTGGTCGAAGAGGCGTCCGCGGCGGCGGCTTCGCTTGAAGAACAGGCCGCCCGCTTGACGCAAGCCGTTGATGCGTTTCATTTACAGGATACTGGCGCGACAATGCGATCATCCTTCCTTTAATAAGCGTCGCGCCAGCGGGCTATTTTAGCCGCGGGCGCGTTTAATGTCCGACAGCCGCTATCACAGCGGCATCGATTTACGGATCGCCGCAATCAGCATTTGCGCCCCGGTTGAGAGCGGGATATCAACTCGCGTAAGAATACCTATCGGTTCGCCTGCGCTCTGGGTCGGCACGGGTAATGAGACCAGCGTCGCCTGGCGAAGATCTTCTTTAACCGCGCCAGAGGGGACGAACCAGACGTAATCGTAATCTACGGTCAGTTGTCGTGATAACGATGCGGATAGCGTTTCGATACATCCGGCAGGCATTTTACACCCCTGGCTTTGCAACAGGGCTTCCGCATTCTGGCGCGGTACCGTGCCTTTTGGCGAGACGACTACCGGCCACTCCATAACCCGACTGAGCGTGATCGTCTCCTGTAACAGGGGATGACCGGGGCGTACCACTAATTTAAGCGATTCTAAAAACAGCAATTCGTAATTTAAACCGCCCATTAATTCCGGGTCTGACATGCGGCCAATACCCAGATCGATCTCGCCTGATTTCAGACCTGCAAGCAACATCGTATTGTTCATGGTCGCGACCTGTAACGAGGTCGATTTTTGCTGTTGATGGAACCGCCCAATAGCCGCCGGGAGTATACCCAGCGCAGCGGTGGGGAGCGCGCCAACACGCACCACATCGGCGCTGGCGTCCTCTTTGCGATTCAGCGCCTGCCCGGCGGTATTCAATGCATCTAATACTTTTACCGCATGAGTCAAAAATTGTTCGCCAGGAACCGTTAATTGCGCGCCCAGTCGCCCGCGTTCAAACAGACGGGTTCCGGTGAGTTGTTCCAGTTCGTTCAGCGTTTTAGAAAGCGCTGGCTGGCTCAGGTTAAGGGTTTCAGCCGCGCGCCCCAGAGTTCCCTGTTGCGCAACGGCGACAAATGTATGAAGGTGGCGCAACCGAATGCGCTGACTAAACAGACCATTTTTTTCCATAAGCGATGTTAAAAACAGAGCCGTGCGGGTGACAAGTAAAGTTGTTTGTTTTTGATAACCTGATAGCAAAATATTATTAACATTTTACCATTTCAAGTTACAACTGTTTTATTTTACTGATGATTCAACTGCCGTTAAGCGTGTTAAGCCGCGATCTGGTCGGGGATATGCCAGCTCATGTCAATCCGTTCTGCATAATGAATTCAGACCGGATCACACTTTATAAATTCTTCTCCCCGGAATGGATGAGGTTTTCTACACTCCAGGTAACATTCACTGGAGGCATGACATTATGGCGAACACCATCACGGCAGATGAGATTCGGGAACACTTTTCGCAGGCAATGTCGGCAATGTACCAGCAGGAAGTTCCGCAATACGGTACGTTACTGGAACTTGTGGCTGACGTGAATCTGGCGGTGCTGGAAAATAATCCCAAACTGCATGAGCAGTTGGCTAATGCCGATGAACTGGCGCGATTGAACGTGGAACGACATGGCGCCATTCGTGTTGGCACCGCAGAAGAACTTTCTACCTTGCGTCGGATATTCGCCATCATGGGGATGTACCCAGTAAGTTATTACGATCTCTCTCAGGCGGGCGTGCCTGTGCACTCCACGGCATTTCGTCCCATTGACGAGGCTTCGCTCTCGCGTAATCCCTTTCGCATGTTCACTTCGTTATTACGCCTGGAGCTCATTGAAAACGCGGCATTACGCCAGCGGGCGGCGGAAATCTTATCGCAGCGGGATATTTTTACATCGCGCTGCCGACAATTGCTGGATGAGTACGACGAGCAGGGCGGTTTTAGTGCTGCTCAGGCCGAAGAGTTCGTCCGTGAAACGCTGGAGACTTTTCGCTGGCATCGTCAGGCTACCGTTGATGAAGAAACGTACCGCAGCCTGCATCGTGAGCATCGTTTAATTGCCGACGTGGTCTGTTTCCCGGGATGTCACATTAACCATCTGACGCCGCGTACTCTGGATATCGACCGGGTACAGGCCATGATGCCGGAGTGCGGCATTACGCCTAAAACTCTTATCGAAGGTCCGCCTCGCCGCGAAGTGCCTATTCTGTTGCGGCAAACCAGTTTCAAAGCCCTGGAAGAGCAGGTGCTCTTCGTTGATGAAAAGCAGGGTACGCACACGGCGCGCTTCGGCGAAATTGAGCAACGTGGCGTCGCGCTGACGCCAAAAGGTCGTCGATTATATGACGAACTGTTGCACAAGGCGGGAACGGGTAAGGATAACTTCACGCATCAACTCCATTTGCGGGAGGTCTTTAACGCCTTTCCGGATAGCGAATTTCTGCTTCGCCAGCAGGGGCTTGCCTGGTTCCGCTATCGCTTAACGCCATCCGGCGAGGCGCATCGTCAGGCGATCCATCCTGGCGACGATCCGCAGCCGCTTATTGAGCGCGGTTGGGTGATCGCGCAGCCGATTACCTATGAAGATTTTCTTCCGGTCAGCGCAGCCGGCATTTTTCAGTCGAATTTGGGAAATGAAACGCTGGCCAGAAGCCACGGCAATGCCAGCCGCGACGCCTTTGAACAGGCGCTGGGATGTGCTGTACGGGATGAATTTTCGTTATATCAGGAAGCGGAAGAACGCAGTAAACGCCGTTGCGGTCTGCTTTAAAAGCGGTAAGCTTCACAGGCTGTGAGGATACTGTAAAAGGAAGGCGTTATGTTGAATCCCTCCATCCCGCTGGTGGCGACGCGTCACGGTAAAATCGTGGGCGTCGTACAGGAAGAAATCCATATCTGGCGCGGTATACCTTATGCCGCGCCGCCAACAGGGGAGCTACGCTGGCGTGCGCCGCAGCCTGTTACGCCCTGGCAGGATGTGCGCCAGGCGGATTGTTTCTCCTGCGCCAGTTGGCAGGATATTACCTGGTGTCGCGAACTCGGCGGCGGCGATCCGGGAAATTTTTCCGAAGACTGTCTCTACCTGAACGTCTGGGCTCCCGCCGTACGTCATGAACCGTTGCCGGTCATGGTCTGGCTACACGGCGGCGGTTACACTATTGGCGCGGGAAGTTTGCCGCCCTATGACGGTCAAGCGCTGGCGAAGCGCGGCGCGATCGTGGTGACGGTCAATTATCGGCTTGGCCATCTGGGCTTTTTCGCGCATCCGGCGCTGGAAGGCGAAGAGGCGGAGTGTATTCATAATTTCGCTTTACTCGATCAAATCGCTGCGCTGCGTTGGGTGCAGGACAATATTGCCGCATTTGGCGGCGATACGCAGAATGTGACGTTATTTGGCGAATCCGCCGGCGCCCGCAGCGTGCTGTCGTTGATGGCTTCGCCGTTGGCGAAGGGGCTTTTTCATAAAGCGATTATTCAGAGTGGTTATACGCTGCCGGATACGCCCCGCGAGGTGGCGCTAAAAAAAGGCGTTGCGCTGGCAGAACATCTTGGCTTAGCCCATGCCACTGCCGAACAGCTACGCGCTTTACCGGCAGAGACGTTTTGGCCGCTGGACGCGCCTTTTAAAATTGCGCCGACGCCGATTTCCGGCGACGTCGTGCTGCCGCATCCGATGCTGGAAACCTTCTTTGCGGCGAAACAGCATCCGATACCGGTGATGATCGGCTCGAATAGCGATGAAGCCAGCGTATTGGCAGTTTTTGGCGTCGATATTGCCGGTCAAATTCAAAAAATGCGCCGTGAGCGGCGTGTTGGCCTGGGGTTAATCCGGCTGCTTTATCCTGGAGTGAAAGGCGACGAAGCGCTAGGGCGGCAGGTCTGTCGGGATATGGTATTTACCACGTTGGGTTATGTCGTCATGCAAGCGCAGCAGCGGATCGGCGAACCGTGCTGGCGTTACTGGTTTGATTATGTCGCCGAAGCGGAGCATAACACCTACGCGAATGGTGCCTGTCATGGCAATGAAATACCGTATGTATTCGATACGTTAACGCGGGCTGAGCCCACATGCCATTATGTGAATGAGAATGACCTGGCCTTTGCCTCGCAGGTTGCGGATTACTGGGTGAATTTCGCTCGTCATGCCAGCCGCACGCGCGACGTGCTGCACGGCCCGGTTCGCTGGCCCGCCAGCATTCGGGGGCGAGATCGTCTGTTGCGGATTGGGCTGAACAAACTTGCCGGTTTTAAAGTGGAAAACCGCTTTATGCGTGCGCGTCTGGCGCTGTTTAAACGAGTCATGAAACATCACGTTAGTCTGGAATAAACTTTTCATAACCTGAAGAATGCTGCGTGAGGTTTACATCCGATTAGGTCGGTTCTTATCGACATAAAATATTTACGCTTTTGCACAGTTTCCAGGCGACCAACAATTGGATTATTAATGAATTTTGTCTAGAGTGAGCGGTCAGAAACGGGCACATTCTTGCTGCTGAAAAAACCAGCGCGGGACCATTCACAAGACCAGAAGGACTCATTTTCAGGTATGAATCGTAGACGATTTATTAAAGGTTCAATGGCAATGGCCGCCGTGTGCGGTTCCAGCGGTATTGCTTCACTCTTTTCTCAGGCGGCGTTTGCCGCGGAATCCGATATTGCGGATGGTAAAATTGTCCGTTTTGATTTTGCTGGTCTGCAATCAATGGCCCAGGCGTTAGCGAAAAAGCCCTGGGGTGGCGCGCCGGGACCCTTGCCGGATACGCTCGCCAATCTGACGCCGCAGGCCTATAACAGCATTCAGTATGACGCGGCGCATTCACTCTGGAACGGTGTTGCCAACCGGCAGCTCGATATTCAGTTTTTCCACGTAGGGATGGGCTTTCGTCGTCGCGTACGCATGTTTTCCGTTGATACGACGACGCATCTTGCTCGCGAGATTCATTTTCGCCCGGAACTGTTTAAATACAACGATGCCGGCGTCGACACGACGCAACTGGAAGGGCAGAGCGATCTCGGTTTCGCCGGTTTCCGTGTCTTTAAAGCGCCGGAACTGGCGCGGCGCGATGTCGTCTCCTTCCTGGGCGCCAGTTATTTCCGGGCGGTAGATGATACTTATCAGTATGGCCTGTCGGCTCGCGGGCTGGCGATAGATACCTATACTGACGGTCAGGAAGAGTTCCCTGACTTCACCGCATTCTGGTTTGACACCGCGAAGCCGGGCGATACTACGTTTACCGTTTACGCTCTGCTGGACAGCGCCAGCGTGACGGGCGCATATAAGTTTGTGATCCATTGCGAAAAATCGCAGGTGATCATGGATGTAGAAAACCATCTCTACGCCCGTAAAGATATTAAGCAACTTGGCATTGCGCCGATGACCAGTATGTTTAGCTGTGGGAATAATGAACGCCGGGTATGCGACACCATTCATCCGCAAATTCACGATTCCGATCGGCTGGCGATGTGGCGGGGTAACGGCGAGTGGATTTGCCGCCCGCTGAATAATCCGCAGAAATTGCAGTTCAATGCATATATGGACGATAACCCAAAAGGGTTCGGCCTGCTGCAACTCGATCGCGATTTCTCGCATTATCAGGATGTGATGGGCTGGTACAACAAACGTCCGAGCCTGTGGGTGGAGCCGCGCAGTAAGTGGGGGAAAGGTGCAGTTAGCCTGATGGAGATCCCAACCACTGGTGAAACTCTGGATAATGTGGTCTGTTTCTGGCAGCCGGAAAAAGCGATCAAAGCCGGGGATACGCTGGCATTCAATTATCGTTTGTACTGGAGCGCGCAGCCGCCGGTACGATCGCCGCTTGCGCGGGTCATGGCGACCCGTACAGGGATGGGCGGATTTCCCGAAGGTTGGGCGCCGGGCGAACATTACCCGGATAAATGGGCGCGCCGTTTTGCTATTGATTTTGTCGGCGGCGATCTGAAAGCGGCCGCGCCAAAAGGCATTGAGCCGGTAATTACACTCTCCAGTGGCGAGGCGAAGCAGATTGAGATCCTCTACGTAGAGCCTTTCGACGGTTATCGTATCCAGTTTGACTGGTATCCGACCTCGGATTCTACGGCACCGGTGGATATGCGAATGTTCCTGCGCTGCCAGGGGGAGGCTATCAGCGAAACCTGGCTGTATCAGTATTTCCCGCCCGCGCCGGATAAGCGCCGTTATGTCGACGATCGTATCATGCGTTAGTCAGTTTGCCTTCTGTACCGCCACAAAGGCGGTACAGGTTGCGGAAATTGCCCTGGCATAAACTCATTCGTGAGCTGCTGTTTTTGTGACGCGGCCTTTTCATCGTTCTATTTTTGCAACAGTCCTTCCTGTTTATCCCTCTCGATCCTACGGACAGGGAACATTAAGATAGCTTCACCTTATTTAAGATATAAAGTGAATATAATGAAAAAGAGTTTTCTTGGTGCTGTCCTGTCTCTGGGTTTATTAAGTGCTGCTCATGCAGATGTATATAAATTTGATAATACGCATACCAATGCGGTATTTAATATCGATCATTTCCAGACCTCAACCAATCATGGCGGGTTTTATACTATTAGCGGCGAACTGAAATATCAGCCGGAAAAGCAAGTCGCAGAGATGCGTGTGACGATTCCCGTGAGCGCCTTAAATACCGGGGTGGATGCGTTTGATAACCATATCCGCAGTAGTGATATTCTGGATGCGGAAAAATATCCAAAAATAGTATTTAAATCAACAAAATGGCATTTTGAAGATAATAAACCAGTTTCTATTGACGGTTTGCTAACAATGAAGGGAGTAACTAAGCCCGTTACCTTAACCACCACCAAGTTTGGCTGTTATATGAGCCCGATATTCAAGGCGCAGGTTTGCGGTGGTGATTTTGTCACGCAAATAGATCGCACCCAGTGGGGTGTAGATTATCTGGTCGATATGGGGATGACGAAAGTTGTCGATATAAAAATTCAGGCAGAAGCGGTTAAGCAATAAAGGGAATAATGATGAAAACTCATCACCTCATTCGGGTAGTAGCCTCGCTGGCGATGTTGGCAACGTCAGGCCTGGCTTATGCAGAAGAGTACAAAGCCAGCACGGACGAAAAAGCAATAAAAATGACGAACGTAGCCTCTCTGGAAGCGCGCGTTCAAGCCAGAATGGAGAAAGGGGCATTTGGTTATATTCGCGGTGGAGCCGAAGATGAGAATAACCTTCGCAGCAACACCGAAAGCTTTGACAAAAAATATATTATGCCGCGCGTATTACAGGGCATTGAGTTAAAAGAGATCGATTTATCAACGCAGCTACTGGGTATTCCGCTTAAAACGCCTATAATCCAGGCACCGATGGCAGCACAGGGCCTGGCCCACGCCTCCGGAGAGTTGGCGACGGCGAAAGGCATGGCGCAGGTCGGTTCGATTTTCTCGTTGAGCACTTATGGCAACAAGACCATCGAAGAGGTGGCTAACGTTTCCGGGAAAAATCCGTTCTTCTTCCAGCTTTATATGAGTAAGAATAATCAATTTAACGAATTTATTCTTGCACAAGCGGTAAAGCATGGCGCTAAAGCGATTATTCTGACCGTAGATTCGCCTGTCGGTGGTTATCGGGAAGAAGATATTAAAAATAACTTCCAGTTCCCGTTGGGCTTTGCAAACCTGGAAATGTTCGCCAGAAAAAATGACGATGGTTCAAAAACCGGCAAAGGGGCAGGGATAAGTGAAATTTACGCGCAGGCTAAACAAGCCTTTACGCCGGAGGATATTGCCTATGTACATCGTATTTCCGGTCTGCCGGTTATCGTAAAAGGCATTCAGTCGCCGGAGGATGCTGAAATTGCTATCCAGGCCGGGGCCGCAGGAATATGGGTTTCTAACCATGGTGGCCGTCAATTAGACAGCGGGCCGTCCTCATTCGATATGCTTCCTGCGATTGCAAAAGTCGTCAACAAGCGAGTGCCTGTTATTTTTGACAGTGGAGTACGCCGTGGTTCGCACGTATTCAAAGCGTTAGCCAGCGGGGCGGATATTGTGGCGGTTGGCCGGCCTGTATTATACGGTCTTAATCTTGGCGGCGCTCAGGGTGTGGCATCAGTGATTGAACAGCTAAACAAAGAGCTGACAATTAACATGATGTTGGGTGGCGCCAGAAATATTGAACAAGTGAAAACGACACGCTTGTTAACTGAAAAAGATCTGCCCCAGTAATATAAAGGTCGGGTACTATACCCGACCTTTTCCTGTATGATTTCCCTCAACAACGCTTTCGGTAGAAAATGACGCGCTCTGTTTCCTCAAATCCTAACGCCTGGTGAACTTTCTGGGAAATTGTATTTTCCGGCGAGGTATCAGAGGCCATTTCCCGACACCCTTTATTCGTTCCCCATCGTTGCACCGCTGCAATCAATTGTTTCGCTACGCCGCGTTGACGGAATGAGGGGAGAACAAAAATACCTTCAAGGAAAACCACGGGCGAACTGTCACAGCCATTGACATAATCGTGGCGGATTGAGGCATCCGCAAAGCCAATCGCCACCCCGTCTGCCATCGCAATAAATGATGCCAGATGATCGGCTTGCAGAATTTCTTCGCCGTCCGCCAGATGGGCGTCATCCGGGTGACCAGGCCAGAGCTGTTTTCGCAATCCGCGCCAGAGCTCCAGATGGGTTTTGTTCATTTGCCTGATGTCCATTAGCGCGCTCCTGATGAGGGGTCTGACATGATGAGACGGCATCCCGCTTGCTGATAACGTCGGGCGATAGCAGACGGGAGCGCACTGTCGCTAAGAATGGTAGTAATACAGGACAGCGTCGCCACCGCATGGGGTTCTACAGTATCAAACTTTGAGTGATCGGCCATCAATATGACCTCGCGTGAGCGCTGAATAATGCGCGTTTTAACGCCCACTTCAAACATGGTAGCGTTGGTGATGCCCGTTTCAATCGACAGCGCATCGCAGGAGATAAAGGCGCGTTCAACGGCAAAGGCGTTAATCATCTCCAGCGCCAGACTCTCGCCCACCGAAAAGTAACCGGGGCGAATCAGTCCGCCGATAATGTAACTCTCAACGTGTGGGAAGCCACCCAGTTCATTAGCGATTTTGATGTCATTGCAAATGACTTTTACTTTGGCGTCGACCAGACATTTTGCCAGTTCCAGACAGGTGGAGCCGGAGTCGAGAAAAAAGCAGTCTCCATCCTTGATGAACGTGCGGGCGAGGGCGGCGATTTCGCGTTTCGCCTCACTTTGTAACGTTCGCTTAACGTCGAAAACATATTCTTTATCTTCCGTACTGTCGTCGAAGTCAATACAACCATGGCCGCGAACCATTCCGGGATAACGGCTGGCGATATAGTGAAAATCCCGGCGCACGGTTGCCTCTGCATAGCCAAAAAGCTCAATAGCTTGTTGTGTTGAGAGGTGCCTGTGTTGCCAAAGGTAATGCAACATCTGTTTGATACGGTCGGGGCGCTGTTGGCTCATCAGCATATGGCTCCTTTATAGCGCGGTGAATTGTGACAACGTCACATCATAGTTCGCCGTCGTGAACAACGCCCGGCCAATCACCAGATGCTGTGCGCCTGCGGCGGCAAGCAGCCGTGCGGCGCGAAGTGTAATACCGCCGTCCGCCCAGCATTCCGCAGCAGGGAAATGCTCTCTGCTCTGGCTCACTTTTTCACACATCGCGGCGATAAATTGCTGCCCGCGCCCGTCGGGTTCGCTGGTCATGATCATCAGCGCATCCAGTTGCAATGCCAGATAACGATAAGGCAATAGCGGCGTTGCCGGGTTAAGCGCCAGTCCTGCTTTCGCCCCGATAACGCGAATATCCGCCAGAATCTCCGAGGGGTTTTGCACGCTTTCGGCATGAATGAAAATCCAGCCGGGGCGGATAGCTGCAAGCCAGGGTAGCCAGCGTTGCGGTGATGAGACCATCAGGTGAAATGAGAGCGGATGGCGAGTGTGTTGTGCGACTGCCTGAATGGTTTTCATACCGAAGGTAATATTGTTGATGAAACTGGTATCTTCGATATCCAGATGCAGCGAGCCGAGAGGCGCATCGTGTAAAGCGGTCAACGCCTCGGCATAGCGCAGCGGATCGGCGGAGGCCAGTGAAGGGTGCAGGATCATCGGAACCTCCATCAGCGCAATGCGGTTAATTGCGCGAAAAGCGCGGCATCATTTGGCGCATCTTGCAACATCGCGACGCTTTCCGGCGAGTCGAGCCACTGGCTGATGCGTTGAATGGTGCGAATATGTGCTTCGGCATCCGTGGCGCTGGCGCAAAGCAACAGCCAGATGGGATCGCAATCCGCATTGCCGAAAGCGACCGGCGTTGCTAACGTAGTGACGCTGATTTGATTATGGTTAGCGCCTTGCTCTGGTCTGGCATGGGGCAGCGCAATCCCCGGCGCGATAAGATAATATGGCCCCCATTTAAGGGTGTTCTCAATAATACCGTCCAGGTAGCAGGGGGCCGCCGCGCCGAAGGTAATCAGCGGACGAACGGCGATATCCAGCGCGTGTCGCCAGTCGCTGGCATGGCGTTGCGCCTGAACCCACTTAACATCATTAATCATCGATCGTTGACTCCTTGCCGGTTCGGGTTACTCTGGAACCGATCCCCGGCGTGTCTTTTGGCGAAGGCGACGGAGATCGGCAGAAGAGTTATCGCTCTCTGCAGGGGATAAGCGTTTTGCTTATCCCCATTTTATTGTCGGATATGTCGTACTTTCTCCATAAACTTCGCCACGCGCGCCTGGTCGACAAAGTTGGCGAAGACGCCGTCTTTTTTAAACGTGGTTGCCGTTACGCATCCGTCGGCAATGCAGAGCTGCTCCTCGACGTTTTCCAGACACACCCCGGTATTCGCCAGCACGACCGTGTCGGGGACGGTCTCTTTTACCCGCTTCAGTATGGCGCTATCCGTGCGAGCGCCCGCCGTCAGCCCCGAGACGCACAGGGCATCGGGGTTATTGTTAAATACGGTCGATTTCGCAATTGAACAGACATCGCGGTTTCCCAGATACACCGCCGCTTCCGGCACGATGTTAAACAGCGTTTTCACGTGGCCTGCGCCGATGCGATGCTGATGGCGAATGGTTTCGCCGACATTCGTATCCCAGACGCCAAAATCGCTGGCGTAAGCGCCGGTGAAAATTTCGCGGATAAATTTTGCGTCGGTCGCCATCGCCAAATCAAACGAGGCCACAGGGTCCCACAACACGTTTACCCCAAACGGTACGCGGATTTCACTCATTAACTGACCGATGATTCTTGCCATCGCGGCGGTCGTTTCCGGTCTGACTTTCGTTAAATAAGGCAGACTAAATTCGTTGGAGAACATCACCGCATCCACGCCGCCATTTTGTAGCGCCATTAAATCGTCATGGGCGCGGTCAATTACCCAGTTCATGCCTTTCCTGGTATCGAACCCGGGATCGCCCGGCAACGCCCGTAAATGGCACATGGCGATAACGGCTTTTTCTGTTCCTATTACCTCTTTTAGCCAACTCATTCTGGGTTGCTCCTTATTCCGGTAGTTCACGTTTACGTAAGACAAGTATGATGCTGGCGACAATGCCGACCACAATAACCACGCCAATCATGCCCAGCGACATCAATTCAGATATTGACCAGCCAAACATATTTCCCACCGACAGCGCGGTAATTTGCGCGTTTTCAGCGGCGAAGCTAAAGCCGCCTTTGAGTGCCATATCGGTAAAGTACGGTGCGAACTGGGTGGCGATCAGCAGAACGGTAATCATGACAATGATGCCGCTGAGCAGAGTACGAATCAGATCGCCGCGATGAATAACCGTGGCCATGCAGATAAAAAACGGCGCAACCGGTAAATCAGCCAGCGGCAGGACTTTATTGCCCGGCAGTATGCTCGCCAGAATTAACATGATGGGAATTAACAGCAGTCCAACCGCGATGGTGGTCGGGTGGCCTAACGTCACTGCGGTATCCAGACCGATAAAGACTTCGCGCCCTTTAAAGTGTTTCTGGAAGAACTTACGCGCGCCGTCGGAAATGGGCATTAATCCCTCAACGATAAGGCGAATCATGCGCGGAAACAGCACCATAATCGCCGCCACGGTAATCATTAAGGTTGCGCACCCTTTAAAGCCTTCGCCTGCGGCAAGTCCGAAGATCAGCCCGAGAACAACGCCAATGATCACCGGGTCGCCGACCATCCCATACCGTTTTTGGATCTCCTGAGCGTCTATATTGCGTCCTTTCATAAACGGTATTTTTTCGTATATCGCATCCAGCAATACGAACAACGGCACGGAACTGGAGCCATACCCTTGCGGAATAGAAATCCCTTCCAGATCCACAATGTTCTGTACCCGTTTCGCCGTCCAGTCGGCCATTTTCAACGACAAGGCGGCGTGGCAAATCGCGCCCAGTACGCCATAAATCAGACTGCCGGTCATCAACTGGACGACCGTTCCGGTAATGGCGTAGTGCCAGTAGTTATAAATATCAACGTTCATGGTTTTGGTCAGACGAGTCACCAGCATACCGACGTTGAGCAGAAAGATAACGGGAATGATCATCGCGCCGATGGCCGTCGCATAGCCGACGCCGGATGCGGGCCCGGCGCCGACGTCAAACACATGCAGCGTCAGGCCAAAACGCTCAATCATCACTTTAATCGGCGGACTGAGACTGTCGATCGCCATGACGATCACTAACCCCATGCCGACAAAACCGATGCCGACCGTCACCCCGGCTTTCACTGCCTGCAGCCAGGGAATACGAAAGATTAAGCCGATGATAATCATAATGATGGGCACAAAAACGGTGCCGCCGAGAGACAGGATGTAATCAAACATAATGCCCCCTTTATTGTGTTAACAGCGCCTTGATTTCTTGTTTTAATGCGTCGTCGTTGATGCCTGTCAGCAGGGCGGCGCCGTTGAGCGTCGGGATGCCATAGTCACTGTGCGTACGCATGGACGTTACGATGAGATCCATACCGTTACAGTTCAACGGGATCTCATTCAGACAACATTGCGCCGTGGTTGCCGCAATGCCTTGCTCCGCAAGAAAGTCCTGCAGTTTTTGTGCAATCATGGTTGATGTCGACATGCCGGTACCACATGCCACAAGGATCTTTTTCATCATGGTCGTGCCTCTTGTGTAGCGCCTGTTTCAGGCTCAATGGGAAACTGTTCTGGCGACATATTGGCCAGCGCAGTCAGTAAACGGATACAATCAGTCAGGTCGCGCAGGCTGGCGACTTCGGCTGGCGAATGGGTATAGCGGCAAGGAATAGAAAGGCTGGCGCAGGGAATACCGTCCAGTTCAACCTGAATGTAGCCGGTTTCGGTGATGACGCCTGGCGCGACTTCTCGCTGTACGGGAATATTATTTTCGTGCGCGGTGGTCTCCAGCATCCGCAGCAAACGCGGCGGCGTAATCAGTCCCGCCAACGTACCGCGTCCGTGATAGTTCAGACAGGTGATGCCGACGCCGTGGTTGACCCGCACATCTGAGTAATCCTGCAGGTCAGGCGTGTCGCAGGATGGGGTGATATCAATACCAATCGCCAGGTCGGGGCGCACGCGTCGTAAAACGGGAATAATGCCGCGAATATTGAACTCTTCCTGTACCGACGCGACCAGGAATACCGCGATATCGAGCGGTGTGGAGGCGAGAGCCTCGGCGACGCCCAGTAGCGCCGTACACCCCAGCCTGTCATCCAGCGCCTTACTGCATACCAGATCGTTGCCCAGACAGTGCGGCGGGTTGTAAAGGGTTACTGGCGTCCCCACCTGAATACCCATTCGTTCGGCATCCGCTTTATCTTTTGCGCCGATATCAATCCAGAGTTTATCGAGCGCGGGTGGCTGGGTGCGCTCGTCACCCTTCGCGAAGTGATATGCTTTAATACCGATACAGCCCATGATATCGCCTGAACGTCCGGCAAGCGTCACAATCGAACCGGGCATAGTAATTTGCGCCGGGCCGCCCACGCGTTCAAAACGTAAAAAGCCGGAGGGTTCGATCTTGCGTACCATAAACCCCACTTCATCCATATGCGCAAAAATCATCAGGCGAAGCGCGTCGGATTTGTCGCTGCCATAACGGGCGACAACATTGCCTAAGCGATCCCGCCAGACGTCTTTGGCCTGCTGTTCAAACGCGTGCTGCATAACGTTTGCAATACTGCTTTCATGTCCTGAAATCCCGTTTAGCCGCAGTAAAGAAAAAAGCGTTTCCTGCACAGAAAAGGTCATTGGCGTCTCCGTGGTGATAAAACAATCAGTCGTTGAGCGTTTTATAGGCGGAGAATGGTTGGATAAGTGTGAAATGTGTCACGCGGAAATACGCTAAATATGGCCAATAAAAAATAATGTGATGGCGATACAATAAAAACGCTCATATCACCTGCGGGTTATCGGTAAACCAGACTATTTATGTGATTACGACCAACAACGAAGAAGGGCAACGCGATGGTGGAAATTATTCCTGTTAGCACGACGCTGGAACTGAGAGCGGCAGATGAAAGTCATGTTCCGGCGCTGCACCAACTGGTACTCAAAAACAAAGCGTGGCTACAACAGTCGCTCGACTGGCCGCAATATGTCACGTCGCAGGAGGAAACGCGTAAGCATGTGCAGGGTAATATGCTGTTGCACCAGCGTGGTTACGCCAAAATGTACCTGATTTTCTGCCAGAATGAGATGGCGGGCGTACTCTCATTTAATGCCATCGAACCGATAAACAAAGCCGCCTATATCGGTTACTGGCTGGATGAGTCCCTCCAGGGACGAGGGATAATGTCGCAATCATTACAGGCGCTGATGACACATTATGCCCGGCGCGGCGATATTCGGCGCTTCGTCATTAAATGCCGCGTTGACAATCAGGCCAGTAACGCAGTCGCACGGCGCAACCATTTTACGCTGGAAGGCTGTATGAAGCAGGCGGAGTATCTTAACGGCGACTATCACGACGTTAATATGTATGCCCGCATTATTGATGCGGATTAAAGGGAACCGACTAAGGGGGTACGCGTAATACGATCCTCGCCATTGATCACTTTTGGGCCGCGCAGGTGAATAGTATTGCCGTCAAAGGCTATCACCGTCGCCCGTCCGCTAATCTCGACCTGGCGCTCAATCAGAATTTCGCCCTGTATACAGGCATGGCCTTCAATCAGCACTCGGTCGTCCAGTAAAATCGGGCCTCCGCGTACCTCAGCATGTCCGCCTACCAGCACATGATGTTTTAACACACAGTTGCCTTCGATTAACGCATGTTCCGCTACCTGCGAGCTGTAGCGAAGGGTAGGGATCGCATCTTCTTCTGTACCGGCGATAACCCGCGCATGGCCATAGACTTTGGCGCAGTCACAGATCCAGACATTATTGTCTTTGTTGCCTTCGATGAGCGCGAAATCAAAGACCTCCGCCCGGTGCTCAATAAAAGCGTGTGTGATAGTGGCGTCGCCATAAAGCTGTACCTGATGGACAATCCGCGAATGGTTCACGGTGGCGCGATCGTAAATTTGTAAAATCTGCGCATGTTCATGCGTTAGTCCCTGAACGGCGAGAATTTCTGACTGGTTTAACACGCGGGCATCGCCATAAATCGCACACTCTCCGCGCACGGAAGAGGACTGAATGGTGACGTTGTCACTTATCCGCGCGCCATCGCTGATATCAGCGCGATCAATCCAGACGTTATCGCCTATTCGCACGTTATTGTAGAGCGTGCACGGCTGCGTGATACGCGCGTTCCCCGTAATTTCCGTGCCCGCAAAGGCCATCGCGTTTTCATCATAAATCCAGCAATCCCCCTGTTGTGACAGCACATTATCGGCATCAACCCAGCCGCCGGAGGTTCCGGCTTTAACATCGTTAAAATCCGTTACGGCAATAACTTGTCGTAATAAGACGCTTTTCTTCTCACCGTCTACCTGATAAGTAAAAGCACGAGGTTCTTCACTCAGTCGATATTTGGTCATAGGGAAATTCCGTGTGAACGATTAAGATAACCGTAGCAAAGGTACTGGCGAAACAACCAGAAATTCCATAAAATGCATTTCAAATATACTTTATAAATTAAACAAAATGCGTAATCACAAGCAGAGCGATCGCGTGCTCAATCTGCCTGCGGGCTATTTTGGCATCGTCCTTGGCACTATCGGTATGGGATTCGCCTGGCGTTATGCCAGCCAGATATGGGCAATAAGCCACTGGCCCGGCGACATCATGGTGATCCTGGCGATGATTATTTGGGCACTCTTGACCCTGGCGTTCCTTAGCCGTCTGGTGCGCTTTCCCCATAGCGTGATGGCTGAAGTGCGACATCCGGTAATGAGCAGTTTTGTCAGCCTGTTTCCCGCCACCACGATGCTGGTCGCGATCGGTTTCGTTCCCTGGTATCGCCCGTTGGCCGTTGCGCTATTCAGCGTGGGGGTCGTCATACAACTGGCGTATGCCGCCTGGCAGACGGCGGGACTTTGGCGCGGAGCGCATCCGGAAGAAGCGACAACCCCAGGACTTTATCTGCCCACGGTAGCGAATAATTTTATCAGCGCTATGGCCTGTGGAGCGCTCGGTTACAATGATGCCGGACTGGTGTTTTTAGGCGCAGGCGTCTTTTCGTGGTTAAGTCTGGAGCCGGTTATTTTGCAGCGACTGCGTAGCTGCGGCGAATTACCGGCGGTGCTGCGTACGTCGCTGGGTATCCAACTGGCGCCCGCGCTGGTCGCCTGTAGCGCCTGGCTGAGCGTCAATGGCGGGGAGGGCGACACGCTGGCGAAAATGCTATTCGGCTACGGTCTGTTACAACTTTTATTTATGCTGCGATTAATGCCCTGGTATTTATCACAACCGTTTAATGCTTCCTTCTGGAGTTTTTCGTTCGGCGTTTCCGCGCTGGCGACCACGGGGTTACATCTTGGTCACGGTAGTGAATCAGGGCTTTTCCATATTCTGGCCGTCCCGCTGTTTATTTTCACTAACGCTATTATCGCCTTATTGCTGGTTCGTACATTTCTATTGCTGGTGCAGGGGACGTTGCTTATTCGCACTGAGCGCGCTGCACTGTTGAAAACGGAGGAAAAAAATGACCGTTCGTGACGAAAATTATTTTACTGAGAAATACGGATTAACCCGCACGCATTCGGATGTGCTGGCGGCGGCAAAGGTTGTCGCGCCGGGCCGAACGCTGGATTTGGGATGTGGCAATGGCCGCAATAGTCTGTATCTGGCCGCGAACGGTTATGACGTTACCGCGTGGGATAAAAATCCGGCCAGTATGGCTAACCTTGAGCGTATTAAAGCGGCAGAAGGGCTGGATAATCTGCAAACCGACCTTGTCGATCTGAATACATTGACCTTTGACGGCGAGTACGATTTTATTCTCTCGACGGTGGTTATGATGTTTCTTGAGGCGCAAACCATTCCCGGTTTAATTGCCAATATGCAACGCTGCACAAAACCCGGCGGGTATAATTTGATTGTTGCGGCAATGGATACGCCGGACTTTCCCTGTACGGTGGGATTCCCGTTCGCTTTTAAAGAAGGCGAATTACGCCGCTATTACGAAGGATGGGACATGCTGAAATACAACGAAGATGTCGGCGAGCTTCACCGCACGGACGAAAACGGCAACCGTATCAAACTGCGCTTTGCTACGATGCTGGCGAGAAAAACGGCCTGAGCGATGCAAGTTCTGTAAGTCTCGCAGCGTTCGGCATTTTTTTGTCGGGCGCCGCGTTCAAATTGTGCTGTCGTTACCATTTTTAGTGCATCCAGAATGATTTCGTTTTGCTATTATTTCCTTTGCATCATTGCGAAGACTAAAGGGATCGTTTCATGCGTACTCATACTTTATTTAAAGTTGCAGTGCTTACTGGCTTGCTGGCGTTATCCGGCTGTGCGTCCAAAGTCACACAGCCGGATAAGTATTCTGGATTCTTAAAAAATTATTCGGACCTGCAGGAAACTACCTCCGCCACGGGAAAACCGGTGTTGCGCTGGGTAGATCCACATTTCAATGACTCTAACTATGACAGTATTGTTTACAATCCGATAACATACTATCCCGTCCCCAAACCAACGACCCAGGTCGGGCAGCAAGTTCTTGATAAACTGCTGGCTTATACGAACACTAAAGTAAAATCAGCAATTGAACAGCGCAAACCGCTGGTCACGACGCCAGGGCCGCGCAGTTTGATTTTCCGCGGGGCGATTACGGGCGTGGATACCAGCAAAGAAGGGCTGCAATTCTATGAGGTGATCCCTGTAGCGCTGATTGTGGCGGGCACGCAAATGGCGACAGGCCACCGGACCATGGATACCCACCTCTATTTTGAGGGTGAGCTGATAGATGCCGCGACCAACAAGCCGGTCGTCAAGGTAGTACGTCAGGGTGAAGGTAAAGACCTGAGCAATTCCAGTACGCCAATGGCGTTTGAGACGTTGAAACAGGTCGTGGATGATATGGCGACGGATACCTCTATGTTTGACGTTAACAAAAAATAATTTTGCGGCGCCATCGCAAGATGGCGCAAACCCCGGCAGATTAGCGGTCGCCATCAGCCAGACAACGATGGGCGGCGCGTTCTCGTTAATACTGCGTAGCCTATCCCGCCAGCGATCAACCCCCAGAATGCCGATCCGATGCCCATCAGCGTTAGCCCGCTGGCGGTGACGAGAAATGCGATAACTGCCGCGTCACGCTCACTTTCGTGGGTAAGCGCCTGATACAGGCTACCGCTAATCGTACTTAACAATGCCAGACCAGCCAGCATTTGCACCCAGCTAACCGGCAGGGCGACCATCAGCGCGGTTATCGAACCGCCAAACCACCCGGCAAGTAAATAAAAAACGCCTGCGGCGGCGGCCGCTAACCAGCGACGCGTTGGATCGGGGTGCGCGTCCGGGCTTTGACAAATGGCGGCTGTAATGGCGGCAATGCAGATAGAATAAACGCCAAATGGCGAAAGCAGCAGCGCCAGCAACCCGGTAAAAATCATTAACGGAGAGACAGGAAGCTGATAGCCAGACGCCTTCATTGTGGCGACGCCGGGGGCGTTTTGCGATGCCATCGTCACCAGGAAGAGCGGTACCGCGACGCTCAGGCTTTGAGCGAATGAAAAGTGGGGGGGAACGAAGGTGGGCCACACCGGCGCGAAATGAATACCGCTCATCGCCACCTTACCCTGGATGAGCGCCACCGTTATTCCCATCACCATGGCAGCAATAACGGCATAGCGGGGCGCGAATACTTTAAAGAGTAGCCACGCCAATAGCATACCGCCGCACATGACAAATTCTCCATTGAGCGTCCCGAACGCCTGCAGGCCGAAGCGTAGCAGTATTCCCGCCAGCATTGCAGCGGCAAGAGAATGGGGGATTATCCGCATCAAACGCGCAAACAATCCCGTGACGCCGCACAGCACAATCAGGGCATTGGCGACAATGAATATGCCCACGGCATCTGGCAACGATAATCCCTGAAGCCCTGTCACCAACAGGGCGGCGCCAGGCGTTGACCAGGCGGTTAAAACCGGCGCACGATACCACAAGGTTAACGTTAGTGTGCTTATGCCCATGGCTATACCAAGGGCGGTCATCCAGCCAGCGATCTCTGCGGGTGTTGCGCCAGCGGCAAGCGCCGCCTGCCAGATAATGGCGGCGGAACTCGCATAGCCGACCAGAACGGCGACCAGACCAGATAATACAGTAGGTAACGGCAGTGATAACAGACGCATGATCGCCTCTTGTGCGTTATAACGGTCAGTCAATGTAGCATTGTGCGTTATAGCGTACAAGTGATACGCTATGGTCTTACAGGGGGGAAAATGGATAACCTGACACACTATCTGGCGACCACGTTAAGAACGTTACGCCATCAGCGAGGCTGGAGTTTATCGCGTCTGGCGGAGATCTCCGGCGTCTCAAAAGCCATGTTGGGGCAGATAGAGCGTAATGAATCCAGTCCGACAGTCGCAACGCTGTGGAAAATTGCGACGGGCCTGAACGTTCCATTCTCAATGTTTATTTCGCCTCCGCAGGCCGAATTTCCGCCAACCTTCGATCCCCAGCAGCAAGCGATGGTAATTACACCGCTGTTTCCGTGGGACCCAGAACTCTGTTTTGACTATTTTTCCCTATTGCTGGCGCCTGGCGCGTGCAGCGAATCAGCGCCGCATAAAGCCGGCGTTATCGAACATGTGGTGGTGATTCAGGGTCGGCTGGACATGTGTACTGGTGGGGTATGGCAAACCATAGACGCCGGTAAAGGTTTGCGTTTTGCCGGCGATACGGCGCATACCTATCGCAACAGCAGTGACCAGACGGTTCATTTTCACTCGCTGATCCATTACCCGCGTGATTAAGCGGGAAAACTATTTCGTTAGTTTGCGCTTCTGACTACAATAGCCGCCATTTCGCTGCTATTGGATAAGAAAGACTGTATGCGCCAGCAACCTCACTATCTCGAATTGTTAAGTCCGGCCCGTGACGCCGCAATTGCTCGCGAAGCGATTTTGCATGGCGCAGATGCCGTCTACATCGGCGGACCCGGTTTTGGCGCACGTCATAACGCCAGTAACAGTCTGCGCGATATCGCCGATCTGGTCCCGTTTGCTCACCGTTACGGCGCCAGGATTTTTGTCACGCTGAATACTATCCTGCATGATGATGAGCTGGAGCCCGCGCAGCGGTTAATCACCGATTTGTACAACACCGGGGTGGATGCGCTGATTGTGCAGGATATGGGCATTCTGGAACTGGATATCCCGCCGATTGAGCTTCACGCCAGTACACAGTGTGATATTCGCAGCGTGGAAAAAGCGAAGTTTCTTGCCGATGTCGGTTTTTCACAGATTGTACTGGCGCGCGAGCTTAATTTGAGTCAGATAGCGGCTATTCATCAGGCTACTGACGCCACGATTGAGTTCTTCATTCATGGCGCGCTGTGTGTCGCTTATTCTGGACAGTGTTATATCTCTCATGCGCAAACCGGGCGCAGTGCCAATCGGGGCGACTGTTCGCAGGCCTGTCGTTTACCGTATACGTTAAAAGACGATCAGGGGCGGGTGGTCTCTTACGAAAAACATTTGCTATCGATGAAAGATAACGATCAAACGGCTAACCTCGGCGCGTTGATCGATGCAGGCGTACGTTCCTTCAAGATTGAAGGGCGCTACAAAGACATGAGCTATGTCAAAAACATCACCGCGCATTATCGTCAGATGCTGGACGCGATTATCGAGCAACGTGGCGATCTGGCGCGTGCATCGGTTGGTCGGACCGAGCACTTTTTTGTTCCCTCCACGGAGAAAACCTTCCATCGCGGCAGCACCGACTATTTTGTTAACGCGCGTAAAGGTGATATTGGCGCATTTGATTCACCAAAATTTATTGGCTTGCCGGTAGGCGAGGTGCTGAATGTGGCGAAGGATTATCTCGACGTAGAAGCTACGGAGCCGTTGGCGAATGGCGATGGTCTGAACGTGTTGATTAAGCGTGAAGTGGTGGGTTTTCGCGCCAATACGGTGGAGAAAACCGGTCATAACCGCTACCGCGTTTGGCCAAATGATATGCCTGCCGACCTGCATAAAGTCCGTCCGCATCATCCGTTGAATCGTAATCTGGATCATAACTGGCAGCAAGCGCTGACAAAAACCTCCAGTGAGCGCCGTGTGGCGGTTGATATCATGCTGGGCGGCTGGCAGGAACAGCTTATTCTGACGCTGACCAGTGAAGACGGTGTCTGCATCACGCATACGCTTGACGGGGTATTTGAGGAAGCCAATAACTCTGAAAAAGCGTTGAATAACCTAAAAGCCGGACTGGCGAAGCTGGGACAGACGCCTTACTACGCGCGTGATATGCAGGTGACATTACCGGCGGCGTTGTTCGTGCCAAATAGCCTGCTCAATCAGTTCCGTCGGGAGGCGATTGATATGCTTGACGCGGCGCGGCTGGCCCATTATCAACGAGGTCGTCGGAAACCCGTGGCGCAGCCTGCGCCGGTCTATCCGCAAACGCATCTCAGCTTTCTCGCTAATGTCTACAACCACAAAGCGCGGGAATTTCATCACCGTTACGGCGTACAATTGATTGATGCGGCCTATGAGGCGCATCAGGAGAAGGGCGAGGTACCGGTCATGATCACCAAACACTGCCTGCGTTTTGCGTTCAACCTTTGTCCAAAGCAGGCGAAAGGAAATATTAAGAGCTGGAAAGCCACGCCGATGCAGTTGGTGCATGGCGATGAAGTACTGACGCTAAAATTCGACTGCCGCCCTTGCGAAATGCATGTCATTGGCAAAATTAAAAACCACATCTTAAAAATGCCCCAGCCCGGCAGCGTTGTCGCTTCAGTGAGCCCTGAAGCGCTGATGAAAACGCTGCCGAAGCGTAGGGGCGTTTAATTAACGAAAATAGCTCTCTGGTTTGCGCGATTTCTGCCAGTTGTGGTGCTCGCGCAAGCCTTCCGCGGATTCTTCCGCTGCCGCCCGTAATTCATCACTGTCGGCTTCGTGTCTAAGCTGGTGCCCTCCCGTCGCAAACCATACGAATGCGTGGTCTTGCTGTTTCGCCAGTAACTGGCCTGAAAACAGCGCACAGGTCAGTAAAACTACTGATAACGTTTTTGTAAGCATCATGCCACCTTCCAGTTACGTCGTGAGGCTATGATGCCAATAATTTCTTTGAGTTATTATTCAACACTTCAAATTAGCGAAAACGGTTTGTCAATAAGTGCGATAAGTTGTATGAGAAAATATACTTATACTCAGTATCTCAATTATAAAAATAACGAGCCAATTCGTTCCATGCGAAATTCATTATTTCCTGGAAGTATATTTTAAAGGTATTGTATTA
This sequence comes from Salmonella sp. NW1250, assembly GCF_051812965.1. NCBI lineage: Bacteria > Pseudomonadati > Pseudomonadota > Gammaproteobacteria > Enterobacterales > Enterobacteriaceae > Salmonella > Salmonella sp. NW1250. The sequence continues at coordinate 472,510 of NZ_JAMNDD010000001.1, read as the reverse complement.
GATGGTTTTGGTATTGCCAGGGGATTGTAAACCATACTATTTATGGTGTGGTCAACTCTGGTGATGAGCCTCATTTTTTGTTGTTTCAACGAGTGAAGATAAATCTTCAGAAAAAAGGCTGTTATGAACTTGTAACGCTACATATTCAGCAAGGTCGTTTAAACATAGCAGGCCATGAGAGGAACTTTCCTCAAGCATATTCATTAATATCTCATTCTTAAACAAACATGAATAAACTAGTTGAGTAACTGAGCTTTGTGTATGATTTGCATGAAATGTTGCATTCTTTAAGTTAGTATTCTCAATAACCTTTGCGGCTATTTTGTTTTTAATAGCGTCGTCAATAGGTGGTACACCTGCCTGGGCGATGCCCAGATTAATCCTGGAGGAGATGGCGGCTTTTCTTTCCTGTTCCTTCCAGTCACATAAATTACCCTTTTCTGCCATGTCGATAAGCGTCTCTTTTATATTTTTTAGGTCAACGGAAAATGTTATACCGCCGGATAGCGAGAGTAGTAACCGCTCAGGGAACAAGCAACATAGCGGTTCACAAACATAAGTGCTAGCTTTTATATTAATATCAGAATATCTTTTCAGGTGGGCAGACTGAGTATCAACACAGAGAACTGTTCTATTCATTATCTCATAATAGTAGTGATCCTGACGTATCATAATGCATAACGGAATATCTTCGCCATCTTTAATACAGAGATTTGTATATTGACACTCAGCATCTTTATAGTGCTGAAAATGGAAATTTCCTCTGCATGATGGTGATGATAATTCATATAACTTGCAAAATAAATCAAATAAACGTTGCGCGTCAGGTGGAGAGGCAACATCACATAATTCCTTTATATATTGATCGGCAGTGGATCTTTGCGTGTCACAAAAAAAATCTTTAATCTTTTCCCATAGTAACGTAAAGAAGGAGCGTTGAGAGATGGCACTTTGGGAAAACATCTCACTTTTTAGAAACCCTCTCCCGATAGTAATTGGCATAATGTAGACCACAAGTGATTATATAATACTTCATTACTGGAATAGGTGGTATTCAAAATATTATCCCATGTTGTCCATCGGTTTGCCTATCGGTGAAACACCTGATTTTTGCTTTGCCCTGAACGCTCAAATCGACCCGTAGCTTTAGTCATGCCCACGCCTCCTGGCCATGAAGTATGTCAGGTAAAACGAATGAAAGTAAAATGGTTTTCTTAATTCTCACATCATCATGTACCATGAGCAATGATTAATTACGCGCTATATTATTTTTAGAGAAAGTAAATAGTTGCTCAACCGTGTAGAAATTGTCTTATAAGAAGTTAAACTAAAAGTATTATTAGGCTAACAACAATGAGATATTTAGCGGCAGGGCAGAAGGCCAATACTGATAGCACTTATGATATAAACACCTTACTCTTTATTTTTTGTCTTAATTATATTTGTTGTAACGATTAGCTGACGGCTTTATTTCCTGTTGGGCGATAAAATTATAAAAACCTGCGAGGAGGCTCAAAATGAAGAAATCAGATGGTGAAATTCACGAAAAGACAGCATCCTGGGGCATTTTGCAGTCAGAATGGCTAAGAAAATGTGGACGGCTATTATTGCTTTTACTTTACCGCTTCGTTATCGGATGGGCTTTTTTTCAGTTACTCGCCATGATTGTGGCAGGGATATTTTTGTTAGGTGTCTTATTATTTCATCCCATAATATTTGTACAGACTATCGTAATCACTGAGAAATTAAATCATGCTTCGCTTGATTTATGGCATATCCTTAAGTTATGCCTGTGGCATTACGGTATCATCGCAGGGTTTATTTTTATGGCGGAGTGTACGTTAAGTAAAAGTATACGGCAGGTTCAGCGCTTGTCCAAAAAATTTGGGGCACAGGATTTTTCTTCACGCCCGTGATCCGCCGCTGCAATCTGCGTTCTTACTGAATAATGGCTATGATCAGCAGACCGAATTATCTCGGTTCGAGGGGGATTCTATGTGTTTGCACAACTGCGGTGAATCGTAATTTCAGATGCATTATCGCCGACAATTGACGCGTTCCTCACTAATTGCCTTCCTGACTATATAGTGGTCTTATCTTTGGCGAAACAATGTTATTTAGTTATGGAAGGCAACAACAACTGTACTACTGCTTATCAAATAACCTTTCTGGTCAGGTAGGCTCGCCTTTGTGAAAACACATCGTTATCTGTGCTCCTGGGACTCACTCCCTTGCCGCCTTTAAGCAACTCGAATTATTTTGGGTATAGAACAGGAGGCGCAGTGGTCATATAAGCAAAATATAACCTCTCCGTTTGTGATAAGGCACAGATTACAGGGGGAATGATGTTTATTTTAACCATCTGTTTAAGCGCTGTCCGCTAATCTTTACCTGCTCAAATACATAATCACCCCTGTGACTCTCGCGAGGTGTAACATATGGTAAAATGCGTATCTTCTTTCCTCCTGTTCAGCCTGTTGTCCGTTCAGGCAATGTCAGCTGAAAACCATATTGATCTCCACCAGCCAAAAGACTTTGTCGATATTACTACGGTCGCCCCCGACGTACAGGTAGACATGCGATACTTCACTTCCCATAACTTTATTGGTCGCCCCATTAAAGGCTATAACGCGCCTGTTTGCCTGTTAACACGACCAGCCGCGAACGCACTAAAGCAGGTCGCCGATCGTTTACGCCCCTTCGGACTTACCTTAAAAATATATGATTGCTACCGTCCGCAAAGCGCAGTGAACGACTTTATCGCGTGGGCCAAAGATCCTTCTCAAAACCAAATGAAAAACGAATTTTATCCGCTGGTAGAGAAAAAGCGTCTGTTTGAGGAAGGTTATCTTGCCGCCAGATCCGGCCACAGTCGGGGAAGTACGCTTGATCTAACAATTGTTCCACTCGACAGTAAAATACCGATATACGATCCCGGACGACCACTGGTGAATTGTACTGCGTCCGCGGCGCAACGCTCGCCAGATAATAGTCTGGATTTTGGTACCGGCTTTGACTGTTTTAGTCCGTTATCCCATCCCGATAATGCCATGCTTACCGCTCAGCAACGCGCAAATAGGTTGTTATTACAAACATTGATGCGTGATGCGGGCTTTACGCCACTGGATACTGAATGGTGGCACTTCTCCCTTACTCATGAACCATACCCGAACACCTGGTTTGACTTTCCCGTTAAGCAGAGACCCTGAAACGGCGTTTTGTTGCGAAATCTAATCATTACGCCTGTTGGAAAGCACCATAACAGTTAGCAAATCATTGTTAATTTTAACAACTGATATACACTGTGGTTGCCACCTGCAAGCAGCGCTCAATGAGAACGAATAATGAAAAAATATCAACGTCTGGCGGAGCAAATTAGAGAACAAATCGCCTCTGGCGTTTGGCAACCCGGCGATCGATTACCCTCGCTGAGGGAGCAGGTCGCCAGTAGCGGCATGAGTTTTATGACTGTCGGTCATGCGTACCAGTTGCTGGAAAGTCAGGGACGGATTATCGCCCGTCCGCAATCCGGTTATTATGTCGCGCCGCATCCGGTTTGTCGGTCAGTCGCGACGGCAGCGCACGTTATTCGGGATGAAGCCGTAGATATCAATACCTATATTTTTGAGATGCTGCAGGCGAGCCGTGATACCTCAGTGGTGCCTTTTGCTTCAGCGTTTCCCGATCCGCGTCTGTTTCCCTTGCCGCAATTGAACCGCTCTCTGGCGCAGGTCAGTAAAACCGCGACGGCAATGAGCGTCATCGAAAACTTGCCGCCAGGTAATGCAGAATTGCGCTATGCGATAGCACGCCGTTACGCACAGCAGGGGATTACCGTTTCTCCTGACGAGATTGTCATTACCGCCGGCGCGCTGGAAGCGTTGAATCTTAGTTTACAGGCGGTGACGGCGCCGGGAGACTGGGTGGTGGTGGAGAACCCCTGTTTCTACGGTGCGCTACAGGCCCTGGAGCGATTGCGCCTGAAAGCGTTGTCGATACCCACCGATGTCAAAGAAGGTATCGATCTTATGGCGCTGGAACAGGCGTTACAGGAATATCCGGTGAAAGCGTGCTGGTTAATGACCAACAGCCAGAATCCGTTAGGGTTCACGCTGAGCGCTGAGAAAAAAGCGCGGCTGGTTGCGTTACTCACGCACCATAACGTGACGCTAATTGAAGACGATGTTTATAGCGAACTCTACTTTGGCCGCGAGAAACCTCTGCCCGCCAAAGCATGGGATCGCGACGATACCGTGTTGCATTGTTCGTCTTTTTCCAAATGTCTGGTTCCCGGTTTTCGCATTGGCTGGGTTGCGGGAGGAAGCCATGCCAGACAAATTCAGCGTTTGCAGTTAATGAGCACATTATCCACCAGTTCCCCCATGCAATTGGCGTTAGTGGATTATCTCTCGACACGTCGATATGACGCGCATCTGCGCCGATTGCGAAGGCAGCTTGCCGAACGTAAACAGCAAGCCTGGCAAACCCTTTTGCGCCATCTCCCGGCGGAAGTAAAAATTCACCATAACGATAGCGGTTATTTTCTTTGGCTGGAGCTACCTGAGCAGCTTGATGCCGGTGAACTTAGCGCCAAAGCGCTTGAACACCTTATCAGTATCGCGCCGGGGAAAATGTTTTCAACGTCCGGCGCCTGGACGCGTTTCTTTCGTTTTAACACCGCATGGCATTGGGGAGAACGGGAAGAACAGGCCGTAAAACAGCTTGGCAGCCTGATTCGCGAGATGCTGAGCGCTAAAAGCCTTGTGTGAGGTGGAATGCGTGTCAGCTCACAACCTGACTAAATTTCCCGAGTGTGCCGGGTGAGCATCTGGCGCGCCGTCTATTTTTAGGAAAGCGGCGGCCCGTTCGCCGGAAATCGATTAATGACGATATGGGAAAATGCTATGCAATATCAATTACTGATTAATGGCGTGCTGGTGGACGGCGAGGGAGAAAGGCAGTCTGTTTATAACCCGGCGACAGGCGAGGTCATACTTGAGATTGCGGAAGCGTCGCCCGCGCAGGTTGACGCCGCAGTGCTGGCCGCCGATAGCGCGTTTGCCGAATGGGGGCAGACCACACCCAAAGCACGGGCGGAATGTCTGTTAAAACTGGCGGACAGCATCGAGCAAAACGCCCTTGAGTTCGCCCGGCTTGAATCGCAAAACTGCGGTAAGCCTTTGCACTGCGTAATTAATGATGAAATTCCGGCAATCGTGGATGTCTTTCGCTTTTTTGCCGGCGCGGCCCGTTGTTTGAGTGGGCTGGCGGCGGGCGAATATCTGGAAGGACATACGTCGATGATCCGCCGGGATCCGATTGGCGTGGTTGCCTCTATCGCGCCGTGGAATTATCCGCTCATGATGGCGGCCTGGAAGCTGGCGCCAGCGCTGGCGGCAGGTAACTGCGTGGTGATTAAGCCTTCTGAAATCACGCCGCTGACGGCGCTTAAACTTGCCGCGCTGGCGAAGGATATCTTTCCGCCGGGGGTGCTCAATGTCCTGTTCGGACGAGGGCAGACTGTTGGCGATGTATTGACCGGTCATGAAAAAGTACGCATGGTCTCTTTAACCGGTTCTATCGCGACCGGGGAGCATATTCTGCGCCATACTGCGCCAGCGATAAAACGTACGCATATGGAACTCGGTGGTAAAGCCCCGGTAATTGTTTTTGATGACGCCGATCTGGATGCGGTGGCGCAGGGCGTCCGGACTTTCGGTTTCTATAATGCCGGACAGGATTGTACTGCGGCGTGCCGTATATACGCGCAGCGCGGTATCTATGATGCGCTGGTCGAAAAGCTGGGGAACGCGGTGAGCAGCCTGAAAATGGGCGCGCCGGAGGATGAGTCGACAGAGCTGGGGCCGTTAAGTTCGCTGGCGCACCTGAAGCGTGTCACAGCGGCTGTAGAGGAGGCGAAGGCCCTCAGCCATATCCGTGTGATTACTGGCGGAAGTCAAACGGAAGGTAAAGGTTACTATTTCGCTCCGACGTTGCTGGCAGACGCAAAACAGGAAGATGCCATCGTGCAACGCGAAGTCTTCGGCCCGGTGGTCAGTATAACCGTCTTTGATGATGAAGATCAGGTTCTGAGGTGGGCCAACGATTCTCGCTATGGTCTGGCATCCTCCGTCTGGACTCAGGACGTCGGGCGGGCGCACCGGCTTAGCGCCAGATTGCAGTATGGCTGTACCTGGATTAATACCCATTTCATGTTGGTTAGCGAGATGCCGCATGGAGGGCAAAAACAGTCGGGATACGGCAAAGATATGTCATTGTATGGTCTGGAAGACTACACCCTTGTCCGCCACATCATGGTTAAGCATTAAGGATCATTTACTGTTCAGAAAAATCGTGAAAAAATAGGCGGGTGTCGGCGGAGAGGGGGACCTCCCCGCCAACATGCGCAGCAAGTACTCAAAGGTTGAACACCTCAAGCAAACCAGCCGAATCTCAACGAGATCAGACCCAAAAGTCCTGCAGCAGCAAAGACATTAATCAGCACGACGGTTTTACTGGAAACATTCATTTTCGCCACCTTTCATCATAACCCCTATGGGTATAGTACGGGTTGGCGAGATCCGCAATAATACGTAAACAGGATATTCTGTGAGCGGAGCCGTGCATTGAGAACGTTTTGCTGTTAAGGCTGATAAACCTTGATGTGTGTCAAATAAAAAGAGCATATTGCGCGCGTTTTTTCCTCTGGTTGGCGCGGATGCCTGATATGACCCTCTTTCAAAAGATATTAATTTTTTACGCCGTCATGGCGGTGATATCATCCCTGATCACCTGGTTTTTGACTCATGACAAAAAACGAATTCGTTTCCTGAGCGCCTTTTTGGTTGGCGCGACATGGCCGATAAGTTTCCCCGTCGCATTGCTGTTTTCGCTTTTCTGACCTCAAGCCCGATACAGGTTACCGGGCATGGTTTTTCCGCCAGGTCAGGCTATCAGGGCAATTAATTGCGCTCTGTCTACGTCGGTAACGTCCTGCGGATGCCGATATCCTGCGTTCTCATTGGCCAGGGTATACAGCGCAACAAGCCAGTCATAGACATAGCGGCTGGCGGCGTGAACGGGCTGTTCGTCAAGCTTTGTTAGACGCAACATTGTCGAACGCGGCGTTGCGGCGAAAATGGCTGCGCCTTTCTGAACGCGGCTGGCCGGGCGTTGGGCCTCCTCGATATTTGCGTAGCCGAGCCAGGCGATGAAGTTACCAATGATGGCATGGAGCTGCGCGCCGCTAACCTCCTCGCGCTGCATGGTTTTCTGTAACTGCTGAGGTAAACCGAGGCGATAGCTGGCGGTAATTAAAATCTCCGCCACGGCGTTGAGCATCTGCGGTTCCAGTCCCAGACGCTGCGCATTATCCCGGCAGTGGGCCCACTGGCGCAGATGATTGATCCACATTTTGTGCGCCTGATAGCCTGTTTCGTGACCTTCTGACGCTGAAGCGCGCGTTGGTTCGTCGGCAAAGAGATCGATCGCGTCATTAAATAAACCGCTGACCTGTTCTTCTCGCGACTGTCGGGTGCGCAGCAACGCTTCGAAGTTCTGTACCGGCGGTAACAGCCCGGCCAGCAGGTCGCCATGTCTGGCGGCCTGGGCCTGAAGACGCCGGATCACGGTTTCAACCGGTAGCCGCGCGTCATCAAACATCGGTAACAGATCGCGCACGCGGCCTCGCAGTTGTTCGCGTAACGCCTGTAAGCGTGCCTGTCGCTGTGGTGCCGATGTCGCCTGCGATAACCACTCCACCAAACGCTGCATACTGTGTTTATCCAGCGCCTGCAACGTTCCCCAGTGCACGCCAGGTTTACCCATCAACTGCTGGACGGCTTCATCCAGATTTTGCTGGGTGGCAAAACGGGCATCCTGTGGAGTAATAGCCCAGACGACGCCGGGTAACGCTGATTCATGCTGCGGCTGCGTGGCGTTAACCCACTCCAGTAAGTGACGGGCGGCGGCGGATGTTTGCGAGCGAGATGCCAGAGCATTGCAAATCACCAGAACATCGGGCTGTACCTGCTGACGGTAATGGGCCAGCATCCAGCCTAATTTCGCCCGCCATAACGGATGAGGATGACTGTCTGGCGCGACCGGAATATCCAGTAAATCAACGTTATCCAGTACGCTGTTTTCAACGGTTAGCACCAGTTCGCGGGTAAGCAGCGCCAGAGAATCAAGCGAAAGGCTGACCGCATTGAGCAGTCGGCCTTCCTTAACCGGATGCACCACCACATCGCTTTGCGTATCGCTGGCGGTTAGCGCCATTTGCGTCAGGAAGTTTTCCGCCGGTAAGCCAAAATGATCGACCAGCAGGCTGAGCGGCGCCGCCAGTTCCCCGGCATGGCTGGTTTGTTGCAACATATGCGCCAGCGCCAGCCATTGCTGGGTGATCTCCGGCTGCTCTCCCCACAGTAATGCCCAGGCGTGCGCCCGTGTCGTGAGATCCAGCGCAGGCAAGAGCGAGGCAAAGTGTTGCCATGTCGCATCATCAATATGTTGTCTGGCGGACGGAAGACAAGAGCGCCAGAAACTCGCGATGGTCGCTACCTCTTCAGCGGTAACGCCGGGGACGGGCTGCGGTTGGCGAAGCGATTGCCATTTCTCCAGGCGTGATGTGATAATGGATTTTTCGACCTGGCGACAAACGGGGGACGAGCTGGTCCAGGCAATAAAGATCTGCACCAGTTCAGCTTCACTGATCAAGCGCAGGCGCAACGGCCAGCCGCTCTCGTTTGAAAAAATGTCGCGCGTAAAGCGAATAGCCATATTCGCTGGCGCATGACCCGGATTGATGTGGCTGAAATAATCATAGTCACGGTCCGGCGTGATAATTTCCAGCTTGCCATTCTCGTTACCGCATAGCGTCGTTAACAGATGCGCTTTTGCGGATTGCGCATACCCGTACAGACCGACGCAGCCATGTGATGCGCAGGCGGCGTTGAGCGCTGACTCATCCGCCGCGGCAAGCGTAAGTTGCGCCAGCAGAGCATCGGCTTCATCATCCAGCCGCGTTGCGTAACGGCGCGTGTTGTTAACCCACTCGATAACAGCCTGGGTGGCGTTTAACGGTTTTGTCATTTCAGGTATACACTCCCGCTATCTATCCAGTAGTGGCTGCCGCTGTGGCGACGGTCAGCCAGCGTATTCAATTTTAATGTCAGCGCATCGGCGGCGACCGGCGTCCCGTCCTGGAGCCAGGCATCACTTAATATGAACGATTCCGAGGCGTTATCTTTGCTACTGCCGCGTAATTTCAGTCGCACATTCAGTACGCCGTCGCCAGCGATGGTTTTCGCCAGTTCGGCGGAATTAATGCTCAGGCAATAGAGTGGGGTTGCCGGCCAGCGACTATTCGCCAGTTGACGAAAGCCCAACGTCACGTTGCCGCGTAGCGGAAAATGCAGGCGTGCGTCCAGCGTTGCGCCGGGTTTATCCAAATCGATCTCGTGATACCAGATGTTTTCATCGCGAAGCGTATTAACGGTATTATCCAGTACGCCGAGATAACGCACAGTCGAATACGCGCCGATATCAGCCGCTTTAAAATTGAAACGCGGCAGACGTAAGTCCAGCGCCAGGCTGCATAACATCGCGCCCACCGCAGCAGTGGATTTTGGATTACCGATACGCCCTTGTTGACTGAAGGGATACCATTCATGTACCTGATACTTATCCATCCACACAATGCGATTAACCGGCACCGGTTGTAAGTGCCGGATGAGCGCCTGTACGCCGGGTAAACAGGTCGGTCTCCCCGTCACCAGCAAGATATCGCAGTGATAGTGGGATATCGCTTCGCAGACCGCATGAAGCGGCGTTGTCAGCGTAAACTGGCCGGCCAGCAGAGCCTCCTGAAGCTGGCTAAACTGGATTTGCAACGGCACATTGAATATATCAAATGTCGGCGAACCAGACGGTAAGGCATGATCGATCGCCTGCTGGATATAGTTCATCACGTTGCTCGTTGGGCGGCGGATCAGCAGATCGCCAAATGTCGCGTGTAAACCGGCAAACGGATCGTTAATGTCGCTTTGCTCCCAGGCGGAAAGTACCGCGTGGCCCAGCGGCATAAATAATTGCAGCGCCGTTTGCTGGCGCAAAATGGCCTGAGTATCAATTCGTCCCGAATCGCCAAATAAGGTCGCCAGCAGGGCGGCGGCATCCGTAACGCCTGCCCGTTGCAACGCCGTTTGCAGGGAAGGGAGTACGCAACGCTGAATGATATCCAATAGCAGATCGTCCCCGGCGACTTTAAAACCTTCGCGAAACAGGAGGTGAGGCGTAATTTTTACATTGGCCCCCACGCCGTCATCTAACTGATAGTGAACGATCGCCATATCCGTCGTGCCGCCGCCGATATCAATCGATGCCACGCGCAACGCGCGTCCGGGGACGACGCCGGGTTCAGGCTGGCGATCCGGTCTGGCCAGCGCATTAAAAAAGGATTCGGTACGCCCGGCGTAATGCGAAATGGCTTCGTTATAAAGCCATACCAGTTGGCCGCAACTTGCTTCGTCCCATTCCATCTGTATTTCTGGTACCGGCACCACGCTTTTTTCACGCTGCTTAGGCGTGGTGAAATCCTCATCCTGCGGATGCCAGCCCATGGCTTTCCAGACCAGCGCCAGCGCTTCAAACATTCGCTGGCGGAAAATTTCTCGCTCCTGTTTCGGCATGGCGGAAGGCAGCGTTAAAATCAGGGTGCGTAGCTGGCGCGGCGAGGCGGGAAAGCCGAGCCGCAGCCGGGTGGCGACGCTGTTAATTTGCCCCAGCGCCTGAGCCAGAATTTCGCACAACATATGCGTCATCAAGGTGCTACGGCTGTATTGCGGCGAAAAAACCGGTAGCCTTTCTTCATGCGGCAGGCGGAATAACGGCTGTCCGTCATCGTTCATCAGATTCATCAGCGGAAACGCGGTGGCAAGCGGTTCGCGCTGCGTTTTACCGTGGATCTGGCTAAAACGCCAGTCCTGCAAGGCGGGGGTTTCATCCCACAGGTAGCGACGCGGGCTGGAGATGCCGCTGCTGCCTTCGGTGCCCACACGCTGCATAGCAAGGGCGCGAGCCTCGTCGCCCACACGCACAATGGAAGGCCAGACAAAGGCGTCGTCTCGTCCGCTTTCGACAGAAAAGTGTTGCTTGCCAAAGCGTGCTTCCGAGAATTCCACCCGGCTGGTAAATAAAGGATCGTTCAGATACTGCGGCTCGCTTAAAGAACGCACCTGAAGCTCTGCCGTCTGGCGTAACCCGTCATTCGCATCGCCATGATCCTCGATCAAGACGCCGCAGGTATGCGTATTGCCGACATCCAGAATCAGATCGACCGGGATTGCGGGCGTGCTTAACGTATGTGTCACAAACTTTACTTCCGGCACCGTAAGCTGTTCGCCTAACAGCGTCAGTAAATTCAACCAGTGCGCCTGATACTCAAAGCTACGCAGCGCTTGTTGTATGGCCTGTTCCGAACGGTTTTCCACCTGTGAGGCATACTGAAGAAACGACTCGCGCAGCCAGCCGTCAATCCATGTCTGGTCAAGAAAATCGGCAACTTCTTCATCGCGCCAGGCGAGCGCAAAACGTGTGCCATTGAGCAGATCGTTTTCGCAAGGCGCCAACGCCGCAGGCATATTTTTTGCCAGTTGACTGTCGAAGGCGAGGGTGATGCGGTGTGTGTTTCCGGCGCTATCTGGCTCGCTGAGTTTACGTACCTGAATGCGTGCCCAGTTATCCGGCCCGTCAATAAAGGTACGCGGCGGATTAAAACGCAGGAACGGCAGGGGAAGCCAGATTCCGTCGAGTACATCCAGAGAATAGTGCAGCGTCTGAGTGCTTTCCGGTTTCACGACTTCGGGTTGGCCGCCAGCACGTCCTGGCAACGTGTAGCGCCCGCTGGTCAGATCAAAATCGAGGCGCAGTAGCGGGCCGTTTGCCGTTTTGCGCACAAAACGTCCGTAGTGGGCCGACTCTTGCGGCGTTAAGCCAAAATCAAGAAACTGGACGCCGCTGTTTGCAATGAGCGTGACGCTCTGTTTGTAATCACACAGATTGACCAACATAAAATCAGGCACCTATCTTTTTAAACGTCAACGGAATTGCCGCGTGGTCGCCATAACGGGCGGTACAGGTTGCGACGTCATTGACGCCTGCTTTACAGGTAATTTCCGGCATCGGATAACGTGAACCGTCGGTGCAGCGCGCATTGCCGCGACTTTTAATCATCAGCTCGCCCGTTTGATGCAGACCAGAGAAAATTTCCGCCCGACAAACCACGTTATCGCCATGTACTACGCGCGCGATACCTTTGTTATTTTGGATCTGATAACGCAGAGAGGGCGGCTTGCCGGTAATCGGATCTTTGACATCCACGCTGACCCGCCAGCTACCGTTTAAAAAGCGCGTGGTTCCAAGCTTCATCTGCGTACTGTCCATCACCAGCGCGTCTTTGGGGATAGCGGCAATGATAACAGGCGCTTCCGGCAGCGGCGCCGCTTTGGGGGCGGGCGTCACCTCAGCGCGATGCAGCGGCAAATGCGCGGTGAGTTCAGGCAAGGGGGTAATGTCAGTTTTCGCGGTAGCGACAGGCGCGGCGCGAACAGGAGAGGACCCGTCAACGGATGAAGATGGCCAGAAAAAAGGCGTGGCGACGGCGGCGATAACCACGGCAGCGACAGGTAAGCTCCACAGCGGTAGACGGCGAGCTCTTTTCGCCTCAGCAACCGGGATGGGTGTGGCCGGCTTCGGCTCGCTAACGATAACGGGCGGCGCAACAGGTTCCTCCGGCATTTTCGGCGGCTCAATGACAGACGTTAACAAAGGTTCATCCGCCTGACTAAACGCCGCCTCTACCAGCGGCTTTTCTTCGGGCTCCGGCTCGACCAGAGGGATGTCGGGGATTGCCTCGGTGACCCGCAGGCAGTCCAGCACATCATCGCGTGTATTTTCGTTGAGATTAACGAATCCCCAGAAGGTGATAACCGGTTTGCCGTTAACCAGGAAAACATGATTTTCGCCGGGAAATTGCGTCGCCTTCTCAAGTAGCGAACCAAATAGCTGGAGCGCTGTTTTACCGGATTGCAGACTTTTGCGACTGAGTGCAGCCGCGCTTTCAAAAGTGCTGGCTAAATAACGTAAAGCCCGAGAACGTGTCTCTTCGTCAGCCGCTTTCCACGCTATCGCCTGACCTTCAATCGGCGAATACCAGTCAACCCGATCGCCATTATCGTTAAGTTGCGGAATCGCCAGACAGTCAACCATCGCCTGCTGTTTACGCAGACGAAGCGTTTCGCGAATTTGCAATGCTGATTCAAATACGGCCTGACCGCCGCCGCCCACGGCCTGATAATCATCCAGATTGCCGCTGCGCAAGAGAGATTTTGCCACGTTGTTATCCCTTAGACTTCTTCACGCGTCTACTTTACGGGGTCTATACGCAAGCAAACGGCGGAAGAAAGGCAAAAAGGCGCGAATTCTCGGTCTATTAAGCCCCGTGTTTCCACTTGACGTAAGTTAAATCAGGGTGGCGGCGGCGAATTACCGCATCGGGCGACAATAACGCGTATAATAGGCGAATCATGCTGTTACAGAATAAAGAGTAGGAGAGCTTATGTCACACCTGGAGGAAGTGAGCGCCCGCGTGGATGCCGCCATCGCGGAGAGCGTAATTGCCCATATGAATGAATTGCTGATTGCCTTGAGCGATGACGCTGAATTACGTCGCGAAGATCGTTATGTGCAGCAGCAGCGTTTACGCACGGCTATCGCGCATCACGGCAGGCAATATCAAGAAGATCGGGACGCGCGCCGCGAGCAGCTCACCAAAGGCGGCACGATCCTGTAACCCATTAAAACTGGCGCTTCGCAATCAGCCATGCGCCAATGACCAGCAACAGCGCGCCAAACGCCGGCCCGACCATTGCGCGTAACGTGACGCCGTGGCTACGCGCAATATCCAGCGCCAGTCCGCCGATTAACTGGCTGGCGACCAGTACCGCGATAGTCGTCGCGGCGCCAACGTTCTGATACCCGCTAATGCTGGCAAATACAAAAAATGACCCCAGCAGACCGGGGATCAATGTCCACCAGCGAACGCTGGCGACCAGCTCGCCGAAGCCCGTAGCGCCTTGCTTAAACCACAATATCGTCACAAATAAAACGATCCCTACCAGCGAGTTCAACAGCATAGCGATCAGAATCGTCGATGATGTCTGCGTAATACGCACCATAATACTGTTTTGTACCACCAGCCCGACGCCGGCGGCGATCAAAAAGATAAGCGTCAAAGACTGGTTCATCAGCAGGCGTCCGGCGCGGCGTGTTCATCAAGCTGGAGCTGCATAAACGTAAGATCTAACCAACGGCCAAATTTTACGCCGACCTGCGGCATTTGCGCGGTAACGGTAAATCCCAGCGAATGATGCAGGCGTATCGAGGCGGCATTCTGTGACTCAATACCGGCCACCATCACATGCTTGCCGCAGCGTCGGGCTTCGTCGATCAGTCTGCTGAGCAGTTTTCGCCCCAGTCCTTTCCCCTGGTGCGCCGGATGAACATAAACCGAGTGCTCGACGGTATAGCGAAAACCGTCGAAACTGCGCCAATCGCCAAATGATGCATAGCCAGTCACCACGCCATTTTCTTCGCTTACCAGCACCGGATAGCCCAGTAATTGACGGGCCTCATACCAGGCAAGGCGATTATCCGTATCGACCGTCCGATCGTTCCAGATGGCCGCAGTATGTAATACCGCATGGTTATAGATTTCGGTAATCGCGGCGCAGTCTGCTTTATCGGCAAAGCGAATCGTCATAGGGAACCCCAGGGAATGTTTATGATAGTGTTAGAAATACTATTGAAGGCGGCATAAATCAACGAATTAGCGCAAGAATTCATATTTAGCGAGAGGGGAAAGAAAGTCGTTCACAAAAGCGCACAGCCTGATATCTGAGAGTGTTTAACTCCCTCAGAAAGCTAATGTTCGACTATTATTGATGGATTATGCCAGGCATGAGGAGAATAGAATGAAGCAACAGACCAACCGAAATCGTCGTTGGGTTTTGGCCTCGCGTCCCCACGGCGCGCCGCAGATGGATAACTTCCGCCTCGAAGAAGATGACGTCGCGACGCCCGGTGAAGGGCAGGTGCTATTGCGTACCGTTTTTTTATCACTCGACCCTTATATGCGTGGCCGCATGAGCGATGAACCCTCTTATGCGCCGCCTGTTGAACCTGACTGCGTTATGGTTGGCGGTACGGTCAGTCGCGTTGTCGCGTCAAACCATCCTGATTACCGACCAGACGAATGGGTGTTGAGTTACAATGGTTGGCAGGATTATGACATTTCAGATGGCGAAGGGTTGGTAAAGCTGGGTGATAATCCGCAACATCCTTCCTGGTCATTGGGTATTTTAGGAATGCCGGGGTTTACCGCCTATATGGGGTTACTGGATATCGGCCAGCCGAAAGAGGGCGAAACGCTGGTTGTCGCCGCCGCCACCGGCCCCGTAGGCGCAACGGTTGGGCAAATTGGCAAGCTGAAGGGCTGCCGGGTCGTGGGTATTGCCGGCGGCGCGGAAAAATGCCGTCATGCGACAGACGTTTTGGGATTTGATCTGTGCCTTGATCATCACGCTGATAATTTCCCACAACAGCTTGCGCAGGCCTGCCCGCAGGGTATCGATATCTATTATGAGAATGTCGGTGGTAAAGTCTTTGACGCCGTCTTACCGCTACTGAATACGTCGGCGCGGATTCCGCTCTGCGGTCTGGTCAGCGGCTACAATGCGACAGCGTTGCCGGACGGTCCAGACAGACTGCCTCTGCTGATGGCGACATTACTTAAAAAGCGTATTCGCCTGCAAGGTTTTATCATCAACCAGGACTATGGTCACCGGATACATGAGTTTCAGCAAGAAATGGGGCGTTGGATCAAAGAAGGGAAAATACATTACCGGGAGCAGATTACTGATGGGCTGGAAAATGCGCCAGAAGCGTTTATGGGGCTGCTGGCGGGGAAGAACTTTGGCAAAGTCGTGATACGTTTAGCGGACGATGCGTAAAGAAAAAATGGCGGCATTATGTCGCCATAAAAATGTGCAAATTTTAAAATTCCGGCTTTACTTATATTCATCATTCAGATCGCGGTGGGGCAGCTTATCTCCCTCAGCGGCCTGAACCGGTCAAAAATCTCGATACATGAAGGAATGACGGAGATAAAACGGTTGCCATAAAGAAACCTGTATTGTTGTAAAAGATGAGAATATCACGCAAGTAAATTATCTCTTTTATTTATTTGGCCGTTCAGGCCTGGATTATCTTTTTTACAATTAAGTTCCGAAACTTCTTCGGGACTCGATTGCGATGTTGTTCTGCCAAGAGGTGAAGGAAGGAAAATGCCGGGTACGGAAAAAACACAACATATAAGTCTGACCACACAGGTTGAAAATCGGTTAAAGCATCAATTGTCTATTGGCGCATTAAAACCAGGCGCAAGGCTTATCACTAAAAATATCGCTCAAGAGTTAGGCGTCAGTATTACGCCGGTACGTGAGGCCCTGTTAAGGCTGGTCTCTTCCAGTGCTTTGGCGGTGGCGCCAGCACAGGCGTTTATGGTGCCTGAGATCTCGCTGGAAAGTTTGCTGGAAATTAATACGATTCGTACTACTCTGGAGGAGATGGCGGTGGTCGCCGCTGCGGGTAAGATTACCCCGGATCGCGAGCAGACGCTGAATGCGCTATTAGATGAATTTCAACAGGCGCTGGAAAGTGGCGTTATGGAGAAAATTCTTTTGGCCAACCGCGCATTCCGCTTTGAGATCTACCACTACGCGGATATGCCAACGCTGTATGCCATGATCGAGCAATTATGGGTACGCCTGGGGCCAAGCCTGCATTTTTTATATGATAATTTTAAACTTGATGATTATCAAAACGGCGTTAATCTGTACAGAAAATTGCTTAATGCGTTAGTGACTGGTGATAAAGAAGCCAGTCGCCACTGCCTACAGAACGTTTTGCAACAAAACGTAGCGACGATTAAAAATCAGTACTTCATGTAACCTTCATGAAACTATGACTTATCAATAGCGGGGATTCCCCGCTATTGCCGGATATTTGCCGGATATTTATTCAAACTGCCATGCCAGATTAATCCCCACGCCATAGTTACGTCCTGGCGCTGGCTCATAATATCGGCCATTAGATTCATTAACGATCACCGAACCGATATATTCTTTATCAAATAGATTATCTACCCGCCCAAAAATATCGACGGTAAGCTGACTGTAATTAAATTTATACCCTGTATTTAGTCCAACAACGGTATACGAAGGCGCTTTGGCGGTATTTTCATCATTGGCCATGATATCGCCCATATACCGAACGTCTGTTCCGGCGTACCACCCCTCATCCGGGATAAAACCTAATGAGGCGAATCCCATATTACGGGCGATGCCGGGCATCCGGTTTCCATCACAGTTTTGCCCCTGACAAACGTTACTGCGATAGGTCGCATCCAGCCAGGTCCATGATGCTTTCACCCGCCAGTCGCCGGCGAAGCGCTGGTCCAACGCGAGCTCTGCGCCCTGGCGGCGCGTTTTGCCCGCGTTTTTGTAGGTAGTGCGTCCTCCCATACTACTGGCGACGACAATTTCATCATCGGTATCGGTTTGAAATAACGCGGCGGTCAACAAGCCATTGCCAATCCGCGTTTTACTGCCGACTTCCACCGTATCATTGGTCGACGGTTGGAGGTCAAAGTTGAACCCGCTTTGGCCGTCAGCGCGATAAGAAAGCTCATTGATAGTGGGAGTTTCAAATCCGCGACCGGCAGCAAGATAGAGATTCCAGGCGTCAGTTAACGCATATTTTAGCGATCCGGCGGGTAGCCAGTGGTGATAGCTGGCGTCGCCGCTGTCATCGCCATTGCCGGGCGCGATATAGCGATCGTTAGAATCGAACCACACGGAACTGTAGCGCACGCCAGCATCCAGCGAGAGTTTTTGCGTAAGCTGCCACTGGGTTTGCAGATAAGGATCGACATTCCACATCAGGTTACGCTCATCCCGGCGTAAATCGCCTTTATGCCCAAACTCAGGGGTGCCGTTGTTGAGGCGGAAGTTATTGTAACCCTTGCGGTTTTCGCTCATGTTTTCATAATTTAATCCGCCAGTGAAGGTGACCGGCACACCTAATTCTCCCCGGTGAGTCCAGCGGGAATCAATGCCCTGATAGTGGCGTTGCAGTGTAATTACGCCGCCAGCCTGGGCTGGTTTTAGCTGTGCCACCAGGGGAATAGACTGGTATTGCGTGGTTTCCCGCTCTCCGGCGTAGGCCATCACGCTGATATCATCCTGCGCGCTGAGCTGACGTTCATAACGCAATCCTGCCTGAGTTTGTTTGATGGTTTTACGCGTATTGTACTGTTCAGCGCGGGGCGCCTGTTGCGGATCGGCTTTCCATTCAGATTCGGTAAGTCCGCCGGGATCGTCCGCCTTAATGTCCACACTATTAAAAATCAGCGAGAGTTTACTGACATCGTCAAGGCGCACGCCCAGTTTGGCATTAGCCAGATTTTTTCGCGCGCCGCTGTGATCGCGGTAGCCGTGGGTGGTGAAACGGGTAGTCGATACCGTGTAATCCACGTCGCCTGGCTGTGTGCCGTCACCCATCGCGCCCGTGGCTTTTAGCCCATAGCGCCAGCTTCCATAACTGCCGTAGTAGCTGCTGGCCTCAAGGGTGGGCGGCTGTCTCCCGGTTTCGGTGGTGACATTTATCACGCCGCCGGAAGCATTGCCGTATAGCGCTGAGAAGGGGCCGCGTAACACTTCAACGTCTTGTATGCTGTTAATATCAATATTCGAAATCTGGCCTTGTCCATCCGGCATGGTGGCGGGAATGCCATCAACATACAGACGAATGCCGCGCACGCCAAAGGCGGAACGCGAGCCAAATCCACGGATAGAGATTTGCAGATCCTGCGCGTAGTTCTGCCGGTTCTGCACCTGCAATCCCGGGACGCTGGTTAAAGACTCAGATAAATTGACGCGCGGCGTCGCCAGACGCATGTCTTCTCCCTCAATGACGCTAACGGCGGCAGGTGTATCGAGTTCGGATACGGTTTGCGGCGTTGCGGTGACTATCATGGTTTGTTCATTGGGCGCGCTGGCGGCCTGAAGGACCGGGGAGAAGGTCAGAGGCAATAAGAGGGCGGGATAAAGTCGCTGTCTAACGGAAATAATTTTCATGAAAATGCCGGATAAATGTAAGCGTATCAACGGAAAACGTGACATTAAGGGTAGTCAATATGTAAAGTTTTGAAATTTTAATCGCACATTAAGTTAAGAAAATGTGCGGTATTTAAGAGCCATGACATTCGCAGGCGAGGAAAAGCTCCACTTTCTGATAAATAATGATTATTATTCTCAACTTATAATAAGTGCGGAACGAAGATCCCGCGCAGCGAAGTAGTGTGAAGCAGCTATACACGTTTTTATCAAAGGGAGTCGTCATGCACTTACGTCATCTTTTTTCGCCGCGCCTGCGTGGTTCTTTATTGTTAGGTTCGCTCCTCGTCGCATCCTCATTTAGCACGCTGGCGGCGGAAGACATGCTGCGTAAAGCGGTAGGCAAAGGCGCTTATGAGATGGCCTGGAGTCAGCAAGAAAACGCGCTCTGGCTGGCTACATCGCAAAGCCGTAAACTGGATAAAGGCGGCGTAGTTTATCGTCTCGACCCGGTGACGCTGGAAATCACGCAAGCGATTCATAACGATCTCAAGCCGTTCGGCGCCACCATCAATGCCGCGACCCAAACGCTGTGGTTTGGCAATACCATTAACAGCGCTGTTACCGCAATTGATGCCAAAACGGGTGATGTAAAAGGTCGTCTGGTACTTGATGCGCGCAAACGTACTGAAGAGGTTCGTCCGTTACAGCCCCGTGAGCTGGTTGCCGATGCGGCGACCAACACGATCTACATTAGCGGTGTTGGTAAAGAGAGTGCTATTTGGGTAGTGGATGGCGAAACCATCAAACTGAAAACGACGATCGAAAATACCGGCAAAATGAGTACGGGTCTGGCGCTCGACAGTAAAGCGCAACGCCTGTACACCACCAATGCGGATGGCGAATTTATCACCATCGATACCGCCAGCAATAAAATTCTCAGTCGTAAGAAGTTGCTGGATGACGGTAAAGAACACTTCTTTATTAACCTGAGTCTCGATACCGCAGGTCATCGCGCGTTTATCACCGACTCGAAGGCGACTGAAGTCCTGGTTGTCGATACCCGTAATGGCAATATTCTTGCCAAAATCGCGGCGCCTGCTTCTTTGGCCGTCCTGTTTAACCCGACACGTAACGAGGCGTATGTGACACATCGTCAGGCAGGTCAGGTCAGCGTGATCGATGCGAAGACCTATAACGTTGTTAAAACGTTCGATACGCCGACGTACCCGAATAGCCTGGCGCTATCGGCAGACGGTAAAACGCTCTACGTCAGCGTGAAGCAGAAATCGACACGTGAACAGGAAGCGACGCAGCCGGATGATGTTATTCGCATTGCTCTGTAAATAGGGTATGGAGGGGGAAACCCCTCCAGTCATCTCTTTAAACGCACCGATACGCCTCGTTACACCCCGCCGATAGCCTGATGATTCTGTGAGAATTACACTGCCTTTTTGCTGTAGTTAACTCATTATATTCACGAGGAAAATATGAAAAAGTTATTTATATGCTCAGGTTTGGGCATGATGTTTTTTATGCTTGCGGGTTGCACAACCAACTATGTGATGACGACGAAGAATGGGCAAACGATCGTAACTCAGGGTAAGCCGCAGTTAGATAAAGAGACGGGGATGACCAGTTATACCGATCAGGAAGGCAACCAGCGGGAAATTAACAGCAATGATGTGGCGCAGTTGATTAAGGCTGACTAAGCATTGGGCGCGATGCGGTGTTGGCGGCAATGCGCATTAAACCCGGCAGGCCTGGGGCTGCCGGGGAAGGGAAATGTTATGTCGCTGCTTCTTCTTTCAATACGACACTCTCTGTCGAATCCGCCGTCACTGGCGCAGTGCGATGGATCTCCGCCACGCGACGTCGCACGCCAAACCAGCCGGCGACCAGCAGAATGGCGATCAGCGGCAACGAGGCGATAGTGTAAGTTCCATTCGGGTAGTCAAACGCCATAAGTACCAGCACGCTTAGTAAAAACAGCAGCGTTAGCCAGGAGGTAAAAGGCGCGCCGGGCAGTTTAAAACTGACGTCTGCAGCTTTGCCTTCTTTTATCGCCTGGCGTAAACGCATCTGGCACACCATGATAAACGCCCACGATGCGATAATGCCGAGCGAGGCAAAATTAAGAACGATCTCAAACACGCGGGAGGGGACCAGGTAATTCAGGAACACGCCGACCACGTAAACCACCAGAGTCGCCAGAATACCTGCATAGGGCACATGCTGACGGCTCATTTTCGCCATGAATTTCGGCGCGGAACCCCCCATCGACATTGAACGTAAAATTCTCCCCGTACAGTAAAGCCCGGAGTTCAGGCTGGAAAGCGCGGCGGTTAACACCACGATATTCATAATACTGCCGATATAAGGCACGCCAAGTTTAGAAAAGAAGGTGACAAACGGACTTTGCCCCGCCTGGTAGGCGTTCCACGGCAGCAGCAAAACCAGCAATACGACCGATCCTACATAGAAAAGACCAATACGCCAGATCACGCTATTGATGGCTTTTGGCACCATCGTCTGTGGATCTTTGCACTCCCCAGCGGCGGTACCGACCAGTTCAATCGACGCAAAGGCGAACACTACGCCCTGAATCAGTACCAGCGCGGGCAACAGGCCGTGCGGGAAAAAGCCGCCATTATCTGTAATCAGGTGAAAACCGGTGGCATTACCCCCAAGCGGTTGACCGGTACCGAGAAAAATCGTGCCTACCACCAGGAAGATAACAATGGCGAGTACTTTTATCAGCGCGAACCAGAACTCCATTTCGGCAAACCATTTTACGCCGATCATGTTCATGGTACCGACAATGGTTAACGCGCCGAGCGCGAACACCCATTGCGGAACGTCGCCAAATGCGCCCCAGTAGTGCATGTATAACGCCACTGCGGTGATATCGACGATCCCGGTCATCGCCCAGTTAATAAAGTACATCCAGCCTGCGACGTAGGCCGCTTTTTCACCCAAAAATTCACGGGCGTAGGAGACGAAGCTCCCGCTGGAAGGACGGTGCAATACCAGTTCGCCCAGCGCGCGTAAAATGAAAAAAGAAAAAATGCCGCATATCAGATAGACCAGCGCCAGTGCCGGTCCGGCCATTTGCAATCGGGCGCCTGCACCTAAAAATAAACCGGTGCCAATCGCGCCGCCGATAGCAATCATCTGAACCTGACGATTCCCCATCGCTTTGTGATACCCCTCTTCATGGGCGTTCAGCCAGCGTCGTTTCGCCGCATGTTGTTCTGCGGCGTGCGTAGTCTGTGTTTTCATTACGTTACCTGTTATAGCCTGTCCTGACAGAAAAATTCCTTATGCCGCGACGGGCGCTCACCAATCGATTGCCTGCAATGGCGAATGCCGCTTTTCCCTGATTCTGTGACAAGGATAAAACCGCCGGCGGAGCATCCTACCTGCAATTGTTAAATGACGCAAAACATACGGGAAGAACAAAATGAGGATGTCGAGTTTATTTGTGTGGTCAGATGTGGTGCGGTGTGGTCACGATTCAGCCAGATAAGACGCCAGCACAAATCGGCAGTGATTGCGTTGCGCAATAATTAATCAGGGTTAATCCCTGCAGGGATTTATGGTCATAGATATGACCTCGAACGATAAACCACCTGACGATATTGAAGCAGCATAAGATCAGGCCGTTGCGCCTGTTATTCTCATTTTCTCCTGAAAATGTATGCCTTTGAGCAATTTTGTTGATTGACATATCGTCATAATGAGAGAGGAGTAGGACATATAAAGCTATTGAGCAAAATTTGAAGGAGTAGGATATGCCATATACATCAGTTTCTACCTATGCCAGAGCTTTATCAGGAAATAAGCTACCTCATGTTGCTGCAGGAGATTATGAAAATAAATTATCAACAAAAATCATGAAAGGCATCTTGTATGTGCTTACCGCAGGACTGGCCTACGGATTTACGCGAGTAATTGAACATTATTGCAATGTTACGCCTAAAGTTGAGGAGTTCTGTGCCAATGCAGGGAATATCCATGATCACCTTGCCGATGCTGTGTGTGATGGACTGTTTACTATAGATGTCGAGCTTTCTGATGGTCGGATGTTAACATTCGAACAACTCTCGCTGATAGCTGGAGGTGAGCCAATCGTCAGGATATCGGATGGCGAACATACCGTTGAGGTTAAGGGGTCCTTTGAAAAGATCTGTATGAAACTGGAAGAGGGCTTTTTTGAAGCGCCAGCGTACTATAATTATGATATTGATAAAGACCATAAAACCGTCAGCGAGCGAATAGCAGCATATAATGCCTTACCTCAGGCATTAGGCGCCATTCCGAGTTTAGAACATTATATCGCTCGGGCCAACAGCATGGGCGAGGCGAAAGCGCAACGGGCGGCCGACATAAAAGATCGTTACCATAACTATTTGGACAATTATTAAAAGGCGTTTATGTTTAGCCAGTTTTGTTAGAAATCAGACTCGCTGAGCTGGCGTTAAAAATTTTAACACGCCGCTATTTTGGCGGCGTGTCGCAAGGAGATTCTCAGAACCCGATTTCCGTTTGTAGGCCAAAATCCCACGTACCTCCGGCGCTGTAGCCGGTCTGTCTTATTTTTTCAAAAGTATCCAACGCTATTCCACGGATAGGGTATCCTGTTGCGCAGCGATATCCGCCTCAGCCTGTGTGCCGAACGCAAGCATTAATGTTAATGGAAGCCTCAGATGACCTCTTTTTTACATGCTTATTTTACGCGATTACATTGTCAGCCGTTGGGGGTTCCTACGGTTGAAGCGCTCAGAACGCTTCACTTAGCGCACAACTGCGCGATTCCTTTTGAAAATCTGGATGTGCTACTGCCTCGTGAAATACAGCTCGATGAGACGGCATTAGAGGAGAAACTGCTTTATGCCCGACGCGGTGGATACTGTTTTGAACTGAATGGCCTGTTTGAACGTGCGTTACGCGACATCGGTTTTAACGTCCGAAGCTTATTGGGGCGGGTCATTCTGTCTCATCCCGCCAGTTTACCGCCGCGCACGCACCGTTTGCTGCTGGTTGATGTTGAGGACGAGCAGTGGATCGCTGACGTGGGTTTTGGCGGCCAAACGCTAACCGCGCCGCTTCGTCTGCAGGCTGAAATTGCCCAGCAAACGCCGCATGGCGAATACCGCCTGATGCAGGAGGGGAGCACATGGATTTTACAATTCCGCCACCATGAGCACTGGCAGTCGATGTACTGTTTTGATCTGGGGGTGCAGCAGCAGAGCGATCATGTGATGGGCAATTTCTGGTCGGCTCACTGGCCGCAATCCCATTTTCGTCATCATTTGTTGATGTGCCGCCATTTGCCTGATGGCGGCAAGCTGACATTAACGAATTTCCACTTCACGCGTTACCACCAGGGACATGCCGTTGAACAGGTCAATGTACCGGATGTACCGTCGTTGTATCAGTTACTTCAGCAGCAGTTTGGTCTCGGCGTAAATGATGTAAAGCACGGTTTTACCGAGGCGGAGCTGGCCGCGGTAATGGCTGCATTTGATACCCATCCGGAGGCGGGAAAATAATTTTTTTGCCGCGAGGATTTGCGGGCCTGACAAAGATTAAAAAGTAATGGCCCATTCGGCATGAAACAGAATGACCGCCTGGCCGGAGATGGTGACGTTTTCCGGCTGGTTATCGCGAATGGTGACGGTAACATCAACAGTACCTTCTTTGCCTAAAGCGCGCCCCTGATGGCCTTGAATCTGCAGCGTTTTACCGTCATGCGCCATCAGACCATGATGGACGAGCCATGCACCCATCGGGCCATTGGCGTTTCCCGTTACCGGATCTTCCACAATCCCTATCGCCGGAGAAAACATTCGCCCATCGGTTTCGTTTTTTCCCGGACGAATCTGGAAAGGAAAAAAGCCGTTACAGCCAATTTGCTGGCTGATTGCCGTCAGGGCTGCCAGATTCGGAGAAAGGGCATCAATATCAACGTCTGGTTTGAGCAGGATCATCACTTTTGCATGTCCTGTTGAAGCCACCTGAATTGGCGTTCCCGGCACGATATCATCTTCAGTCAGGTTCAACGCGGTGATGATGGCAGCCCGAATCTCTCCGACTAGCGGTGGTTCAAAAGAGGGCTGACCTTGTTCCAGCGTGATGCGATAGTCGTTGTGTTCGGCATGAATTTCAACGCGATGACGGCCCGCTAACGAGGTTTGCCAGACGGTGGTGTTTCCCAACCCCAGTACCGTTGCCCGAACATAATGCGCGGCCACGGTGGCATGACCACAGATGGGGACTTCCACTGTCGGTGTAAAATAGCGTATGCGCACATCACTCTCTTCGCTTTTTAGCAAAAAGGCGGTTTCCGAGTGACGAAGTTCACGGGCAATCAGCTGCATCTGCGCGTCGCTTAGCGTATCCGCATGTAAGACAACGCCAGCAGAGTTGCCGCGAAAGGGTTCTCTGGTGAAGGCGTCAACATGGTAAATCTGCGGTTTCATTGATGTTCTCCTTTGACTGAAGAATCATCATAGCCTGTGCGTTGCCGAATGACGACGCCCAGGCGTTTTTCTTTGCCCGGTAAGCGTACCCCCGGTCAAAGAGAATTAGCGGCGGGTACGAACAATCTGGTAGCGACGGGTGAAATACTCAAACGGCGCGCTCCAGACATGAACCAGACGGGTGAACGGGAAGAGCAGGAAAATAGTCATTCCCAGCACCAGATGAACGCGGAAAACAAACGCCACACCGTTCAGCATTTCCGAAGACCCGCCGCGGAAGGTGACAATACTTTGCGCCCAGCCCACCAACTTCATCATTTCGCTGCCATCCGGATATTGCGCCGAAAACGGAATGGTGCTCAGGCCAAGCAGGCACTGAATCAGCAAAATGCTCATGATGATAATATCAGGTGTAGTGGATGTCGCCCGCACACGCTGATTGGTCAGACGACGCCACAGTAATCCCGCGCCGCCGATCAACGTTAATACGCCGCACACGCCGCCGAGGATCATCGCCATCTGCTGTTTTACCGCAATCGGCAGGAACCAGGCATACATCCAGTGTGGCGTCAGCATTCCAAACAGATGGCCAAAAAAGATCCCCAGAATGCCAATATGGAACAAATTCGACCATATCACCATCCCGCGCTTATCCAGCATCTGGCTGGACGACGCGCGCCAGGTATATTGTCCGTAGTCATAGCGCAGCCAACTGCCGAGGAAGAATACCGTGGCGCAAATATAGGGGTAGATGTCGTAAAAAAAGACGTTCAGGTACTGTATCATTTCGGGCCTCCCGCGCTGACGTCGACGTACTGCGGCGCCGCGTCCTGGCTAAAGCGTCGTTGATAATGGTGTAACGGTGAACTGTCACAGGTCGTGGCGTTATCTTCGATAAACTTCACCTGTTCTTCTTCCCAGACGGCATCCAGTGCCTGACGGGTATCATCCCGCGATTCCTGAATAATTTGTTTAGTGACACTGTCACTTGTAAGCGTACTGCCCGCCAGCGTCAGCAGGGCGTCAAACAGTTGATACCACGGCGCTCCTCGCTGTTTCAGACGACCGCCCAGCAGCGCCAGAATAGGGGCAATATTCTGTAATCCCTCGCGCGCTTCCGCTTCCGGCAACACGCTTAAGTACTCCAGATAGAGCGGCAGGTGATCCGGCAGTTCGCGGCAGTTGAGCTGCAGGCCCACGGTTTCATACTGGCTTAACAAATCGACCATCGCCTGGCCGCGATCGCGGGACTCCGCATGAACATGCTCGAATAACAGCAATGAAGTGGCGCGCCCTCGGTCAAACACTTCGCACCATTCTGCTTGTTTATCCAGTAACGGCGCATAAAGCAGCTCGCGAGTGAAGTCGGCCAGCATTGGCGCATCGTGTTGGATAAGGGTGAGCGCTTCATCCCGACATTCCCACAACTCGTCGTCCGGATATTCCATCAACAGGCCAATCGCTTTGAGGATTTGCATTATTCCCCCTCCGCTTTATCACGTACTTCGGTGATATTGATGGCATCAATACGGCTACTGTTGAACAGGTTGAATTTGGTATCCGACCCGTGGCAACCGTCGCCAAAAGTAAAGCCGCAGCCGTTGCGCTCCGGAAAGGCATCGCGCGCCATTTCCCGGTGGCTGGTGGGAATGACAAAACGATCTTCATAATTGGCAATCGCCAGGTAGCGATACATCTCTTCAACCTGTTGTACGCTCAGACCCACTTCGTCAATCGCGCGGGTATCCGTCACGCCTTCAACCGTCTGCGAGCGCATGTAGTGGCGCATCGCCATCATCCGCTTTAGAGCCCGAATGACCGGACCGGTATCGCCCGCGCTGAGCATATTGGCCAGGTACTGGACCGGAATACGCAGCGTCTCCACCGCCGGCAGAATATTGCCATTGTGCGGTAACCCGCCCGCGTCGGCGTATGACTGGATGGGTGACAGCGGCGGTACGTACCAGACCATCGGCAGGGTACGGTATTCCGGGTGCAGCGGAAGCGCCAGCTTCCAGTCCATCGCCATTTTGTACACCGGCGACCGTTGGGCGGCGTCGATGACGTTTTGCGGGATGCCCTGTTTAAGCGCCTCTTCGATGACCGCCGGATCGTGCGGATTGAGAAACACATCGCACTGACGTTCATACAAATCTGTCTCGTGTTCGGTACTGGCCGCGTCTTCAATCCTGTCGGCGTCGTAGAGCAGAACGCCAAGATAACGGATGCGCCCGACGCAGGTTTCCGAGCAAACGGTCGGCTGGCCGGATTCAATACGCGGATAGCAAAATATGCACTTCTCAGACTTGCCGCTCTTCCAGTTAAAGTAGATTTTTTTGTACGGGCAGCCGCTGATACACAAACGCCAGCCCCGGCATTTATCCTGGTCGATTAGCACGATGCCGTCTTCTTCACGCTTATAAATAGCGCCACTTGGGCAGGTGGCGACACAACTGGGGTTCAGGCAGTGTTCGCACAGGCGCGGCAGGTACATCATGAAGGTGTTTTCGAACTGACCGTACATCTCCTTTTGTATGTTGTCGAAGTTGCGGTCGCGGGCGCGTTTTTCAAATTCGCCGCCGAGCAGCTCTTCCCAGTTTGGCCCCCAGATCACCTTGTCCATCCGTTTTCCGTCGATCAGTGAACGCGGACGGGCAGTGGGCTGATGCTTACTCTCCGGCGCTGTATGTAAATGCTGATAATCGAAGGTAAAGGGTTCATAGTAATCATCGATTTGCGGAATCACCGGGTTGGCGAAAATTTTGCTAATTACCCCCATTTTGCCGCCCAGACGGGGCCTTATCTTGCCATTAACATCACGAACCCAACCGCCTTGCCACTCCTGCTGGTCTTCCCAGTTTTTGGGATAGCCGATGCCCGGTTTAGTTTCGACGTTATTGAACCATGCGTATTCCATCCCTTCACGCCCGGTCCAGACGTTTTTACAGGTGACGGAGCAGGTGTGACAGCCAATACATTTATCGAGATTCAGTACCATCCCAACCTGTGAGCGTATTTTCATTTTTTCGCCTCCTGTACCTGATCCCGGCCCTCATCATCCAGCCAGTTAATGTTTTTCATCTTCCTGATCATGATGAATTCATCGCGATTCGAACCCACGGTTCCGTAATAGTTGAAGCCGTAAGCCAGTTGCGCATAGCCGCCGATCATATGCGTCGGTTTTGGACAGACCCGGGTCACGGAGTTATGGATCCCGCCGCGCATCCCGGTCACTTCCGAGCCCGGAATATTCATAATTCGCTCCTGGGCGTGGTACATCATGGTCATACCCGGCGGAACGCGCTGGCTGACCACCGCACGAGCGGTAAGGGCGCCATTAGCGTTGAAGGCTTCAATCCAGTCGTTATCTTCAATACCCAGTTCACGGGCATCGGCTTCGCTGATCCAGACAATCGGCCCGCCGCGCGACAAGGTCAGCATCAGCAGGTTTTCGCTGTAGGTGGAGTGAATTCCCCATTTCTGGTGCGGCGTCAGGAAGTTAAGCGCTTTTTCCGGGAAACCGTTGGGCGGAATTTCTCGCATTTCGCTGACGCTGCGGGTATCAATCGGCGGACGATATGCCACCAGGCTTTCGCCAAAAGCGCGCATCCACGCATGATCCTGATAGAGTTGTTGCCGCCCCGACAACGTGCGCCACGGGATCAGTTCATGTACGTTGGTATATCCGGCGTTATAAGAGACATGTTCGCTTTCCAGTCCTGACCAGGTCGGGCTGGAGATAATTTTGCGCGGTTGCGCCTGGATATCACGAAAGCGAATTTTCTCATCTTCTTTATTGATGGCCAGATGGGTGTGCTCGCGCCCGGTCATCTCGCCCAACGCCTGCCAGGCTTTCACCGCCACCTGGCCGTTAGTTTCCGGCGCTAAGGCAAGAATCACTTCCGAGGCATCCAGCGCGGTGTCTATTCGCGGACGTCCTTTCGCCGGGCCATCGTGTTTGGCGTAATTGAGCTTACCGAGGAAATCGACTTCATCTTGCGTATTCCAGGCAATACCCTTACCGCCGTTGCCTAATTTATCCAGAAGGGGACCCAGCGAGGTAAAACGTTCATAGGTGGCCGGATAATCGCGTTCAACCACGACGATATTGGGCGCGGTTTTGCCCGGAATAAGTTCGCACTCGCCTTTACGCCAGTCGAGAATATCAAATGGCTGCGCCAGTTCCGCCGGGGAATCATGCTGGAGCGGGTGTAACACCACATCGGTTTCCTGTCCGAGATGTCCGACACACACTTCAGAAAAGACGCTGGCGATACCTTTGTAGATCTCCCAGTCGCTTTTGGATTCCCAGGCAGGATCGACCGCGGCGGAAAGGGGGTGGATAAACGGATGCATATCCGAGGTATTCATATCGTCTTTTTCATACCAGGTGGCGGTCGGCAAGACGATATCGGAAAACAGACAGGTACTGGACATACGGAAATCAAGTGTGACCAACAGATCGAGCTTGCCCTCAATCGCGGCGGACTGCCATTCCACCTCTTCAGGCTTAATTCCTTCGCTGGAGCCCAGCGCTTCGCCCTGGATACCGCTGTCTGTGCCCAGCAGATATTTGAGCATGTACTCATGACCTTTCCCGGAGGAGCCGAGCAGGTTAGAGCGCCAGACAAATAAATTTCGCGGGTGATTATGACCACTGTCAGGCTGTTCGCAGGCAAAACGGATAGCGCCTGATTTCAACGCTTGCACGGTATAATCCGCCGCAGACAGCCCGGCTTTATCGGCGCTCGCTTTCACGCTGAGCGGGTTAAGATTAAGCTGCGGCGCCGAGGGTAGCCAGCCCATACGTTCCGCGCGCACGTTGAAATCGATCAGGTGTCCGGAAAATTTAGCCGGATCGGCCAACGGCGACAGCAACTCTTGCGCAGTCAGTTTTTCATAGCGCCACTGGCTGGCATGGTTGTAGAAAAACGAGGTACTGTTCATCTGACGCGGCGGGCGATTCCAGTCCAGCGCGAAGGCCAGCGGCAGCCAGCCGGTTTGCGGCCGCAGCTTCTCCTGGCCGACATAATGCGCCCAGCCGCCGCCGGTTTGTCCAACACAGCCGCAGAATACCAGCATGTTAATCATCCCACGGTAATTCATATCCATGTGATACCAGTGATTCACTCCCGCGCCGAGGATGATCATCGAACGACCGTGAGTTTTATGGGCGGTCTCGGCAAATTCACGCGCAATAGTTTCGATATGTCGACGCGGCACGCCGGTAATCTGTTCGCCCCAGGCCGGCGTGTAGGCTTTTACGTCGTTATAATTATTGGCGCTATGGCAGTCATCCAGACCACGATCCAGCCCATAATTCGCCAGTACCAGATCGTAAACGCTGACGACCATCCGCTCGCTACCGTCCGCCAGAGCCAGGCGTTTCACCGGTAACTGACGTACCAGTACCGGTTCCTGCCGCACGCTGCGAAAATGTGGGTTTTCGTTGCCGCCAAAATAGGGGAAAGCGACACCCGCCACGTCATCATGCTGACCGAGTAAAGAGAGCGACAGTTCAGTTTCGACGCCCGCCGCCACCGGTTCCAGGTTCCATTTTCCCTTTTCGCCCCAGCGAAAACCGATAGAACCATTGGGCGCGACCAGTTCGCCCGTACTGTTGAGCGCGACGGTTTTCCATTCCGGATTATTGGCTTCTCCCAGTCCATCTACCAGATCCGACGCGCGCATCATACGCCCCGGTACATAACTGCCGTCTGCGCGCTCATCCAACAGGACCAGCATTGGCATGTCGGTATAACGGCGGCAATAGTTAAGAAAATAGTCGCTGGGATTATCGAGATGAAACTCTTTTAAAATAACGTGACCCATGGCCATCGCCAGCGCGCTGTCGGTACCTTGCTTTGGCGCCAGCCACTGATCGCACAGTTTAGCGACTTCGGAATAGTCCGGGGTGATGGCGATCGTCTTAGTGCCTTTGTAGCGCACTTCAGTAAAGAAGTGGGCGTCCGGGGTACGCGTCTGCGGCACGTTAGAGCCCCAGGCAATAATGTAGGCTGAGTTATACCAGTCGGCGGACTCCGGCACATCAGTCTGCTCGCCCCAGGTCATTGGCGACGCGGGTGGAAGATCGCAATACCAGTCATAGAAGCTCAGACAAGTACCGCCAAGCAATGACAGATAACGTGTTCCGGCGGCGTAAGAAACCATCGACATCGCCGGAATAGGTGAAAACCCCGCCACACGATCCGGACCATAGGTTTTGATTGTCCAGACGTTAGCGGCGGCAATGAGCTGATTCAGCTCTTTCCAGTTCGAACGAATAAAGCCGCCATGTCCGCGCACCTGTTTGTAACTTTGGCATTTTTGCGGGTCGTTCATTATAGATTCCCATGCCAGTACCGGATCGCTGTGCCGGGAAAGGGCCTCGCGCCACAGTTCTATCAGCCGCTTACGCACCAGAGGGTATTTCAGACGATTGGCGCTATAGAGATACCAGGAGTAGCTGGCGCCGCGCGGGCAGCCGCGCGGTTCATGGTTCGGTAAATCGGGACGCGTGCGCGGGTAGTCGGTTTGTTGAGTTTCCCACGTCACCAGACCGTTTTTGACATAAATTTTCCAGCTACAGGAGCCCGTGCAGTTGACGCCGTGGGTTGAGCGCACGATCTTATCAAACTGCCAGCGCTGGCGATAACTGTCTTCCCAGTCGCGGTTGGTATGCATCACCTGACCATGGCCGTCGGCAAAGGTATCGCCTTTTTGTTTAAAGTAACGAAAGCGATCCAACAGTTTACTCATGACATTTCTCCTGCTTCGATAAATTTTCCGCCACCCTGTCGATTTGGCGTTAAACCATTGCCGGATGGCCGTCCTACAGGTGCGTATGTTGTTATTGTTGTTTAGGCTTACGACGCCCGTAGACCAGCCAGGTCAGCAGGACGCAAGCGATGTAAAACAGCAAAAAGATTTTCATGGCGCCCACCGGCGAGCCGGTCAAGGCCAAAGAGGTGCCAAACGCTTTTGGAATAAAGAAGCCGCCCACAGCGCCAATAGCGGAGATAAAACCGAGTGCGGCGGCGGTATCCGTCACCGCTTCGCGCTGCGCCTGCTCATCGCTCCCGCCGCGCAGTTTGACGTTGTAGAGCGTGATCTGACGGAAGATCACCGCAATCATCTGGAAGGTAGAACCGCTGCCGAGACCCGCTGTCAAAAACAGGCCCATAAAAACAAGATAGAACGCGCTAAAGCTGCCTGCGCCGGAGCCTGGCAGCGTGAGGAATAGCAGGGCGGTAAACAGCGCCATAAAGATAAAATTAATGAGCGTTACGCGAACGCCGCCGAATTTATCGGAGATCACGCCGCCTGCCGATCGCGCCAGCGCGCCGATAAAGGGTCCAAAGAACGCCAGTTGCAGAATGTTTACGTCGGGAAATTGCGTTTTGGCGAGCATGGCGAAACCTGCGGAAAAGCCGATGAATGACCCGAATGTCGCCAGGTACAGCAGGCTAAGCAGCCACAGGTGCAGACGTTTTAGCACCGGCAATTGCGAAGCGACAGACGCTTTTGAACTGCCGATATCGTTCATACCAAACCAGGCGGCAAGCGTCGCGACAGCCAGTAACGGCACCCAGATCCAGGCGGCGTTAGTGAGGGCGAGCAGGGAGCCATCAGGTTGCGGCACGCCCTGGACGCCTAAAAAAGTAAATATCGGCAGAAAAATAACCAGCGGCGCAATCAACTGCATCACACTGACGCCAAGATTTCCCAGTCCGCCGTTAATACCCAACGCGCTACCTTGTCTGGCTTTTGGAAAGAAAAAACTGATGTTGCCCATACTGGACGCGAAGTTTGCCCCCGCAAAACCGCACAACAGAGCGATGAGCATAAATACCCCGAAAGGGGTGGCGGGATTTTGCACGGCGAATCCCAGCCAGGCGCAGGGAATAATCAATATTACGGTACTTAATACGGTCCATTTACGCCCACCAAACAGTGGCACCATAAAGGAGTAGGGAACGCGTAATATTGCGCCGGAAAGAGAAGGTAATGCGGTTAATAAAAAGAGTTGGTCGGTGGTAAAATTAAATCCAATTTTATTGAGGTTGACGGCAACAGCGCTAAACAACATCCAGACGCAAAATGCCAGGAGCAAACAACTTACTGAAATCCATAAGTTTCTTCTGGCGATGCCTTTCCCTTTATTCTCCCAGAAGGCTGGATTTTCGGGTCGCCAGTCACTCAAGAGATAACGGTTATAATTCTCGTTTTGTCGTGTCATTTTACCCCTCACATGCGCATATCATTTGAAAAAAACACAAAAAAGAGACAGAGCGTCACGCGCTCTTTTGAGAACTTATTGAAGTTTTTTTAGAATATTGAGTGAAAGAATAGATAAAAAACCAGGCCAGCGCGGCGCGAAGAGGAGATATGATGTTTCTTAATTGTTACTATTTGTAAACTAAAAGTGATTTTTATTAAATTATTTGTAACTTTACGCAAAGAGTTCAAGCGTAATCATCCGATCCAGATGGTATTTAAACGCGGGATCGGCCATTTCCGGAATACCCAGCACATACATACCGTCCAGCCCGCACACCAGTGCGATAAGCCGCCAGGCGATATCCGTGGCGTTAGCAGTAAACGTAAATTCTCCTGCCTGTTTGCCCTGCTCGATAATTGTGACCGTTTCCTCATGCCACATCTGCATCGTGAGGAGATAAGCATCTCTGATGTGCGGATCCCGATCGGCCAGAATTTGCGCCTCTCGCCACAATTTTATGTAAGGCTCAAAGCCGCCGTCTTCGCTACCCAACATAGCGTGAAGCCGTGCACGCCAGGTGGCAGGCGGCGGAACTTGCCCGGCATCAAGCAGGGTACGGATCAAATGGACAAAGGCCAGCGCTTTGAGCTCACCCGCCGAGCTGAAGTGGTGATGCACCTGTCCGGCGGCAACATCGGCTTCTGATGCGATTCGTCGCACCGTCATGGCGGCAAACCCCTCTGCCAGCGCCACGCGCATCGCCGCTTGCAGGATCACTTCGCGGCGTTCATCCCGGTTAAGGTAACTCATATTTTCCCCACATTAGCCAATGCGCGCAGTGTAACAAAAAGCTGGACATTCGTTCAACTTACCGTAGGATCCTGAAGCTGGACAAGCGTCCAAATTTGAATTTTTGAAGGGAGAGTTATGTTTCGTCAGTGGTTAACGTTAGTCATTATTGTGCTGGTCTATATTCCTGTCGCCATTGATGCCACGGTCTTGCATGTCGCTGCGCCGACACTGAGTATGACACTGGGGGCCAGCGGCAACGAGCTGCTGTGGATCATTGATATTTATTCTTTGGTCATGGCTGGCATGGTGTTGCCGATGGGCGCGCTTGGCGATCGTATCGGTTTTAAACGCCTGCTGATGCTGGGCGGGACGCTCTTTGGCCTGGCGTCACTGGCGGCGGCGTTTTCGCATACCGCCAGTTGGCTTATCGCCACCAGGGTATTACTGGCTATTGGCGCGGCGATGATTGTACCGGCGACGCTGGCCGGGATACGCGCCACCTTTTGTGAAGAGAAGCATCGCAACATGGCGCTGGGCGTCTGGGCAGCGGTAGGTTCGGGCGGAGCGGCGTTTGGGCCGCTCATCGGCGGCATATTATTAGAGCATTTTTACTGGGGATCGGTTTTCCTGATCAACGTGCCGATTGTGCTGGTCGTCATGGGCTTAACCGCCCGCTATGTTCCTCGCCAGGCGGGCCGTCGCGATCAACCGCTCAATCTTGGCCATGCGGTGATGCTGATTATTGCCATTTTGCTGTTGGTCTATAGCGCTAAAACCGCGCTGAAAGGGCATCTGTCGCTGTGGGTCATCTCGCTTACCCTGCTTACCGGCGCGCTGCTCCTGGGACTCTTTATCCGCACACAGCTTGCGACATCGCGTCCGATGATTGATATGCGACTATTTACCCATCGCATTATCCTGAGCGGCGTCGTGATGGCGATGACCGCGATGATCACTCTGGTGGGTTTTGAGCTGCTGATGGCGCAAGAGCTGCAGTTTGTTCACGGGCTATCGCCTTATGAGGCCGGGGTATTTATGCTGCCGGTGATGGTCGCCAGTGGATTCAGCGGGCCGATTGCGGGCGTGCTGGTCTCGCGTCTGGGACTACGGCTGGTCGCGACGGGCGGCATGGCGTTAAGCGCGCTGAGTTTTTATGGCCTGGCGATGACGGATTTCAGCACCCAGCAATGGCAGGCCTGGGGGCTGATGGCGCTGCTGGGATTTAGCGCCGCCAGCGCATTGCTGGCTTCCACGTCGGCAATTATGGCCGCTGCGCCGGCAGAAAAAGCGGCGGCGGCCGGCGCGATAGAAACGATGGCTTATGAACTGGGCGCGGGACTGGGCATTGCCATTTTCGGTCTGTTGTTAAGCCGTAGCTTCTCCGCGTCTATCCGTCTGCCTGCCGGGCTTGAGGCGCAAGAGATTGCCAGAGCGTCATCTTCAATGGGAGAAGCCGTGCAGTTGGCGAATAGCCTACCGCCCACGCAGGGGCAGGCAATACTGGACGCCGCCAGACATGCCTTTATCTGGTCGCATAGCGTGGCGTTAAGCAGCGCCGGGAGTATGCTTCTTTTGCTGGCGGTAGGGATGTGGTTCAGCCTGGCAAAAGCCCAACGCCGATAACATAACGCCTGGTGAGATAAGCGCTTAATGCGCTAGCTGGCAGGGGGAGTCCATTTCCTCAACCTCTTTACCGCTGAGGCGTGCGTATTGCCCCGTCAGTCGCCAGAAGGCAGGCTGGGTTTCGGTATAAATTTCCGCAGCCAGAATCAGCCGACGGCGATCAACTTCGTTCAGTTCCAGTAAGGTCCAGGGAATAAAATAGCGATCGGTATCGGTAAGCCGAAACCACAGCGGACACCCGCAGCCGGAACAGAAGTAGCGTTCGCCGCGCGAAGAGGATGAAAAGTATGGCGGTTCCGGGGAAAAGGGGGCTAGCTGTGGTTGCCCGCAGGCTTCCAGATACATGGCTATTCCACCCGACCATTTTTGACACAGCGTACAATGGCAGGCATAGACATCCAGCATTTCGACGTCAACGGTAAAATGGCTCTGTCCGCAAAGACAACGACCAGTGAACGTCTGCACGGCATACTCCTTATGACCGAGTCTACATCAAGAGAAAAAGCCAGCCCTGAAAGGACTGGCTTTGTATTCAGACTACAACAAAATTAGAACTGGTAGTTCAGACCAACAGCAACGATGTTGTCAGTGCTGATCTGCGCAACATTTTTAGTGAAGTTGGTGTCATCCAGCAGGTTGATTTTGTAATCAACGAAGGTGGACATGTTTTTGTTGAAGTAGTAGGTAGCACCGACATCGATGTACTCAACCAGATCCTGGTCGCCGTAAGCACCCAGATCTTTACCTTTGGATTTCAGGTAAGCAATGGACGGACGCAGACCGAAGTCGAACTGGTACTGAGCAACAGCTTCAAAGTTCTGAGTTTTGTTAGCAATACCGTCGATTTTACCGAATGTGGTCATATTCAGCGTTTCGGAGTAGGTGGTCGCCAGATAGATATTGTTCGCATCATACTTCAGACCAGCAGCCCACACTTCCGCATTCTGGCCAGAAGCATACAGGCCATTGGTGCCGTTGCGCACCTGACGGTCAGTACGGTCAGACTTCGCATAGGCCGCACCCACGCCAAAACCTTCGTACTCATACGTTGCGGACAGACCGAAACCGTCGCCGTTTGCTTCTACTTCATTGTCACGATCGTTTTTGCCCTGATACTGCGCGGCAAAGTTCAGACCTTCAACCAGACCGAAGAAATCGGTGTTACGGTAGGTGGCAACGCCGGTAGCACGCTGGGTCATGAATACGTCAGTCTGGGTCCAGGTATCGCCACCGAACTCTGGCAGAACGTCGGTCCATGCGCCGATGTCGTAAGCAACGCCGTAGTTACGACCATAGTCGAAAGAACCGTATTCAGCGAATTTCAGACCAGCGAATGCCAGACGGGTTTTGTCTTTGTCGGAACCTTCAGATTCAGTACGGTTGCCTTTGAATTCATATTCCCACTGGCCAAAACCAACCAGTTGGTCATTGATCTGCGTTTCGCCTTTAAAGCCCAGACGCGCGTAAGTTTTGTCACCATCACTTCCGTTATCATCAGAGAAATAATGCTGAGCGTGAACTTTACCGTACAGATCCAGTTTATTGCCGTCTTTGTTATATACCTCGGCTGCATTTACAACGCCTGCTGCCAACAGGGAAGTCACTGCCACTGCCACTAACTTAAGTTTCATTTTAATAATCCTTATAATTTTCTTAGCGTGTTTCCTCAACCATTGTTAAACGAGG
This sequence comes from Salmonella sp. NW1250, assembly GCF_051812965.1. Classification (NCBI taxonomy): domain Bacteria; kingdom Pseudomonadati; phylum Pseudomonadota; class Gammaproteobacteria; order Enterobacterales; family Enterobacteriaceae; genus Salmonella; species Salmonella sp. NW1250. The sequence goes on along the minus strand of NZ_JAMNDD010000001.1, from coordinate 434,471 downwards.
CGTTTGTCAATGGCAGACTATTTTTAAATGACGGAGTGGCATAAGTTCAATAATAAGTTTCATAAGATTACAAATTATTTTAATTTGTGTGATCGAGATCTCCTTAATACATTTGAGAGTATTAATTCAAATAGGGACTGTCTAATAAGATATATTTTCGGATGGGATTATTGAGCTGTTTATAATTTTATTTTTGGTAGTAACGATTGATTATTATATGCACTAATACAGTTGCCAGCTAGCGTTGATTATATATTTGTTAATATAATTATATCATTACATTAACATATTTAACGGTTTTATAAAATCCATTTTTACCAGCGCGATCCTGGTATGGCGCAGGGGGAGCTCGTGAAAATGGAAAATCGTCAAATACACACAGGCGATAGATAAAAGCGTAGTTGTGTTATGAAGAGTGTCAAGGTGCAGCGGGTCGATTTAATATCAACATCGGCCCGCCCGTCGCTATTAGCGCCGCCGCGTTGCCAGCCAACAAAGTAGCGAACCTACGCAAACCATGACTGCGCCTTGCCAGAAGGAGAATGACAGTGGCGAGCTGAGTAACAGCGCGGCCAGAGCAGAGGACATGACGGGGGTAAAATACGACCCTACGGCCATGATAGTCACATTGCCATGAAGTATGCCCACATTCCATGCGGCGTAGGCAAACCCTAACGTTAATGCCGCGGTAAAAAGTTTAGCAATCACCGGTAGGCTAAATATCATGGCAGGTTGCGGCGTAAGAAAATAGTGGAACCACAGCGCCACGGCGGTGAGTAACACAAAGACGGTGATACCGTTAAAACCACGCGCATATTTATTGGTGACCGTGCAGTATGTCGCCCATATAAACGCCCCAAGAAATGCCAGTAAATAACTTAGCGGACTGGTGGCGACATTGTTGATAATTTCTCCGGCATTAAGACCATTCTCACCCCCCAGAACCCAGCAAACGCCAGTAAGTGCAATAAGCAATCCGGGAACAATAAGCCAGTTAGTTTTTTGCCCATTAAAAAGAATGGCAAACAGGATAGTCAGGCTGGGCCATAAATAGTTAACCATGCCGACTTCGATAGCCTGATGGCGAGTAGCGGCATAACCGAGAGAAAGCGCCAGGCATATTTCATAACTGACAAACAGTACGCTGCCTGCGATGAGGTATCGCCCCGGGAAACGGCGGATATCAGGTAATCCGACGGTAAAAATCAGCAGCAGGCCGCTTAATGAATAGATCATGGCTGCGCCGCCTACCGGTCCGAGACCTTCGCTGACGCCGCGAATTAACCCAACCATCGTGCTCCACAGAACGATGGCAACAAGCCCTATTAGCGTTGCTTTTTGTGATGTCATGCTTTGTGACTGTCCTGAATACCGCGCAAAATAAACTGCCACTTATAGCACTTTTTCCGAGGGCGATGCCATGCAGTGTCATTTTTTAGTACCTCCCTGGAGTTATTGCAGTTTAAAAATAGGGCTATTTAATAGCGGAACCGTTTCAATATTGATTTGACGCAAAAAAGTTATCGATTTTGCTGTTAGTTTCCTCGCGAAGTTATACACGCATCTTGGGCTGAGGTTTTGCTGCAGTTCGAAGGAGGCGTGCATCCGTGGAAAAAAGAGGAAAGCAATGGACGTCAGCCGCAGACAATTTTTTAAAATCTGCGCGGGCGGTATGGCGGGAACAACGGTGGCCGCACTGGGTTTTACCCCTAAAATGGCCCTGGCTCAGGCGCGAAACTATAAGCTGTTGCGCGCAAAAGAGATCCGTAACTCCTGCACATACTGTTCCGTAGGTTGCGGGCTATTAATGTATAGCCTGGGAGATGGGGCAAAAAACGCGAAAGAAGCGATTTACCATATTGAAGGCGACCCGGATCATCCGGTAAGCCGTGGCGCGCTGTGCCCGAAAGGGGCCGGTTTGCTGGACTATGTTCACAGTGAAGATCGCCTACGCTATCCGGAATACCGCGCGCCGGGTTCCGACAAGTGGCAGCGCATTAGCTGGGATGACGCTTTCACTCGTATTGCTAAATTAATGAAAGCCGACCGCGACGCCAACTTTATTGAAAAGAATGAGCAGGGCGTCACGGTTAACCGCTGGCTCTCTACCGGGATGCTGTGCGCCTCGGCGGCCAGCAATGAAACGGGTATGCTGACGCAGAAGTTTGCGCGTTCTCTCGGTATGCTGGCGGTAGATAACCAGGCGCGCGTCTGACACGGACCAACGGTAGCAAGTCTTGCTCCAACATTTGGTCGCGGTGCGATGACCAACCACTGGGTGGATATTAAAAACGCCAACGTCGTGATGGTGATGGGCGGCAATGCCGCAGAAGCGCATCCGGTGGGTTTCCGCTGGGCGATGGAAGCGAAAAACAATAACGATGCGACGCTGATCGTCGTTGATCCACGCTTTACGCGTACGGCGTCGGTGGCGGATATCTATGCGCCAATACGTTCCGGTACAGACATTACCTTTCTGTCCGGCGTTTTGCTGTACCTGATCGAAAATAACAAAATCAACGCTGAATACGTTAAGCATTACACTAACGCCAGCCTGCTGGTGCGGGATGATTTTTCCTTTGATGACGGTCTTTTCAGCGGCTATGACGCCCAAAAGCGTCAGTACGATAAATCCTCCTGGAACTACCAGTTCGATGAAAACGGCTATGCCAAACGTGATGAAACGTTGACGCACCCACGCTGTGTGTGGAATCTGCTGAAGCAGCACGTTTCGCGCTATACGCCGGACGTCGTGGAAAACATCTGCGGTACGCCGAAAGCAGACTTCCTGAAGGTGTGTGAGGTGTTGGCCTCTACCAGCGTTCCGGATCGCACTACCACCTTCCTGTATGCGCTGGGCTGGACGCAACATACCGTCGGGGCGCAGAACATCCGTACTATGGCGATGATCCAGTTGCTGCTCGGCAATATGGGGATGGCTGGCGGCGGTGTGAACGCTTTGCGCGGCCACTCTAATATTCAGGGCTTAACGGATTTAGGACTGCTCTCCACCAGCCTGCCGGGTTATCTGACGCTGCCATCGGAAAAACAGGCCGATCTGCAAACTTATCTGGCCGCGAATACCCCCAAAGCGACGCTGGCCGATCAGGTCAACTACTGGGGTAATTATCCTAAGTTCTTCGTCAGCCTGATGAAATCTTTCTATGGCGATGCGGCGCAGAAAGAGAATGACTGGGGCTTTGCCTGGCTGCCTAAGTGGGATCAGTCCTATGACGTGATCAAATATTTCAACATGATGGATAGCGGGAAAGTCACCGGCTATTTCTGTCAGGGCTTTAACCCGGTGGCGTCCTTTCCGGACAAAAACAAAGTGGTGCAAAGCTTAAGCAAACTGAAGTATCTGGTCGTTATCGATCCGCTGGTGACTGAAACGTCAACGTTCTGGCAGAACCACGGCGAATCTAATGATGTCGATCCGACAACGATTCAGACCGAAGTCTTCCGTCTGCCATCTACCTGTTTTGCGGAAGAGGATGGCTCTATCGCTAACTCCGGTCGCTGGTTACAGTGGCACTGGAAAGGTCAGGACGCGCCGGGCGAAGCGCGTAACGACGGCGAGATTCTGGCCGGTATTTACCATCGTCTGCGTGAAATGTACCGCGCAGAAGGCGGTAAAGGCGCCGAACCACTATTGAAGATGAGCTGGAACTACAAGCAGCCGGATGAACCGCATTCGGAAGAAGTGGCGAAAGAGAACAACGGCTATGCGCTGGAAGATCTCTATGACGCCAACGGTACACTGCTTGCCAGGAAAGGCCAGTTGTTGAGCAGTTTTGCATTACTGCGCGATGACGGTACGACATCCTCCTCCTGCTGGATTTATACCGGTAGCTGGACGGAGCAGGGCAACCAGATGTCCAGACGTGATAACGCCGACCCGTCAGGGCTTGGCAATACACTGGGTTGGGCGTGGGCGTGGCCGCTAAACCGTCGCGTATTGTATAACCGCGCTTCGGCGGACCCGCAGGGTAAACCGTGGGATCCAAAACGGATGCTGATCCAGTGGAACGGCGCGAAGTGGACAGGGAACGATATTCCGGACTTTAACAACGCGGCGCCGGGGAGCGGGACCAATCCGTTTATCATGCAGCCGGAAGGGCTGGGACGTCTGTTTGCTATTGATAAAATGGCGGAAGGACCGTTCCCTGAACACTACGAGCCGATGGAAACGCCGCTGGGCACTAACCCGCTGCACCCGAATGTGGTCTCGAACCCGGCGGCGCGTCTGTATGAAGAAGATGCGCTGCGCATGGGTAAGAAGGAGCAGTTTCCGTACGTGGGCACGACTTACCGCCTCACAGAGCATTTCCATACCTGGACCAAACATGCGCTACTTAACGCTATCGCTCAGCCGGAACAGTTTGTGGAGATCAGTGAGACGCTGGCGGCAGCGAAAGGTATTGCTAACGGCGACTATGTGAAGGTGAGCAGTAAACGCGGGTTTATTCGCGCGGTCGCGGTGGTAACTCGTCGTCTTCGCACTCTGCATGTCAACGGTCAGCAGGTTGAAACGGTGGGGATCCCGATTCACTGGGGCTTTGAGGGTGTCGCGCGCAAAGGCTATATCGCCAATACTCTGACGCCAAATGTCGGTGATGCCAACTCGCAAACGCCGGAATACAAAGCGTTTTTAGTTAACATCGAGAAGGCGTAAGGGAGGCGAACATATGTCTATGGAAACGCAGGACATTATTAAACGGTCCGCAACAAACGCCATCACGCCGCCTCCGCAGGCGCGTGATTACAAAGCCGAAGTCGCGAAACTGATCGACGTCTCCTCCTGTGTCGGCTGTAAAGCCTGCCAGGTAGCCTGTTCTGAATGGAACGATATTCGCGATAACGTTGGTCATTGTGTCGGGGTGTACGATAACCCTGCCGATCTCAGCGCCAAGTCCTGGACGGTGATGCGCTTTACCGAAACCGAGCAGAACGGCAAGCTGGAGTGGCTGATTCGTAAAGATGGTTGTATGCACTGTGAAGATCCAGGCTGTCTTAAAGCCTGTCCATCTGCCGGGGCTATCATCCAGTACGCGAACGGGATTGTTGATTTTCAATCTGAACACTGTATCGGCTGTGGTTACTGTATCGCCGGGTGTCCGTTTAATATTCCGCGCCTCAACAAAGAGGACAACCGCGTTTATAAATGTACGCTCTGCGTCGATCGCGTCAGCGTGGGCCAGGAACCGGCCTGCGTCAAAACTTGTCCGACCGGGGCTATTCACTTCGGCACCAAAAAAGAGATGCTGGAACTGGGCGAGCAACGCGTGGAGAAGTTAAAAGCGCGCGGCTTTGAACATGCCGGTATCTACAACCCGCAGGGCGTCGGCGGTACGCACGTCATGTATGTGCTGCACCATGCCAATCAGCCGGAGTTGTACCACGGCTTGCCGAAAGATCCGCAGATCGATACCTCAATCAATCTGTGGAAAGGGGCGCTAAAACCGCTGGCCGCAGCGGGCTTTATCGCCACTTTCGCCGGTCTGATTTACCACTACATCGGTATTGGCCCGAATAAAGAAACGGACGACGATGAGGAGGATCATCATGAGTAAGTCGAAAATGATTGTGCGCACGAAATTTGTCGACCGCGCCTGTCACTGGACGGTGGTGATCTGCTTCTTCCTGGTAGCGCTGTCGGGGATTTCGTTTTTCTTCCCGACGCTACAATGGTTGACGCAAACTTTCGGCACGCCGCAGATGGGACGTATTTTGCACCCGTTCTTCGGTATTGCCATTTTCATCGCGCTGATGTTTATGTTCGTGCGTTTCGTCCACCACAACATCCCGGATAAAAAAGACATTCCGTGGCTGAAAAATATTGTCGAAGTATTGAAAGGCAATGAGCATAAGGTGGCGGATGTCGGCAAATACAATGCCGGACAGAAGATGATGTTCTGGTCCATTATGAGCATGATTTTTGTGCTGCTGGTGACTGGCGTGATTATCTGGCGTCCGTATTTCGCGCAGTATTTCCCCATGCAGGTGGTGCGTTATAGCCTGTTAATTCATGCGGCGGCGGGCATTATTTTAATGCACGCGATCCTCATCCATATGTATATGGCATTTTGGGTGAAAGGCTCGATTAAAGGCATGATCGAAGGGAAGGTCAGCCGTCGCTGGGCGAAGAAACATCATCCACGCTGGTATCGTGAAATCGAGAAGGCGGAAGCAAAAAAAGAGAGCGAAAAAGGTATTCAGTAATTCTTTCGCGATCTGATAAACAAGGCGCTATCCTCGTAGCGCCTTGTTTTCATCTGCTGTCTGTATACTCAGACGACCACAGCAAATCGTTTAACGACGGAAATCGATGACCATACGGCCACGAATTTGCCCTTGTTCCATCTCTTTAAAAATAACGTTGATATCTTCAAGCGGACGTAAAGCGACTTTTGGCACGACTTTTCCTTCCGCCGCGAACTGGAAGGCTTCGGTCAGATCCTGGCGTGTCCCCACCAACGAACCGACAACCTGAATGCCATCCAGCACCAGGCGAGGGATATCAAGGTTCATGGCTTCTGGCGGCAGCCCGACTGCCACCACGCGGCCTCCGGCGCGAACGGCATCTACTGCGGAATTAAACGCCGCCTTAGCGACCGCGGTAACCACCGCTGCGTGCGCGCCACCGGTTTTTTCCTGCACAATTTTAGCCGCATCTTCCGTACGTGAATTAATGGTCAGATCTGCGCCCATTTCCTCGGCCAGTTTCAGTTGTCCATCATTGACATCAATGGCGATCACTTTCGCATTGAAAACGTTTTTCGCGTACTGCAAGGCCAGATTACCCAGACCGCCCAGACCGTAGATGGCAATCCACTGGCCAGGTTTAATATGAGAAATCTTCACCGCTTTATAGGTGGTAACGCCCGCGCAGGTAATACTACTTGCCGCCGCAGAGTCCAGACCTTCCGGTACTTTCACCGCATAATCCGCGACGACAATACACTCTTCGGCCATGCCGCCATCTACCGTGTAACCGGCATTTTTCACGTTGCGGCATAAGGTTTCATTGCCCGTATTGCAATACTCACAGTGTCCGCATCCTTCATAAAACCACGCGACACTCGCGCGATCGCCGGGTTTCAGCGAGGTGACACCGGGACCGACTTCCGCCACGACGCCAATGCCTTCGTGTCCCAGAATGACGCCGGTTTTGTCACCGAAATCGCCGTTTTTCACGTGTAGATCGGTATGGCATACGCCGCAGCACTCCATTTTTAGCAAAGCTTCACCGTGGCGAAGGGGACGCAGCGTTTTCTCAGTAACATCAACCTGATGATCTTGTGTGACAACAGCAGCTTTCATAACCTTCTCCTTTTATTAATAGTGAACTGCATAGCAGATAAGTAATAGCAGGTAAGGCGCTATTACCTCTTTAGGATTAATATTTCTGATGAGTTATGCAAGGCGGCAGAAATACAATGTAATAGTTTAGCCAGGATTATCCTGATAAATCCCCGTTCAATACATAAAGGTGGCTAATATTAGTAGCTTGACAAATAAGCAGGAAAAGGAATTCAGGTGTGTCGACAGACTCGCCAAAACTAAAGAAGAAAGTGATATCCGGCGGCATTCACCGCCGGGTACGTATTAAATGGAAGTCCGACGGTAGTCGCGGTATTCCGGTTTCCAGAAGTTATCGTCAATCGCCTGTTGCAGCGCTTCCGCTGAGGTTTTCACCGCTACGCCTTGTTGCTGCGCCATTTTACCTACGGCAAAAGCGATAGCGCGCGACACGACCTGGATGTCTTTAAGCGCTGGTAACACTAACCCTTCGCCGTTATTCACCAGCGGAGAATGTTTCGCCAGCGTCTCACTGGCTGACATCAGCATTTCATCAGTAATGCGCGATGCACCGGAAGCGATAACCCCCAGACCGATGCCGGGGAAAATATAGGCGTTATTACATTGTGCGATCGGATAAACCTTATCTTTCCAGATGACCGGCGAGAATGGACTGCCGGTTGCCACCAGCGCGTTGCCTTCCGTCCAGGCGATAATGTCCTGTGGCGTGGCCTCCACGCGAGAGGTGGGATTAGAGAGCGGCATGACGATCGGGCGAGGGCAATGCTTATGCATCTCGCGGATGATCTCTTCAGTAAAGAGCCCGGTCTGGCCGGAAACCCCGATCAGAATATCCGGCTTCACGTTACGCACCACATCCAGCAGCGACAGCACGTCATTTTCGGTATCCCAGTGCTGGAGATTGTCGCATTTCTGCACCAGTTTTGCCTGGAACGGCAATAAATTTGGCATCCGGTCCGTCAGCAGGCCGAAGCGATCGACCATAAAAACGTTCTGTCGGGCGGCATCTTCGCTTAAACCTTCACGCTGAGTCTGTGCGATGATCTGTTCAGCAATCCCACATCCGGCGGAACCCGCGCCGAGGAAAACGATTTTCTGCTCGCTAAGCTGACTGCCGGCAGCGCGGCTGGCGGCGATCAACGTACCGACGGTCACGGCTGCGGTGCCCTGAATATCATCGTTAAAGGAGCAAATCTCATCACGATAGCGCGTCAGCAGCGGCATTGCGTTTTTCTGCGCGAAATCTTCAAACTGTAGCAGGATATCTGGCCAGCGCTGCTTAACGGCCTGAATAAACTCATCGACAAACGCATAATACTCATCGTCGGTAATGCGCGGATGACGCCAGCCCATGTAAAGCGGATCGTTGAGTAACTGTTGATTGTTGGTGCCGACATCCAGCACAACGGGAAGGGTATAGGCCGGACTAATGCCGCCGCAGGCGGTGTATAATGACAGCTTACCGATAGGGATCCCCATCCCGCCGATGCCCTGATCGCCAAGCCCCAGAATCCGCTCGCCATCCGTCACCACAATAACTTTAATGTTGTGGTTAGGCACATTCTGCAAAATGTCGTCCATATTGTGACGGTTCGGATAAGAGATAAATACGCCGCGCGCCCGGCGATAAATCTCAGAGAAGCGCTCACAGGCCGCGCCCACGGTCGGGGTATAGATAACCGGCATCATCTCTTCAAGATGGTTTTGCACCAGTCGATAAAAGAGCGTTTCGTTGGTATCCTGGATGTTACGCAGGTAAATATGCTTATCGATTTCTGTTTTAAACCCCTGATACTGGAGCCAGGCGCGTTCGGCCTGTTCTTCAATCGATTCGACGACCTCCGGCAGCAGCCCTGACAAATTGAAGTTGCGGCGCTCTTCTACGCTAAAAGCGCTGCCTTTGTTTAACAGGGGGAATTCCAGCAATACAGGGCCAGCGTAAGGGATATAAAGGGAACGTGCTTTCTTGGTTGTAGTTTCCATGTTACTCACTCTTTTTCGAATAACTGTCCCTGGCACCGTCGTTTATCATCATATATTGCCTTCCACCAGGGAACCGACCCTGAGTATAAAGCATTGTGAGACGTTAAGGTCATTCCTATAAACAAAAACACCATTGCAGATGCAATGGTGTTTAACGTCATTTCAGGACTGTACGATTACTTTTGGCTATCGGCGCGGCGCTTTCTGCCGGTTGGGTTATTCACCACGCTGCTGGTGTCGCCTTCAGTAACAACCTTACGCTGGTTGGAAATTCTGTAATCCAGTCCAAGTATATGACGAGCCTGACGGTTCGATTTCATGTTAACTCCTCAATCCTGTTGCTAGTTTTAAGGACAAATTCGCTTACGCGAAAGAAACGTAACCCCTAAGGTTGCCGATACAGCATAGCAGGTTTTACAGAGTCGGGTGCTGCCCGCTTACCACATAGTTGATGGTCTGCTGGTAGATGTCACTGAGGATGTCATTGTCGGAAGCCTCAACCCATTTGGTAAGCTCCATTAAAATATCATCTTCGGTGACAACGCCTAACTCCGCGCGTAATCCTTGTTCAATCGCGTTGACCAGGGCCGGTTGTGCTGCTGAGGTATTTGCTGAGTGATAAGTAAACATATAATGCCTCCGTGAACATGTATTTATTTAGTACGGCTCGCAGAAAATTAATTCGTATTCAGCATGGCAAATATTTTTGCGGCTGTGGTTAAGATTAGTCCTGGAGTTATTTTAACGCAAGGCGGAACTCTAATTGCTTACCCCAGAAGAAAATATATTACGTTTGCCAATTACATATCCTCATACTAGTAGTGGTCAATTAATATACATTTAAAAGGCTACTTATTGCGATTTTTATTCTTTATTACAACGAGATAAGACGAATCTTAATTTGAATGAAAATATACATAATGGAATACGCCTCCGGAAGAAAAAGTAAGGATAAAAAGAAGGATATATTCTTTAAAGAAAGGGAGGCCTGTTGGTTTAATATTCATCACTGAAAAAGCATACAACTATTTTCTATATCTGAAGTGCGGGTAATTGATAACATGCTATATCCATCGGCATGGACAACGCAGATTAGCAGGATGGTCTATACTTTATTTTTTGAGCCAACAGGAGAGCAAAAATGACAATCCATAAGAAAGGTCAGGCACACTGGGAAGGCGACATCAAACGAGGTAAAGGTACTGTATCAACAGAAAGCGGCGTGCTTAATCAACAACCGTATGGATTCAATACCCGGTTCGAAGGCGCGCAGGGAACCAACCCGGAAGAGTTAATTGGCGCCGCACATGCGGCCTGTTTCTCCATGGCGCTATCACTCATGCTGGGAGAGGCTGGATTTACGCCGACATCCATTGACACCACCGCTGACGTATCGCTTGATAAGGTGGAGGCGGGCTTCGCCATTACCAAAATTGCGCTACAAAGCAAAGTCGCGGTAGCAGATATTGATGCTTCAACTTTCGATCAAATCATCCAGAAAGCAAAAGCCGGGTGCCCGGTATCGCAGGTTCTGAATGCGGAAATCACCCTCGACTACCAGCTTAACGCCTGATAACCTCGCCAGCCCGGTAACGACTCTTGTTTATCGGGCTGTTGAATATACCTTCAGGCGGAGGGCTCGCTCCCGGTCTATCTGAGATCCTGCCGTATTTTTATCACCTCAACGCGCCGTAGACCACGTCTGTGGCTATTGTCGTGGTCTACTTTTTCGCCTTAAAATCTGCTCGCCATGTTGCTTTATTCATCAAACATCAAAATCAGTCAACGTAAATATCAATAATAGCCATATCGCGGAGGGTGATCTTTATTCCTGAGAGAGGAGGGGTATTATTTTCTGCGTTCTACATTAACGGGTTAACGCGCAGATGTAGAGGTTATTTATATAATTATTGGAGCAACAACAATGAATAAATTCTCCCTTGCTACAGCAGGTATTATCGTGGCAGCGCTGGTAACCAGTGTTAGCGTGAATGCGGCAACAGATACTACTAAAACAAACGTTACGCCTAAAGGTATGAGCTGCCAGGAGTTTGTTGACCTCAATCCGCAGACGATGGCGCCAGTCGCTTTCTGGGTGCTGAATGAAGATGAAGATTTTAAAGGCGGGGACTACGTTGATTTCCAGGAAACTGAGACGACAGCAGTGCCGCTAGCCGTTGAGCTTTGTAAGAAAAACCCGCAGAGTGAATTAAGCAAAATAAAAGACGAAATCAAGAAAGAACTCTCAAAATAAGAGTAAACTGATATCAAAACCCGGCCTGTGTGTCGGGTTTTACTATTTGTGACGCCGTCACAAATAACATCTTCCATTTCTTCTACCAATCACGTGGTATTGCACTATTTTCATTAGAGCCCTTTCACTATATGGAGACCTAATGAAAATTTTACCGCTGGCACTCTTTATCATTCCTTTTCTGGCCGGATGCGGCGCCAATAATACGCCGCCGCAAACGCCTATTCCCGGGGAAAAAACCTCTGCCAAATTACGTACCCTGGAAACAGGCGCGGCGGCTATTCAATCCAGACCACCTGTCGATGCCATCAGTACCTACCTTGACGGGTTCCATTTTTATAGCGGTGATAAAAACGGACAGATGGAAGCGCACCATTACGTTACCGTCCTGAACGAAGATGTCATGCAGGCGGTGATTTACGACGGCAATACGAAAAACGCGCGCCTGATGGGGGTGGAGTACATTATCAGCGAACGTTTATTTAAAACGCTTCCTCCCGAGGAGAAAAAACTGTGGCACAGCCACCAGTACGAGGTGAAATCCGGTAGCCTGGTGGCGCCTGGCTTACCGCAGGTCGCTGATAAGGCGTTGATGAGTAAGATTGTTAATACTTATGGCAAGACTTGGCACACCTGGCATACCGACCGGGATAAAACCCTGCCAATGGGTATCCCTGCGCTGATGATGGGCTTTACTGGCGACGGGCAGCTTGACCCCGTGCTGCTGGCCGATCGGGATCGCCGTCTGGGAATTGATACCCAGGCCATTAAACGCGAACGGCAGGATCTGCCTGAACATCCCGTTGTTAAGGGGGCTAACGCCTGGGAGCAGGGGGAGGTTATCCAGCTACAGCGTGTTCAGGGCTCTGGCGAACACGGGCGAGGCGATACCGCGCACTTCGGTACATCTGAGCAATCCCGACAATAATTCCACGGTTTTACACGCAGATAGGAAAAAGAATGCCTGTTAAGTGACAGTGTCACGTAAAAATTAGCCCCATAGTCTATGCTTGTTTTTCGGATGCTGTAGAGGTTATGGGTTAAACGGAGCGACAAATGAGTTCAAAAATTTTTTGCAAAAGCTGGGGAGCTGAATATATCGCCGCTGATGTTGTCCGCTTTCGTCTTTGGGCCACCGGTCAGCAAAAGGTTATGCTCAGGCTTGCGGGTAAAGACCAGGAAATGCAGGCGAGCGGTGACGGCTGGTTTACGCTGGACGTCTCCGGGGTGAGGCCAGGTACGGAGTATAACTTTGTACTCAGCGATGGCATGGTGGTCCCCGATCCGGCTTCCCGCGCTCAAAAAACTGACGTCAACGGTCCGTCATATGTGGTTGATCCAGGCAGCTACACGTGGCGCAACACCGGGTGGAAAGGTAGCCGTTGGGAGCAGGCCGTGGTGTATGAGATGCATACAGGCACGTTCACTCCGGAAGGCACCTTCCGCGCCGCAATAGCGAAGCTGCCTTATCTCGCTGAACTCGGCGTTACCGTTATTGAAGTGATGCCCGTTGCGCAATTTGGCGGCGAGCGTGGCTGGGGCTATGACGGCGTACTGCTTTACGCGCCGCATTCTGCCTATGGGACGCCGGATGATTTCAAGGCGTTTATTGACGCCGCGCATGGGTATGGTCTTTCCGTCGTCCTGGATATTGTGCTGAACCATTTCGGCCCGGAGGGAAATTATTTACCGCTATTGGCGCCAGCGTTTTTCCACAAAGAGCGCATGACGCCGTGGGGAAATGGTATCGCCTATGATGTCGACGCCGTGCGGCGCTATATCATCGAGGCGCCGTTATACTGGCTGACAGAATACCATCTCGACGGCTTACGCTTTGACGCTATCGATCAGATTGAGGACAGTAGCGCCAGGCATGTGCTGGTTGAAATCGCACAACGTATTCGGGAAGACATTACCGACAGATCCATTCATCTGACCACCGAAGATAGCCGCAATATTATTTCTCTGCATCCCCGAGATCAGGATGGCAATGCGCCTCTGTTTACCGCCGAATGGAATGACGATTTTCATAATGCCGTCCACGTTTTTGCGACCGGAGAGACCCAGGCCTACTACAACGATTTTGCTGATGCCCCGGAAAAACACCTCGCAAGAGCGCTGGCCGAAGGATTCGCTTATCAGGGAGAAATTTCACCACAAATCGGCGAACCTCGCGGCGTAAAAAGTACCGGACAACCCCCGGTCGCTTTTGTGGATTTTATTCAGAATCACGATCAGGTCGGTAACCGCGCCCAGGGCGACAGACTGATAACCCTGGCGGGTGCTGAACGAACAAAAGTATTGCTCGCCACGTTGCTGCTTTCACCGCATATTCCGCTGCTTTTTATGGGCGAAGAGTATGGCGAAAGCCGTCCTTTTCTTTTTTTTACCGATTTCCATGGGGATTTAGCCCGCGCCGTTCGTGAAGGTCGCGCAAAAGAGTTTGCCGATCATGCAGGGGAAAATGTTCCGGACCCGAATGCGCCAGAGACCTTTCAACGCTCAAAACTTAACTGGAAGCAACAGCACAGTGAAGAGGGTAAAGCGTGGCTGGCGTTTACCCGCGAACTACTGCTTTTGCGCCAGAAGCATATCGTGCCGCTGTTGTCCGCTGCCCGTGAGAGCTCAGGAACGGTATTGCAAACCGCGCCCGGGTTTATTGCCGTTAGCTGGCGTTTTCCGGGAGGAACACTGTCACTGGCGCTGAATATTAGCGCCACGACGGTATTGCTGCCCGATTTACCGGGTAAGACTCTCTTCGCCTGGCCGAATGAATCCACCGGGTCGCTTTCCCAACATTCTCTTATTGTCCGCTTAGCCCAGGGAGAGTCTGCATCATGATCCCAACTGCAACGTATCGTCTTCAGTTTCGCAATGGCATGACCTTCGATCGCGCTGCGGCGCTGGTGCCTTACCTTAAAAATCTGGGTATCAGCCATCTTTATGCCTCACCCATCTTTACCGCCACCAAAGCGTCAACGCATGGTTATGATGTCACCGATGCGAATGAGATTGAGCCCTCTATTGGCGGGCGCGAAGGATTTGAAAGACTGGTGGCCGAACTTAAAGCGCAAGGGCTGGGATTGATCATCGATATTGTGCCTAATCACATGGCCAGCTCGCTGGAAAACGCCTGGTGGCGCGACGTGCTTGAATATGGCAAGGAGAGCCGTTACGCGCGCCATTTCGATATTGACTGGTCGCGCCGACTGACGCTGCCTTTTTTAGGCGACACGTTTGACGCCGTGCTGGAAAACGGAGAAATTGCGATCAAGCCCGATCCCGCTACGGGTAAACCCACGTTCGCCTATTATGATAACTATTATCCGCTTGCGCCGGCGACGTGGCAGGGGCGCGAGGCCGAAATACTAGCGCTTACCGATAAAGCCGCTATTGCTGATTTGCATGAGCGCCAGCCGTGGAAATTAATGTCCTGGCGCGAGGCCGCTCGCTCGCTTTCATATCGGCGTTTCTTTGAGGTCACAGGGCTGGTAGGAATGCGGGTGGAAGATAAAACCGTCTTCGACGATACACATCGGCTGATTCTGGAGCTGGTCAGAACGGGGGCGGTTGACGGTTTACGTATCGATCATATCGACGGCCTTGCCGATCCGAAAGCCTATCTTGCGCGTTTACGTCAGGAAGTGGGGCCGGCGTGCTATATCACCGTGGAAAAAATTCTCGCTAAAGGCGAGCAACTTCCTGATGACTGGCCGGTTTCCGGCACCACAGGCTATGAATTTATCGCCTCGCTGGCGGAGGTGCTGGTTGACGATGAGCAGATAGACAATCTGCGCCAGGCTTACGAGACCGTTAAAGGCGCGCCAGTGGATATGCGGGCGGAATTACGGGCGGCTAAATTGCTGATGGTCGATCGCAATTTCGAGGGGGAATTTACCCGGCTGCTCGCGCTTGCGCTGTCGATTGCCAGCGAGCTACAGATCGCACAGGAAGAGAGCGTCGTTCGGCAGGCGTTACGCGAGTTATTAATTGCCTTTCCCGTATATCGCACTTACGGCACGGCAGAAGGGCTACCGCCGACCGATATTTGCCTGTTACACCGTATTGTGGAACGGGTAAAGACGCTTGAAAATCCTCCGCAGCCAGAAGCGCTTACATTTCTGAGCCGTCTTCTTACCGGCGATGTTCCCGCCTCCAGCCAGGAGGAGGCGACACAGTTTCGCGTTCGGTTCCAACAACTCACCGGTCCGCTGATGGCGAAATCGGTAGAGGATACGCTTTTCTTTCGTCAAAACATGGGACTGGCGTTAAATGAAGTCGGCGCCGAGCCCGTTACGCATCACTTCTCCATCGAACGCTTTCACCATGAGATGAAAACCCGACAGGCGCGACAGCCTGATGCGCTATCCGGTACGTCGACCCACGATACCAAGCGAGGCGAGGATGCGCGAGCACGCCTGTATACGCTTACCGAAGCGCCGGAACAGTGGAGCGAATGCCTTGCCCGCTGGCGGCAGATGAACCAGACCCATGTCAAATTTTTAAATGATGGCACTGCGCCAAAATCGGCGGATACGTGGATGTTATATCAGGCGCTGACCGGCGTCTGGCCCCCGATGCTACAACCACAGGACGAAACAGGTTTAAACGCGCTGAAAATACGCTTTGAAGCCTTTGTGGAGAAAGCGCTACGCGAAGCGAAGCTACGTACCGATTGGGTGGACAGTAATGAGGCTTACGAAACGGCAATGCTTGATTACGCCCGTTATTTACTGGCACCGGATAATCAGACATTTTTGCAGGATTTTTATCGTTCCTTGCAACCCTTCATCCGCGCAGGGCTGGTTAACAGCCTGACGCAGACCGTTATCAAATTAACCGCGCCGGGGGTACCTGATATCTATCAGGGGAGCGAGGCGTTGAATTTTAGTCTTGTCGATCCCGACAACCGCCGCGAACCGGATTTCGCCATGCTGGCGCAGCAGTTAGACCAACTAACGCCGGGAGTTTTCTCGCGCGAAGAGAGTTGGCTGAACGGGCAGGTGAATCAGTATGTCACAGCTGCATTACTGCGTTTGCGTCAGCAGAATCATGAGCTCTTCCGTTTTGGCGACTATATACCGCTGCGGGCTGTTGGTCAGCGTGCCGACAAGGTCATCGCTTACGCCAGAGTCAATCATGATGATGCGCTGATTGTTGTTGCGCCCCGACTAGTGTTCGCCGAATGTGACGGCTTATTGTCACAATCGCATAGCGGTTTCTGGGCAGGAACCGACATTATTATACCCGGACAGCTTAATCAGCATCATTATCGCAATGTGCTTACCCAGGAGAGGTTAATGCCTGGTGAACGCCTGTCGTTGGCCTCACATCAGGGCGGCGTACTGGTTTTAATGAGCGACTGAGTTTATGTGTTGATGTGCCGTGACAGGACAACGTTTACCGTGGGTGGAGAAAGAGAATGACAACAAACAGGGCTTTTGAAATCAGAGCAGGATACAGCCATACGCTTGGCGCAAATTATGACGGCGAAGGCGTGAATTTCGCTATTTTTTCCGCCCATGCGGAACGCGTCGAGCTTTGTCTTTACGATCCGAGCGGGGAGCATGAAATCGCTCGTCTGGAGTTACCGGAATATACCGACGAAATATGGCACGGCTATGTCCCGAAGTTGCAGCCCGGCGCGCTGTATGGGTACCGCGTTTACGGTCCTTATGACCCGGAAAATGGTCATCGTTTTAACCCCAACAAGCTGCTTATCGACCCTTATGCCCGTGAGCTGGTGGGCGATATTCAGTGGAACGATGCGCATTTCGCGTATCAATTACTTCATGACGATAAAGATTTGACCTTTGATGACCAGGATAGCGCGCCATTTACGCCTAAATGCCGGGTGATTGATCCGGCTGAGGCGAATTGGGAGGATAGACAACGGCCTTCCATACCGTGGTCGAACGCCATTATTTATGAAACGCATGTAAAAGGCTTTACCCAGCTTAATTCCGCGATCCCTGAGCCTCTACGCGGTACGTTTGAGGGCATGGGGCATAAAGCCAGCGTGGATTACATTAAAAGTCTGGGTATTACCTCCGTCGAGCTTTTACCCGTTCACTGGTTCCCGGACGATCAGCATCTGCTCGATAAAGGACTGAAAAATTTCTGGGGATACAACTCGCTGGGCTTTTTTGCGCCGGCGACGCGCTACTATGGTCCAAAAGGTATTCAGGGATTCCGCGATATGGTGCGCGCTTTCCATGATGCCGGCATCGAAGTGATACTGGATGTGGTCTATAACCATACGGCAGAAGGGAATGAGCTTGGCCCCACGCTATCATTTAAAGGTATCGATAACTTCTCTTACTATCGCACCATGCCCGATCAGCATCGCTATTACATTAACGATACAGGGACAGGTAATACCGTCAATACCTCTCATCCACGGGTACTGCAAATGGTGATGGATTCGCTTCGCTATTGGGCGGAGTCAATGCATGTCGACGGCTTTCGTTTTGATTTGGGCACCATTCTTGGTCGTGAGCCGGAAGGCTTTGATCAGAGAGGCGGCTTTTTTGATGCGGTAACGCAAGACCCGGTACTGGCAAAACTGAAACTGATTGGCGAACCCTGGGATATCGGACCGGGTGGCTATCAGGTTGGCGGTTTTCCACCAGGGTGGGGCGAATGGAATGATAAATACCGCGATACGGTGCGCGAATACTGGAAAGGTGACAACGTCACAAATGATTTCGCCGCACGCCTGCTGGGTTCCGGCGATCTCTATGATTTGCGCGGCCGTCGCCCCTGGTCAAGCGTTAACTTTATTACTGCCCATGACGGCTTCACGCTGAACGATCTGGTGTCTTATAACGACAAACATAATGAAGCCAATGGCGAAGATAATAATGACGGGCATAATGATAACCGCTCCTGTAACTATGGCGCAGAAGGGCCAACCGACGACGAAGGCATCAATGCGATACGCGAGCAACAGAAACGTAATTTCCTGACCACCTTGCTTTTCTCGCACGGCACGCCGATATTATTAGCGGGCGATGAGTTTGGCCGCAGCCAGATGGGCAATAACAATGGCTACTGTCAGGACAGTGAAATATCGTGGGTCCACTGGGATAATTTGCCGGAAACCGCCAATGCGCTACGGGAGTTTACCCGTCATCTGATTCAACTGCGCGCCACGCAACCGTTGCTGCGCCGGGAGAGCTGGCGTGACGGTCTGGAGATCCGCTGGTTTAACGCCGGCGGAGGGGCGCAGCAATCCGAACAATGGGATGAGGGATCGACGATAGGCGTATGCATTAGTCGACCCGATCTACAGCCGGAAGCGGGGATCTGGCATGACGCCTTACTGCTTTTCAATCCGTTTGAAGGCAGCGTACCGTTCCGTATTCCGATGTGGGGAGAAGGCGGCTGGGTACTTGAACTGACGACTGCCGATAACGCGCAGCAGGGAATGCGGATTACCGAAGAAATGGATTTCGATCTGGCCGGGCGCAGCATCGTATTATTCAGACGCCCCTGATAGTAAAACTGCGCTCCGGACCCAACCGGCCTTGATGGCCGGTTTTTTTACTGGCGCTCAGGCGATATCATGTCGCAGAAATAACACCGTTGTCAGTTTACCGCCCGAAAAATTCATCCGCCTGTTGGTATTCCTTTGATTGTCTTCACCGATATTCGCTTCAGGCCGTCTATTGCCATTTCAAGGTAGGTACGTGGACATCCCAGATTTAAACGGATAAATCCGCTGCCCGCCGGGCCAAAGCCGCTGCCCATTGAAGGAGCAATACCCGCGACATCCGCCATTACCCATTTTAGCTGTTCGTCATCCAGTCCCAGTTTTTTACAATCCATCCATAATAAATAGGTTCCCTGCGCCGGGACAATTCTTGCCCAGGGAAGGTGCTCTGTCGCCTGTTCAACAAACCAGCGGCGGTTTTCCGCCAGGTAATCCAGTAGCGAATCCAGCCACTGTCTACTTTCATTCCATGCGGTAGTCGCCGCCTGAACGGAGAGGGCGTTAAAGACATCCAGCCCATGAGCGTCCAGACGAGACAGGAAACGCTGGCGAAGCGTAGGATCGGGAATGAGAAAATTAGAAATTCGCAACGACGATAAGCCAAACGTTTTGCTGGCCGCAGTGGCGGAGATTACCCGTTTATGCCAGCGCTCCCCTAAATGCAGTACCGAGGTAAAGGTTTCGCCGGGCAGCAATAGATCGGCCCATATTTCATCCGAGATGAGAGTGACATCATAAGCTTCACATAAGAAAAGCAGTTGCTCCAGCTCGTTGGCCGACCAGCAACGCCCGGTTGGATTATGTGGATTACACAAAATCATCAGCGGAGGGCGCTCATGGCGAAACAGCCTTTCCAGTTGGCAAAAATCCATCTGGTAGCCGTCGTCCGGCGACTCGCTAAGGGGATTCTCCAGCAGTTTTCTACCATTAAGCGTGATTATTTTGGCGAAGGAGCCATAGTATGGTCCCTGTACCACTACGCCGTCGCCTGGATGCGTCAACATTTGCACTAAGAGCGCCAACCCTGGTACGACGCCTTCCACGCTGCATACCCATTCTTGTTTTAACGTGAGCTGGTGGCGTGATGAAAACCAGTGAAGCAGGGCGTTAAAATAGGCCTCATCGCGTTCGCTATAGCCAAATACGCCGTGCTCGATTCGCTGATGCAATGCCGCCTGAACCTCAGGCGGGCAGGCAAAATCGAAATCAGAAACCCACATCGGCAGCAGTTTTCCAGCGCCGTCGCCAAAGTGACGCTCAATAAAATCCCACTTTACCGAACCAGTATTGTTGCGATTGATAATCTGGTTAAAATCCATCTTGTTTCCTTATTATTCCGTCACTGACGTTTGCGGCGACTTTTCTGAAGCGGAGGCAGTTCTGGCAATACCAATTCCGCTAAAACCATAAATTAATGCGAAGAAGATTGCCGCATAGCATTGGATAGCCCAGGGCAGAAGATCAAGCGTGCTAACGCCCAGCGTGGTTGCCATGTAGACGCCAGCCGAGGTCCACGGCAGGAGAGGTTCGATAACGGTACCGGCATCTTCTATCGTCCGTGAAAGGTTTTTAGTATCCAGCCCCATACGACGATAGGCATCTTTAAACAGTTCGGCGGGAACTAACAATGCCAGTTTACCGTCGCTGGTCGCTCCTGTGACCAAAATTGTGGTGCCGATAGTGGCGGCAATGAGCTGACCAACGCTATGAATAATAGTCAGCAGCCGGTTAATGATGATCGTTAACGCGCCGGTTAACGTTAGCGCTCCGGCAAATGAAAAAGCGCAGAAAACTAACAGTATTGTTCCCATCATCGAGAACATTCCGCCCCGGTTTAGCAGGCGCGGAACATCGGCCACGACACCTTCTGCGCCTTGTGGGAACATGGCGATATCAAATCCATCAATGAAAGCGTCCAGTCCCTGTTTGATGCTCAGTCCCTGCATGATGACGCCGAGGAACAAGGCAAGTACGCAGGCGCTTAACATTAATGGGATGACAGGCTTCTTGCGAATTGCGCCCCACAGTACGATCACCGGCGGCAAAATAAGAACAATATTAAAATGGTATAGCGACTCCAGCGAGTGGATGATGTCCGTAACGCGCTGCGGCGTGGCCACCTCGCCCAGCATATTACTGTGTCCGGCGATAAGATAAACCACGGCGGCAAGCAGGAAACTTGGCAGGGTCGTCCAAAGTAAATGCTGAATATGCTCAAACAGAGTAGTGTCTGCGACAATCGCGGCAAAGTTAGTCGAGTCGGACAACGGTGAGATTTTGTCGCCGAAATAAGCGCCAGAAACGACGGCGCCAGCTGCTGCTGCAAGAGACACGTCCAGCCCGGCGGCAACCCCCATTAACGCAACGCCAACCGTCCCGGCGGATCCCCACGATGTACCGGTACAGACGGAGACCACGCTGGTTAAAAAGAAGGCTGCAATCAAAATATATTCCGGGCTTATGAGTTTTAGCCCCCAGTACACCATGTAGGGAATGGTGCCACTAAACATCCAGGTGCCAATCAAACCACCCACGCAGATCAGGATCATGATAACCGGCATTGCTTTAGCCAGCTTATCCACCACTGAGTTGATGATGTCTTCCCAACAGTATCCTTGCCACCATGCAATGCCTGCCGCTACCGCCGCAGAGCACAGAAGGAGCGGTTCGATACGTAGCCCCATGATGCCGTAACCGATAATCAACAATAACAACATGGAGATGACTGGGATTAGCGCTAAACCCAATGACAGCGTTTTCTTCTTGTTTTGTGATGCACTCATAATGGAGCTCCGGTCAGTAAGGTAGCTCAAGGGTAGGGGGATACGCTTCCCACTACTGTGATCCATTACTTTCGTCCATGTAACCGATTACATGAGAAGGGTTAATTTGATAGTCATCACAGTTTTTACTGTTGACGACGCATTCATCGTGAAAAATAGGGCGCGACAGAATCGCGGATCACCAGTTCGGCATTGAAATGATTGCTGCTGGGCGGCGGCGTAATGCCGTGGTATAACTGTATCGCCAGTTGCGCGGCACAACGCGCCATTTGTTCGACCGGATAATGCATTGTTGTTAACGCCGGATAAAGATACCGGGCCAGCACCACATCATCAAAGCCGACAATAGAGAGCTGTTGCGGAAGCTGAACGCCGCGTTGATGAAGAATACGCATAATGCCAGCGGCCATCACATCGTTAAACGTGACCGCAGCCGTAAGGGGAAGCCCGCTATTGATAAGTTGATGCGCGGCCCGCTCGCCGCCTTCTTCGTTAAACGGAACGCTAATCACCCAGCGAGGGTCTGGAGAAATACCATATTCTTCCAGCGCCTGACGGTAACCATCAAGGCGTTCCTGACGATCGATAATTGGCAAGTCAGATGTCACACAGGCAATGCGCCGATGCCCGTTCGCCAGGAGATATCGGGTCGCTTCCCTGGCGGCGCTGCGATTTTCCAGCCAGATACACCGGTTGGCCATACCGGCGATATAACGATTAACAACAACCAGCGCTGGAAAGTGGGCTGCGTAGCGCAGCAGCTCTTTATCCGGTAATCGGCTGGCGTGTACAACAATAGCCTCACAGCCTTGATTAACCAGAAAATCCAGTCCCGCTTTTTCCATTTCTTCATCGTGGCCGCCGCTACATACCATCAAGCGATACTGCTGCTTACGAGAAACATCTTCTACGCCGCGAGCAAGGTGGGCAAAAAAAGGATCAGCCAGATTGCCGGTTAACAATCCGAGCATATCGCCGCTACGTTTCGCCAGCGCGATAGCGGCGGCATTCCGGCGATAATTGAGATCGCGCATGGCTTTCTCTACACGTTCGCGCGTGACGGGTTCAACCCACGCGGTCTGGTTAATGACACGTGATACAGTCGCGGTTGATACACCGGCCAAAGATGCAACATCCTTTATTGTCGCCATGTTAAGCTCATATTTGTTCGTTTAAAGGGTATCAAAGCCATTGATTATCATGTTACGTGGAAATCAGTGCAATCACTGCGGCGCAGCCTGAATTTATAAACATTTTTAAAATCATCCTAAATCCTGGTAACTGCAAATTTTAGTAGCTACCTCAATGAGTTATTGACCACTGAATTTTCTACGATAACATGACTAACAATATACACATGATAAGAACCACTACACTGGGAAATCGTTGCGTGGTGGTTCGGAGATAGATGATGAGTAGTATTACAAAAAGCATACAGAATGAATATGTTTTATTGATGGAAAACGCTTTTTCTGAAAAATATAAATATGCGTTTAGAAATTTAGAACTGAAAGAATTACGTAGATTCATCCTGAAGGAGCTAATTAGCTCTCCCGAGTTAGATAATCAACTTACAAACCTAATCGTGTTGCTAAATAAATTTTGGGATACTCACGCCGCGGCGCTTATAACAGAAGTGCGGGCGTCTAAAAGTTATCGATTATTACTTCCGATTCAACGCTTTGGTTATAACATATCTAATCACCTTAGATCTCTGGGGATTTATTTTGATAGCATCATAATGGTTGATCCATTACATTTTCCTTCTCTTAGCTCTCTGCATTCATTTTTGTCATTGCCACCAGATAATAGTTATGTCCGCATGCGCAGGTTGGTATTACTTGAACATGTTTCTAATCTATTTCGCGCCATCCCGTTTATGACTATTGATGATGATTATCCAATTTTTCTAATCGTTCCTGAATTACTGGATTTTGATAAAGAACGCAATCATGAACAATCTGCCGCTTTTCTAAGTCAGCTCTTTTTTAAAGATAGAAAAATGGATTACGCTACTTATTTAGCGTTTCTTGAGCACTTTGGGAGAAATGAAGAAACATTCCAGAAGATCCTAATAAATAAAGAATTATTAAAAACATTGCTTAATAATTTTAATAACATCGAAAAAGAAGTCTGGGTTTACGATACAGATTTAAAGAGTTTTACAACAAGAGAGGTAGATCTTCTGGATTACGATCTGCCGTCAGCTATAGCAACCTTACTGGGTAAGGTTGAAGGTGCAATTTATGCACAACGATCAACTCAATTATCGGCAACACTATTAGGCATTGATCCGGTTATTTATAGTAACCATATGTTTTTACATGAATGGACTACGGAGCAGTTGGTCAAGGATTATGGTAAATTAAATCCTCTTTCTTCTGAAGAGCAAGCGATTACAATGGGCCTTTCAGCCGCGGAAGTAAAATTCCTTACTGCGCTTTCCGATCTGGAATTAAAAAAGATTAGAGAAAGAGGTCAACTGGAATCCTTAAGGCATGAACTAAGAATCTCAAGGCATGACTTGCAAGGAAAAACACCAGATCAAATGCAAGATGCGGCAGATAATTTTTCAAAACATTTAATCAATGTGGTCGAAGAGTATGGAAAATCGCATGAATCAGCCATTAAGAATTCAAAGAAAAAAAAGATCTCATCTGGATTAATTTTTGCAGGAACAGCCACGTTAGGTATAGCTTCACTTGCCATGCCGCAATTGACATTACTTTCAGCAGCAGCAACGGGAATTGGCCTGGCCTTTGGAGGTAAAAGTCTGGCAGATATTTTTAGTGAACATAAAGCACATAAAAATGAAATCCAGATATTAGAAAAAACACCCGTATCGCTTTTGTATGGGGCATATAAAAAGAAATAGTCATACTGTGTATACCGTCTGGTAGCGGAAGTCAGTTTTTGAAGCAATTGTCGTAAAGTTACTCAAACAATCATTTCGGCTTTGCTGATAAGCACAGCGGCTTGTCCGGTGGTGAGCCGGTAGTCACAGGGTAGGGGAGGAATACATCCTATGGCGTTTCAATGTCTGAAAACACTACCACATCTTGTGTCAGAGGGCCGCTGCGCGCCAGGCCGTTTCGCAAAGTTCGATTGCTTTTGCAGTCAGTACTGCCCTTAACAAATAGCCAGCTCGTTCACGACCTCAGCTACGCTCTTGATGCTGCGGATATTTCCAATGCCCGTGCCCAGCGCAATGTATCCTTCATCTGTATTACCTTCCAGCATGCCGATACGCAACCCTCGTAAACCTCCCATCGTCTGGGCCAGTTCTTCATTGCTTGCACCAGCTTTATCCATCGACACGAGCTTGTCAGCCAGCTTGCCAGGAAGTGAGCGGTAGTAATCTGGCAGGGTACGGAAAAGCAGCAAATCCAGGCCGTTAGCATTAATGATTTTATCCTTTACTGACTGCGGCACACGGCTTTCTTCTGTCCCAATAAACACCGAACCAGCAAAGACACCCTCTGCTCCCAGCGCATGGGCAGCACGGGCGGTACGGCTATCGGCAATCCCGCCTGCAGCCATGACGGGAACACTCTTCACCGAGTCCGCAATCAGCGGCACGATCGAAAAGGTGCCAAGCGCGGTGCCCGGCAATGTGCCACCTTCATCAAAACCTGTTGCAACAATAATGTCGGCGCCGGCTTTTTCCGCTAAACGTGTATTTTCAGGTGTCGGATTAATATCGCGGTAAATAATTGCAATACCCGACGCTTTTAGTTCATTAAACAGCGAAGTGATAATAGCTCCGTCTCCGTAACCGGTATAAACAACAGCTTTTACTCCCTCTTCCTTTATTACCTGTAGGATAGGCGGAGTCCAGATGTCGTTTTCAGGGGTTGGAATAAGGTTCACCCCGAATGGTTTTTCGGTAAGTTTTTTGGTTTTACGAATTTCTTCACGCATTTTTTCTGCTGTTTCTTCAGGCGTTGATACAGCAGTTTCCGCTGTTAAGCCCGCATTTGGGCCAAGCACACCCAAACCACCGGCGTTGCTTACGGCTGCAACCAGTCTTGCATCGGTAAGCCAGGACAGTGGGCCTTGTATAACAGGTTTTTCGATACCCAGGATCTGGCAGATACGGTTGTACTTCATGACGTGATCTCCTTCGAACAAATTTTCAGCCAGCCTTTTAGGCGACTGTGGTAGTTAATTAATCTGAAGAAGATCTTAAACCTCTTTATTGTTACGAAAAACCATCCAATCTTTAAAACAGAATTACTGATAAAGTAACAATCTTCAGGTCGGGTATGCACGAAAGAGCGTTATCAGAGATGTGCATCCGGACCAAAAACCTCGCACAGCCAGTCGATGAATACGCGAACTTTAGGTGCCAGATACCGACGATCCGGGTAAAGCAGTGAAACCGGTTTTGGCGGGGGCGGGAAATCAGTGAGGATCTCTGTCAGCTCTCCACTGGCAATAAAGGGTGCAAGAGACGGACGCAATCCGTGTAGAACCCCCAACCCCGCCAGCCCGCATGAAAGAAACGCTTCTGAATTGTCTACCAGGATGCTGGAGGGAATTTTTATTGACGCGATACTGCCATCAACCGTGAATTTCCACTCCATTATCTGCAGGCTGTGATTACTGAAAAAATTTACAGCCCGGTGGGACTTCATCAGCTCATCGATAGAGTGCGGCGTGCCATGCTTCGCAAGATAAGATGGCGCAGCACAGGTCACCATGGCTGCCGTTCCCAGACGTCTGGCAACAAAACTGGAGTCATTAAGCTCACCAAGTCGGATGACGCAGTCCACACGCTCGGCAATCAAATCAATCTTGCGATCGGACGTGCCAAGTACAATCTCAATATCCGGGTATCGGTTCTGAAAATCTCCAAGAGCCGGAATGATGACTGCCCGGGCGAGCGTAATAGGGACGTCAAGGCGCAGGCGGCCTTTCGGCGGTTGCGTGCTGGAAAATAATCGCCGGACGTCGTCCAGCTCGCTTAAGAGCGACAGGCAACGCTGGTAAAACTCTTCCCCTTCATCCGTCATACTGACCTGTCGTGTTGTACGATGCAGGAGCTTAACGCCCAGATCATGTTCCAGATTCTGAACGGCGCGGGTAACAGCAGGGCGGTGCAGCTCAAGCACCTCCGCCGCGCGGATAAAGCTCCCTTGCTCTACCACATTGACATAAATATTCATGGCTTCCAGCATATTCAGCTGCATCTGTTCTCAGTCCTCAACCATTATTTGTGTCGAAGGGGGAAGCTCCTTATAACATTCCTGTCTGCTGGAACATATCCCTTTCTGAACCGATTGTTTCATCTGGAGTAACATACTGCTATCGATATATGACTTTTACCGGGTGGTTGAGGTAAGACATGTCATTTGTAGAATCGCTACCAATTCTTCGCAACTTTTTTGGATGTTCGGCGGCGTCGTATACAAAAACAAACAGGCCAGGCGATACGGTTACGCATGTGCAGGTCATGCCAGGCGCGACGTTAAAATACGAACTGATAACCGATGAATTATGTTTGACCGCCGCCAGTGTAGGTGGCGAGTATGAATGCAAGACAATGGCAGACAGTGAATAATCAAACCTCATGAAATGAGGTTCCCATTGATTTTTTAGTCAATGTCAGCGCAGCGCAGGAAAATTGCCCGTCGTCTGGAAAAAAGCCCGTTATTAAAACGGGAACTGTCGGAAATGGCTGTTGAGTCCTACGGCGATGCCATGTTATCTGCAGCGCGTGAAAAGAGTTTTCCGTCTGAAATGCCGTGGGCGCTCGCTGATGCGCTGCGCGACGATTTCATCCCGGACTGACACACTGACAGTGACGAATCAATCACAATGGCCGGTTTTTTTATGTCTGCGCGGCGTGTGCTGCGTGAAATCGTGTGCAGGATAGCGGGGAATTCGCGCAGCGTCACGGCAGGGAAGGGAGCAAACTTATGGCCAGAAGTTTTTTGACATGCACGAATCCAGCCGCCTTAACATGTCTTTTAAATGTTCTGGTGCATTTAACATAATATACATTATGCGCACTAACGTCAGGTAACGAGAATTGTAGCCAGATTGGTGCAGTAGTTAGTTCGCATAACAGTTGGATTGTCTTGCGCCCTCTGGCTCAGATTGAGGATGGCTATGGCTAAGCTCTCACTGCGTTCGAGGGATTGTGCTCGTGGTGATTTCTTCATTCACCTGACCGACATCATCAAAACCTGTTTCGTCTTTTAGCTTGTGCAAGCCTCGACATTAGCTGGATGTGATTCTGGTTATTGCAAACTGGAACGCTTCTTCTTTGCTTCGGCTATGTGCCCACTTCGGCATTAGTTGATTTTGGAATTCTTCTGAGGTGTCAGTTGTGGTTTCATTATTTGGGGAAATGATGACCACGCAAAAACTGATGCGCAGAGATTCGTTGTACTGCCCAACGTTAAACTTCGTAGCGCTGGTGAGATTCCAGTACGCACGCCAATCTTGTTTACAATTTGAAGATTCTAGACACTGACAATTGTTATACAATTTTGGCTGTTGCTGTCCGACCTCCCATAGTGGATGCTCCCAAAGAGCGATGGATTATTTCATCGGTAATAAACGTCTTAGACCAGACGCTAAATCTGTCCGTGTTGTTGTAATGACAATGGCTACTCCATTCTAGGCTGACTCCCATATCAGTAAGGTGGAAACACGTCTGTAGCTAACAAGCTGCATTCTCTGGAGAGCAAAACCATCTGTCGCAGGCTGGCTCCCATACCAGTAGCGTAGCAATACTACTAAGAAGACAACTTAGACGGATGGTGAAATGTCATTAGTAATTGCTTCTACGAAGCTGTTGTTTTAACTGTACCCAATGATTCAGAGTCTGTCAGCCTTAAGCAAGCTGATGGATTATGAGTGTTAACGGCTTTCCGGTGCACTGGATACAAGCTGTTGGCTTGCTTCGCTTAAAGCAAATGGGATGGAAGATTCAGGACTAGCCACCCTACTCTTTCATGGTTCCAAAGCAATTATCATGACATTTCTTTGTTATGAGGAATTGTTATGCGCCTGTATTGTGAAATGTATCGTGTATTAATCGTGCTTTATTTGTGTTCTCAAAGACACTTACTTTTGCATACGTGAAAACTATTGGGACAACCGAACCTCCGGCGTGCAGTTTGTTGGGTGGCAGAGGCCAGTAGTATTCATGCCAAAACGCAATTAACCACTAATCGCAGTACCTTATGTCGAAAACGGATTATGGATAATTGACGCATGAAACAGGATGGGATGGTCAGTACCTTATGCCGAAAACGCATCCCTGTCTGATTTACGTATGCAAACTTAATGTGTTTTAGGTGCGTTTACACCAGACACACTTACTTGGGTTGCTTCTTTTTCTCGCGCTGCATTTGCCTTCATTGCTGCGGCGGCAGCCTTCTTCTCTGCTGCTTCCTTTGCTGCTAAAGCCTTCTCTTTCGCTGCTTCCGCTGCGGCCTGTTCTTTTTCTTCTTTGCTCATACTTTGCATTTTCTGATATTCAGCGTCAGCTTTAGCTTGATTTTCCTCGAGAGATTGCTCCAGAGAAATAATTTCTTTCTTTACCGTTTCATCAACAAGTTGTGCTGCCTGTATCTTTCTTGCATCTATCTGCTCTGGCGACTGAGGTTGAGGCTCTATTGTTAAGAGCAAATTAATAGCCGTTTCAGTATCTGAATTGTAGCTATCGTAATCACCCTGCACATACTTATTAGCGGCATTTTCTATCAGAGTCTGAACTCTTTGGGTGACATCATCATTCCAGTCATAAGCGTAAGAAATTGAAGTCCATGCAGCAGGAATAATCAAAGCCATTAACTTCCATTTAGAAAGTTTCATTTGTTTTCCTTAGAATTAATTATGGAATATATAAAAGAAATGGAAGTAAGAATGGGATAGTGCAAATACTTAACTTTAGAGCAGTTCTGGAAGATTAGTTGGAAGTGATTTCTTTTCTTTATTCTTATTCTCTTAATCTTTAATTATCAGCTCAAGCCGCATGGCTCTCTTGCAGAGGGCTAAAGGCATTATACAAATGGCTAAAAATCCTGTCAGTAGCTGGAAGTGCTAATTTAGCTCACATTATGAACAATTATTTAAATGCGCACAAATACCTAATTGTGATCATTTATTAATCTCATTGTACCAGCTAGATAGTACGCGCAGTATTTAGTCAAAGTCGGGTGCGGTGGATAATACAGAATACAATCCCTTTCACATCCAACTAATGCCCCATCTGGCACGCCTCTACAGCGTTCTCAGGGCTTTCTCTTCCCTACCCTCATAATCACCTTAACTCATTCCAGAACCTCTCTCCGTGACATTGAGAGGCTTACTTATCTGGTCTAACCACTAATAATGTCACATTTCTTTGGTAATACCAAAAATACTATTTTTAAACAAGGACTGAAATAAATGAATTCTATTTCTTCACCTACTTCTCATGCAAGCTGTTCAACTTCTCAGGCTTCATATCCTGATGACCTAATCAATAGCACTCTTGTTTCATTATTCTACCTGACAAGTGATGGTGGATTTATGAGTAAGAATGGATATATGCCATGTCATCGGGAGAAAGATGGAAAGCTTCAGATTGAAGTAATCACTAATGACTATTCTTTCTGGATGAATGCGAAAGAGATTTCTCTTCGTCTTAATGAAATGCAACGCAGACGCTTAATGTCAGACCGTTCAGTTCACTACGCCATCGTTGATGGGAATGGGAAGTTTCGTTGTAACCATCGAATCAAATCGTGGAAAGAAATGAAACTGGAACAATACCAGGATATGTCCAGAGGTTATATGCAATGAACTCACCTCACTACTTTTCAGCAAAAGCACTGAATGATGAAATCATTGCCCGTCTTTTAAAAGATGAAGACCGTCTGGTTATCAGCAAAAGCTTTAGTGGTGACAACCATTGTGGCTGGCATATCACAGCACCACGTTATCTATGGATAAAAGCAGGCGTTCATCCTGTCTGGATTCGTGAATCAAAGGGCAACAAACTACAATCCAAAGTTGGAACTAAACGGATGAAACGAGCAAGGCAACTGCTTTCTTTATCTTTACAGGAAAACAAATCCATCTCTTTCACCCAACCACTTCCAGCACAAGTTTTTCATTCAAATTTGTGCGCATAAGGAAAAATACAATGTCTCAGACAAAACCAACGTTTAATGCGAAAACTACTTCTTGCGCTGTTCCATTGCCTACAGGCAAATGTGTTCAGCCAATGGCTACAAATAAACTTCCTCGTGAAACTCCAACTCCACAGAGCGATATCCCATATATGCAATATACGAGTAATGGAGTATTGGTTGCACGATGAAAAGCAAACTCAGAAAGATGGTTACTAAAACCAAAACTCAGGCTGCCGTGAGTCGTAAAGCCAACCTGAAAACAAAACAACTTTCACACGTCTGCGTAGCAGAATACAAGGAGGCTGACAATGGCATTATCCAGAGCGCAGCATGAAGCAAACAAAGCTAATGGTGCGTATCACATTGACCGTCATGGGAATCGTGTTGCTCCTGCATTAGCTCGTTCTGCTCGTTCCACTGATGTAGTAACAGGTGTTCGTCATACTGCTTCAAATTCAGCTATTGATAAGGCTGTATTCAATGACCCATTAAAACTACAGATTATGTCTCTGCGGGCTTGTGGCCGTCATGCAGAGGCTGACCGTTTAGAGGGTGTGAAACGTTAAAAAATAACGCACCATATAGGGCTACAGCACGTCGTGAGACGTTAAGCCCTGTCATTCATTGTCCATTATTAAAGGCTCTCAAAATGGCATACAGAGCGTTTAATAATGGCTGATTGTTATTTGATCATTATTGCCACAATTTTATTTATGAATTTTTTTTTAGCTCCATGCAGTGAATGCCTGAATTGAAGGTGTTGATGAAAGTAGGACCCATTCTAACTTCATTCTTCCTTCTGTTGATTCTCATTCATTCTATGGAGTATCCGATGAAATACAATTACACCACAGATTACAATCATCCTCATTATTATTCAGGCAATATCTTTACCTCTAATCGTTATGGTCGTTATCGCATTCTTGGCAAGCTTCTCAATCATAATCGTCGTGGTTATTATGTCATTCAGTTTGAAGAAACTGGACACACAACCAAAGCCTATTGTTCAGCAATCAAATCAGGAAAAGTTGCTGACCGTTCATATGACTTCGGCAATGAAGAAGAAAGACGAGAAGCTTTAATGCGTCCTGTTATTCATGGTGTTGGCTATATCGGAATTGGACAGTATCGGACATATGTCCCCTACACTCCTGAGACATACGGGCAACGAACCAAAGAGTATGTGCTCTGGCAAAATATGATTGCTCGTTGTTACTACACCAGTAACGGCAAGCAGGTTCATAAAGGGTACAAAGGTGTTCATGTGTGTGAACGCTGGCATTGCTTCCAGAACTTCTGTTCAGACCTTCCAGCAATTCCCGGATATGGCAACTGGAAAGATAATCCAGTGAAGTATGAGTTTGATAAAGACTATTCCCATCGTCGTCATTATTCACCAGATACAATGTGTTTCATTCCAACCAGTGATAATGCAAAAGAAGCTGGTTTGAGAAATCAGGCAATGAAGATAGCCAAGTCAGACTATTACTACATAAACAAGAATCGAGAATCCATTGTTGATGAAGCCAAAGAAGCTTTGTCCAAAGATTGGGTTCCATTCTCAGTGGTGATGAATGGAAACACTCACACCATTATCACTGATACACCCTATGGAACAACAATCTTCTTCCCATTAACAAAGAAGATAATGCGTCATTGCTTCCTCATTGATGGTGACGTTCATATCTTCATTCAGTATCTCGACTGGCTGAAACAACGGTGGATAGATAGAAATCCATCCATTGATATGCATTGCTATGAGGTATGACATGATTCCAGTTAATGAGCAGGAATGGAATGATGCAATGGACTATCTTGAGTGGTTGTATTTAAACAGATAGTGATTGAACAAAGGGCATTCCATTGAGTGTCCTTGATTGAATCACAAACGATTAATAATAAAGATTCAAAATACAACTTGTGGGATAAGTCTGTTTGCTTCGCATATTGACACATGATGCTGTCGCATCTGTCACCATAATTGCAAAGCAATTCTGTCGCCAGTCGCTCCGCTCTTTATCGCTCAAGCTTCCAGCTTGTCGCTTATTGGTGCAGCCATCTAGTTATGAGTCTTGAGGGGAAATAGCGTGTTCCACGCCATTTCACAATCCAATACATTATGCGCACTAAAATAGCAGAGGGCGAAAAGCAGCCCCCAAGCGTGAATCAGTCATACAACCAGCGACCAGCCCTGGCAGACGCAATGAGCATACCTATCGTGAACTCCGGCACCTGAGGAACATCGTTTTTGCGAAACGGATTAAGCAAATGCTTTAGCGGTGGTTCTGGCGGATAGTATGTTGTGATCGAGAAGCTTCCTCTGGCAATGCGTTTGAAGGACGAGCGCCGAAATGCTGCCTGCTTGTTTTTATTGATGATGCTATCCACCTCTGCTTTGGTGAGGCTGAATCAGCCTTTGGTACATGATGAGGGCTATCGGGAAGTATATCGAGGTCTGGCACTACCCGGATGGTCTTAAAGAACTCCGCCTTAATGACGCTGTTCTTCCCTACTCCACCTGTGATCGGCTCCAGGAAATCGTTGAGCGAACAGCGGAGTTCGCATAGTTACCCCTTCCGGATGTGTTTCCGACATCGTGTCGATGCCGGCTATTTTCTGCAGCCAATACGTTTCCGCATAGGGTCAGTATATGCAGATTATATATGTAGCAGATGCAGGACATATGGATATGTGTTACCTATCCCTTCTTCTCTCTTTTTACGGCAGGACCAAAAAAGGCAAAAAAGGATCTTTTAACATGTCTTCGTCATACGTATGACTACTTTGATACCGATCCTGGTCAGGACGATGCAATTTACGCAGATGGACAGCCAGATAGAGGCCCAATGCTAATGCCTATTTGTAGCCATTTTTGTCCAGGTTTGTCGACCAGTGTCCTGAGCACCCAGATGGCCGCGCTGCGCCTGGGTATCTCTGTCCGTCACTTCCGAGTGTGATCTTACTCACATAATGTGGACGCTCTAAGCGAGGTTCTGGACATCTGAACTTAGCCTTGAAAAAACCGTCAGCTGCCCGCATCACTGACCGGGCTGGAGCTGAATCCCCTTCGTGAAGGATGCTTTTATTAGTACTATTAAAGGTGCTATATTTAGTCATCAACTAGGAGGTAAATTATGGCATTTCAAATTTTAACGACTACTGCAGCAAGCATTACAGAACTGAAACGTGATCCAATGGGAACTTTCAATGCCGGAGATGGCGCTCCAGTTGCCATTCTTAACCGTAATGAACCGGCTTTCTACTGTGTGCCTCCGGCACTTTATGCTCATCTTATGGATATTCTTGAGGATGAAGAACTCGGTCGTATTATCGATGAGCGTGCGAATGAACGCGTCATTGAGGTCAACATTGATGACTTATAAGCTGGCATTTAACGAATCAGCACTAAAAGAGTGGAAAAAACTGGGTCATACTATACAGGAACAGTTTAAAAAAAAGTTACGGGAACGGCTTGAAAACCCTCGGGTTCCGGCTTCTCAATTACATGGAAGAAAGGATCAGTACAAAATTAAGCTGCGTGGTGCAGGATACAGACTGGTGTACAGCGTCGAAGATGAAATTATCACGGTAACTGTCATTGGTGTTGGAAAGCGTGAAAATGATGCCGTCTACAAAGTGACACGACACAGAAGCTAATCATTCAGGAAATACTCTCTTTCCCGTCAAACGATACGACAAACAGGCTCAGTTCTTTTATGTGACGGCACCTTGACATATGTCACGTATATGAAACTATGGCCTACGTTGTGTATGTGACATTCATTTTATTCCCGCCCGGAGTGTTTACGCTATCTGAGGATAACATTATGACGCAACGTATCGCGGTTTTTCCTGCTGACCGCCATTCTCTGTATGAGGAACATGGGTATTCCGCAGCCATCCGTTCTGGTGATTTACTGTTTGTTTCAGGCCAGGTAGGCAGTCACACAGACGGAACGGCGGAGCCTGATTTTCAAAAACAAGTGAGGCTTGCTTTTGAAAACCTGAAAGCAACACTGACTGCAGCAGGATGCACATTCGATGACATAGTGGATGTCACCACCTTCCATACCGATCCAGAGCAACAACTTAACGACGTGATGGCGGTGAAACAGGAGATATTTGCCCATCCCCCTTATCCTAACTGGACCGCTGTTGGCGTTACCTGGCTGGCCGGCTTTGATTTCGAAATAAAGGTTATTGCCCGAATCCCCTGATGCTTATTCTCGGTAAAACCGGTAGCATTATGTGTACCGGTTTTATTTTATTCATCCCTGCCCTTCATCCTGTATGATTAACATGCAATCACCAAACATATCGAACTGACATGACTGGATATGTTCTGAGGCATAGGCCTTCATGAGTAGATCAACCCCAGCAAACTGACCAGTTAACACCATATGCGTCGTTTTTGGCTGATGTAAGTTCGTTAGCAGGCAGTCAACCACTTTCAGTTGATAGCCTGGATGTATATAAAGCGCAGTCCAGCCAGAACTTGCTTTGAGGCAATTGTGTTCCCTCGAATACGCGGACTCCAGGCATCGTGTAACGGTAGTTCCTACGGCAAAAATACGTCCGCCATTTTGCTTCGCAGTATTAATGATATCCGCTGTTGCTTGCGGAACCTCGTAGTATTCTTCGTTGATAGTCACTTCCTCTACACATTTTGTTTGTATTTTTCTGTTGGACAACATTTCTGTTGATGCAACATGTAAAGTAATAAAAGATATTAACCCACCTTTATCTTCGATTTTTTGGATAAGATCCCAGGTAAAATGAATGCCGGCAGAAGGTATTTCTAAAGAACCATACTTTTTAGAAAAAACGGAACGGTAAGCATCTGGATATTTATAAAACAAGCTGGAGTCCACATACTCATCAAGACGCTCACCATGACTGGCTAAATAGCAAATTAAGGCCTCATGATTTTCCACGACGGCTCGGTACTGACTCTCTTCGCTAAACTTTTGCTCTACCTTAATGGAAATTCCAGGGTTATCAACCAAATAGAAAACATCATTCGCGTTAAGCCTTTCTTTTAAAAGTCCGGAAATAATTACTCTATTATTTGGTAAAAACCCCTCTAAAACAATTTTAATTAATCTATTCCGTCTTGTTTTACAGATAAACATATGGTTTATTATAGTACTGTCGTTAAAACAGATTACATCACCTTCTTTGATATAATCTGTTACTTTACTAAAGTCTACCTTATGAATTTCCCCTTTACTCCGGTTGAGGACAAGCATTTTACACTTTTCCCTGTATGAATCATTGGCTATCCAATGAGGTCTGAGTGGGATAGTCATCTGATCGGTAATGCGAAAATCATATTTTTCGGTAAGCATATATTTACCCTTTGAAAAACCATTGATACGGCGATTGTTATATAGCCGTATTCTGCAGTATACGTTGGCCTTTCAAAGGGTGAAAATTAACTCAATAAATGTTATTGTTATATTTACTTTGCTGGCTATTTAATCAATGTCAGATACCAATATTAAGCTGGACGATCGGATTTGACCGCCCTTTTCTTTTGCTTATTCCGGCATTGAAGCATCGCTATCCATTGCATCGGCAAACTTTTGCATTAGCCGAACAAAGACATCAAGTTCATCCTGAGGCCAGTCTTTAAAAACAACTTTGCCCATTTGCTCTCGCGCAGCGTCTATACGCTCCGTCATCGCCTTTCCTGTACGGGAGATAACGGCCTCGCGTATACGACGATCGATGGCATTATGCTGCCGTATTATCAACCCCAGCTTCTCCAGTTTGGCGACCTGTCGGCTTACCGTCGTATAATCACGACCGGCACGTTCGGCTAACTCAACAACGCCAATCGGCCCTAAACGTTCGATACTAATAAGGATCGAAAATAGCGCACGATCGAGTTGAATCCCCGCTTCTGCAATTAATTTCTCATCATTACGAGGCCGGTTAAGCGCGCTTACCACGCGAATCAACGCACCGTGAAGCGCCTTCATTTGCTCGGAAATATGTGTATCTTGCACATTTTTATTTTCTGACATAGCATGTCTCCTCTTATGTGCATAATACACATATCGGAGAGACGATGACAAGATACACCACTACAGATGTACTGATCTGCGGCGCTGGCGTAACCGGGCTTACTTTAGCCATCGAACTGGCGCGTCACGGGATCTCATTTCGCCTGATTGAGAAAAGAACGACGCCTTTTACCGGTTCCCGCGGTAAGGGTATTCAGCCGCGAACGCAAGAAATCTTCGAGGATCTTGGAATACTCAATAAAGTGGTCGCCGCCGGCGGGCTCTATCCCCGACTACGAACCTACCGTCACGACGGAAGCTATGTAGATTCAGATATTGCGCATCATACAAAACCGACCCACGCCGAACCCTACCATCTGCCATTGATGGTTCCACAGAACGTGACAGAAACGATTATGCGAGAGCAATTAAAAGCATGGGGACATCGGGTGGAGTTCGGCTGCGAGTTACGACATTTTGCGCAAACCCCACGCACAGTCACCGCGTATGTTGCCGGGCCGGCTGGAGAAGAGGTCATCATCGCTCATTATTTGATAGGTGCGGATGGCGGCGGAAGCTTTGTCAGAAAAAAATTAGGCGTCAGCTTCCCCGGTCGTACGTTGGGAATCCATGCGCTTGTGGCTGACGCTTCACTTTCCGGTCTGAACCGGGATGTATGGCACCATTTTAACGATGGCGATATGGCGCGGATGATAACGATTTGCCCTCTCGCCGGTACGCAGCTCTTTCAAATCCAGGCATTGTTGGCCCCGGACGACTCGCAGAATTTCTCAGCCGACGTGCTCACGGCTTTTCTTACTGAACGAATCGGGCGGACGGATGTTCGCATCCATTCGATTCCCTGGGTATCGAAGTACCAGATGAATGCGCGCATAGCGGAACATTACCGTGTGGGTAAGGTATTTTTAGCCGGTGATGCCGCTCATGTGCATCCGCCGACGGGTGGGCAAGGGTTAAATACCAGCATCCAGGATGCCTATAACCTGGGATGGAAAATGGCAGCCTCGCTGCGGGGCGCAGGAGAAGAACTTCTCGATAGCTATGAACAGGAACGCCGCCCGGTAGCCGAATCACTGCTCCACCTTTCTACCCGATTACTTGAATCTCAAAAACAGGGTGGCATCAAACGAGAACGCGACGTTCAACAACTTGACATCCAGTATACCAATTCCCCCTTAGCCCACACGTTGCCCGAACGTCAGCATGGGTTACAAGCGGGAGAAAGAGCTCCGGATGCTCCTCTTTTGGGCGCCGGCGGCCAATCATTACGATTATTTCAGTTACTCCAGGGCCCGGACTGGAATCTGTTGGCCTACGAAACCCACGGTAAGGTCATCGATGCGCGGCGAGGTCTGCGTATTCATCACATTGGCGAGCAGGACGAGCTCATCGATACCCTGGGGCACTTCCGGGAGTCCTATCATCTGGCCCCGGGTCAATGCGTGCTGATCCGACCCGATGGCTATGTCGGCGCATTCTTTCACGGCAAACAGAGCAACGATATTGAAAATTATCTCTCTCGTTTTGCCATAGGGATTAAAGATGAATACTAATGTCTATGAGAACACCGACAGCGAAACTATCACCCCGCTCAACAAGCGGCGTATTTTGCCTGTTTTCCTGCTTGTCGGCCTTTATGCCGCCAGTACAGCGGCTGTAATGTCGGTACTGCCTTTTTATATCCGCGAGATGGGCGGTTCGCCGCTTATCATTGGAATCATCATCGCCACTGAAGCTTTTAGCCAATTTTGTGCGGCGCCCCTGATTGGCCACCTTTCCGATCGCGTTGGCCGCAAGCGAATACTGATTGTCACGCTGGCTATTGCGGCGATAAGTTTACTATTACTCGCCAACGCGCAATGTATCCTGTTTATCCTGCTCGCCCGCACGCTTTTTGGCATTAGCGCCGGAAATTTGTCAGCCGCCGCAGCCTATATTGCCGATTGTACGCACGTCAGAAATCGGCGTCAGGCAATCGGTATCCTCACAGGCTGCATTGGTTTAGGCGGTATTGTCGGGGCAGGCGTTTCCGGGTGGTTATCGCGTATCAGTCTGAGCGCGCCGATCTACGCCGCCTTTATACTTGTCCTTGGGTCTGCCCTGGTCGCGATTTGGGGGTTAAAAGACCCTTCCACAACATCACGTACCACAGATAAAATAGCGGCGTTCTCTGCCCGCGCTATTTTAAAGATGCCTGTCCTTCGCGTCTTAATCATCGTAATGCTTTGTCATTTCTTCGCCTATGGCATGTACTCTTCACAATTACCTGTTTTTCTTTCTGACACCTTCATCTGGAATGGGCTTCCCTTTGGGCCAAAAGCGTTAAGCTATCTGTTAATGGCGGACGGGGTTATTAATATTTTCGTTCAGCTATTTCTGTTAGGTTGGGTGAGCCAATATTTTTCGGAGCGAAAGCTAATTATCCTCATCTTCGCCCTTCTTTGTACTGGATTTCTCACTGCGGGTATCGCCACGACCATACCAGTGCTTGTTTTTGCTATCGTTTGTATTAGCATCGCTGATGCGCTAGCCAAACCCACTTATCTTGCCGCCTTGTCCGTCCATGTATCGCCTGCCCGACAAGGTATCGTCATCGGAACGGCGCAGGCATTAATCGCAATCGCTGATTTTATATCCCCCGTATTGGGCGGATTGGTCCTGGGGTATGCTCTGTATGGCGTCTGGATCGGTATAGCTATCTCTGTCGCCATTATTGGTCTGGTGACGGCAATGATTTACCTTTCAAAAAGTTCAGTGCTAATAGTGAAACCAGAAACAGAATAATGTGACAACGTCACAAATATTATTACTCCCTTCTTCCGTTATTTATCAAAAGTATTGTACTTATATTGAATGTTTAGGAGGTATTTATGGAAATTATGCTGGTTGGCATTTGCCCTTGTAACGCGCGGGGAAAGCATGAAAAAAATATATCTCGTTGTTATCGTACTGTTTTTCATTTCTACAAAAGTTTATACACTACTTCATAACAACATCTTCTTTTGTCGAAACAGCCCGGAGTGTGATTTGTCTCATGTTCTCCCCGACTACCGGGAGCAGATTTCAGGCACACCGCTAAAATATACCTTGATTAATATAGCTCCATTAGCACAGGTGGTAGTCAGACACTATGAATTATTATCGCAACACTGGTCGCCAGATGACATGGTAACCCCTGCGCAATGGCGACATAACGTTGATATTTATATCCCTGAAACGGCAAAAGAGCACCATGCTTTGGTGGTTGTAAACAACGGAATTAATTATGATAAAGGCGTACAAATCACTGGTAAACCTGGTGATTTCCCCCAGGAAACACTGGCAAGCATCGCCCGTGATACGAATACCATCGTAATATCAGTGAGTGATATACCTAACCAATATTTAACCTTTCAGGATGATAAAAAACCATTGAAAGAGGACGAAAGCGTTTCCCGAAGCTGGGCATTATTTATGGAAGCGCCGGAGAAACGTGAGTTAATGCCTTTAAATATTCCTATGGTCACTGCCATATCGCAAGCGATGAGATTAGCAAAAAAGGAGTTAACGCAATGGAATATAAATTCCTTTATCATTACAGGTATTTCAAAGCGTGGGTGGACCACCTGGTTGTCAGCTATTGCCGATCCTGATGTTGAAGCAATTGTTCCCTTCGCCATTGATCTACTTGATATTGATGCTTCACTTGAGCATATTTATCAATCATACGGTGGAAATTGGCCCATTACATTCTACCCCTACTACCAGCAAGGCATAGATGAGAAAATAAAATCCCCCACATTTACCCAGCTAAGGCAAATAATAGATCCGCTAAGATATCTCAACACTATTTATCAACCCCGCCTTGCAATACCGAAATATATTATTAATGCAAGCGGCGACGATTTTTTCGTACCAGACAATACTCGCTTTTATTATAGCAAACTTCCTGGCGTAAAATCATTACGTATAGTGCCTAATATGAACCACTACTCAATTAACCAGTTCGCTGAAGAAAGCCTCGTTCCTTTTATTAATAGGTTTCAAAGTAAAAAAACATTACCACAGTTGATCGGCCTTATTCACCACCATCTTCTTACGGTCTATTTCTCAGAAGCGCCGGTAAAAGTCGTTCGCTGGACAGCCAACAATCCAAATGCGCGTGATTTCCGTTATGCCTGTGGCATCCGCTATCAGCCGCTTACAATAGATATTCCCGCCAACAATAAGATCAGTATTACGTTAAATGAACCGAAGACAGGTTGGGAAGCTACCTATATCGAAGCCACTTTTAATGATGGCTATGTCGCCACGAGTCAGGTTTATATTACGCCCGATGAAAAATACCCACAGACAGCACCACCTTCCGTTAACACCGCATGTCAAACGTTACCGGGGCGTGGATTAGGGGAAAACGATAGCCCCGATTGAATTTTCAAGTAATTGTCTGATTTTAAATAATTTTATCCATCACGCTTGCGATGGATAAAAATCCTCTGCGATAAATTTTTGTTATATTGATCACGTTCTAACCACAAGAGAGGTGATTTGAAAATAACCTTAAAATATTGTGGTCAGGCCGCTAGACCACAATAAGAGGATTAATCATGAAAAGAAAAACAATGGGATGGCTTATCGTTTTTCTTCTATTTATAGTTTACATGCTCAACTATATGGATCGTTCAGCATTGTCGATAACTGCCCCCTTGATCGAAAAGGAGTTAGGATTTAACGCCGCGGAGATGGGAATGATCTTCAGCGCATTTTTTATCGGATACGCCCTGTTTAATTTTATTGGTGGCTGGGCCAGCGATAAAGTTGGGCCAAAAACGGTTTTTCTCATCGCAGCGTTACTATGGTCTGTATTTTGTGGCTTAACTGGTTTAGTCACCGGATTGTGGACAATGCTTATCGTGCGCGTTCTTTTCGGTATGGCTGAAGGACCGGTCAGCGCTGCCGGAAATAAAATCATCAATAACTGGATTTCCCGAAAGGAGTCTGCCACGGCGATCGGAATTTTTAGCGCCGGTTCCCCGCTCGGCGGCGCGGTGTCCGGGCCGATTGTGGGCCTGTTGGCGTTATCCTTAGGCTGGCGCCCCGCATTTGGCATTATTTTCTTATTTGGCCTGGTCTGGGTACTACTGTGGTACTTTATCGTTAGCGATAAGCCAACAATGAGTAAACGCCTGGCGCCGGAAGAACGCATTGATTTTGAAAATCATGAGGACGTTATTTTATCTGATGATGGCCGGGCTACGCCTTCACTCGGCTATTACATGAAACAACCAATGGTATGGGCGACAACTCTGGCTTTTTTCAGCTACAACTATATTCTTTTTTTCTTCCTGACCTGGTTCCCAAGTTATCTGAACCATTCGTTACATCTCGATATTAAAGAAATTAGTATCGCCACGGTAATTCCCTGGGTCATCGGCGCCATTGGTATGGTGCTCGGCGGCGTCTGTTCTGATGTAATTTATCGGATTACCGGTAATGCCCTGCTCTCACGTCGACTTATTCTGGGCGTATGTCTGGCAGGCGCGGCGGTATGTGTTGCCGTTTCCGGTACCGTTAGCACTATTGGTAGCGCAATTACGCTCATGTCAGTTTCACTCTTCCTGCTCTATTTAACGGGCCCAATTTATTGGGCGGTTATTCAGGATGTTGTTCATAAAGATAAGGTAGGGAGCGTCGGCGGAGCCATGCATGGCCTGGCTAATATATCTGGCATTATCGGTCCGCTTGTCACCGGTTTTATCGTTCAATTTAGCGGTAAATATGACTATGCGTTCTATCTGGCTGGTGCTATCGCTATCGTTTCAAGCCTGTTGGTCTTCGTGTTTGTAAAAAGTAAAGGATTCAAAGCCAATGAAAGTCAAAGCTGTGTTCATTAATAAGCCTGGTGAAGTTGAAACCCGCTGGGTGGATTATCCCCATAAGAAAGAAAATGAAGTATTAATTAAGGTTGATGCCGCAGGCATTTGCGGATCGGATATCGGGGCTTTTCGTGGAACGAACCCACTGGTTACTTACCCAAGAATTATTGGGCATGAAGTGACCGGAATTGTTCTTCAGGAAGGTACCGGAATGCCGGACAATATTAAAAAAGGCGACCGCGTGATTGTTGACCCCTATATTTATTGTGGTCACTGCTACCCTTGCTCTGTCGGCAGAACTAACTGTTGTGAAAATTTAAACGTCATTGGCGTGCATGTCGATGGCGCAATGCAGGAGGTGGTTACTCATCCCGCACATTTAATTCATAAAATACCAGATAATGTGCCTTCTGAAATGGCGCCGCTGGCAGAACCGCTGACCATCGCTCTGCACGCGCTGCACCGGGCAAACGTTAAGGCCGGGGAATATGTTGCCATCATCGGCGCGGGGGCCATTGGTCTTATGGCGGCATTAAGCGCGCGACATTACAAGGCAACGCCTATT
Organism: Salmonella sp. NW1250; assembly: GCF_051812965.1. Taxonomy (NCBI): domain Bacteria; kingdom Pseudomonadati; phylum Pseudomonadota; class Gammaproteobacteria; order Enterobacterales; family Enterobacteriaceae; genus Salmonella; species Salmonella sp. NW1250. Next base: position 391,050 of record NZ_JAMNDD010000001.1, on the reverse strand, counting down.
CTGATCGATATTGTGGAAGAAAGGCTACGCTATGCGCAAAAGCTTGGCGTTCCTTATGTACTGAACGCCGCTGACGATCAGGTTATCGACGCTATTAAAAATATCACCCACGGCACCATGGCGCAGGTCGTGATAGAAGCCTCCGGCGCAAATAGCGCTATTCGAAATACGCTTGATTTAGCATCTTTTGCTGGTCGTATTTCGTTTACCGGATGGCCAAAACAGGAAACGTCGCTGCCGACGAACCTGATCACCTATAAAGAACTGGATTTACGCGGCTCCCGCACCAGTGCCGGTGAATTTGATGAGGCATTACGCATGCTGTCAACGCTGGAGATTAATCCGCAAGATGTTGTCAGTAAGGTCGTCAATCTTGATGAGATCCCTGATGCAGTTAAAGAACTTGATCGCTATCCGGAGCGCTACTTAAAGATTAATGCTGTTTTCCATTGATTTACGGCAAGCTCCACCGCATGGCATGACCGCCATGCGGTGTTATTCATCGACAAACTTAGCCGCCGACAATCTTTCTCACATAGCGTAAATGTTCCAGAGATCCCTCATAGGCGCTGTCAGCATCAGACTGTCGCATCGCATCCACTATCGCTTTATGTTGTTTGTTGAGATTAAGTAAAACATTTCTGTCTCCAGACTGCTCATCAAGCCCAGCATAAGGGATATTAATCCGTTGTTCCCATAACATACGGGACATATCGAACAACACCCGGTTACGGCTGGCCTCAGAGATCGCAAGGTGAAACTCTTTATCCAGCGAGTAAAAGCCGTGGACGTTATTATCGTTAATGGCTTGATCCATACGATGATAAATCGCCTCTATTTGATTGATGACGTCAACGTTATCGTTTTGTGCGGCTAAGCGCGCACAATGGCTATCGACCAGCTCGCGAGTAGAGAGAATTTCTTCGATGGTATAGTCGCTGGCAAGGTGTTTTTTATCTGAAACGATAACCCCATTACCGGACTGAATCACGATCCATCCGGAGATCTCCAGTACAATAAGGGCTTCTCGCAAGGAGGCGCGGCTCACGCCAAGCTGTTTTGCCAGTTCGCGTTCTGGCGGTAAAAAAGTTCCCGGTGGAAAAATATTATCATTGATCAGCTTAATGATGAGGTTGGCTATCTTCTGATAGAGCCTCTCCTGCCTGACCTCAGGTATAACCATGCGCCCTCCAATCCATATCCAGGGGATTTTGAATGGATTTAGCATACCATCCTGGCGCTGGTGATCGTGATAATTAATTACCGTGCATGATAAAGAGAAGCAACCGCCGGTAGCCTCCATTACCTTCGCCGAGACTACCGGGGAAACTAAACCGAGATGAGCTATTTATCCTTTGACGTTGATTTTCTCGAACACGGGCGCAGTCGCGTTCTTAAACTGAGAAAGAGACCAGGTTTTATAGTTGATATCATTGTAGCCGCGCACCATCATCTCACCGTGCGTTAAGTCAGATAGCGTTGTCCAGACCGTATATTCTGAGACCGGTTTGCGGGTGGCGTTGCCTTCCCCTTCACTCCCCATATAGTCAACCGTAATATTTTTCGGACGATCGAAACGGCTCATAATATGCGCAAGCGTATTCATTGCATCGTGGGCAGATGTCGCTTGCGGCGCATATGTGGTGTAATAAACGCCGCGTATAAAACGGGAAACCGACGTATCGGACGATGGCAAGTCTGCAATAGCAATCCCGCTATCAGGCTGCATCACTTTTATCCCGCCCAGTGTGCCTGAAGAGCGGTCCACATTGGTTAATTGCGTATAATTATTCAGATTTGTCAGATGCCAGGGGAATGCGGGACCATTTGTCATCACGCGAGTGGGATTGTCATAGACATGGAATTTGCCATTTTCCACTTCAACGACAATGCTTCCTCCTTTCTTGTCGTAAAACGCATAATGAAATGGCGATTTCAGATCGCCAAACCGATGCAGTTCCGGTGACCAGAATTTGCCCTCTTTTATTGCCTGTTTTACCTCGCCGACAGTAGCAAAACGGGCCAGCGCCCATTCTCCCAACGAGGTGACAGGAATTGCCTGTTTATATTCACTCGCGGGCAATGGCGGCAACTGCGCATTCATGATCATGTTTTCACTAAATGACAATCCCGCGCTATTCATGCCTTCAAGTATGTCTCTGCTATCGCCATCAGTAATGGTGGAAGTAATGGCCAGTATCGGATATTTCGCCTGATAGCTTACTCCCTGACTGCCATCCGGCGTTTTTTTATCAAACTGCGTTCCCGCCGGATAATACGTTAACCATGAGGGTAAATCCTGCATATATTCCAGCGTACGTCCATGAAAAATATCGCCTTGTTTATCCTGAATGGCAAGGGTTGTGCAGGCCTGTGCAGCCAGGGCGTATGAAAACAGCGCCGGAGCGATAAATAACATTGTTTTACTTTTGTTCATCATGCTCTCCTTGTTTGTAAAATGGATTGGATGAATATATTAAATTAAACCTATCAATGGTTATGCGGCACGTAATTAATTGTGATCTTATTTTACAAGCTAATAAATTTAACTGACGGGTTTAAAGGAGAGTTAAACACAGCGAACTAACATGAAAACGCGTTATCCGTGTGAGCATTTAAAAAAATCCCATCATGTTATAAATAAAAAACACGGTTTCTTATCAACATTAAGAGATGCCATCACAACGCTATATTTACTCAACATCACCAATAACATTAAATTAATTTATGTTTTTGAGTAATGTGAGTAGCACACATGTAATCGGTTGTTACGAATTAGAAACATAATTGCTACTAAAACACGTTGAGAAAGACAAGAAATGCAACATATGATGCCCACACTAACTATAGTGGTTTGGGATAAACGTTATGCAAACACAAGATACATTTTATCAAGTTATGCGTAGACACGGCGTGACAAGGCGTAGCTTCCTCAAGTTTTGCAGCCTTACCGCAACGTCTTTAGGCCTGAGCAGTTCGATGATTCCTCAGATAGCTTATGCCCTGGAGAATAAACCGCGTACGCCAGTGATATGGCTGCATGGTCTTGAATGTACCTGCTGTACCGAATCTTTCATTCGCTCTGCGCACCCGTTGGCAAAAGATGCCATTTTGTCGCTCATTTCCCTGGATTATGACGACACCATTATGGCCGCCGCAGGGCAACAAGCCGAGCAGGCGTTGGCGGATGTGATGCGTGAGTACAAAGGAAATTATATCGTTGCCGTGGAAGGTAACGCGCCGCTGAATGAAGATGGGATGTTTTGCATACTGGCTGGCGAGCCGTTCCTGGAGAAGTTAAAACGCGTCAGCGCGGATGCTAAAGCGATTATCGCCTGGGGGTCCTGCGCATCATGGGGCTGCGTGCAGGCAGCCCGTCCCAACCCAACTAAAGCCACGCCGGTTCACAAATTAATTACCGATAAACCCATTATTAAAGTGCCAGGCTGCCCGCCTATACCTGAAGTGATGTCCGCCGTTATCACCTATATGCTGGCATTTGATCGCATCCCTCCCCTTGATCGTCTTGGACGACCAAAAATGTTTTATGGCCAGCGAATTCATGACAAATGTTACCGACGCGCGCATTTCGATGCCGGTCAGTTTGTGGAAGCATGGGATGACGAAGGCGCCAGAAAAGGGTATTGCCTGTACAAGATGGGCTGTAAAGGCCCGACCACCTATAACGCCTGTTCAACCGTTCGCTGGAATGATGGCGTGTCTTTTCCTATCCAGTCGGGTCATGGATGCCTCGGATGTTCGGAAGATGGATTCTGGGATTACGGTTCTTTTTACAGCCGGGCAACGGGCATTCCGCAAACCGGCATTGAGGCTACCGCCGATAAAATCGGACTGGGCGTTGCTGGCGTCGCGGGCGCTGCCGCCATCGCTCACGCCACGGTGAGCGCCATAAAACATGCCCGCAATAAAAACAACACGTCATCAGAAAACGCTCCGGAAGAGAAAAAATAATTATGGCATATCCTTATCAGACTCAGGGTTTTACGCTGGACAATAGCGGACGGCGAATTGTGGTCGATCCGGTTACTCGCATCGAAGGGCATATGCGCTGCGAAGTGAATATCGACAGTAATAATGTCATTACTAACGCTGTGTCGACCGGCACCATGTGGCGCGGCCTGGAGGTTATCCTGAAAGGTCGCGATCCGCGAGACGCCTGGGCATTCGTTGAACGCATTTGCGGCGTCTGCACCGGTACACACGCTCTGACCTCAATCCGTGCCGTAGAAAATGCGCTGGGAATCGCGATTCCGGACAACGCAAACTGTATCCGTAATATGATGCAGGCTACGCTACACGTTCACGATCACCTGGTGCATTTTTATCATCTGCACGCGCTGGACTGGGTTGATGTGGTTGCGGCCCTGAAAGCCGACCCGCATCAGACCTCCGCCATCGCGCAAAGCCTTTCCGCATGGCCGCTATCCTCGCCGGGATATTTCCGCGATTTGCAAAATCGACTGAAGCGGTTTATCGAGTCCGGTCAACTTGGCCCTTTCCGTAATGGCTACTGGGGACATCCGGCGATGAAACTTCCGCCGGAAGCCAATTTGCTGGCGGTCGCCCACTATCTTGAAGCGCTCGATTTTCAAAAAGAGATCGTAAAAATTCACACCGTTTTCGGTGGTAAAAACCCGCATCCTAACTGGCTGGTGGGCGGCGTTCCTTGCGCCATCAACCTTGACGAAACGGGCGCGGTCGGCGCAGTGAATATGGAACGCCTGAACCTTGTCAGTTCCATCATCCAAAAAGCTCGCCAGTTCTGCGAACAGGTTTATCTTCCGGACGTCTTGCTGATTGCCAGTTATTACAAAGACTGGGCAAAAATCGGCGGCGGGTTATCGAGCATGAACCTGCTGGCTTATGGCGAGTTTCCGGATAACCCTAACGATTATTCCGCCAGTAATCTTCTGCTTCCGCGTGGGGCTATCATTAACGGTCGTTTCGACGAAATTCATCCTGTCGATTTAACCGCCCCCGATGAGATTCAGGAGTTTGTCACTCACTCCTGGTATACCTATGGTAACGGCAATAACGATAAGGGCCTGCATCCGTGGGATGGTCTGACCGAACCGCAACTGGTCATGGGCGAACACTATAAAGGCACAAAAACCTTTATCGAACAGGTGGATGAGTCCGCTAAATATTCATGGATTAAATCGCCGCGCTGGAAGGGACATGCGATGGAGGTAGGTCCGCTGGCGCGTTATCTGATTGGATATCATCAAAATAAACCGGAATTTAAAGAACCTGTGGATCAACTGCTTAGTGTATTAAAGCTGCCTAAAGAAGCGCTCTTTTCTACATTAGGACGTACTGCCGCGCGTGCGCTGGAATCCGTATGGGCAGGCAATACGCTGCAATATTTCTTCGATCGTCTGATGCGTAACCTCAAGTCCGGCGATACGGCGACGGCAAACGTCACGCTCTGGGAACCCGATACCTGGCCTACATCGGCAAAAGGCGTTGGTTTCAGCGAGGCGCCGCGCGGCGCGCTGGGGCACTGGATAAAAATTGAAAATCAGAAAATCGACAGCTATCAGTGTGTGGTACCGACAACCTGGAATGCCGGGCCACGTGACGATAAAGGTCAAATTGGCGCGTACGAAGCGGCGTTAATGGGGACTAAACTCGCCGTTCCCGATCAACCATTGGAGATTTTACGTACTCTGCACAGCTTCGATCCCTGCCTGGCCTGCTCCACCCATGTTATTGATAATCATGGAGGGGAGCTGGTCAGGGTTCAGGTACGATGACGACGATTCGGAGGTCTCAATGCATCTCAAAGAAATAACCAGCCAGGGGTACTATATCTATGAAGCGCCGGTCCGTTTATGGCACTGGATCACGGCGTTATCCATTGTCGTCCTGGCTGTTACAGGATATTTCATTGGCCGCCCCCTGCCATCGATTCAAGGTGAAGCGACCTTTATGTTTTGGATGGGCTGGATACGACTGATCCATTTTACCACGGCGTATATTTTTACTGTCGCGCTGCTGTTTCGTATTTACTGGGCATGTGTCGGCAATGAGTACGCCAGGGAGATGTTTCTGGTTCCGTTCTGGCGCCGCGCCTGGCGTAAAGGCGTTATCAGCGAAATCCGCTGGTATTTTTTCCTCGAAAAAGAGGCCCATCGTTACTATGGACATAATCCGGTAGCGGGACTGGCGGTAATGTTCTATTTCTGGATGTCCGTACTGATGGTGTGTAGCGGCTTTGCGCTCTATGGCGAAGGGCTTGGAACAGACAGTTGGGCGTATCAATTGTTTGGCTGGATGATTCGCCTGACTGGCAACGATAGCCTCGCGCTGCATTTCTGGCACCGGCTGGGCATGTGGTTCATTATCGCCTTCGTCATTGCGCATGTTTATACCGCTATCCGTGAAGACATTATGAGCCGACAAAGCGTGATTTCCGTCATGATAAGCGGCTGGCGCTGGTTCAGGTGATAACAATGGCAGAAGTAACAATCTTAGGGCTTGGCAACCTGCTTTGGGCAGATGAAGGGTTTGGCGTCAGAGCGGCGGAAAAGCTGTTTGAACAGTATGCCGATAACGAGAAAGTTGACGTTGTTGATGGCGGTACGCAGGGGCTGGCGCTGCTGCCCTGGCTGCAACAAACCGAAAAACTGTTAATCATGGATGCTATCGATTTTGGTATGGCGCCAGGTTCGCTGGCGATGTTTCGTGATGAACAGGTTCCCGCCTATCTGACGGCGAAAAAACTCAGTTTACATCAGACCAGTTTTTCTGAAGTGCTGGCATTGCTGCAATTAACCGGCGGCCAGTTATCGGAGATTGTGCTGATTGGCGTGCAGCCGGAATGTCTGGATGACTATGGCGGGAGTCTTACGCCGCAGGTAAAGGCGCAACTGATGCCTGCGGTCTGTCTCGCGCAGGAAGTGCTGGCGCAATGGGGTATCACCGCCTCTTCAGCGGCCTTGCCCACTGAAAGACTCAATCATTACAGCCTGTGTATGGAACGCTACGAAGATGAACGGCCAGATGCGCAAAGCGCTTGCCGGGTCGGCGATATTCGGGTGCTACAGAGAGAGAAATCATAATGTGTATCGGCGTTCCTGTGCAGGTTATTTCACCCGGTCAGTGGTTCGCCAAATGCCGCGACCGACACGGCGAGCTTATCGACGTTGATATTCGGCTTGTGGCTCCCCCCTTAGCAGGCGCATGGCTGCTGACATTTGGCGGCGCAGCACGACGAGAAATGGACGAAACGGAAGCCGTTGAGGTACTGGCGGCGCTGGACTCGCTGGAACAGGCCATGCTCACGCAAAGCGATCCGCTGACCGGTTTTGCCGATTTATTGTCTCGCACGCCTGAATTACCGGAGCATTTAAAAAAATGACTATCTCACCCCAAAATTCTGTTTGTCCACTGGCGGATAAAGGCTTTCTGGTTACCGATGCACAAACGCTCCCGTCGTTGATTAATGCGCATCCGACTGTGCTGGTTTTGCTGCAAAGCGACCCCAACAAACATCCGGAAGTCGCCGACAGTTGGGTCATTATCCCGGAGATCCTCAAGCAATTTCCGGCGACGTCTTATACCGCGGCATTTGCGGATAGCGAACAGAGTGAACTGATCGCCCGGGAGTATCGCATTCTGAAATATCCGGCGCTGCTTTTCTTTCGCCAGCACCGTTTTGTCGGCAGTCTGGCGGGATTATATAGCTGGCAAGAATACTCTCAGCGGGTGGCCGCATTGCTGACCACACCGGGCTATCGTCAGGATATTCCCGTTATCACGCAATAGAATGAAAGGTAACACACGTGAATCATTCCAGAACTATTCCAGTCGTTAATATTGCCGGACCAGGCTCGCAGCCAGAAGAGGAAGACTTTAACTTTCTTCCTATCCCCGCCGGCATTAATCTCCCACTGACGCCGGTTTTACCGGAACAGGCGCTGCCCGCTGAGCTTCGTGTTGCCAGACACATCCTGACTACGCTTATTCGCGATATGGATAACCCGGTGGCAACGCTCCCCTTTCCCCTGAGCTATAAGCTGAATGCCACTGAGCAACAGAATAGCGGTTTGTTGGATCAACTGCTCGGCGAAGGTGAAATCTCCGCCCGGGTACTATTATCCGATGGAAAAGAACAGCGTATTCAGGAGACGGTTTTTACGGGCGTCTGGCGTGTACGTGAATATAACGCTGACCAGCAACGGGTTGCCGATGAAATTATCATTGGCCCGATCCCGGAGAGCATCTGGCAGACGCATCCGCAGCCGCCGATTACGCCAGAATTGCCGCCGCAACCGGCGGGATTGATGAATGGCGCCTTTATCGCGCATGAAATAGCCGAGCGCGTAAAACAGCCGGTAAAAGAGCCGCATATCATTAACTTAACGCTATTGCCAGTAAACGATGCCGATCGCGAGTATCTGGATCATTTTTTAGGCGAAGGGTGTAGCGCTATTTTTTCACGCGGATATGGTAAATGCCGGATTGTAAGCACGCATTTTCCCGGCGTATGGCGGGTCAATTATTTCAATGATATGAACACATTACTGCAAGATATGATTGAGATAGCGGACATTCCTGATATCGCCGTTGCAGGCATCGACGATATCGAAGATGCCTACGCGGGGCTAAAAAATACGTTGGAATGGTTGAAAGAATACCCGGTCACAGAAAATGAGCCAGTGGTGCGCATGGAGTGCAAAGTATGTTGGTGGGTTTACGACCCTGCGCTGGGCGATGATGTATGGCAAATTCCACCCGGCGTGCCCTTCAACCAGTTACCTGATTACTGGTGCTGTCCGGTTTGCGAAACCAGTAAGTCCGGGTTTATGGTGATCGATGAAGGTAATAATTCGTGCAAAGATTGACCGTCTATTCTCACCCGCTACGGATTATCTGGCAGGAGGCGCCGATCGGTCGTTTGTTACAGGGCGCAACACCGGTGTACGCAAAAACGCTTATTTCACGTTTGTTTACGTTGTGCGCTCAGGCACACAGCGTAGCGGCGGCTTTACTGTTGTTTCCTGAAGAGAAGCCAGATATGCAGGCCGCACAACAGGAGCTGGCGCGAGAAACGCTCCGTCGCGCGTTGACCGACTGGCTCCCCCTGTTTAGCCACCGACAGGCAACCGCTGAAGAATGGGCGTTGTTACGTCGCGGAGAGTTATCCCCGCTGGCAAGAACAATCTTTTTTGACGATGATCCTCAGACCTGGCTTGCCGCTGGCGTAAAGGGCTGGGAAGCCTGGTTTTTGCAAGAGCGTTCTGAAACCGCCCGCTGGCTGGCGGCAGTACAGAATATCATTACACCTACACTACCGATGGCGTCGTCCCCGGACCATACGTTAATAACCCATGGTCCCCTGGATGTCTCGCCTCTGGCTATCGAATATCCGCTACTGTCAGCCTGTTGTCTTAGCGGAAAAACGACTGCGCTACGTCTGCTGGCCCGCTGCATTACGCTCGCCCGAAGTTTGAGCGCCCTTCCTACCCTGCGCTGGAATCGTTTTGATGATGGCGAATGGAAAATAGCGGTAGTGGAAACCGCGCGAGGATGGTTAGTTCATCAGGCCAGACTGACGACGTCAGGCAATATTCTTGATTACCGTATTATCTCGCCTACCACACGTCACGCCCAATCTGACGGCGTCATTGCTCGCGAACTGGCCACTATTCCACTCTCATTGTGGTCGCAACAGTTACAGGTAATTGATCCTTGTGTCGCCGTAAATATTGTTGAATGAAGGAGCTGGCCCATGCATGAATTAGCCCTGGCGCAAAATATTATCGAATTGCTGGAGGAGCAGGCAGTAAATCACCAGTTCAGCAAGGTAAAGCAAGTCTGGCTGGAGATTGGCGTTATGGCCTGTGTTGAGGTGCCGGCGCTGCATTTTGGCCTGGACGTCGCCACTCGTCATACCCTTGCTGACAATGCGCGTTTCCACATTACTATCGCACCGGCGCAAGGTTGGTGTCTGTCCTGTAATCAACCCTTCACCTCTCAAACATCCACACTCTGTTGCCCCTTTTGTCATTCAGGCAAAGTGCAGATAGATGACAGTAGCAGAATGCGCATTCGCGAGATCGAAGTCGAATAGTCAACGAATAGTCAATAAAAAAGGACGCCAGAAGCGTCCTGAAATAATAAAAGAATAAATTAACAATAATAAAGGTTAAGCAGTGACACAGTTTTGGGAAAAGGAGGGTATCCCTAAACTGTCTTAATCAGCAAGTTTTATCAAAACTCGTAGACTAAGCCGAGCGCCACGGTGTTGTCTGTATTAGGATTCGATGGGTTGCCATCTTTTAGCAGATTGATTTTGTAGTCAACATACGCGGACATATTTTTATTGAAGTAGTAATAGGAACCCACATCAATATATTTCACAAGGTCGAACGAACCCAGTCCATCAACATCATTGGCTCTGGATTGCAGGAACGCCAGTGACGGGCGTAAGCCATTATCAAATTGATATTGCCCTACCATTTCCCAGTTATCGGTTTTATGTGCAAAGCCGCCCAATGTATCACCCATATAGGTCATATCATAAGTACGGGTATAGTTTGCCGCCAGGTAAATATTATTGGCATCATACTTCACGCCGCCAGTCCAGGCTTCAGCGCGGTCGCCATTGTCGTATTTATCTTGCGTCATCTGATCAAGCGTGCGTTTGGAACTGGTATAGGCTGCCCCCAGGCTCACCCCCATGCCCAAATCATATGTCGCTGATGCCCCGAAACCATCGCCATTCTGGTACGCGATACTTTTTCTGGCATTATTACTTAAAGGATCGCCTTCTTTCGACAGGCCGTCATTTTTACCCTGATACTGCAACGCAATATTCAGGCCATCAACCAGACCAAAGAAATCATTATTGCGATAAGTCAGAACGCCATTCGCGCGTCCGGTCATAAAATTATCGGAAGCTTCATACGAATCATTACCAAATTCAGGCAGTACGTCAGTCCATGAACCAATGTCGTATAACACGCCATAGTTACGACCATAATCAACAGACCCCATATCGGCAAATGCCAAACCAGCAAAACCGAGACGCGTCCAGCTTTGCGGGGAACCGCTGGAGTCACCATCTTCCGGACGATTGGCGTTGACCTGATACTCCCACTGTCCAAAACCGGTTAGTTGATCGGTAATTTGAGTCTCGCCTTTAATACCCATACGGATATAAGATTGATCGCCATCCGTACTATGATTACTGGAAAAATAATGCAGGCCGTCGACCTTGCCATACAAATCCAGTTTATTGCCATCCTTGTTATAGATTTCTGCTGCGTTGGCGGCTCCAGCCATCATCACGGCTGCGGCTACCGCAGATAACACCACTACTTTTTTCATTTTATATGCCTTATTTGTCTTATTTTTGGACTTTCCGCAAAACCTGCTCGCGGAACTGTCCAGGACAATATCACTAACAATTACCGCGCGTTAAGTTTCAAAGTGTAATATTAGCTTGCTATGTATTAGTGATGTTAAAATGCAAGTTAAGCATGACTACATCAATGATATGCCCTGTTTTCTGCTGTAATAACAAGGGGGTTACTAGTAGAGAACTGGCTTACGGTCGGGGATGCCAGGGCGAGAATGGCACTTAACACTCGGCTGGCATTCGTTAAGACGGAATCATAATCAAGCCAGTTGAGGTCACAGCCCTTCTTATTTTTGTGTATAATTTGTTACGTTTACATTTATTTTTAAATTAGCGTTATGAAAATATCAGTACTACTGAAATAGCACTTCTTCGCTTCGTGTATTTTTACTATGGTTAATTATCACATAGCGCAAACGGTCATTTGTGTATCACTATTCATAAGATTAACTATTTACCAGTGGTAATAAACATAAAAGTAAGTCAATGGACAACAACAATACTGAAACTCTAAATGTTGATATTTTGAGTCATGCCGTTACAAACAAATACGATATTCTTAATTGCACTACTCCCTTTTCGGGGTAGTTTTATAGAAGGATGTTTTTTATTGTTCGTGAGCCATGCTCCTTTAGTATAAAGGTGAACGTAACAGGAAAGATAAAGCGTCTCAAAAACAGACCATATGGGTATAACTATTATGCAAAAAACGTCACTATTGTTTTCGGCCGCCGCGATAACGTTAACTCTGATGGCGTCATCGGCATCAGCGGCAACGCCAACCGCCGCACAAAATGAAGCTACGTCGACCGTTAAACAAGAAATTACAGAAGGCATTAACCGTTACCTTTATTCAATAGATAAGGCAGACCCAACGTTAGGCAAGCAGCTCTTTTATGTTTCACCGGAAACCAGTTTTATTCATCCACGCGGTCACGAACGCGGATGGTCGCAGATCGCTGAAAATTTTTATGGCACCACTATGGGTAAAACCTTCAGCAAACGCACGTTAAAACTGGACGCTCCCCCAGCTATTCATGTGTATGGCAATGCCGCCGTTGCAGAGTTCGACTGGCATTTTACCGCGGTACGCCGTGATAATGGGCAGACTCAACACACGACAGGCCGCGAAAGCCAGGTGTGGGCGAAGATACCAAACACAGGATGGCGAATCGTTCATGTCCACTACTCCGGTCCAGCCAAAACCGGCGTTGGAGAAGGCTATTAAGCTTTGCTCTTCAGGTTATGGCGCAGATGAACATTCTGCGCCAGTTAAGTCGAGCTCAGGTCAGTTGATAGCGTTTATCCGGTATCCGTTTTTCCGGAATATCCCTTTCATCATTCATTTGCAGTAAATCGATTTCTATCGCATTGCATATCGCATCCAGCGGTAAATCATTATTTTCAGTACCGAACGGATCCTCCAACTCTTCCGCTAACGCATCCAACGCGATAAACGTATAAGAAATAAGCACCGAAATAAACGGCGTCATATAGTGCAGATCAACCACCAGTGCAAATGGCAACATAATGCAGAAAAGATAAACCGTACGATGCAAAATTAACGTATAGGCAAAAGGCACCGGCGTGTTGGCGATGCGCTCACAGCCGGCCAATACTGACGACATATCATTTAAGCGGTTGTTGAGGCTATGAAATAAAATATCGGAAAGCTTTCCGCTGCGGCGGCGAATCGCCAGCCACTCTCCCATCAGCAATAAGATACGGTTAGCGGGGGAATGGGAAGCGACAACTTTCTGTAACGCCTCCTGGTCAAGATAGTTGCCCAGAACTTGCGTTTGAGGCTGTCGACGCAATGTCATACGCAAACAGTGGGCAAAAGCGATTTGTAACCGAACAAAATCCTCGATACCGCGTTCATCAGGTAAGGTTGTTTTCACCTCACGCAGTATTGAGCGTGAAGCGATCATCAACTGCCCCCACAAATGTCGCGCTTCGACGTAACGCGCATAACAGGCATTATTGCGAAACCCCAGAAAAATGGCGATAGCGACGCCCAGTATGCTAAACGGCGCAAGGGTAAACTTAATACCCAGCATTGTGTACCAGGGCAGCATGATAATAACGGCGATAGAAAGAAGAAAGTTAAGGAGTAGTCGTGAAAAGATTTTAGATAACACGGAACCATGCCAGACAAATATCAGGCGAATCCAGTGCTGTTGTGGTCTAACGATCATGATTATCTTCAGCAGGTAAAAAAGCACTGTCATTAAACGTGATCCAGATCAAGGTTGCAAGCTTCTGGTGATACACGGCTCCCCTGCCCTGTAGAACATTTTTTTGCACAGTGCTGACAGGCGTTGAAAAAAAAACAACCAAATGTATGTTGTAACTAAAAAGACACTTCAGCACATGAGATATATGACGGTCAACGGCTGCTATCAGTGGTATAGGGTGTTTTATCGGGGAAAGCGTCAGCAACGACGCGCTGCTCTACCTCTGATTCATTTGTATGACCAGCCAGTAATGGATAACGCTGACAATATACTGTTGCTGCGCTTCGCTCAGCGGTTCTCCCTGAGGTATCTGGTGCCACTTCGCCAGGCACCCGCGACAGCAGGTTGCCGTCGCATGTTGCGCGATAAATACCGGATGGCCCCGCATCGGCGTTTGCTTACCATCATTCGCCGGGTGAGCTGGCGCCAGTCGCTGGGCGATAAAATCGGCGGCGTGTTTATCAATTACCTCCGCGCCTTTATCCCAGCAATATTGTCTTTCTTTTATCCCGAGACGAAAACGCGAACGAAATGTCGATCGCGCCAGGCGGGCAAAGAGCGGTTCAAGCGCATTCATCAGTATACCGAACGTCCTAACGTTTGTGTTAATTGCTCAAGCGCGGCGATACCTGCCAGAGAGTTTCCCGCAGGATCCAGCTCCGGACTCCAGACGGCAATCGCCATTTCATGCGGCACTATGGCGACAATACCGCCGCCCACGCCGGATTTAGCTGGCAATCCCACCCGCCAGGCAAACTCTCCGGCATTCTGATACATCCCGCTGGTCGCCATTAGCGCATTAATCTGCCGGGCCTGCATGGGGGTAACTACCGGCTCGTCGAGATGAAACGCCTCGCCCTGATTCGCCAGAAAGACAAACGTCCTCGCCAGTTCCATGCAGCTCATTTTCAACGCACAGTAGTGGAAGTAATTTTGCAACACGGTAGGCACATCATGATGAAAATTACCGAATGATTTCATCAGCCAGGCAATAGCGGCGTTACGGGCGGAATGCTCAAATTCAGAGCGCGCGACCGTAGCGTCATACGTAATATCCGATACGCCGCAAAGCGCGCGCACAACTTCCAGCATTCGCTGACGCGGCGCGCTAAGCCGCCCTTGCAACATGTCGCATACCACCAGCGCGCCCGCATTAATAAATGGATTACGCGGGATGCCTTGTTCCATCTCTAACTGAACCAACGAATTGAATGGCGAGCCGGAAGGATCTTTTCCGACGCGCTGCCAGATCTCCTCTTCCGGATAATGACGCATCGCCACCACCAGACTGAGCACTTTCGAAATAGACTGAATAGAGAAGCGTTCGTGCGCATCGCCCGCCTGATAATGCTGCCCGTCCACGGTACAAATCGCTATCCCCAGCTTTGAACCTTCGACGGACGCTAATGCCGGAATATAGTCAGCGACTTTGCCCTGGCCAATGAGGGGGCGAACGCGCTGTAAAATCGTCTCTAAAATTGCATTATCCATGGCCCTGGCCACAACATGCTCCTTGCTCGCAGGTCTGAAAAGGCCTGCGAGTATAGCAGAGGGCGCCACGCGACGTCAGGGCGATTAGACGCGGTTCTTCCAGACGGTCTGCACATTACAAAATTCGTGTAAACCAAAGTGCGAAAGCTCGCGACCGAAGCCGCTTTTCTTCACCCCGCCGAATGCCACACGCGCATCGCTGGCGCTGTACCCATTAATGAATACCCCGCCGCACTCAAGACACGCCGCCATCTCCGCGGCCAGCGTATCGTCGGCGGTAAAGATCGTCGCCGACAGGCCAAACTCACTGTCATTCGCCAGCGCGAGGGCGTGCGCCGCATCTTTTGCAACGGTAATGGCGGCAACAGGCCCAAAAAGCTCCTGACGAAATGCCGCCATGTCAGGAGTGACATCCGCCAGAACGGTCGCGGCATAATAGTTGCCCTCCCCGGCGATTTTCTCGCCGCCCAACAGTAGCCGTGCGCCTTCGGCGACGGAAGCCTGCACCTGTTGATGGAGTTCATCACGCAAATCAAAGCGCGCCATCGGCCCCAGGTCATTCTCTTCAACCAGAGGATCCCCCATCTTTAATGCTGCGGCAGCCGCCACAAAACGATCGGTAAACGCCTGCGCAATGCCCTCTTCGACAATAAAACGTTTGGCGGCGGCGCAGACTTGTCCGGTGTTTTGATAGCGTCCGGCAACTGCGGCTTTTACCGCCAGTTCGAGATCGGCATCATTGAGTACAATAAACGGATCCGAGCCACCCAGTTCCAGTACGCACTTTTTCAGCGCCGCCCCAGCCTGAGCGCCAATCGCCGCGCCGGCGCGCACGCTACCGGTCACCGTCACGGCCGCGATTCGCGGATCGTTAATCATCTGACTCACGCCCTCATTATTGGCGTTCACCCATCCATAGACGCCAGCGGGAGTACCGGCTTCCGTCAAGATTCGGGCTATCATCTGCGCGCAACCCGTGACATTGGGCGCATGTTTTAACAAGTAGCTATTCCCCGCCAACAGTATCGGCACTGCCCCGCGTAACACCTGCCATAAAGGAAAATTCCACGGCATTATCGCCAGAATGACGCCCAGCGGACGGTATTCAATCACCGCCTGCTGATTTTCTACCAGCGTAGGCTCAGGATTCAGCATTGCCGGGCCATGTTCCGCATACCAGTCGCATAACGCGGCGGATTTCGTCACTTCCGCACGCGCCTGCTTTATGGGTTTACCCATTTCACGCGTAATACATTGCGCCATCTCTTCTGCATGAGCGCGAAGCGCCTGACCAATATCACGTAATGTTTGCGCCCGTTGCGCTACCGATGTCATTTTCCACTTTTTGAAACCGCTCGCAGCCAGACTCAGCGCATGTTCAATCTCTTGCGCGTTAGCCCAGGGCATTGCCGCCAGCGTCTGGCCGGTCGCAGGATTCACGGATAACGCCTGTGTTGCAGTCATCATGGTCATGTTCTTTCTCTCGTTATCAGGGGAGTTGTACCATCATGACGCCCTTTACCCTTTCTGAAAAATGAATAATATTAACCAGACTATTCACGAATTGAGAAAACCATGGACCTGACGCAACTGGAAATGTTTAACGCTGTCGCTCTGACGGGCAGCATCACGCAGGCGGCGGCAAAAGTACACCGCGTTCCGTCCAACCTGACCACGCGTATCCGTCAGCTTGAAGCCGACCTGGGCGTCTCTCTGTTTATTCGCGAAAACCAGCGACTCAGGCTGTCACCAGCCGGGCATAACTTTTTACGTTACAGCCAGCAGATCCTGGCGCTGGTCGATGAAGCCCGCATGGTGGTTGCCGGAGAGGAACCGCAAGGACTGTTTTCACTCGGCGCGTTAGAAAGTACTGCCGCCGTACGTATCCCCGCGCTGCTGGCGGGTTATAACCAGCGTTACCCTAAAATTCAGTTCGCGTTAACGACCGGTCCTTCCGGCGCCATGCTGGATGGCGTGCTCGAGGGAAAGCTGAACGCCGCCTTTATTGATGGCCCGCTAATGCATCCGGGGCTGGAAGGTATACCGGCTTACCAGGAAGAGATGATGATCGTCGCGCCACACGGCCATTCCGTCGTTTCGCGGGCCAGCGAGGTGAATGGTTATAACATCTATGCTTTTCGCGCCAACTGTTCTTACCGACGGCATTTCGAAAGCTGGTTTCATGCCGATGGCGCGACCCCCGGTACGATTCACGAAATGGAGTCATATCATGGAATGTTGGCGTGCGTAATTGCCGGCGCAGGTATTGCGCTGATGCCAGCAAGTATGCTCAACAGTATGCCAGGACATCATCAGGTGGAGGCCTGGCCGTTGGCGGAGAAGTGGCGCTGGCTTAACACATGGCTAATGTGGCGGCGCGGGGCGATGACGCGCCAGCTTGAGGCCTTTATCGAGTTACTTAACGCCCAACTGGCGAGCGTCGACTGAAGACGAAACGGCCTGCGAAGTAAATGAGAAGCAGGTCACAAAATGATTGTCTTTTCGCCAGTAAACGTTTTAAGATCGCGGCCTCACCTTCTCGCAACTAACCCGAAATATTTTTATGACAATCAATCCAGTTTCCCGCAAGGTCGCGTGGCTACGGGTAGTTACGCTTGCTATTGCCGCTTTTATTTTCAATACCACAGAATTTGTGCCGGTTGGTTTGCTATCAGACATTGCTGAAAGCTTTCATATGCAAACCGCGCAGGTCGGCATCATGCTAACCATTTACGCCTGGGTAGTTGCCGTCATGTCGCTGCCTTTTATGCTTCTTACCAGTCAAATGGAGCGCCGTAAGCTACTCATTTGTCTGTTTGTTTTGTTTATTGCCAGCCATGTGCTCTCCTTTCTGGCATGGAACTTTACCGTGCTGATCATTAGCCGTATTGGTATCGCTTTCGCCCACGCTATTTTCTGGTCGATAACCGCCTCGCTGGCGATCCGCCTGGCCCCTGCCGGGAAACGCGCGCAGGCATTAAGTCTGATAGCGACCGGCACCGCGTTGGCCATGGTGCTTGGGCTGCCCATAGGTCGCGTTGTTGGTCAGTATTTTGGCTGGCGCACCACCTTTTTTGCCATCGGCATGGGCGCATTAATTACGCTGCTATGTCTGATTAAGCTTCTACCGAAATTGCCGAGCGAGCATTCCGGCTCACTAAAAAGTTTACCTTTGCTATTCCGACGCCCGGCGCTGATGAGCCTCTATGTACTGACCGTCGTTGTGGTGACTGCGCATTACACAGCTTATAGCTATATTGAACCGTTCGTTCAGAATGTCGCCGGGCTCAGTGCGAATTTTGCTACCGTCCTGTTACTGATCCTCGGCGGCGCCGGGATCATCGGCAGCCTCGTGTTTGGTAAACTGGGTAATCGTCATGCCTCGTCGCTCGTCAGTATCGCTATTGCCCTGCTGGTTGTCTGTCTGCTTCTGCTGCTGCCTGCGGCGGATAGCGAAGCGCATCTGGCCATACTGAGCATTTTCTGGGGCATCGCGATTATGGTGATAGGGCTCGGTATGCAGGTAAAAGTACTGGCGCTGGCCCCGGACGCGACCGATGTCGCAATGGCGCTATTTTCAGGCATCTTTAATATTGGTATTGGCGCTGGCGCGCTGGTAGGCAATCAGGTGAGTTTGCACTGGTCAATGTCGGCCATCGGCTATATTGGCGCCATACCCGCCTGTGCCGCGCTGGTATGGGCTGTGCTCATATTCCGCAAATGGCCAGTGACGCTGGAAGAACAACCGCATTAAGACATTCGTCTGCCGGGAAAAGGTTTCCGGCAGACGAAAATGCGCCTTAGTGGTACGTTTTAATAATTTCCAACACGCCGTTGATAATAAATTGCACGCCCATACACACCAGCAGGAATCCCATTAAGCGGGAGATCGCTTCAATCCCCCCTTTACCCACCAGCCGCATAATAGCGCCAGAACTGCGTAAGCATCCCCACAGGATCACCGCCACGGCAAGAAAAATAATCGGCGGCGCGACCATAATGACCCAGTCGGGAAACTCGCCGCCATGACGCACCGTGGAAGCGGAACTGATGATCATTGCGATGGTCCCCGGTCCTGCGGTGCTTGGCATAGCCAGTGGAACAAACGCAATATTGGCCGTCGGTTCGTCTGCCAGCTCCTCCGATTTGCTTTTCGCTTCCGGCGACTCATGCGCCTTCTGCTGCGGGAAAAGCATTCTGAAGCCGATAAACGCCACGATTAACCCCCCGGCGATCCGTAGCCCTGGAATCGAAATACCGAAGGTGTTCATAACTAACTGCCCGGCGTAGTACGCCACCATCATAATAGCGAAGACATAAACCGAAGCCATATAGGACTGCCGGTTGCGTTCCGCACTATTCATATTGCCCGCAAGGCCAAGAAACAGCGCCACGGTGGTTAGCGGATTGGCTAACGGGAGCAGTACGACCAGCCCCAATCCAATCGCTTTAAACAAATCCATCATAATACTATCTCTTACCCATCAGCGTTTCATGAACCGGAAGTATAAAGTGAAATTGCCCAGGCGCGCCATTTCGCCAGTGTGCAAATTAATATCCTCTACAACCTATAACCTGTAATTATCAATTAGTTACAAGTTATCACAGCACAATACTCCGGACGCCTTTTAGCAAATCGTGGCATCGGTCAATTCATTTAGTTGACTTATACTTGCCTGGGCAATAGTATCTGACGAAATTAATTACTTGCCGGGGCAACCATTTTGAAAAGCACCAGTGATCTGTTCAATGAAATCATTCCGCTGGGTCGCTTGATCTACATGGTAAATCAAAAAAAAGATCGCCTGTTAAATAACTACTTATCCCCGCTGGATATCACCGCAACACAGTTTAAAGTGCTGTGCTCGATACGCTGCGCGGGATGTATTACCCCGGTTGAACTTAAAAAAGTGCTGTCTGTCGATCTCGGCGCATTGACGCGGATGCTCGACCGCCTGCTGTGCAAAGGCTGGATCGAAAGACTGCCGAATCCTAATGACAAACGCGGCGTACTGGTGAAGCTAACGCCGGACGGCGCGGCAATTTGTGAGCAATGTCATCAACGACCAGGGCAAGACCTGCATCAGGAATTAACAAAAAACTTAACGGCGGACGAAGTGGCAACGCTTGAGTATTTGCTCAAGAAAATTCTGCCGTAGACAAAAAAGAGGTATGACGATGTCCAGACGCAACACTGACGCTATTACTATTCATAGCATTTTGGACTGGATCGAGGATAACCTGGAGTCGCCGCTCTCACTGGAAAAAGTGTCTGAGCGTTCAGGATATTCCAAATGGCACCTGCAACGGATGTTTAAAAAAGAGACCGGTCATTCATTAGGTCAATACATCCGCAGCCGTAAGATGACGGAAATCGCGCAAAAATTAAAAGAGAGCAACGAGCCCATTCTCTATCTGGCGGAACGCTATGGCTTTGAGTCACAGCAAACATTGACCCGGACGTTCAAAAACTATTTTGATGTGCCGCCACACAAATACCGGATCACCAATATGCATGGCGAATCACGGTATATGCTGCCGCTGAACCATGGCAACTACTAGTTTGTTTATGCGCCACGCGAAGAGCACCATGAAAATGCTGTTTCCCGCCCTGCCGGGTCTGTTACTTATCGCCTCCGGATATGGCATTGCAGAACAAACTTTGTTACCTGTGGCGCAAAATAGCCGCGATGTGATGCTTCTGCCCTGTGTGGGCGATCCGCCAAATGACCTTCACCCCGTGAGCGTGAACAGCGATAAGTCAGATGAATTAGGCGTGCCCTATTATAACGACCAACACCTTTAACCTCTTTGCCCCGTTTTGCGGGGCATTTTTTTAGTACTGTCTGGCGATGACAAGTCCGCCGCTATTACCTCGCGGCATGGTCTGAAATTAGCGTTTGTCTTCTTAGTAACATAATGCCTCATCCCCTGACGCGCGCAGTACGGCGCACACGAAATCCAAACACATTGATATAGAGTCCAGCCATAATCAGTACTGCGCCCGCAAGTTGCATCCCGGTCAACGTTTCCCCGAGTAACACCGCGGCACTCGCCAGCCCGACTACCGGCACCAGCAATGATAACGGCGCCACGCGCCAGGTCTCATAGCGCCCCAGTAACGCGCCCCAGATGCCGTAGCCAAGTATAGTGGCGACAAAAGCCAGATACAGCAGCGACAATATCGTCGTCATATCAATGGTAATAAGGCTTTGCGTAATGTGATCCGCCCCCTCCAGTAGCAGCGATGACAGCAGGAACGGCAGGATCGGGATCAGCGCGCTCCAGACCACCAGCGACATCACCGCCGGGCGCGGACTATGTTGCATAATTTTTTTATTAAAGATATTGCCGCAGGCCCAGCTAAATGCCGCCGCCAGAGTCAGCATAAATCCCGACATCGCTATATGCTGTCCGTTGAGACTGGCTTCAATCAATACCAGTACACCTATAATCGCCAGGGCGATCCCCGCCAATTGCTTACGTTGTAACCGCTCGCTAAAAACAAACGCCCCCAATGCCATGGTAAAAAAGGCCTGCGCCTGTAATACCAACGATGCCAGTCCTGCGGGCATACCAAACTTTATCGCGCAAAAGAGAAAGGCGAACTGCCCAAAGCTTATCGTCAGGCCATAGCCCAGCAACAGCGTAAGCGGGACTTTAGGCCGGGCGACAAAGAAAATTGCCGGAAACGCCACCAGTAAAAATCGTAATCCTGCCAGCAATAATGGCGGCATATGGTGCAGGCCTACTTTAATGACAACAAAATTGAGCCCCCATACGACAACCACCAGTAACGCCAAAAAACCGTCTTTACGCGACATCATCGGCCCCTGTCATTATTAAAATTTTGTAAAAAGGTAAGTTATCGGAAATCAGTGCGCCATAACAGGACTTTTCTTTTTACCGTGAGCATGGCATTGAACAACACACGATGGGCAAAATCCTGCGTTATGGTATGTTAAGACTACGCTATAGCGTATAGACATCATGCTTTTGCGGGCACGGTAGATTAAAACGTCCCGATACGTAACCTCGATTTCAGGCAGGAAAAATGAATCCAGTATTGAGACGTTCGACGTTGGCTCTACTCGCCTCATCGCTGTTATTGACAATTGGACGCGGCGCCACGCTCCCCTTTATGACCATCTATCTTAACCGTCAGTACGGTTTAGGCGTGAATCTGATTGGCTACGCGCTGACCAGCGCGTTAACGATCGGCGTCATCTTTAGTCTTGGCTTTGGGATTCTGGCGGACAAGTTTGATAAAAAGCGCTACATGTTACTCGCGATTATCGCCTTCGCCTGCGGATTTATCGCCATCCCAATGGTGCATAATGTCGTACTGGTTGTCCTGCTTTTTGCGCTTATTAACTGCGCCTATTCGGTTTTTTCTACCGTCCTGAAGGCCTGGTTCGCCGATAATCTCACCGCGACAACAAAAACACGGATTTTTTCGCTCAACTATACCGTACTCAATATCGGCTGGACGGTTGGCCCGCCGCTTGGCACGCTGCTGGTGATGCAAAGCATCAATTTACCCTTCTGGCTTGCCGCCATCTGTTCCGCATTTCCGCTGGTCTTTATTCAGGTATGGGTGACACGTTCGGTTGCCGCCAGCGAGGGGAAAAATGCCGCTATCTGGTCTCCCTCCGTTCTGCTGCGCGACAAAGCATTATTGTGGTTTACGCTTTCGGCATTTCTGGCCTCCTTTGTGGGGGGTGCCTTTGCGTCCTGTATTTCACAGTACGTTATGGTCGTTGCCGATAGCGGCTTCGCGGAAAAAGTGGTAGCCGTCGTCCTGCCGGTTAATGCGGTTATTGTGGTCAGTTTGCAATACGCCGTGGGCCGTCGACTTACCGCCGTCAATATTCGACCAATGATGACGACCGGCACCGTCTTTTTTATCGCCGGGCTCATCGGATTTATTTTTTCAGGCGACAATCTGTTTTTTTGGGGGCTTTCAGCGGCAGTATTCACGATTGGCGAAATTATTTATGCCCCCGGCGAATATATGTTAATTGACAACATTGCGCCTGCCGGGATGAAAGCCAGCTATTTTTCAGCGCAATCGCTGGGCTTGCTGGGTGCGGCGGTAAACCCGCTGGCCAGCGGCGTCATCCTGACGACGCTTCCCGCCTGGTCGCTTTTCGTTGTCCTGATAATCGCCATTGTGTTCGCCTGGGCACTGATGTTAAAAGGAATGCGGATTCCCCCTACGCAACAGGCTATTACCTGTTAATTATCTGCAGCCAGTGATGTGCGCAGTTTCTGGCGCACCGGGTTAACCCTATATATTGCAGGCTAATTATCTGCTGTCACTGCGGTAATTCAGGAATATTCCTGGGCGCTGACGAAAATATTCTAATGCTTTACCCTTCCAGTAAAATAAATACGCAATTCAGACTTTGCTTAAGTATAAATTAGTACTATAGTCTGTACGAGGTTTTTAAAAAAGAGGATGCACGCTAAAATAAGGAGAAACGAGATGTTAGGCAATATTAACCTTTTTATCGTTGTATTAGGAATTATTTTATTTTCCGGATTTCTGGCAGCCTGGTTCAGTCACAAATGGGATGATTAATGAACGGAGATAATCCCTCGCAGAGCCGGCCCCTTGCTGCATCGTTGCGCAAGGGGCCGCTTTTGTCTGGATGGCAGGCAAAAAAAACCGCCGGTTCACCAGCGGTAAATGCTTGCATGGATAGATTTGTGTTTTGCTTATACGCTACCGGGCAAATTCTTGCGAGGATAACGGATCGCTAACGACTGTAGCACCGTCAATATCAATGAAGCTTAAACGATACGCAACCAGACCTGAATAAGACATTATGGGACCTTTTGTCCCCCAGGCGCTTTTACAAGACCCATGGTATCAGGCCAGCCGCGTGCCCCGTATGGCTGACCTGGAGATTGCCGGTTAGCGCGCGTTATTTTTGCAATCGGTTCACGCGAACAAGCGGTTCCTTCGCTTTCTTGTCCAGACTACCGTTAATGTTGATCATTTGATCCGGCTGAACTTCCCGCCCATCAAATACGGCGGAAGGAATTATCACGTTAATCTCGCCGGATTTATCACGAAATACATAGCGATCGTCGCCTTTATGATCAATAAGGTTGCCGCGCAGCGAAACGGTCGCGCCATCATGCAGGGTTTTTGCCTGTTCGATGGTCATTTTTTCTGCATCATCCGTACCGCGATAACCATCCTCAATAGCATGAGGCGGCGGCGGTGCCACGTCTTTTTTTAATCCCCCTTGATCATCCGCTAGCGCGTAAGGCATTATCAGAAAACTTAAAAATGCAGCCACCTGTAGTTTCATGCTCTCTCCTTAATAACGTCTATTTGACGTATTAAGTCTGGCCGCTATTTTTAGTTTTTACAAACATGAATTTACCCGCAGAATATTAAGCAATAAAATCAACCCATCCGGATTAATATGCAACCGACATCAGCGCCGGTGAGCGCGAAAGCGTAACGGCGTAATAGTTAACTTGCCACATCGCTGAAGTCATATGCATCAACGTCTGGATAGCAATTCAGAATAATCGGCTTTATTTTTTGAGGATAATGGCCTTACGCATAATCAATGACAGTCATCGCCGTAAGAAAGTAAGCAAGTTATGCAACAGCGGGTTTGTTGGTAACTGGATAAAATAATCATTCACTGACAATGTCATAAAATAAATATGCCATACTTGAGAAGAACGAACATATTTCATTTGTCTCTGTAACGGAAAAATAAACGATGAGATTAGAACAGCACGATATTGTCACCCTTGATGAAGCCGAATCCGTCGATAGCCTGACAAAAAAACTTGGTGATTTACTGGTTAACCAGAAACTCCGTCTGACCACTGCAGAATCCTGCACTGGCGGGAAACTGGCTTCAGCATTGTGCGCAGCAGAAGATACGCCCTCATTTTACGGTGTGGGTTATGTCACCTTTACTGATGAAGCCAAAGCAAAAATCTTACGCGTACAACGCCACAGTCTTGCCGAACATACCGCCGTCAGCGAAGCGGTCGTTACTGAAATGGCACAGGGCGCTAAGGATCAGGCTGAGGTCAATATCAGCATAGCGATCAGCGGCTATGGCGGTCCGGAAGGCGGCGAAGATGGCACGCCGGCGGGCACCGTTTGGTTTGCCTGGAATATTAACAATACGACTTTTACAAGCCGACAACATTTCAACGGAGATTGTCAGGAAGTATTGGAAAAATGCGTACGCTTCGCCCTCGCTGAATTGCTTTTTCTGTTAACGAAGAAAGCATAAACAATAATTTCATCTGACCGGTCAGAATAACTCCCGGTCAGAATAAAAAATGCGAGCCTATGGCCCGCATCGTATGCGCAATATTTCAGAATATATTTACGAAATATCAGGAGTAAAATTAATTGCCGGATTTCCGTCCGCCACTGTGGCTGTTCTGGCCACCTTTTTTACCCGCTTCAGATGCACGCTGTGGGTCGTTTTTAAAGTTCCCACCGCTATGCTGGCCGCCTTTACGACCTGCTTCTGAGGCTTTCTCTTTATCTTCTGCAAAATTACCGGAACCGCCGCGATGTTCTGCCATAATATAATCCTCATGATGATGTTGCGTTTTAAATATGATATGTCTTCTCATATCATGTGATACAGTTCTAAATCTAGTCGCCCTGTGCGCAGTGTCAAATTCATTTCTGCATTATTTACATAATACCACCACATAGCGGAAAATATATTTTTTGAAAACATCAACAGCGAAGCGGTAATAAATCTTTGGCAATCAAGCCACCACGGGAAAATAAGTAGAAAAATCCGAATGCACGCCCTCTTTATATTCAGACAATTTAACCCCATAAATTTAACTGGCTGTCATCAGAAGTGCAGGATTCATTTTCAGGTGGTTGTTCGACAGTGCCGAACAACCGTATCAGCTTACCGATCGAGCCCACGATATTGCAACATGGGGTCAATATGCGGTTCATGTCCACGCCAGGCTGAATAAAGCGTTTCTAAATCAGTACTATTCCCCCGGGAAAGGATAGCATCACGAAAACGTTGCCCGTTTTCACGCGTCAGGCCGCCCTGCTCTACAAACCATTGATAACCGTCATCCGCTAACATTTGCGTCCACAGGTAGGCGTAGTATCCCGCTGCGTAGCCGCCGCCGAAGATATGGGCAAAATAACTGCTGCGATAGCGGGGCGGAACTGCCGGTAAATCAAGATGCTCGGCGGCCAGCGCCTGCTGCTCGAACTCAGCGACAGACTGCTCTGCTACGCTCTCCTCCAGCATATGCCAGCGCATATCCAGCAATGCGGCGCCGAGCAATTCAGTCATATCGTAACCTTTATTAAATAAACTCGCCTTGCGCATTTTTTCCTGTAAATCAGCGGGCATTTTTTCACCGCTGTCGACATGACGCGCGTAGCGTTCGAACACGCGTGGATGGCTCGCCCAATGCTCATTAATCTGGGAGGGAAACTCGACAAAGTCGCGGGGCGTATTGGTACCTGAAAGCGTGGCATAGCGCTGAACGGCAAACAAACCATGTAACGTATGACCAAACTCATGGAAGAGCGTAATAACGTCGTCCCAAAGCAGTAATGCAGGCTGCCCATCAACCGGTTTCTGATAGTTACATACATTGTATATAACGGGCCGGGTTTCATTGAGTGTGGATTGCTCGACAAAATTCCCCATCCACGCGCCGCCGCTTTTCGAGTCCCGCGCGAAGAAGTCGCCATAAAATAACGCCATGCCGACACCATCGGAGTCGAAAATCTCCCACACCCGAACATCAGGGTGGTACACCGGAATGTCAAAACGCTCGACGAAGGTGATGCCGAATAGCTGGTTGGCGGTCCAAAAAACCCCTTCTTGCAACACCGTATTTAAGGCAAAATAGGGCTTCAGTTGCGCTTCATCTAACGCATATTTTTCCCGCCGAACCTGTTCGGCATAGAACATCCAGTCCCAGGCCTGAACGGTGTAGCCGCCCTGCTCACCATCAATGACGTTCTGAATTTCCGCCTGTTCATTGAGTACACGCTGACGCGCTGGCGGCACAATGCCACGCATAAAGCTCAGTGCGGCTTGCGGCGTTTTCGCCATCTGATCGGCCATTTTCCATGCGGCATAATTGGGGAAACCCAGCAGTTTTGCCTGACAGCGACGAATCTCTACCAGACGCTGAACGATAGCGCGGGTATCGTGGGCATCTCCTTTTTCCGCCCGAGTCCATGACGCTGCGAATAAATTTTCGCGGGTCTGGCGATCGCGCAGCGTAGCAAGCGCAGGCTGTTGCGTCGTATTAAGGAGCGGAATGAACCAGCGCTCCTCCAGGCCTTTTTCACGCGCCGCTTCAGCAGCGACGGTCATTTCTTCCGGGCTTAATCCTGCCAGGCAATGCGCGTCATCGACCGCCAGCCCGCCCGCTTTACTTGCCGCCAGCAGACGCTGATTAAACTGACTCATTAAGGTCGCGGATTCAGTATTCAATACTTTCAGTCGCGCTTTATCCTCTTCGGCAAGCTGCGCGCCTGCCAACACAAAACGCTGATGGATAACATCGACCAACCGTAGCGACTCATCATCCAGCCCCAGTGAGTGACGCTGTTGCCAGACGGCATCCACGCGAGCGAATAACGCGCTATTCAGATAAATATCGTTGGAGAGCGCCGCCAGCTCGGCAGAAAAGGCCTCATCCAACCGCTGGAGTTCATCGTTAGTGTGTGCGGCCGTCATCGCGAAAAAAACGCTGGTGACGCGTGACAGAAGCGCCCCGCTTTGCTCCAGCGCCAGAAGCGTATTCGTAAAGTCAGGGGCCGCCGGATGATTGACGATGGCCTCGATTTCCACGCGTTTTTGCCGCACGCCCTCATCAAAAGCAGGACGATAATGGCAATCTTTGATCCGATCAAAACGCGGTGCCTGATAAGGCAACATACTCTGGTCTAACAAAGGATTCGTCGACATTTTTCACTCCTGAAAATAGGTTGATCATAAGAGTAAGCTTCCCCCTATGCTGACCGCAACCGTGTTAACCAGGATTACCCTTTCATAAACGTCGCGTGCTATGGTAATACAACACAAAAAGCGTTGAGGAACTGTGTGATGATCGTTTTAGTAACTGGAGCAACCGCAGGGTTTGGCGAGTGCATTGCACGCCGTTTTGTTGAGAATGGACATAAAGTCATTGCCACGGGACGTCGTCATGAACGCCTGCAAGCGTTAAAAGATGAGCTTGGCGAGAACGTATTGACCGCCCAACTGGACGTGCGCAACCGCGCGGCCATCGAAGAGATGATGGCCTCTCTGCCTGCGCAGTGGCGCGATATTGATGTGCTGGTCAATAACGCCGGTCTGGCGCTGGGTCTTGAACCGGCGCATAAAGCCAGCGTAGAAGACTGGGAAACTATGATCGATACTAATAATAAAGGCTTAATTTATATGACCCGCGCCGTGCTGCCAGGAATGGTCGAACGTAATCGCGGTCATATCATTAACATCGGTTCGACCGCCGGCAGTTGGCCTTATGCTGGTGGCAATGTCTATGGCGCGACGAAAGCCTTTGTGCGCCAGTTTAGCCTGAATTTGCGCACGGATTTACACGGCACGGCGGTTCGCGTGACCGACATTGAACCGGGTCTGGTTGGCGGTACCGAGTTTTCCAGCGTCCGTTTCAAAGGCGACGATGAGAAAGCGGGTAAAACCTACGAAAATACCACCGCGCTCACGCCAGAAGACATTACCGAAGCGGTATGGTGGGTGGCCACACTCCCCGCGCATGTGAATATTAATACCGTTGAAATGATGCCTGTTACCCAATCTTTCGCAGGGCTCAGCGTCCACCGTAGCTAAGAGGTTATACCCGGTCTGCGGGCCGGGTAACCCCTGGCAAACGTATCTGCAACCAAGAACATGATCGGTATAGACCGCCACGGAAAAGTGGTAGAGTATCCGGGTCAACCGCCTAAAAAGTAAGAATGAATGACCGTCGAAACGCAGCTTAACCCTACACAGCCTGTCAACCAGCAAATTTACCGTATTCTTCGGCGTGATATCGTGCATTGCCTGATCCCGCCTGGCACACCGCTATCAGAAAAAGAGGTCTCAACCCGTTTTAACGTTTCGCGTCAACCGGTGCGCGAGGCTTTTATAAAGCTGGCGGAAAATGGGTTGATTCAGATCCGCCCTCAGCGCGGTAGTTATGTGAATAAGATTTCGCTTTCTCAGGTACAGAATGGCTGTTTTGTACGGCAGGCGATCGAATGCGCGGTGGTCCGCCGTGCGGCGGCGATGATCACCGACAACCAGTGCTATCAACTGGCGCAAAACCTGCACCTGCAACATATTGCCATCGAGCGCAAACAGATTGATGATTTTTTCCAGCTTGATGACGATTTCCACCAAAAACTGGCGCAGATCGCCGATTGCCAGTTAGCGTGGGATACCATTGAAAATATCAAAGCGACAATTGACCGGGTTCGCTATATGAGTCTGGATCATGTTTCTCCGCCGGAGATGTTGCTGCGCCAGCACCATGATATTTTCTCCGCGCTGGAAAATCGTGACGGCAATGCGGTTGAGAGCGCAATGACCCAGCATTTGCAGGAAATTAGCGAATCCGTTCAGCTTATCCGTCAGGAAAACAGCGGCTGGTTTAGCGAAGAGTAACCCCCTTTAACGTCGGGGTGAGACGCCTTCTCCGCTTTCTCGCCCTGCACATTCCCGCCTAAAAAGCCGTGAGCTTGATCAAAAACAAAAAAAATCCGCAACGATAAGCGTATTTATATGTCGCCCGTCATGCGGGGAAACCTGCGGGCTTTGGCAGTAAGTTTGAAAGGAGAAAACACCATGATGACATACGATCGTAACCGTAACGCAATCACTACCGGTAGCCGGGTCATGATAAGCGGCACGGGTCATACCGGGATTATCAAAGCCATTGAGAGCGAAGGTCTGGATGCAGGTCAAATTCGCCGCGGCAAAACGGTGATTGTCGAAGGTTGTGAAGGTAAATTCGCGCCGGTCGAACTGATCCGTCTTGGCATGAACTGATACCACTGGCCGCTAAGAACCGCTCCGGCCTTCCCGGTAGCATAATGCTACCGGGTCTCTGTTGCGCTACTTCAACCGCTCGGCATATTTCGCCACGCTCGCTTTCGCGCCATATGTCAGTAAACTGTCATAGGCTTCTTGCACTTTTTGCGTAAACCGCGCCGCCTGCGGCAAATCGTTGCCGAAAATTTCAGCCATTCCCAGCAGCGCCTTAACACGACTGGCGCCTTCTTCACTATTTGCCACGGCGCGCTGAATAACCGGCAATAGCGGATCGCTAATGTCGATCGCCTTGCCCTGCTCATCCACGCCGCCAACGTAACGCATCCACCCCGCCACGCCCAGTGCCAGCAAATCAAAATCGCTATGATTAGCAAGATGCCAGCGAACGGAGTCCAGCATACGCTGCGGAAGTTTCTGGCTACCATCCATCGCAATCTGCCAGGTACGATGACGCAGCGCCGGATTACGGTAACGCGCAATCAACTGATCGGCATAACGCTGTAAATCTACCCCCTGGACTTTCAGCGTTGGCGCCTGCTCGCGTAACATTAACGCCTGCGCGGTCAGACGATAGTTGTCGTCAGCCATGCAGTCATTAATATGCTGATAGCCGGCAAGATACCCCAGATAAGCCAGGAATGAATGACTGCCGTTAAGCATTCGCAGTTTCATCTCTTCAAACGGAACCACGTCGGCGACCAACGTCGCGCCCGCGTTTTCCCACTGCGGACGACCCGCCACAAACGTATCTTCTATCACCCACTGGCGAAACGGTTCACAGGCAACGCCCGCCGGATCGCGCACGCCGGTCAGTTGTTCGATTTTATCCAGCGTCTCCGGCGTGACCGCAGGGACAATCCGATCAACCATGGTTGACGGAAATGTCACGTTTTGCTCGATCCATATCGCCAGTTCCGCATCCACCTCCCGGGCGTAAGCCGTCACAACCTGACGCGTCACATGCCCATTTTCCGGCATGTTATCGCAGGACATCACGGTAAATGCCGGTAAGCCTGCGGCTTTACGACGCGCTAACGCTTCGACAATAATACCCGGTGCCGTTAGCGGTTGATGCGGATTTTGCAGGTCGGCGGCAATCATGGGATGTTCCAGCAGAAGTTGGCCCGTGGCTGGCGAATGACAATACCCTTTCTCGGTAATGGTCAGAGACACAATCGCTATTTGCGGTTCGCACATCGCCGCCAGCACACGTTCCAGACCATCAACCTGGACATGCAACGCCGCTTTGACGACGCCCACCACACGCGCCGTCCAGGCATCCGCCGACATCTCCGCCACGGTATAGAGGTTATCCTGCTGCTTTAGATCGGCAATCTGCTGTTCGCCGCCAATAAGATTAACCTCATAATAGCCCCAGTCGCTATGCTGCTCCGCAGCCAGAATATCTGTATAAACCCCCTGATGCGCGCGATGAAACGCGCCAAAACCGAGATGGACCATCCGCGCCGCCAGCGCCGCACGATCGTAATCAGGAAGCGTCGCCTTTGCCGATAAAAGCCTGTTTTGCATTTTATAACCTCTATATTCTGAAAGCGGAACAGTCGCAGAGTAACGCCTGCCCTGGTGCATTTGGATTTACGCTAATTAAACAAAAGTGACCGGACAGCATGGCCGAAACCGCATTAGCGTTCCGGCCATACCGTCGACACGATTTAACTCGTCTGGGTTGCGGAGTGGCGTAACTTCTCTGCTGCTGTCGCTTCCGCCGCATCCTCAGGCAAACTCAGGTCGCGATCTCTGACCTCCGGCATCAACAGCGCAGAAATCAGACCAATACACGAGTAGAGCACCAGCATAATTAAGATGGGCAGCCAGGAATCGGTCATGTTACAAAAGATCCCTGCGAGGACGGGGCCAAAACCGACCGCCACCAGCCCCCCTGCCTCTTTTGAAATCGCCATCCGGGTGAAGCGATTACGCGATCCGAAAATTTCCGCCATGGTGATGTTTTCCAGCGCAAATAATCCCAGCACGGCAAAGTTATGAATAACAATGAGCGCCGCCATAATTACGCCAGGGCTATACATTTTATCTACCACAATAGACAGCATCGGCCAGGCGAGAATAATCGCGGAGATATTCAATATTATATACGGCAGCCGACGACCGTATTTATCGGACAACCACCCCAAGAGTGGGATAGTGATAAAACCAATTACGGAACTTATCATTAACGCATCGGTTGGGATAGATTTGTTAAATAATAACGTCTGAACCAAATATCCGGCAAGGAAGGTTTGAATAAGCCCGGAATTCCCCGCTTGTCCAAAACGTAAACCGGTGGCCAGCCAGAAAGATTTGCTGGTAAACATCGCGCCCAATGTATTTTCTGACGCAGGCGTTAACGCTGGCGATTTTTCGCCTTCGCTTACTTTTTCGAATACCGGACTTTCTTTCAAATTCATTCGCAGCCAGATCGCCGTCGCGCTCAACGTACCGCAATTGGTGCCCATCGCGACCAGCGAGGAAATGATGCCACGCTTTCCTTTCGGCGCATACTCGGCCAGCATGGTACCCGCGCCGGAAATTTCCGCCCCGGCGCCCAGCCCCTGTATAATTCGCAATGTCACCAGTAATACTGGCGCAAAAATGCCGATTTGCGCATACGTCGGCAGTACGCCAATCAGCGTGGTGCAGATCCCCATCATGGTGATGGTAATAAACAATACTTTTTTTCGTCCGATGCGGTCGCCCATTTTACCAAAAACAAAGGCGCCGATAATTCTGGCTATATAACCTGCACCATAGGTGCCCATTGCCAGAATAAGCGCCATTGCGGCAGACTGTTCCGGGAAAAATATCTCATGGAAGACCAGAGCCGCGCCTAGTGAATATAACTGAAAATCCATAAATTCAAGCGCGGTGCCTAACCAGCCAGATACGGCAGCGCGCACTAAATCCTGAGTCGATCGTTCATGCTTTATTTGTGTCATATAGGCAATCTCTAAGAGGTAAGATGCGTACCACTTACTCGCAATTATTTATATTATTTCGCAAACGTGAGTAAGACTTTGCAGCATTGACGCTGGTCTTTCTCGAAAAGCTCAATCGCGTCGGTGACATGTTGATAATCAAATGTATGCGTTATCAGCTTATCCGGATCAATAAGCCCTTTATTCAGCCAGTCAATCACGACCGGGAATTTATTGGCATTAAGACGCGATGAATAAATAGCCAGCTCTTTTCCGGTAATACCCTGCTGTACAATCTCACACGGGTCGCTGGAAAATCCCATCAGGACAATGCGTGCCGCAGGCGATGCAAGGGTAATCGCCTCTTGCAGGATAGCGGGATGACAGGCGGCATCGACAATCAAGGTCGGTTTTAGCGCCTTCTGCTGTAGAAATTCCGCCAGTGAATGTTGACCATTATTGAGGGTCCAGTCAGCGCCGCTCTGCTTCGCCATCGCTAAACGCTCTTCAATGCGATCAACGACTATGACCGTTTTAACCTGATAAACCCCCTTCAGCGCCTGTACGGTCGTCAGTCCCATCGGGCCAGCGCCATAGATAAGCGCCACGTCCTGCTCGGTTGGATTCACCTGCCCCGTCACATTTGCCGCAATGGTAAACGGCTCAACCATGACGGCATGATGATCTGCGATGTTGTCCGGTATGCGATGAGCATTACGGGCCGGCGCCACCGCATACTCGCTGAAACCGCCGTCACGATGCACGCCCAGCACCACCAGCGAGGTACACACATTGGGTTTACCGACTGAACAAGGGTAACAATGCCCGCAACTGATCACCGGATCGACGGATACCCGTTCTCCTATCCGGTCGCGATTGACGTTGTCGCCTACCGCGTCGATGACACCGAAAAATTCATGGCCTATGACACGGGGATATTTTGCAAAGGGATTATGTCCCCGATAAATATGACTGTCGGAACCGCAGATACCCGCCAGTTTCACTTTAATACGAACTTCGCCCGGCGCAGGCTGCGGAAGCGCGCGCGTTTCGATAGTTAATGTATTCGGTTTTTCGATTACGATACTTTTCATTTTTCGCTCCTTACCAGTTCCACAGTGTGCCGTCTTCCAGGCGGGCCACCGGCAAATAGGCTGGATCGTACGGATATTTCGCCGCCAGTTTTTCATCGAACTCAATGCCCAGTCCTGGCTTGTCGCCCGGATGCATATAGCCGCCCTCGAACGTCCAGTTATGCGGGAAAACCTCCAGCATCTGTTCGGAGTAGCCCATATACTCCTGTACGCCAAAGTTAGGCACCCACAGGTCGAAATGTAATGCAGCGGCCATACAAACCGGCGACAGATCGGACGGCCCATGCGAACCGGTACGCACCTGGTAGAGCGAGGCAAAATCGGCAATGCGGCGCATCCCGGTAATACCACCGGCATGGGTAAGCGTGGTGCGGATATAGTCAATCAATTGCTCTTCAATGAGCTGTTTGCAATCCCAGATACTGTTAAAGACTTCGCCTACCGCAATCGGCGTGACCGTATGCTGGCGGATGAGGCGGAAGCACGCCTGATTTTCAGCCGGCGTCGGATCTTCCATCCAGAACAAACGATAGTCTTCAATACTTTTGCCAAAGCGGGCAGCCTCAATAGGCGTCAGTCGGTGATGCATATCGTGCAGAAGATGTTCATTAAACCCGAACGTATTACGCACGGCGTCAAACAGCTTTGGCGTAAAATCGAGATACTTTTCCGTTGACCACAACTGTTCTTCCGGCCACTGGCCTTTTGTCGCGGGCTCATAGGCCAGCCCCTTGCCCTTCGCCATGCCGTAGGTGGTTTTCATCCCCGGAACGCCGCACTGCACGCGGATTGCTTTGAACCCTTGCTCTTTATGACGCGCGTAGTCTTCCAGCACATCGTCGATGGTGTGGCCTGTAGTATGGCAATACACCATGACGCCTTCACGCGAAGCGCCGCCGAGTAACTGATACAACGGCATATTGGCGGCTTTGGCTTTAATATCCCATAGCGCCATATCAACCGCGGAAATGGCGGACATGGTGACAGGGCCACGGCGCCAGTACGCGCCTTTGTAGAAGAACTGCCAGATATCTTCGATGCGGCGAGCATCCCGCCCGATGAGCTGTGGGCACAGGTGATCGGTAAGGTACGAGGCCACCGGGAGCTCGCGTCCGTTCAGGGTGGCATCCCCCAGACCGGTGATCCCGTCTTCCGTGGTTATCTTTAAGGTGACGAAGTTACGCCCTGGACACGTAACAAAAACTTCAGCCCCTACAATCTTCATTTTTATTCCTTACATCGCATTATGGGATGCAGGAAATTTACTCAACTGAGCTACTACCATACAAGTATATTGATGTAAAAAGCGCTGCCAGATCACAAAATGTTCTGGTCGCGCGGCAATGTTACGTACGTCCCCATCCGACGACGATAATCAGCATTCCACACAGCGCGATCAGCGCGCCGCACCAGTCATAAACCGTGAGCCGGACGCCATCGACAACACGTAACCACAGGAGCGCAGTACAGACATATACCCCACCGTAAGCCGCATAAACCCGCCCACTCGCCGCCGGATGCAAGGTCAAAAGCCAGACGAATAACGCGAGTGACGCGGCAGCAGGCAGAAGCCACCACACGCTGGCGCCGCGCTTAATCCATAGCCAGGGAAGAAAACATCCAATGATTTCACAGAGGGCGGTGACAAAGAAAAGCAGAGTCGTCTTTAGCATGAGATTCATTTGGTTACGAAATGATAAGTGATAATACAACAGAATATCGTTACGGTTATCCGGCCATTCTTGTGTATATGCCAGGCATAAGGATTGGTGTAGAATTTACAGGTGGTTTACCGCTTTTTCCCCTCTAATGAAAGGATGTTGTGATGAACAATACGCTGAGCAAACGCCTGTGCCTGACGGCAATGCTTACGTTGGCGGCCGTTGTATATACTACTTCCGCATTCGCTGAAACCAGTAAACTGGTGATTGAATCGGGAGATAGCGCACAAAGTCGTCAGGAAGCGGCGATGGAAAAGGAACAATGGAACGACACTCGCAGTCTGCGCCAGAAAGTGAATACCCGCGCAGAAAAAGAGTGGGACAAAGCCGATGCCGCCTTTGATAACCGCGATAAATGCGAGCAAAGCGCCAACATCAACGCCTATTGGGAGCCCAATACGCTGCGGTGTCTGGATCGTCGTACAGGTCGCGTTATTACGCCCTGATGCAGGATAACTAAAAGGAAGTGTAAGGATACAGTATGACAAGTGACTACAAGGTCAGACTGCGCCCGCTTGAGCGTGAAGATTTACGATTTGTCCACCAGCTTGATAATAATGCCAGCGTTATGCGTTACTGGTTTGAAGAGCCGTATGAGGCTTTTGTCGAACTGTCGGATCTCTACGACAAACACATCCACGACCAAAGCGAACGGCGCTTTGTCGTCGAATGCGATGGTGAAAACGCCGGGCTGGTGGAACTGGTGGAAATTAACCATGTGCATCGGCGGGCGGAATTTCAGATTATTATCTCGCCGGAGTACCAGGGAAAAGGCCTGGCGTCACGCGCGGCCAAACTGGCGATGGATTACGGATTTACCGTACTCAATCTCTATAAATTGTATTTGATCGTCGATAAAGAGAATGAAAAAGCGATTCACATCTACCGTAAACTCGGGTTTAGAGTAGAAGGCGAGCTGATTCATGAGTTCTTCATTAACGGCGAATACCGTAACACCATCCGCATGTGTATCTTCCAGCAGCAGTATCTGGATGAACATAAAACGTCCGGTTCTACGCTCCTGAAACCCACCGCGCAGTAAACGCGGCGCGGTAGTCACGGAGAATCGCACCGCGCCCGGTTTAGTAGTAATCGATACGATTTTTAATGGTGTAATGGTGGGACACTGCCGGCTTAACGCTCTCATCGACGATAACAAGCCGGCAGTCAACAGGGTTCGCATACGCATCATATTCGCAGCTCTGTGTGACGTTGCCGACCTGTCGATCATCCACCCGGCTGACTGCCGTGTAATCCAGCTTTTTACGCGGGTCCGCGGAGGGTTTTGCCGTCACCGAGAGCGTATTCTGCGAGTTTATGGTTGTCTTACCTAGCGGATAGCCTTCGCTATCATAGCGATACTCGACTTTCATCTCTTTGCCCGTCGCCGATACCACAAAACCGTTGTCGTCCGTTTCCCAGGTCACGCCCGCCGAAGGCAACGCCGCCAGCTGGCACTTACCCTGTAACTGCACCTTTTTTTCCAGCGTCTGAGCATCCCGGTAATAATTGGCATCCAGCACGAGCGCCAGCCCCGTATTATTCTCCAGATCGTGTAACTCAAGCGTATCAAAGCAGCCTTCCTGTGAAAGCGTACCGGTGACCTGCTTCGCCACTTCGCCATTCTCACTCATCAATGTCTGGCTGAAATCCTTTACCGGACCACGTAATGGATCAAAATCAAATTCGTTCGAAAAACTGGCCATTTCCGGCGTAAAAGACTCAAGGGATTTCGGGTTATCACAACCTGCCAGTATCATGCACAATAACGTCAGTAAAAGGGGTTTCTTCACACGTATCACCAGGATGAAAAGATATTTATCATCATATTAGCAAATACAGTTATTTACACGAAAAATGCTAAGCTTAGAACATCGTCATTAATCACAGGAGTTCATGATGAAAATCGCAACTGCAATAGCCGCTCTGGCGTTAGTCAGCGCCCCCTCGCTAGTAATGGCGGCACCGGGATCGTGCGAGAGAGTAAAAAGCGATATTGAACAACGTATCATCAATAACGGCGTGCCGGCGGATAATTTTACGCTCACTATCGTTCCTAACGACCAGGCCGATCAGCCGGACTCACAGGTGGTGGGCCATTGCGCGAACGACACGCATAAAATTCTTTATACCCGCACCAGCAGCGGCAATGCGCCAGCCAATACCTCTCCCGCTCAGGACGGTTCATCCGCCGAACCGCAATAACCTCCTCCTGCCCTCCGGGTCCGGAGGGTAACGCTCTTTGACATGGATTAATAACCCTTACTCCCAAAGGGGTAAACTCATTACATCATTAGCATGTTAATAATTTCGTTATAGTTATCAATATATAGCGAAATAATAATGACAATGGAGTGAGTGATGCCCGGAGAAAAGCAACAAACAGGCGTTAGCCGCAGGACGTTAGTGAAATCAGCGGCGCTTGGCTCACTGGCGCTGGCTGCCGGAGGCGTATCTTTACCGTTTGGGATGCGTACCGCGGCCGCGGCGGTGCAGCAGGCTATGCGCAACGAAGAAGATAAAATCGTCTGGGGCGCCTGTTCGGTCAACTGCGGCAGTCGCTGCGCCCTGCGTCTGCATGTAAAAGATAATGAAGTCTGGTGGGTTGAAACTGATAACACTGGCGACGATGTCTACGGCAATCATCAGGTTCGCGCCTGTCTGCGGGGCCGTTCAATCCGTCGGCGCATTAACCATCCGGATCGCCTTAACTATCCCATGAAACGCGTTGGCCGCCGCGGCGAAGGCAAATTTGAACGCATTAGCTGGCAGGAAGCGCTGGACACCATTAGCGCCAGTCTGAAAAAGACCGTAGAGACCTACGGCAATGAAGCCGTTTATATCCACTATTCATCCGGCATCGTAGGCGGCAACATAACCCGCTCGTCGCCTGCCGCCTCGCCGGTGAAGCGTTTGATGAACTGCTACGGCGGTTCGTTGAATCAATACGGCTCATACAGTACCGCGCAAATTTCTTGCGCCATGCCCTACACCTATGGCTCCAACGACGGCAACAGCACGTCTGATATCGAAAACAGTAAACTGGTGGTCATGTTCGGCAATAATCCGGCTGAAACACGCATGAGCGGCGGCGGCATTACCTGGTTTCTGGAGCAAGCGCGTGAACGCTCAAATGCGCGCATGATCGTGATAGATCCGCGCTATACCGATACCGCTGCCGGACGTGAAGACGAGTGGATACCGATTCGCCCCGGCACCGACGCCGCGCTGGTGGCGGGAATTGCCTGGGTATTGATTAACGAAAATCTCGTTGACCAGCCTTTTCTCGACAACTATTGCATCGGCTACGATGAAAAGACCCTTCCGGCTGACGCGCCCCCCAATGGCCATTATAAGGCTTATATTTTGGGCCAGGGCGAGGACGGTATCGCCAAAACGCCGCAGTGGGCGTCACACATTACCGGCATCCCCGCCGATCGGATTATCAAACTGGCGCGCGAGATAGGTAGCGTCAAGCCGGCCTACATCTGTCAGGGTTGGGGCCCGCAGCGTCAGGCGAACGGCGAACAAACCGCTCGCGCCATCGCCATGTTACCGATTCTGACCGGCAACGTCGGCATTCATGGCGGTAATAGCGGCGCACGCGAATCTACTTACACCATTACCATTGAACGTCTGCCGGTCCTGGAGAATCCCGTTAAAACCGCCATCTCCTGCTTTAGCTGGACGGACGCCATTGCGCGCGGCCCGGAAATGACCGCCCTGCGCGACGGCGTACGCGGCAAAGATAAGCTGGATGTTCCGATCAAATTTCTATGGAACTACGCTGGCAACACCCTGATTAATCAGCATTCGGATATTAATAAAACCCATGAAATTCTTCAGGATGAAGCAAAATGCGAAATGATTGTGGTCATCGACAATTTTATGACCTCTTCCGCGAAGTACGCCGATATTTTACTGCCGGATCTCATGACCGTCGAACAGTAAGATATCATCCCCAATGATTACGCCGGCAATATGGGATATCTGATTTTTATCCAACCGGCGACGACGCCTAAGTTCGAGCGCAAGCCCATCTACTGGGTACTCAGCGAAATCGCCAGACGCCTCGGCGACGATGTGTATCAGCGGTTTACCGAAGGCCGTACACAGGCGCAATGGCTGCAATATCTGTACGCCAAAATGCAGGCAAGAGATCCGGCATTGCCCGCGTATGACGATCTAAAAAAAATGGGCATCTATAAACGTAAAGATCCCAACGGCCATTTTGTCGCCTATAAAAAATTTCGTGAAGATCCGCAGGCCAATCCGTTAAAAACGCCGTCCGGTAAAATCGAAATCTACTCAAGCAAACTCGCTCACATCGCCAGTACCTGGGAGCTGGCGGAAGGCGACGTGATAAGCCCACTGCCGATTTATACCCCTACTTTTGAAGGATGGGACGATCCGAAGCGGAGCACCTTCCCGCTACAGCTGTTTGGCTTTCACTATAAATCCCGTACCCATTCAAGCTACGGCAATATTGATGTTCTGCAGGCCGCCTGTCGCCAGGAGGTGTGGATAAATCCGCTCGATGCGCAAAAACGCGGTATCGCGAATGGCGATAGGGTTCGCGTCTTTAACGATCGTGGAGAAGTGCGTCTACCCGCCAAGGTCACGCCGCGTATTCTGCCGGGCGTCAGCGCGATGGGTCAGGGCGCATGGCATAATGCGGATATGGCTGGCGATAAAATTGACCACGGCGCCTGCATCAATACGCTCACGACGCTGCGTCCTTCCCCCCTGGCAAAAGGGAATCCTCAACATACAAATCTGGTGGAAATCGAAAAAATCTAAGCCGCCTGCTCCGGGACGTTTTTACGCGCCCGGCGCTCCCCGTTTTGCGAACACAACGACATTTAAAACTCTTTTTTGGATGAGCATAGTGAGCTGTTATGAAAATCACCAACCCTGAGGCATTAATGGCGGCCAGTATCAGCCGACGAAGCCTGGTGAAAACCTCCGCTATCGGTAGCCTTGCGCTTGCCAGTAGCGCTTTCACCCTTCCGTTCTCCCGTATCGCCCACGCCGCAGCAGATCTCGCATCTGGCAATGTGGCAGAAAAAGCGGTCTGGAGTTCATGTACCGTTAACTGCGGCAGCCGCTGCCTGCTGCGCCTGCACGTAAAAGATGACACCGTATATTGGGTTGAGTCGGATACCACGGGCAACGATGAATATGGCAACCATCAGGTACGCGCCTGCCTGCGCGGTCGTTCTATTCGTCGCCGGATGAATCATCCCGATCGCCTGAAATATCCGATGAAACGCGTTGGTAAACGAGGAGAAGGCAAATTCGAACGTATCAGTTGGGATGAAGCGTTGGATACTATCGGCGATAACCTGAAACGTATCCTCAAGGACTACGGCAACGAAGCGGTACATGTCCTTTACGGTACCGGCGTGGACGGCGGCAATATTACCAATTCTAACGTACCGTATCGCCTGATGAATGCCTGCGGCGGCTATCTCAGCCGTTACGGTAGCTACAGCACCGCCCAAATCAGCGCGGCCATGAGCTATATGTTCGGCGGCAACGACGGCAACAGTCCGGATGATATCGCCAATACAAAACTGGTGGTGATGTTTGGCAATAACCCCGCGGAAACACGTATGAGCGGCGGCGGCGTGACATACTATGTCGAACAGGCGCGCGAACGCTCCAACGCCCGGATGATCGTCATTGACCCGCGTTATAACGACACTGCCGCCGGCCGCGAAGACGAGTGGCTGCCGATTCGCCCAGGTACCGATGGCGCGCTGGCGGCGGCAATCGCCTGGGTGCTGATTACCGAAGATCTTATTGATAAACCGTTTTTGGATAAATACTGCATCGGCTACGACGAAACCACTCTGCCCGCCTCGGCCCCGCGTAACGCGCACTATAAAGCCTATATTTTGGGTCAGGGCGAAGACGGTATCGCCAAAACGCCGCAATGGGCCGCGCAGATTACCAGTATTCCGGCGGAAAAAATCATTCAACTGGCGCGGGAAATCGGCTCGGCGAAACCGGCTTACATTTGCCAGGGCTGGGGACCGCAACGCCACTCTAACGGGGAGCAGACCGCACGCGCAATCGCCATGTTGTCTGTACTCACCGGTAACGTCGGCATAAATGGCGGTAATTCCGGCGTGCGCGAAGGTACCTGGGATCTGGGCGTCGAATGGTTTTCTATGCTGGAGAACCCGGTAAAAACCCAGATTTCGGTCTTTACCTGGACCGACGCTATCGATCATGGCGCGGAAATGACCGCCACACGCGACGGCGTGCGGGGAAAAGACAAGCTCGACGTGCCGATCAAATTTTTGTGGTGCTACGCCAGTAATACGCTGATCAATCAGCATGGCGATATCGCCCACACCCACGAGGTGCTTCAGGACGACAGTAAATGTGAAATGATCGTCGGCATCGAGCACTTTATGACCGCGTCGGCAAAATATTGCGACATTCTGCTGCCTGATTTAATGCCGACCGAGCAGGAAGATCTGATTTCCCACGAATCCGCAGGCAATATGGGCTATGTCATTCTTGGTCAGCCCGCCACCTCGCCGAAATTTGAAAGAAAGCCCATTTACTGGACGCTCAGTGAAGTGGCTAAACGGCTTGGTCCGGACGTATACCAGACCTTCACAGAAGGCCGCACGCAGCATGAGTGGGTCAAATACCTGCACGCAAAAACCAAAGCGCGTAACCCGGAAATGCCGGATTACGAAGAGATGAAACAGACAGGGATTTTCAAGAAAAAA
Source organism: Salmonella sp. NW1250 (assembly GCF_051812965.1). NCBI lineage: Bacteria > Pseudomonadati > Pseudomonadota > Gammaproteobacteria > Enterobacterales > Enterobacteriaceae > Salmonella > Salmonella sp. NW1250. The sequence continues at coordinate 348,383 of NZ_JAMNDD010000001.1, read as the reverse complement.
TGCCCGGAGGAGCACTACGTCGCTTTCCGCTCATTCCGCGAAGACCCTGCCGCCAACCCACTGAAAACGCCGTCCGGTAAAATCGAAATCTATTCCGAGCGTCTGGCAACCCTCGCCAACACGTGGGAGCTGAAGAAAGATGAGATTATCCATCCTTTACCCGCCTATACGCCAGGCTTTGACGGTTGGGACGATCCGCTTCGTCAGCGCTACCCGCTACAGCTAACCGGCTTCCACTATAAAGCGCGTACCCACTCCAGCTACGGCAATATCGACGTCCTGCAACAGGCGTGTCCGCAGGAGATCTGGATCAACCCAATTGATGCGCAAGCGCGCGGCATTCAGCACGGCGACACCGTGCGGGTCTTTAACCAGAACGGAGAGATGCTCATTCCGGCAAAAGTCACGCCGCGCATATTGCCTGGCGTCACCGCTATCGGCCAGGGCGCCTGGTTAAATGCCGACATGTTTGGCGACAAAATCGATCGCGGCGGCTCCATTAACATTCTGACGTCGCACCGGCCTTCCCCACTGGCGAAAGGTAATCCGTCACACAGTAATCTTGTTCAGGTTGAAAAGGCGTAAGGAGTAACCGATGACAACCCAGTATGGATTTTTTATTGATTCCAGTCGTTGCACCGGTTGCAAAACCTGCGAACTGGCCTGCAAGGACTACAAAGATTTGACCCCGGATGTCAGCTTCCGCCGCATTTATGAGTATGCGGGCGGCGACTGGCAGGAAGATAACGGCGTCTGGCACCAGAACGTCTTTGCCTATTATCTCTCCATTTCATGCAACCACTGCGAAGACCCGGCCTGTACCAAAGTCTGCCCGAGCGGCGCGATGCACAAGCGCGATGACGGTTTTGTGGTGGTGAACGAAGAGGTCTGTATCGGTTGCCGCTACTGCCACATGGCCTGCCCGTACGGCGCGCCGCAGTACAACGAGGCCAAAGGTCATATGACCAAGTGCGACGGCTGTTATGACCGGGTGACGGAAGGCAAGAAACCGATTTGCGTGGAATCCTGCCCGCTGCGGGCGCTGGATTTTGGCCCGATAGACGAACTGCGTAAAAAACACGGAGAGCTGGCTGCCGTCGCGCCGCTGCCGCGCGCGCATTTCACGAAGCCGAATATTGTGATTAAACCCAACGCCAACAGCCGCCCGACCGGGGACACTACCGGTTATCTGGCCAATCCGAAGGAGGTATAAGATGGGAAGTGGATGGCATGAATGGCCGTTGATGATCTTCACGGTCTTTGGTCAGTGCGTGGTCGGCGCGTTAATCGTTAGCGGACTGGGCTGGCTGACGGCAAAAGACGATACCATCGCCCGTCAGCGCATCGTGCGTAGCATGTTTTTTCTGTGGCTGGTGATGGGACTGGGATTCCTCGCGTCGATTATGCATCTCGGCTCGCCGCTGCGCGCGTTTAACTCGCTTAACCGCGTAGGCGCTTCCGCACTGAGTAATGAAATCGCCGCAGGATCGGTGTTCTTTGCCGTAGGCGGCATCTGGTGGCTGGTATCGGTACTCGGTAAAATGCCCCCGGCGCTGGGTAAAGTGTGGCTGCTGGTCAGTATGGCGCTCGGCGTTGCATTCATCTGGGCAATGACGCTCGTTTATCAGATAGATACCGTGCCAACCTGGTATAATGGCTACACCACGCTGGCCTTTTTCCTCACGGCATTCCTGTGCGGCCCGGTGTTTGCGGCGCTACTGCTACGCATCGCGCGCGTCCCATTTTGCAGCGTGACGTTTGCCAGTATTAGCGGCCTGGCGTTGGTGGTGTGCGTGGCGGTCATCGTATTACAAGGGCTGTCTCTCTCAACCATTCACAGTTCCGTGCAACAGGCCAGCCATCTCGCACCGGATTACGGTATGCTACAGGTCTGGCGCATTGTCTTGCTTGCTGCCGGATTAGGCTGCTGGCTATGTCCGCTAATCCGTCGCCGCGAACCGCATACCGTTGGTTTGCTGCTCGGTGTCGTGCTGGTGCTGGCAGGCGAAATTATTGGCCGCGGACTTTTTTATGGCCTGCATATGACCGTAGGTATGGCCGTCGCAGGTTAATTTATGCGTGCGGGGCGACCCGCACCTTTCGGGATTGTTTGAATGACCACTTTTTTACAACGTGATGATTTTGCAGTAACGGCGCGTGTTCTCGGCGCGTTGTTTTATTATTCGCCGGAAAGCCACGAAACAGCTCCTCTGATTCAGGCGCTATTAACCGACGACTGGCAGGCGCAGTGGCCGCTTGATGCCGAGGCGCTTGCGCCTGTGGCGGCTATGTTTAAGACCCACAGCGAAGAGTCGTTGCCACAGGCCTGGCAGCGTCTGTTTATCGGCCCTTACGCTCTGCCGTCTCCGCCGTGGGGTTCCGTCTGGCTGGATCGTGAGAGCGTATTATTTGGCGATTCTACGCTGGCGCTACGTCAGTGGATGCGCGAAAACGGAATTCAGTTTGAAATGCAGCAAAACGAGCCAGAAGATCATTTTGGGTCGCTGTTGCTGCTGGCGGCCTGGCTTGCCGAGAATGGCCGTCATCATGAATGCGAACAACTCCTGGCCTGGCATCTGTTTCCGTGGTCGTCCCGCTTTCTGGACGTATTTATCGATCATGCCGGGCATCCGTTTTATCAGGCGTTGGGGCAACTGGCGCGTCTGACGCTGGCGCAATGGCAAGCTCAACTTATTATTCCCGTCGCTGTAAAACCGTTATTCCGTTAATCCCCACAAAAGGCAGGATTTTACCTGCCTTTTCTCCCATTGCGGCCTATTTTTATCTACAAAAAGTGACAACGTCACACCACGCTTCTATTTTTAAGATAATTCTTTATCGTGAATGTTCACCCTAAGCCGCATAAGGGCAAAGCATAATTGTTAATAGATGTTTAATAGTGTTAAACATCACGCTTCGCTGGAATCCTTCCCAACCTGTTGCTATAGCTCAAAGCACCCTGCCGGAACATGGCATAACAACACGCGACTCTTAACGTCGCCATAACACATGCAAACAGGGAGACACACCGCAATGCACACCCTCACCCTAAAACGTGTACTTGGGTTCACTATCGTCATTTTGCTGTTACTGGCGCTGTTTATCTGGGGAATCGGTCTGGAGACGCTGAAAGCGCGTCAGGTCGATCTGCTGTATCTCGGACAACGGCATTTGATGCTGGTATTTACGTCCATGTTTTTTGCTTTACTGGTCGGTATCCCGAGTGGGATTTTACTCAGCCGTCCTGCGGCAAAGGGATTTGCTGAATATGTCATGCAAATCTTTAATGTTGGTAATACCTTGCCGCCGCTGGCCGTCCTGGCCTTAGCGATGGCGATTATCGGGATCGGCGATACGCCCGCCATTGTCGCGCTATTTCTGGCCTCCCTTCTGCCTATCGTCCGCAATACCTATGCGGGCCTCTGTTCCGTTCCCGCCTCACTGCTTGAAGCGGCGAACGGGATTGGGATGACAAAATGGCAGCGGCTTCGCCAGGTAGAGCTACCTAATGCGTGGCCAGTGATGCTGTCCGGTATTCGCATCGCGACCGCCATCAATGTCGGCACCGCGCCGCTGGCCTTTCTGATTGGCGCCAGCAGCTACGGCGAGCTGATTTTTCCGGGGATTTATCTCAACGATTTTCCGACGTTGATTCTCGGCGCAACGGCCACGGCGTTATTCGCGCTGATTCTTGACACTCTGCTTGCCTGGTTTGGGCGACGCCTTAGCCCTCATACCGTCTGAACGCATAAATAACAATAAGGAGCGTTAAATGAGATTCAAAAAACACCTGTTAGGATGGCTTGCCGCAACGCTGTTGTTCAGTAACCAGACGCAGGCCGCGCCGCTGGTTCTCGCCACCAAAAGCTTTACCGAGCAGCATATTCTTTCCGCTATGACCGTTCAGTATTTGCAGAAGAAAGGCTTTCAGGTTCAGCCGCAAACCAATATCGCCGCGGTGATTTCACGTAATGCGATGGTGAATAAACAAATTGATATTACCTGGGAATACACCGGTACATCGCTGATTATTTTCAACCGTATCGATAAGCGCATGAGTCCACAGGAAACCTACGACACGGTAAAACGCCTGGATGCGAAGCTGGGCCTGGTATGGCTCAAACCGGCTGACATGAACAATACTTACGCGTTCGCGATGCAGCGCAAACGCGCCGAGTCGGAAAATATCACCACCATCTCGCAAATGGTGGCAAAAATCGAACAGGTCCGGCAGAACGATCCTGACCACAACTGGATGCTCGGTCTCGATCTGGAATTTGCCGGGCGCAGCGACGGGATGAAGCCCCTTCAGCAAGCCTACCAGATGCAGCTTGATCGCCCGCAAATACGACAGATGGACCCAGGGCTGGTCTATAACGCCGTTCGGGATGGGCTGGTTGACGCCGGGCTGGTCTATACCACCGACGGACGGGTGAAAGGGTTTGATCTGAAAGTGCTGGAAGATGATAAAGGCTTCTTCCCAAGTTACGCTGTCACGCCCGTAGTGCGTAAAGAGGTGCTGGAAGCCAATCCTGGCCTTGATGACGCCTTAAACACCCTTTCCGGCCTGCTCAATAACGATGTGATATCGACCCTAAACGCCCAGGTCGATATCGAGCATCGTACGCCGCAACAGGTAGCCCATCAATTTTTGCAGGACAAAGGTCTGCTGTAAGGAGCGCCTATGGATACGATACATTATATGCTGGATAACACAGGCTATCTCGCCAGCCTTACCTTTCAGCATCTCTGGCTGGTCGCGCTGGCCGTCGGTCTGGCGATTATCATCGGCGTACCGTTAGGCGTTTTGATTGTACGCCACAAATGGCTGGCAACGCCGGTATTGGGCGCCGCCACGCTACTTCTTACCATTCCGTCTATCGCGCTGTTTGGGTTAATGATCCCGCTCTTTTCGCTGATCGGGCATGGTATTGGCGTTCTGCCCGCCGTGACGGCTGTTTTTCTCTACTCTTTACTGCCGATTGTCCGGAATACCCATACTGCGCTTGATAGTTTGCCGCCCGGTCTGCGTGAAGCGGGACGCGGCATCGGTATGACTTTCTGGCAACGGCTGCGCTGGGTCGAAATCCCAATGGCCCTACCGGTTATTTTCGGGGGTATCCGCACCGCGGTAGTGATGAATATCGGCGTGATGGCGATTGCCGCGGTGATCGGCGCCGGCGGTCTGGGGCTGCTACTGTTAAACGGCATTAGCGGCAGCGATATTCGCATGTTAATTGCCGGCGCGCTGATGATCTGTCTACTGGCAATTGTACTTGACTGGCTGTTGCATCGTCTGCAAGTCGTACTGACACCTAAGGGGATACGATAATGATAAAACTGGAAAATCTCACCAAACAATTTGTACAGAAAAAGGGTCAGCCGCTAAAAGCCGTCGACAACGTCAACCTGAACGTGCCGGAAGGCGAAATGTGCGTCTTGCTCGGTCCCTCCGGCTGCGGCAAAACCACCACGTTAAAGATGATCAATCGGCTGATCGCGCCCAGCAGCGGTAATATTCTTATCAACGGCGAGAATACCAACGATATGGATACGGTAACGCTACGCCGCAATATTGGGTATGTTATCCAACAGATCGGCCTGTTTCCTAATATGACGATTGAAGAAAATATTACCGTTGTGCCGCGCATGTTGGGTTGGGACAAAGCGCGCTGCAAGCAACGCGCCGAAGAGTTGATGGACATGGTGGCGCTGGATGCCAGAAAATTTCTGCATCGCTATCCAAAGGAGATGTCCGGGGGACAGCAACAGCGTATTGGCGTGATCCGCGCTCTGGCCGCCGATCCGCCGGTACTGCTGATGGATGAGCCCTTCGGCGCGGTGGACCCCATTAACCGCGAAGTGATCCAGAACCAGTTTCTGGATATGCAGCGTAAGCTAAAAAAGACCGTGATGCTGGTCAGCCATGATATCGACGAAGCGCTAAAACTCGGCGACCGTATCGCCGTGTTCCGTCAGGGGCGAATTGTACAGTGCGCCAGTCCTGATGAACTGCTGGCCAAACCGGCTAACGAGTTTGTCGGGTCGTTTGTCGGTCAGGACAGAACGTTAAAGCGTTTGCTACTGGTCTCCGCAGGCGATGTGACCGACCAACAGCCAACCATTACCGCGCGGCCTTCCACGCCGCTAAGCGAGGCGTTCGGCATTATGGATGATCACGATATTCGCGCCATTACCGTCATTGACAACGACGGTAAGCCACTGGGATTTGTGAAGCGCCGGGAAGCGCGGAACGCCAGCGGAATCTGCGCCGATATCACCCATCCTTTCCGTATTACGGGCAAAGCGGAAGATAATCTGCGTATTGTGCTGTCCAGATTGTACGAAAGTAATACCAGCTGGATGCCGATCGTTGATGAAGACGGACGCTATAACGGTGAAATCTCTCAGGATTACATCGCCGACTATCTCAGCTCAGGCCGCACGCGTCGGGCGCTAAATATTCACGAAAGCAGCTAACGTTGCCGCCGGATGGCCTCTCGCTATCCGGCAGTATCATTATTGTACGCAATATTATATCGCACATAGTGCTTTTGCGTCTGACGCCATTTCCCCGCAGAATAGGCTATCCTGAAACTCCCTGTTTACCCGCTCATGCATCGTTTACACGCTTACCCGGATCTGCGCGCGATGTTTCGTCGCCTGCTGATCGCTACGCTCATTGGTATTCTCGCGGCGCTGGCTGTCGCCGCCTTCCGTCATGCGATGCAATTGCTGGAGTGGATTTTCCTGAGTAATGACACTGGCAGTCTGGTGAATGCGGCTGAGGGGCTTTCGCCCTGGCGACGGCTGATTACGCCAGCGCTTGGCGGCCTGGCCGCTGGTCTGTTGCTGTGGGGGTGGCAAAAAATGAACCAACAGCGCCCCCATGCGCCCACTGACTATATGGAAGCATTGCAAACCGACGGGCAATTTGACGTTGGCGCCAGTCTGGTGAAATCGCTGGCCTCGCTGCTGGTCGTGGTCAGCGGCAGCGCAATTGGTCGCGAAGGCGCAATGATCCTCCTCGCCGCGCTGGCGGCATCCAGCTTTGCCCGACGCTTCACGCCGCGTGAGGAATGGAAATTATGGATCGCCAGCGGCGCCGCTGCGGGCATGGCGGGCGCTTACCATGCGCCGCTGGCGGGCAGCCTGTTTATCGCGGAGATCCTGTTCGGTACCTTAATGCTGGCTTCCCTCGGCCCGGTTGTCGTTTCCGCCGTCGTCGCCCTGCTAACCACCCATGTATTAAACGGTAGCGATTCACTACTCTATACCGTACATCTGACCGTTGATCTCCACGCGCGGGAGTACGTCATGATAGTCAGTACTGGCCTGGTCGCCGGTCTGTGCGGCCCATTGCTGATGTGGCTGATGACGGCCAGCCATAATAGTTTCTTACGCTTAAAACTGTCCCCGCCCTGGCAACTGGCGTTGGGCGGGCTTATTGTCGGATTACTGTCGTTACTCACGCCCACGGTATGGGGAAACGGCTATAGCGTCGTACAATCATTTTTGCTCTCCCCGCCGCTATTCTCGCTGATTGGCGGAATTTTTGTGTGCAAAATCCTGGCGGTGCTCGCCAGCAGCGGGTCTGGCGCGCCGGGCGGCGTCTTTACGCCAACACTATTTGTCGGATTATCAATTGGAATGTTTCTGGGTCGGATATGGGGATTCTTGCTGCCAGGCTCGGATGAAATAGCGATTTTATTGGGGCTGGCGGGTATGGCGACGCTACTGGCGGCGACAACCCATGCGCCGATAATGTCCACCCTGATGATTTGTGAAATGACCGGCGAGTATCAGTTACTCCCCGGTCTGCTGATTGCCTGTGTAGTCGCGTCAGTGCTCTCGCGAACGTTACGCCATGATTCTATCTACCGCCAGCACGCTGCCGAGCATTGATAAACGAATATACTGCCCCAGCTCACGCTGCTCGGCGCGCGGCAGGTACGGTAACTCGCCAATCAGCGGCGCTGGCAGTTTTTTCCCAAGCACATCAATAATTTCAGCATAATGCGCCAGGCCAGGATTGATACGATTCGCCACCCAACCAATTAATGGCAGTCCATCGTTAGCGACAGCTTGCGCAGTCAGTAGCGCATGATTAATGCACCCCTCCTGAATCCCTACCACCATCAATACCGGTAACTGTTCCTGTACCACCCATTCGGACAATGGACGTAAATCATTCATCAAACTACGCCAGCCGCCAGTACCCTCCACAACCACGTGGTCCACTTTATCGCTCAGGCTCGCCAGACCGTTGGACAGCAAGGTGTAATTTATAGGACAGCTATGCGCGACGCTGCTTTCTTCTTCGCTTAACGCGATTGGATTAATCGCCTCATACGGCAACTCCAGCGAAGAGACGCTTTGCAATACCAGAGCGTCTTTGTTGCGCATCCCTTCTGCAGTCTCTTTGCTCCCTTTAGCGACAGGTTTATACCCTGCAACGCTCTTACCACCCGACGCTAACGCTTGTAGTAATGCGCGGGAAACCACCGTCTTCCCAACAGAAGTGTCTGTACCTGTAATAAAGAAACGCTTCAGCATCACTAACTCCACCGTTATGCTTCGAAAATATAAGCCAGGAAAATAATACAGTGGAGAAAGTCTAAGATATGGCAAGGGCAATCAGCTTGAGTTAGCGCAAATTTTTGTACAACAGTTAAAAAATGTTAACCCTGTAATAGACGAATCAACAAAGAGCCGTTATACATCGCGTCTTTTACCAACGCCGCCCCGGCCATCGTGCCCTGGTTGGTAAACTGCGTGCTTTCCACTACCGTATTCCTGCTGTAGGCGGGCAGCGCCTGCTGACGGATACTGTCAGCAATGGCCGGAAAAAGGATATCAGCCGCTTTACTTAGCGGCGAACCAATAAGAATTTTTTGCGGATTAAATAAATTCACCATGATAGCCAGAATGCGTCCGACATGCGCGCCAACGCCGCTAATAATATCTTTTGCTAATAGATCTCCCTGCATCGCCGCCTGACACAGTGAATCTACCGTTAACGGCTGGCCGTGCAACATTGAACTCATCGATTGATTAAGCCGAAGCTGCGTAAGTTCCAGCACACTATCGACGCTGGCGATGGTCTCCAGACAGCCATGATTACCGCAATAACAGCGCTTACCATAAGGATCGACCTGGGTATGCCCAATCTCTACCAGACTGCTACTGCCCGCATGAAGCAAATGACCGTCGGTGATAACGCCCGCCCCCACATTATGATCAATCACCACCTGGATAACGTCGCGCGCGCCGCGTGAGGCGCCAAAAAGCGCCTCTGCCATCGTCCAGGCACTAATATCATGCTGAATGTAAACCGGTACGCCGGTGTGCCGCTCCAGCGCATCTCCCAAAGGCATCTCTTTGACATCTTCGTAATACGGCATCCGGTGCACAACGCCGTTTTCGGTATCGATAATGCCCGGTAACGTAATGGCAATAGAGGTCAGACGCTCCAGTTTCTGCTGATGGCGGGTAAAAAACCGATCAACGTGCGTAATAATTCGCTCAAGCAACGGCGTGGCTTCGGTTAACGGCAGCGGCAGACACTCTTCTACCACCAGTTTGCTGCTAAGATCGCGTAGCGCAAGGAAAATTTCGCCACGGCTAATACGAATAGATAAATAGTGCCAGGCTTCCGTTTCCACCATCAGCCCGACGGCGGGACGTCCACGACTGCCCGCCTCTTTAATTTCAAGTTCCTGAACCAAATGCGCTTCCAGCATTTCGCGAACAATTTTCGTAATACTGGCAGGCGCCAATTGCGCCAGACGAGACAGGTCAATTCGCGATACCGGTCCGAGCTGATCAATCAGGCGATACACTGCGCCAGCATTGGTCTGCTTAATTTGATCGATATGCCCAGGCTGACTATCAGCAACCACCGCTCACTCCCTTTATTTTCGCGCTCCGAAATAATCTGTGTGCTATGGTGAAACACTTCAATACTCGCCGTCAACTTTTTGCTTAGCCGTGTGATTAACTGCACATTTTCACCCTTTTTAGGCGTAATTAATCCCGTCGGGCAGCCAGTAATAGCAGTTGGCAAAACCGCTGTACGGCATGACTCTGTTCATGATGCTTCGGCCATACCAGCCACATTTCAGATACGGCGTCCTCTTCCGCCAGGGGAACCCAGCGCATCTCGCTCATCTGTACACGCTTAAAGGATGCCGGCAGAATCGAGACACCCAGTCCCGCCGCCACCAGACCGATAATGGTCATTGCCTCGCCAACCTCCTGCGTGATGGTCGGCGACAGGTTATAGCGCCGCATCAGGCCGAGAATATCGTCGTAGAGGCCCGTCCCGACATGCGGATCGAAAAAGACGAAAGGTTCTTCCGCCAGTTCTGTCAGACTGACGACCGGCTTTTGCGCCAGCCGATGTTCGCGCGGGATCATGGCCATAAGCGGCTCATGCAAAATCACCTCGCGATTAAGTGTGTCGGGCAGCGGCGTATTCCGCAGCAAGCCAATATCCAGTACGCCTTCGTTGAGCGGCGCGATTTGCTCACGCGTATTCATTTCACGCGTTTGCATATGCACTCCCGGATAGGACTGGCGGAACAACGAAAAGGTATGCGATACCGCCCGAATAAAAGGCGCTGAAGACGTAAAGCCAATACGGATTTCTCCCGCTTCGCCCTGATGCAACCGCTCGGCGCGAGCGGCGGCGTCGTTTACCAGACTCAGGATGTGTCGGCTATCCACCAGAAACTGTCGCCCGGCGGCGGTTAACGCTACGCTGCGGTTGGTCCGCGCCAGTAATCGCGCGCCGACCTGCTGCTCCAGAATTTGTATCTGCTGACTGAGCGGCGGCTGCGAGATATTGAGGCGCGCGGCGGCGCGACCAAAATGCAGTTCTTCTGCTACCGCCACAAAGTAACGTAAATGACGTAATTCGATATTCATATTTTTAACGTCTTATTTGAGACAATTAATATATTAGACAGAATATTTTGCTTTTTCTATGCTTTACATGTCGGTTATACCCGTCTCCTGTTGACGGAGATGTAAAGCAAGGATTTAACGTGAGTCGTACAACTATTCTCGATGACGCCACGGCGAGCGATATCGATGAACAACGCCATTCTCAGCCGGTTCAATTTATTAAACGCGGTACAGCGCCTTTCATGCGCGTCACGCTGGCCCTTTTTTCCGCGGGCCTGGCGACTTTCGCGCTCCTTTATTGCGTTCAGCCTATACTACCGGTACTTTCCCAGGAGTTTGGCGTCTCCCCCGCCAGCAGCAGCGTTTCACTTTCTATTTCTACCGCCATGCTGGCTATCGGCTTACTTTTTACCGGCCCGCTTTCTGATGCGATAGGCCGTAAACCGGTGATGGTCACCGCCTTGTTATTAGCCTCCTGCTGCACATTGTTATCAACCATGATGACCAGCTGGCATGGTATTCTGATTATGCGCGCGCTGATCGGTCTGTCGTTAAGCGGCGTCGCCGCGGTGGGAATGACCTACCTGAGCGAAGAAATCCATCCCAGCTTTGTCGCTTTCTCTATGGGGCTTTATATTAGCGGTAATTCCATCGGCGGGATGAGCGGGCGTTTATTAAGCGGCGTCATGACCGACTTTTTTAACTGGCGCATCGCGCTGGCGGCCATCGGATGCTTTGCGCTGGCGTCCGCGCTGATGTTCTGGAAGATTTTACCCGCCTCGCAACATTTTCGTCCCACGTCACTACGGCCTAAAACGCTATTTATTAATTTCCGTCTCCACTGGCGCGATCGGGGGTTACCTCTGCTGTTTGCGGAAGGTTTTTTACTGATGGGCGCGTTCGTCACCCTGTTTAACTACATTGGCTATCGCCTGATGCTCTCCCCCTGGGAATTAAGCCAGGCCGTGGTCGGACTGTTATCCGTAGCCTATCTCACCGGCACATGGAGCTCGCCGAAAGCTGGCGCAATGACCTCACGCTATGGCCGGGGGCCGGTGATGCTGTTCTCTACCGCAGTAATGCTGGGTGGGCTTTTACTGACGCTTTTTACCTCGCTTTGGCTGATTTTTGCCGGGATGCTGCTTTTTTCCGCCGGCTTTTTCGCCGCGCACTCCGTGGCCAGTAGTTGGATTGGCCCGCGTGCGCGCCGGGCGAAGGGACAGGCCTCGTCACTTTATCTTTTCAGCTATTATCTGGGGTCCAGTATCGCCGGGACGCTAGGCGGCGTATTCTGGCATAGTTACGGCTGGAACGGCGTAGGTGGTTTTATCGCGCTAATGCTGGTGCTGGCCATCCTGGTCGGGACGCGGTTACATCATCGTCTTCACGCCTGAAAAGAAATAATCCGGCGATAGCAACGTGCGCTATCGCCGGGCTGGTTTCACGCCACGACTCACTGTTCACCATAGACCTGTCAGGCTTGATACGCCCATAACTTCTCTGATTGCATCCAGCGCCAGAAGCGTAAATACCACCCAGATTATCGGATTCATATACGGTGTGCCTGTTATTCTGGAGGGCGGATATTACCGACTCTGCGACCAAAAATAACGGCCGGTAACGTAAAGCTACCTATTATGGTGGGGGCTTACATCGCGTTACCGGGGGATTGTACATAGCGTTACATGCCGAAACCAATCACTCACGGAAGCCTTTTGATAACAGCGATATAGTCATTTCACCGGCCCCGCAGTGGGGTTGAATGAAAACCAAATCGAGGGTATCAAAATGAAAAAAGTATTAGCTCTGGTTGTTGCCGCTGCAATGGGTCTCTCTTCCGCAGCATTCGCGGCTGAGACTGCAACGCCTGCGAAAACCGCAGCGCCTGCCAAAACAACCCAGAACACCCAGCACCACAAAAAACAGCATAAAAAAACCGTTGAGCAAAAAGCGCAGGCGGCTAAAAAGCACCAGAAAAAAGATGGCAAAAAAGCCCCAGCCAAATCTACGTCAAAACCAACTACTCAACCGGCTGCGTAAGTCGTAACATGCTGCGGCGCGCCCCCGCGCCCGCTTTTACGGCGCTAAATTGTTCTGGTTTAGCGCCGCCTTCCGGGAGGGCAAAAAAGTGTCTCGCTACCGCTTTGAGCTCATTCTTATCGTGCTTATTTTATGCGCCGTTATTGCCACGCATTTCTATCTTTCCTGAGTGTAGTTATCTGATTTTACTCCCACTTTCTTACCGTCACGTCTATAGTAGTACTGAGGGTTTGTTGTTAATAATCATAATTACCCACCAGAGTGTGATATGCATAAAACCATTGCTGTATTACTGGGCATAGTGTGTTTTTTACCGGTTATGGCGAAAGCCAGGGGGGCTGAAACAGACGCCACGGATGCCAGCGACGTCAAAACGCTTTTTTTTAACCATGACGATCGGGTGCCCGTCGCCGATCCTACCCAATCGCCGTGGGATGCCATCGGGCAACTAGAGACCGCCAGCGGTAATTTGTGTACGGCAACGCTTATCTCCCCGCATATCGCCCTGACAGCAGGTCACTGCCTGCTAACGCCACCGAAAGGAAAACCAGACAAGGCGGTTGCGCTGCGTTTTGTGGCGCGAAAAGGAGTATGGCGCTATGAAATCCACGGCATTGAAGGCCGCGTTGAACCGTCGCTGGGCCGACGTCTGAAAGCGGATGGCGATGGCTGGATTGTGCCGCCTGCCGCGGCAAGCTGGGATTTTGGTCTGGTAATATTGCGCTACCCACCTTCCGGTATCACGCCAGTGCCTTTATTTACCGGCGATAAAGCGGCGCTCACTGCGGCGTTGAAAGCCGCAGACCGAAAAGTCACGCAGTCCGGTTATCCGGAAGATCATCTGGATGCGCTCTATTCCCATCAGGATTGCGTCGTGACCGGCTGGGCGCAGAATGCCGTACTCTCACACCAGTGCGACACGTTACCTGGCGACAGCGGCTCGCCGCTCTTATTGCACACGGATAGCGGATGGCAGCTCATTGGCGTACAAAGCTCCGCCCCTGCGGCTAAAGATCGCTGGCGCGCCGATAACCGCGCTATATCCGTCACCGGCTTTCGCGATAAGCTGAAAGCTCTGGCGCAGGATTAATGCGGGAATCGCTGCCTGACCGGCAGCGATCGTCTCAGGCAAATTTGATCATGACCATTCCGGCGAGCAGCAATATCACGCCAACCCAGCCTTTGGGATTTAAGCGCTGGCCGAAGAGCACCCAGCCCGCCGCCAGCGTGGCGGCAATACCAAAACCGCCCCATAGCGCATACGCCACCGACAGGTCTATCCCTTTAACCGCCTGGGAAAGCGCGCTGAAGGCGGCCAGAACAGCGGCAAGCGATAAGATGCCATAGCATTTACGGCGAAAGCCGTCCGAAAATTTCAACAGTACGTTAGCCGCGATTTCCAGCATTATTGCCAGCCCAAGCCAGGCGCCGTGTATCCATTCAAATTGTTGCACGAGCCGCCCCCTTCACTGGTTTGCCGGGTTTACGCGTCCCTGATTTGATCAATACTATGCCGGCGACCAGCGTCAGCAAGCCGGCAATCTTCATGGTTGATAATGCTTCATCAAATAGCAGCACGCTAAAAATGGTAATAAATAAAATGCCGATCCCTTCCCATAAGGCATACGCTACACCCAGGGCAATCTTTTTTACCGCAAAAGAAAGAAATATATATGACAGCGTGATCATCACTAGCATTAAAATAAAACCCGCATTGCCATTACCCACGCTAGCCCATTTCATTGAGAGCGTGCCGGTAATTTCAGTCGCGATAGCCAGAGCTAATAAAATCCAGTAAAACATGACACTTCTCCTGCATGAGAATATACTCTTTCGAGTCTGCTGCACGCAGCAAACTAAAAAATAAAATCAGTTAGCACAGCGCATTGCGCCAGCTCAGGCAGAAGTGAGAGACTAAAGTGCGTTACGCCAGTGCTGCTCGCCGATAAGCAGGAAAAAGGAGGTAGAGTGAAGATGCGTTTGCGTGGAGAAAAAAGCGCTGAACATATTGTCCATAATATTACAATTATCCGCAGTGTTGCTTCTCGTCATCGCGGATGATAATTGTCCTCGGTAGTTGAACACGCCTGATTTGTATCATAAGCCAGGAATTAACTCAAAATATTTTCACTTCTTTACCTGAAGTGTTTGATTTTAACCAGAACAGGTCGACCGACATCACATTATTATTCGTGTCGGCATCAGAAAACAGGGACTGATATGGCAAAACCGATCATCACGCTCAATGGTCTAAAAATCGTCATTATGCTGGGAATGCTGGTGGTTATTCTGAGCGGTATCCGCTTCGCCGCAGATATCATTGTTCCCTTTATTTTGGCGTTATTTATTGCAGTCGTTCTCAATCCCGTTGTGCAACGGATGACCCGATGCCGAATTCCGCGCGTTATCGCCGTATCATTGCTCATTGTGATTATTGTTATGTTAATGGTACTGCTACTGGCCTATTTGGGGACATCATTAAATGAACTGGCTCGTACCCTACCGCAATATCGCTCCTCATTGGTGATACCGTTGCAACGTATTGAACCGTGGTTGCAGCGAGCTGGCATTGGCGTGTCGGTTGATGAGCTGGCGAAATATATCGATCCAAACGCCGCCATGACTCTGGTAACGAACCTGCTCACCCAACTGTCCAATGCCATGTCATCCATCTTTTTATTGCTATTGACCGTGGTATTTATGCTGTTGGAGGTTCCACAATTGCCTGCAAAACTGCAGCAGATGATGAGCCGTCCGGTGGAAGGCATGGCGGCAATTCAACGCGCGCTTGATAGCGTTTCCCATTATCTGGTGTTAAAAACAGCGATCAGTATCGTGACGGGGCTGGTCGCATGGGGCATGCTGGCCGCGCTGGATGTCCGCTTCGCCTTTGTCTGGGGTCTACTGGCCTTCGCGCTGAACTATATTCCTAATATTGGATCGGTGCTCGCTGCCCTGCCACCCATTATTCAGGTGCTGGTATTTAACGGGTTTTATGATGCGCTGCTGGTGCTGGCAGGCTATCTGCTGATTAATCTGGTCTTCGGCAATATCCTTGAGCCACGAATTATGGGACGTGGTTTAGGCCTTTCAACCTTAGTGGTATTTTTGTCGTTAATTTTCTGGGGCTGGCTATTAGGTCCGGTGGGCATGTTGCTCTCCGTTCCGTTAACCATCATTGTCAAAATCGCCCTCGAACAGACCACCGGCGGGCAGAGTATCGCCGTTCTGCTTAGCGATTTAAACAAAAGATAAAATGCAATATATACACAAAATCATTCAAGATGCCTCGCGGCGGCAAGGGAAGAAATCCCCGGGAGCATAGATAACGATGTGTCCGGGGTTTCTGAGTGCAGCCAACAAAGAGGCAGCTTAAAGGATGAAGTGTATAAAAACGGCCTCCGAAGAGGCCGCCGCACGTTTAAAAGATTAAAGCGCTTTCAGAATTGCATCCACGCTGGCTTTTGCATCGCCAAACAGCATTTGCGTATTCTCTTTAAAGAACAGCGGGTTCTGCACACCAGCATAACCGGTATTCATTGAACGCTTAAAGACCACGACATTCTGTGCTTTCCACACTTCGAGAACCGGCATACCGGCGATCGGGCTGCGGGGATCGTCTTGCGCCGCCGGGTTCACCGTATCGTTCGCGCCAATCACCAGCACGGTATCGGTATCGGCGAAATCATCGTTGATCTCATCCATTTCCAGCACGATGTCATAAGGCACTTTCGCCTCCGCCAACAGCACGTTCATATGCCCCGGCAGGCGACCCGCCACCGGATGAATGCCGAAACGCACGTTGATACCGCGTGCACGCAGTTTTTCGGTGATTTCCGCCACCGGATACTGCGCCTGCGCCACCGCCATCCCGTACCCCGGCGTAATAATGACGGAGTGGGAGTTTTTCAGCATCTCAGCGGTCTCTTCCGCCGTGATTTCGCGATGTTCGCCAGCTTCCTGATCGTCGCCTGTTGAGGAGCCGTCAGTACCGAACCCACCGGCAATAACGCTGATGAAAGAGCGGTTCATCGCTTTACACATAATGTAAGACAGGATCGCGCCTGACGAACCGACCAGCGCGCCGGTCACAATCAGCAAATCGTTGCTCAACATGAAGCCAGCCGCCGCGGCAGCCCAACCGGAATAGGAGTTCAGCATTGAAACAACCACCGGCATGTCCGCCCCGCCGATAGAAGCGACCAGATGCCAACCAAACGCCAGCGCGATAATGGTCATCAGCAGCAGCGCCAGAACCTGTAGACCCACGCTTTCGGTACGAACAAAAACCAGCAGCAACAGGAAAGAAACAACCAGCGCCGCCAGGTTCATTTTGTGACGGTTAGGCAACATCAACGGCTTAGAAGAGATTTTGCCGCGCAGTTTACCAAACGCTACGATCGATCCAGTGAAAGTGACTGCGCCAATAAAGATACCGAGGAAGACTTCGGTCAGATGGATATTCACCAGCACCGGCGCCAGACTGGCGTCATGGTACAGATAGCTGTTAAAACCAACCAGTACCGCCGCCAGGCCCACGAAACTGTGCAGAATCGCGACCAGCTCCGGCATCTCGGTCATCTCAACTTTTTTCGCCATGCGGATGCCAATCGCGCCGCCAATAATCATGGCGACCAGAATCCATGCTACGTTGCCGGTATCCGGCCCGAAAATGGTCGCCAGCAACGCGATCGCCATCCCGGCAATACCGAAGTTATTCCCCTGGCGGGACGTTTCATGCTTTGAAAGCCCGGCAAGACTGAAAATAAACAGGATCGCGGCAACAATGTATGCAGCTGTAACTAATCCTCCAGACATGTGTTACCCCTTAGTTTTTCCGGAACATTTTCAGCATACGCTGAGTCACGGTGAAGCCACCGAAAATATTAATGCTGGCGATAAGCACCGCGATAAAGCTCAGGAAGCTGACCCAGCCGCCCTGACCAATTTGCAATAATGCCCCGACAACAATAATCCCTGAAATTGCGTTGGTCACCGACATTAATGGCGTATGAAGCGCATGAGACACGTTCCACACCACGTAATAACCAACCACGCAGGCGAGCGCAAACACGGTAAAATGGCCGAGGAACTCTTTTGGCGCGACATCGGCCAGCCAGCCAAAAAGAATGATCGCCAGCGCCATTAACGCATACTTCCGCCAGGGTGAAGCGGGCTTTTCCGGCTCTTTTGGCGCAGGTGCTGCTTTAGGCGCGGCCTGTGGCTGCGCGGAAACCTGGATTGGCGGCGCAGGCCAGGTAATGTCGCCGTCGCGAATCACCGTCACGCCACGGATCACGACATCGTCAAAATCCACGTCAATATTGCCGTCTTTCTCTTTGCACAGCAGCTTCAGCAGGTTAACCAGGTTGGTGCCATAAAGCTGGGATGACTGCGTCGGCAAACGCCCCGGTAGATCGGTATAGCCAATCACTTTTACGCCATTGTCCGTCGTCACAACCTGATTAGCGACGGTATATTCGCAGTTACCGCCATTCTGCGCGGCCAGGTCGACAATCACGCTGCCGGCCTTCATAGAATCGACCATATCGCGGGTAATCAGCTTCGGCGCTGGTTTGCCCGGAATCAACGCGGTGGTAACGATGATATCGACCTCTTTGGCCTGGGCGGCAAAGAGCGCCATTTCCGCTTTGATAAACGCCTCGGACATCACTTTGGCGTAACCATCGCCGCTACCGGCTTCCTCTTTAAAATCCAGTTCGAGGAACTCAGCCCCCATACTCTGGACCTGCTCTTTGACTTCAGGACGAGTGTCAAACGCGCGGACAATCGCCCCCAGGCTGTTTGCCGCGCCGATAGCCGCAAGACCGGCAACGCCCGCGCCAATCACCATCACCTTCGCCGGCGGCACTTTCCCGGCGGCGGTGATTTGGCCGGTAAAGAAGCGCCCAAATTCATGCGCGGCCTCTACAATGGCGCGATAACCCGCGATATTCGCCATTGAGCTTAACGCGTCGAGCGATTGCGCGCGGGAAATACGCGGCACGGAGTCCATCGCCATCACCGTGACCTTACGTTCGGCAAGTTTCTCCATTAACCCAGGATTTTGCGCAGGCCAGATAAAACTGACCAGCGTAGTCCCGGGGTTCAGTAAAGCGATTTCCTCTTCTTCAGGCGCATTAACCTTGAGAATAATTTCCGACTGCCAGATAGCATTGCCGTCTACAATATCCGCGCCAGCCTGCGCAAACGCTTTGTCGTCAAAACTTGCCAGTTGACCCGCCCCGCTTTCGATAGCGACGCTAAACCCCAGCTTCAGTAGCTGCTCTACCGTTTTCGGCGTCGCAGCGACACGGGTTTCATTGGGTAACCGCTCTTTTGGTATGCCAATTCGCATAAATGTTCCCTTCCATCGGTATTTTTGATGATGGTTTGTCAGTAAGCGCGAGAAGCGTACGCCTGCCCGCGTTTGAGGTAAATGTTACCCCAGCAGAATAAAACCGTTACAAACTCTCTATAACCTACTGAAAATAACGCCTGTGATCTAGCGCCAAAAAACAGAATTTTTTATCAAATTTGCAAAACATGAACGATTCAGCCGCTAAGCAGCCATAATGCCTTGAAAATGGCCTGCGAGGGCTGATAATTCGCTCAAATTTGACAGCAAAACATCATTAAACCCCTGGCGCGATCAAGAAATTAACATTAAATTAACTTATTAAATTTATGCGCTTCATTAGCTTAGCCGCCCGGACGCCGTTTTTTTCGACATATCGGCAAATGTTATCATCAAAGATAGGATACATGACACGATGCGTGAAAAATCCCGCAGACATCCATATGGTTTAAATGCAATAATCAGCCACGTTTCTAGTCAATAACAATACCAGTACCTGGTTTGCGCAAGGCGAAGGATTATTTTTATGAAGCTTAAGAACACTCTCCTGGCGTCGGCTCTGCTTTCTGCGGCTGCTTTTTCTGTCCATGCAGCAACAGAACTGACGCCGGAGCAAGCGGCTGCACTAAAACCTTATGACCGCATCGTTATTACCGGTCGTTTTAATGCTATTGGCGATGCGGTCTCCGCCGTGTCCCGCCGCGCAGATAAAGAAGGCGCAGCCTCCTTCTATGTTGTCGACACCTCGGAGTTCGGCAACAGTGGTAACTGGCGTGTTGTGGCGGACGTGTATAAAGCCGACGCGTCGAAAGCCGACGCGCCCAAAAATCGTGTCATTAATGGCATTGTGGAATTACCGAAAGACCAGGCCGTACAATTAGAACCGTATGACACCGTCACCGTTCAGGGCTTCTACCGTAGCCAGCCGGAAGTTAACGATGCCATTACGAAAGCGGCGAAACAAAAAGGCGCATACGCTTTCTATATTGTTCGTCAGATAGATGCGAATCAGGGCGGAAACCAGCGCATCACTGCATTTATCTATAAACAAGATGCGAAAAAACGCATCGTCCAGAGCCCGGACGCTATTCCGGCAGACTCTGAAGCTGGCCGCGCCGCGCTGGCTCAGGGCGGCGAAGCTGCGAAGAAAGTCGAAATTCCAGGCGTCGCCACGTCAGCCTCGCCGAGCGCCGAAGTAGGCCGTTTCTTCGAAACGCAATCCTCCAAAGGCGGGCGTTACACTGTCACACTACCGGATGGCACAAAAGTTGAGGAGCTGAATAAAGCGACGGCTGCGATGATGGTGCCTTTCGACAGCGTTAAGTTCACCGGCAACTACGGCAATATGACAGAAATCTCCTACCAGGTCGCCAAACGCGCGGCGAAGAAAGGCGCTAAGTATTATCATATTACGCGTCAGTGGCAGGAGCGCGGCAATAACATCACCATCAGCGCCGACCTCTATAAATAAGGCGCGCGTCGCCATCAGGCTTTCTCGCCGGATGGCGGCATACCTGCCTTATCAGGCCTACACAATCGTTCAACGGCAGGCCTGATAAGCCGCCATCCGGCACTTTCTCGCGGGATGCCAGTTCCGTCAAATATCGCGATGAATCTCACTTTTCGCTTTTTTGGCGATAAATCTTATCCAGGCCGTTGCATGCGGTCCCTTCTCTCCGTAAAATCCCGCGCCTTAGTGGCTTTCACCATTTTTATGCGTTTTGCCATAATAATTATTCTTCCAATTTCATTTTTATAGCTGGATACCAATGGAAAAAAAACTGGGACTGAGCGCGCTGACCGCGCTGGTTTTAAGCTCAATGCTTGGCGCAGGTGTTTTCAGCCTGCCCCAGAATATGGCCGCCGTTGCCAGTCCGGCTGCGTTGTTAATTGGCTGGGCCATTACCGGCGTGGGGATACTCTTACTGGCATTCGCCATGTTAATCCTCACGCGCATTCGCTCCGAGCTTGACGGCGGTATCTTTACTTACGCCCGCGAAGGCTTCGGCGAACTGATTGGCTTTTGTTCTGCCTGGGGCTATTGGCTGTGCGCGGTCATCGCCAACGTATCCTATTTGGTTATCGTTTTTTCAGCGCTGAGTTTCTTTACCGATACGCCTGCCCTGCGTCTGTTTGGCGACGGTAATACCTGGCAGGCTATTGTCGGCGCTTCAGTCCTGCTCTGGATTGTCCATTTCCTCATCCTGCGCGGCGTACAAACGGCAGCCAGCATCAATCTGGTTGCGACTCTGGCGAAACTGTTGCCGCTCGGCGCGTTTATTGTGCTGGCTATCATGATGTTCAAACTGGATACCTTCACACTGGACTTCACCGGTGTTGAACTCGGTATTCCCGTATGGGAACAGGTCAAGAACACCATGCTTATTACGCTGTGGGTGTTTATTGGCGTTGAAGGCGCCGTCGTCGTCTCGGCCCGAGCGAAAAATAAACGCGATGTAGGCCGCGCCACGCTACTGGCGGTACTCGCAGCGCTGGGAATATATCTCCTGGTGACGCTGCTTTCTCTTGGCGTTCTTGCGCGTCCGGAACTGGCGGAGATGCGCAACCCGTCGATGGCCGGTCTGATGGTGAAAATGATGGGGCCGTGGGGAGAAATTATTATTGCAGCGGGACTGATTGTGTCTGTCTGCGGGGCTTATCTAAGCTGGACTATCATGGCGGCGGAGGTGCCGTTTCTGGCGGCAGCCTATAAATCCTTCCCGGGCATCTTCGCGCGACAAAATGCGCAAGGCGCGCCTTCTGCATCGTTATGGCTCACCAATATCTGTGTGCAAATCTGTCTGGTGCTGATCTGGCTGACCGGTTCGGACTACAACACACTATTGACGATTGCGTCAGAAATGATTCTGGTGCCCTACTTTCTGGTCGGCGCATTTCTGCTGAAGATTGCAACGCGTCCCCTCCATCGGGCGGTCGGTATCGGAGCCTGTATTTATGGCTTATGGTTATTATATGCGTCGGGCCCTATGCACCTGCTGCTGTCCGTCGTACTGTACGCGCCTGGATTACTGGTTTTCCTGTATGCGCGTCGGACGCACAAGCATGACAATGTATTAAATCGTCAGGAAGTCGTGCTGATTGGTTTATTGCTGGTCGCGGCGGTTCCGGCTACGTGGATGCTGGTGGGTTAACAACCTCCCCATCGTAATATCCGTCTGTATTACGATGGGGAAACCACGGTCTTTGCCAATATTAATGCCATTTAATCCAGCAAAAAATCAGCAGCCACGCGCTTAGCCCCCAGCAGACCACCGCACCGCCAAGCGCGACGGGCAGGCGCATCACGCCGCTGAAATACCATAGCGTTGCAAGATAAATGAAATAAGGAATGATCGACCACATGCTAAAGACGATGGTGGTACGCATCGCGTCGATGCCCCGCTCGCTGGCCACGATATAGTGCGCGATAAGCGCAAACGTTGGAAACAGAGGAATTAATCCGGCGATATAATAATTTTTCGTTTTTGACAGCAGACCAATCAATACGACGACCAGCGCCCCCAGGGCAGCTTTAATCACGAGTCCCATTACCTTGCCTTAACACGCTAATAACAACAGCGTGTAGCATAACGGAACCGCTCTCGTTTAGAAAAGATTTATGGAAGGGAAAACAGAGGCGGTGTATGTTGGCGTTTTCTATTCTCCATTTATAATATGAACCGCATTGTATTTGTTGAAGACGACGCTGAAGTGGGTTCTCTCATTGCCGCTTATCTGGCGAAACATGATATTGATGTCATTGTTGAGCCGCGTGGTGACCGGGCGGAGGATCTTATCCTCACCACTCAGCCCGATCTGGTTTTACTGGATATTATGCTTCCAGGTAAAGATGGCATGACGATATGTCGCGATTTACGCCACCGCTGGCAAGGCCCGATTGTCCTGCTCACCTCGCTGGACAGTGATATGAATCATATTCTGGCGCTGGAGATGGGCGCCTGCGACTACATCCTCAAAACCACGCCTCCGGCCGTTTTGCTGGCGCGTCTGCGCTTACACCTGCGGCAAAGCGAACAAACGCAACAGGCAAAAAGTCTTCAGGAGAGCGCGCTTACGCCGCATAAAGCGCTGCGTTTTGGCGCGTTAACCATCGATCCCCTTAACCGGGCGGTCCAGCTCAACGGCGATTTCATATCGCTCTCCACCGCCGATTTTGAATTGCTCTGGGAACTGGCGACACACGCCGGACAAATTATGGATCGCGACGCGTTGCTAAAAACGCTGCGCGGCGTCAATTATGATGGTCTGGATCGCAGCGTGGATGTGGCGATTTCCCGCCTGCGTAAGAAACTGCTGGATAGCGCTGCTGAGCCCTATCGTATAAAGACCATTCGCAATAAAGGCTATCTTTTTGCCCCTCATGCCTGGGACGAAACGACGGGATAAGTTAGCCGACAGATTTTACCTGCCTTTATTAAGTCATAGTGGCGATGCTCATCACCGCCACTGTTCAAAAAACAGACATTGTATACATGGATGCTATTTTTATTAGTCGGAACAGCCCCTTTATTACCGTTTTCTCTGCGTTGTGGTTCATCATTACGTCTTTTTCGCTCAAGAAAATTAAATTAAAAAAACTCGAAGCCAGTTCACAAAATTGATAACAGAATGTCTGCCCGCCGCTATATTGCCATCTTTTTTCGCAAATTGTGAAATAAAACAAATCACAACCATGAATATATAATAACAAATATATTCACCATAAATATATGCGTTTCCGATAGTAACTTTTGTATTAATTAATAACATATAAGAAAAGTTAGCATTTGCTGAAATAATATTATTCAGATTAGGATGCCTTTGATTCAACGAATCTGTAGAAGTTCAATCTTTTGCAAATAAGTTAAGTTTTTAAGGATAAAAAAATGAAAAGAAAAGTATTGGCACTTGTCATCCCGGCTCTGCTGGCTGCTGGCGCAGCACACGCCGCTGAAATTTATAACAAAGACGGCAACAAACTGGACCTTTACGGGAAAGTAGACGGCCTGCACTATTTCTCTGATGACTCTTCTAAAGATGGCGATCAGACCTATATGCGTGTCGGCTTTAAAGGCGAAACACAGATTAACGACCAACTGACCGGTTACGGCCAGTGGGAATATAACGTTCAGGCTAACACTACCGAAGGCGAAGGCGCTAATTCCTGGACTCGTCTGGCATTCGCCGGCCTGAAATTCGGCGACTACGGCTCATTCGACTATGGTCGTAACTACGGCGTCCTGTACGACGTAGAAGGCTGGACCGATATGCTGCCTGAGTTCGGCGGCGACTCCTATACTTACGCTGACAACTACATGACCGGTCGTGCTAACGGCGTGGCCACCTACCGTAACACTGATTTCTTCGGTCTGGTAGACGGTCTGAACTTCGCGTTGCAATATCAGGGTAAAAATGAAAGCCAAAGCGCTGACGATGTAAATATCGGTACCAATAACCGTAATAATGGCGACGATATTCGTTACGATAACGGTGATGGCTTCGGTATTTCTACTACCTATGATATTGGCATGGGCTTCAGCGCAGGCGCTGCGTATACCACTTCCGATCGTACTAATGAGCAAGTCAATGCTGGCGGCACGATTGCTGGCGGCGACAAAGCGGATGCATGGACAGCTGGCTTGAAATATGATGCCAACAACATCTATTTAGCGACTATGTATTCTGAAACCCGTAATATGACGCCTTATGGTAAAACGGATGCGGGTTATGCTGGCGGCGTAGCAAACAAAACGCAAAACTTCGAAGTTACAGCCCAATATCAATTTGATTTCGGTCTGCGCCCGGCGGTTTCTTTCCTGATGTCTAAAGGTAAAGATCTGACCTATAACAACGTTAATGGCGATGATAAAGACCTGGTTAAATATGCTGATGTAGGTGCTACCTACTATTTCAACAAAAACTTCTCCACCTATGTTGATTATAAAATCAACCTGCTGGATGATGACGACCCGTTCTATAAAGATGCCGGTATCAGCACTGATGATATCGTCGCGCTGGGTATGGTTTACCAGTTCTAATTATTCATTAATTCTTCTCAAGCCCGCCGTTTCGGCGGGCTTTTCTTTTTTCATTACCACCGTTCTAAAAACAGAACGCACTGTTCCCTGGGCACAGATTGAACAATTCTTGTTCGCTCTCTATGGTTTGCTTATCGCCCGACAAAAGGAACATGCTAATGATCAGTCTCGTCCCGCCTCTGCTTTCCAGAACCGCGCTTCTCTTTCTGCTCACGGCCACAGGCGCAGCCACCGCCGCCCGCCCGGCAGCGGATATTATTTTGCATAACGGTAATATCATCACTCTGAATGATGCCCAGCCGCAGGCCAGCGCGCTGGCGATTTCCGGCTCGCGGATTGTGGCGATTGGCGATGATACGGCGACAAATGAATGGCGCGGCGACCATACCCGTACCATCGATTTACAGGGTAAAACCGTGATACCCGGTCTGACCGATACCCATATCCACGCCATTCGCGGCGGACAAACCTGGACATTCGAAACCTACTGGTACGACAGCCCTTCGCTTAAAGACGCGCTGGATAAATTACGCGCCGACGCTAACCGTCGTCCCCACGATCAATGGGTAGCCGTAGTGGGATCGTGGATACCGGCACAATTTGCAGAAAACCGGGCGCCGACGGTAGCCGAACTGAGCCACGCCCTTCCCGATCATCCGGCTTATATTCAGTATCTTTACGACTATGCGTTAGTGAATCAGCGCGGTATAGACGTACTTGGCCTTAACGGCACCCCTCCTCCTGATTTAGCGGGAATCCGCGTAGAGCGCGACGCAAAAGGTAGCGCCACGGGGAAATTATTTGGTGACATCGCCGCGTTTAACCAGCTTTTTGCCAGCATAAGTAGTAACGCCGATCGCGAGGGCGGTCTGCGGCAATTTTTCGCTGATATGAACGCTCGCGGCGTGACCGGCATCATTGACCCCTCTGCCGGGCCTGCCGCCGCTTATGAGCCTTTATTTGCAATGCGAAACCAGGGGGATTTACCGCTGCGCGTGGGGTATCGCATTCCGGTACAGCCGGAAGCGAAAGGTCATGAAGCGCAGTGGTTCAGCAACCTGATGGCCTTTCGCCCGGCGCGTGCCGATGACGGGCAACTGGCTTTTCTTGGCCTGGGGGAAAGCCTGGTGGCCGGAATGAATGACGGCGTGCGGATGGCCCCAGGATTTTCTTCCTCAGAGCAGGACAAAACCGCGCTTCGCCAGGTCGCGACGCTTGCGGCAAAACGGGGAATACCGCTTGAGATCCACGCCTATACCGATGACAGCGCCGACGCGATATTGACGATTTTTGAGCAGGTAGCGCAGCAGTACGATCTGCGCCCTCTCCGCTGGTCTATTGCGCACCTGAATACCGGTTCGCCACAGACGCTTGAGCGAATGCGTAAGCTGGGTCTGGCATACACTGTGCAAATGGGGCCTTACTTTGAGGGGCTTGCCATCCGTGACGCCAATCCATCCGGCGCGACGGACAATTCGCCGCCGGTTCGACTGGCGCTGGATAAAGGGCTTGTCGTAGCTGGCGGCACCGATTCGACGCGTATTGGCATTGCCGGTGTCTGGCACGCTATCGAATATCATATCACCGGTATAGCGTCAGGCGGTTCCGTGCGTAAACCCGCCAGCGAGCGACTCACGCGTCTGGAAGCGCTAGCGTTATATACACGTCATGCCGCCTGGCTCGCCTTTGCCGAACAACACCGGGGCCAGCTTAGCGTCGGAAAACAGGCCGATCTGGCGGTACTCAATCAGCCATTTATGACGATGCCCGAAGACAGAATTGATACCATTCGCGCTGTTTTGACGCTTGTCGATGGACGCATTGTTCACGAAAGTCCGGACCTTAACGCCGGACAATGAGGTTGTCAGTTAACGCAAAGCCTGCTTTTATAACCCACCAGCGGCGCTGACGGGAAATCTTTTCCGCCAGCGCCGCGATAGAGTTAATGTGTTGATATCCGGTGGGCGTTGATGAAAAAGCTGTTTGTGCAGTTTTACCTTTTGCTGTTCGTCTGTTTTCTGGTCATGACCTTATTGGTCGGACTGGTGTACAAATTCACCGCCGAACGCGCGGGCAGGCAATCGCTCGACGATCTGATGAAAAGTTCGCTCTATCTGATGCGCAGCGAACTGCGGGAAATTCCGCCGCGTGAATGGGGGAAAACGTTAAAAGAGATGGACCTGAACCTCTCTTTCGATTTACGCGTTGAACCGTTAAATCACTATAAGCTTGATGCCGCCACCACGCAGCGACTGCGTGAAGGCGATATCGTCGCGCTTGACGATCAATACACCTTTATTCAGCGTATCCCACGCAGCCATTACGTCCTGGCGGTTGGCCCGGTTCCCTATCTCTATTTCCTGCATCAAATGCGACTGCTGGATATCGCCTTAATGGCGCTCATTGCCTTTTCTCTCGCCTTTCCTGTGTTTATCTGGATGCGCCCGCACTGGCAAGAAATGCTCAGGCTCGAATCCGCCGCGCAGCGCTTTGGCGAGGGTCATTTGACTGAACGCCTGCACTTCGATAATGGCTCCAGTTTCGAACGTCTGGGCGTCGCGTTCAACCAGATGGCGGATAACATTAATGCCCTGATCGCCAGTAAAAAACAGCTGATTGACGGTATCGCCCATGAGCTTCGCACGCCGCTGGTACGTTTACGCTATCGGCTTGAAATGAGTGAAAATCTGACACCGCCGGAATCACAGGCGCTCAATCGCGATATTGGTCAACTGGAAGCGCTGATTGAAGAACTGCTCACCTATGCGCGCCTTGACCGACCGCAAAATGAACTGATGTTGACCGAACCCGACCTCCCCGCCTGGTTGCTCGCGCATTTGCAGGATGTGCAGAGCGTGACCCCGGAACGCGCCGTAAACCTTGTCACATGTGTAATCGGCGATTATGGCGCGCTTGATATGCGGTTAATGTCGCGAGTGCTGGATAACCTGCTGAATAATGCGTTGCGCTACAGTCGTACCACCGTTCAGGTCAGTCTGTTACTCGACGGCAGTCAGGCAACGTTGATAGTCGAAGATGATGGCCCCGGCATTGAAGCGGATGCGCGAGAGCGCGTATTTGAACCTTTTGTCAGACTCGACCCCAGTAGAGACCGGGCGACAGGCGGCTGCGGGCTTGGACTCGCCATCGTACACTCTATCGCACTGGCGATGGGCGGTAGCGTCGTCTGTGACGAGAGCGAACTGGGCGGCGCAAAATTTAGCTTTCGCTGGCCGGTCTGGCACGCGATGCCCGACATGACCGCTGCCTGACGCATTTTGCACGCTGGTTGAGCGGCGGGAACTGTGCTATACAGATAGTATGTTGTAACTAAAGTGAGTGATACCATGTCACGCTACGATCTCGTTGAACGCCTGAATGGCACTTTTCGCCAGATAGAACAACACCTGGCGGCGCTGACGGATAATCTACAGCAGCATTCGCTACTTATCGCCCGTGTCTTTTCACTGCCGCAGGTGACCAAAGAGGCGGAACATGCGCCGCTGGATACTATCGAGGTAACGCAACATCTGGGGAAAGAGGCCGAAGCGCTGGCGCTACGTCACTATCGCCATTTGTTTATTCAACAGCAGTCCGAAAACCGCAGCAGTAAAGCCGCCGTCCGCCTGCCTGGCGTCTTATGCTATCAAGTGGATAATGCGACACAGTTAGATCTGGAAAATCAGATACAGCGCATTAACCAGTTGAAAACCACCTTCGAGCAGATGGTTACGGTAGAGTCCGGTCTTCCCTCAGCGGCACGTTTTGAGTGGGTGCATCGGCATCTACCCGGCTTAATTACGCTGAACGCTTACCGCACGCTGACGCTTATCAATAACCCCGCTACCATACGTTTCGGCTGGGCAAATAAACATATTATTAAAAATTTAAGCCGGGATGAGGTTCTGAGCCAGTTGAAAAAAAGCCTCGCGTCGCCGCGCAGCGTCCCGCCGTGGACGCGCGAACAATGGCAATTCAAGCTGGAACGGGAATATCAGGATATCGCTGCCTTACCGCAGCAGGCCCGACTCAAGATTAAGCGTCCGGTTAAAGTACAGCCGATCGCCCGCATCTGGTATAAAGGCCAGCAGAAACAGGTGCAACACGCCTGCCCCACGCCGATTATCGCATTAATCAACACGGACAACGGCGCTGGCGTGCCGGATATTGGCGGGCTGGAAAACTATGACGCCGATAATATTCAGCACCGTTTTAAACCACAGGCGCAGCCGCTGCGACTGATTATTCCGCGACTGCACCTGTATGTGGCGGATTAACGTCCCGGCGTCATACTGCCAACCATCAACTCCGGACGTACCCAGGCGTCGAACTCCTCGTCGCTAAGGTATCCTAATGCCACGGCTGAGGCTTTGAGCGTCAGCCCTTCTTTATGCGCCTTCTTCGCAATCTCCGCCGCTTTATCGTAACCGATGTGCGTATTGAGCGCAGTGACCAGCATCAGCGACTCATTCAGCAACTGCGTAATACGCTCGCGGTTTGGCTCGATTCCTGACGCACAGTGTTTATTAAAACTCTCCATGCCATCGGCCAGCAGGCGCACCGTTTGCAGAAAATTATGAATAACCATCGGACGATAGACGTTGAGCTCAAAGTTGCCCGATGCGCCCCCCATATTGATGGCCACATCGTTACCCATCACCTGGCAACATAGCATCGTTACCGCTTCACACTGGGTCGGGTTCACTTTACCAGGCATAATGGAACTGCCTGGCTCATTTTCCGGGATAGCAATCTCGCCAATGCCGCAGCGCGGGCCGGACGCCAGCCAGCGAACATCGTTGGCGATTTTCATCAGCGAGGCCGCCAGTCCTTTTAATGCGCCATGTGCCTGTACCAACGCGTCACAGGTCGCCAGCGCTTCGAATTTATTCGGGGCGGTAACAAACGGCGCCGCGGTAATCGTCGCCAGTTCTTCGGCCACGCGCCGGGCATATTCCGGATGGGTATTAAGCCCTGTCCCCACTGCGGTTCCGCCGAGCGCCAGTTCCGCGACGTGCGGTAAACTGTGCTCAATGTGCCTGAGGTTATGTTCCAGCATGGCTACCCAACCGGAAATCTCCTGGCCTAAGGTGAGCGGCGTCGCGTCCTGCAGGTGAGTACGGCCAATTTTGACAATATCGGCGAAAGCGTGGGATTTATCGCGAAGCGTATCCGTTAATGCGGATAATTGCGGGATGAGGTGTTCGCGTAACGCCAGTAACGCCGCCACGTGCATGGCGGTTGGGAACACATCGTTTGAGCTTTGACTCTTATTGACGTCATCATTGGGATGCACCTTGCGTTCCATACCGCGAACGCCGCCCAAAATTTCACTGGCGCGGTTCGCTAACACCTCATTCATATTCATGTTGCTTTGCGTACCGGACCCGGTCTGCCAAATCGCCAGCGGAAACTCATCAGCATGTTTTCCCGCCAGCACTTCATCAGCCGCCTGGATAATCGCGCTGGCTTTTTCCGCCGCCAACAACCCTAAGTCCTGGTTGACCTTCGCAGCGGCGCGCTTGGTCAACGCCAGAGCGTGAATGAGCGAGACGGGCATTTTCTCCGTGGAAATCCGAAAATGCTCCAGCGAACGTTGAGTCTGCGCCCCCCACAGTTTATCTGCCGGGACTTCAATCGCGCCCATTGAATCTTTCTCGCGGCGTACCGTTACCATTACCTGCTCCTTACTCAAGTTGATGAGATCATGTGTCGACATTGCTCACATGTTTGCGGTCTTATGAGTATTAACGATAACAACACAACGGTGTAGACCGGATAAGGCGCTTGCGCCGTTCTCCGGCAAAATAGCAAATCATGTTACCGCCCCGCAGGGCGGCGACATTACTTAACGCAGCGCGCGCACTGCGATGACTGAATCTGCTGGAAGAAATCGTTGCCTTTATCATCCACCAGAATAAAGGCCGGAAAATCCTCCACTTCAATTTTCCAGATAGCCTCCATACCCAGTTCAGGATATTCCACGCACTCCAGGCGCTTGATACTACCCTGCGCCAGAACGGCTGCCGGGCCGCCGATACTGCCCAGGTAGAAGCCGCCATGTTTCTTACAGGCATCGGTCACCTGCTGGCTGCGGTTGCCTTTCGCCAGCATGATCATACTGCCGCCCTGCGACTGGAGCTGATCAACATAAGAGTCCATTCGTCCTGCAGTAGTCGGCCCAAGCGACCCGGAGGCATACCCTTCCGGCGTTTTTGCCGGCCCCGCATAATAGATAGGATGATCTTTGATGTACTGCGGCAAACCTTCGCCTCTGTCCATCCGTTCTTTCAGTTTAGCGTGCGCGATGTCGCGGCCCACAATAATCGTGCCGTTCAGCGACAGGCGCGTTGATACCGGATACTGCGACAGTTGTTGCAGTATCTCGCTCATGGGACGGTTAAGATCAACGCGCACCGCCTCGCCCTCTCCCGCCTGGCGCAGCGCCTCTGGAATATATTTACCGGGATTGCGCTCCAGCTTCTCGATCCAGATCCCTTCCCGGTTGATCTTCGCTTTAATGTTTCGATCCGCGGAGCAGGACACGCCCATACCTACCGGACATGATGCCCCGTGGCGCGGCAATCGGATGACACGAATATCGTGAGCGAAATATTTGCCGCCGAACTGCGCGCCTAAGCCAAGATTTTGCGCCTCAAGCAACAATTCTTTTTCCAGCTCAATATCGCGGAAGGCCTGCCCGTGTTCATTGCCTTCGGTCGGTAGCGCATCATAGTATTTTGCCGAGGCCAGCTTAACGGTCTTCAGGTTCGCTTCCGCCGAGGTGCCGCCAATGACAAACGCGATGTGATACGGCGGACAGGCGGCGGTGCCCAGCGTACGCATCTTATCAACGAGATAATTTTTGAGCTTACCCGGCGTCAGAAGCGCTTTTGTCTCCTGATAGAGGTAGGTTTTATTCGCCGAACCGCCGCCTTTAGCGATACAGAGGAATTTATATTCATCGCCATCGACGCTGTAGAGATCGATCTGCGCCGGCAGGTTAGTACCGGTATTGACCTCTTTGTACATATCCAGCGCCGCGTTCTGCGAATAGCGCAGGTTATCTTCGATATAGGTGTTATATACGCCACGAGCCAGCGCCGCTTCATCACCTCCGCCAGTCCAGACGCGTTGGCCTTTTTTGCCGACAATAATGGCCGTACCGGTATCCTGGCAGGTGGGCAACACGCCCTTGGCCGCGATATCGGAGTTTCGCAGGAATTGCAGCGCGACATATTTGTCGTTTTCACTGGCCTGCGGATCGCGCAGAATATCCGCCACCTGCTGCTGATGCGCGGGACGTAACATAAAAGACGCATCGTGGAAGGCCTGACGCGCCAACAACGTTAGCGCTTCCGGCGCGACTTTCAGGATCTCTTGTCCTTCGAATTCGGCGACGGAAACATGTTCGCTGGTCAACAAGTAGTACTCGGTATCGTCCTTTTTGAGGGGAAAAGGGTCTTGATAAAAGAAGGGTTTGTTTGACATTGTGCTCTCACTTACCGCTCGGTATGGTTATTCTCTGGGCAGGTGTTCCATTGCCCGACTAAAAGCGAGTAACACTATCCTACACAATTTTTTAACAAAAACTGAGACAAGTACGACTTTTTACGCCCGGAGGTTACTTCATACGGGTTTCTTGGTTTAATACCTCCCATTGATCTCCACATTGAAACAGGGCTTGATAATGCAAAAACTCATTAACTCAGTGCAAAACTATGCCTGGGGAAGTAAAACTGCGTTAACGGAACTTTATGGCATCGCCAATCCGCAGCAGCAGCCAATGGCTGAACTCTGGATGGGCGCGCATCCCAAAAGCAGCTCGCGAATCACCACCGCCAACGGCGAAACCGTCTCCCTGCGTGACGCCATCGAAAAGAATAAAACCGCCATGCTGGGCGAAGCGGTAGCCAACCGTTTTGGCGAACTGCCGTTTCTGTTTAAAGTACTGTGCGCCGCGCAGCCGCTCTCTATTCAGGTGCACCCGAATAAACGCAACTCCGAAATCGGTTTCGCGAAAGAAAATGCGGCGGGTATCCCCATGGATGCCGCAGAGCGGAACTATAAAGATCCTAACCATAAGCCAGAGCTGGTTTTTGCCCTGACGCCTTTCCTGGCGATGAACGCGTTCCGCGAATTTTCTGACATTGTCTCTTTACTGCAACCTATCGCCGGCGCGCATTCCGCTATCGCCCACTTTTTGCAGGCGCCGAACGCTGAACGTCTGAGCCAGCTTTTCGCCAGCCTGTTGAATATGCAAGGCGAAGAAAAATCCCGCGCGTTAGCCGTACTCAAAGCGGCGCTTAACAGCCAGCAAGGCGAACCGTGGCAAACGATCCGCGTGATTTCAGAGTATTATCCTGACGACAGCGGGCTTTTCTCTCCTTTGTTGCTGAATGTGGTCAAACTGAATCCCGGCGAGGCGATGTTCCTGTTTGCCGAAACGCCTCATGCTTATCTGCAGGGCGTTGCGCTGGAAGTCATGGCGAACTCCGATAACGTTCTGCGCGCTGGCCTTACGCCAAAATATATCGACATCCCTGAGCTGGTCGCGAACGTGAAGTTCGAACCTAAGCCTGCCGGCGAGTTGCTGACTGCCCCGGTGAAAAGCGGCGCGGAGCTGGACTTCCCAATTCCGGTTGACGATTTTGCTTTTTCACTGCACGACCTGGCGCTTCAGGAGACGAGCATCGGCCAACACAGCGCCGCGATTCTGTTCTGCGTTGAGGGTGAGGCGGTGTTACGTAAAGATGAACAGCGTCTGGTACTGAAGCCGGGTGAATCGGCCTTTATCGGCGCGGATGAGTCTCCGGTTAACGCCAGCGGCACGGGCCGTTTAGCGCGTGTTTATAACAAGCTGTAGCAACGTACTGAATTTTTTAACAACTCTTGCTAAGCTTATAACAGACGTAAAACTCCTCCAGGCGGTTTAATCCGCCTGGTTTCATTTTTATGGACAATTGATATGAAAAAAACACTGGTAGCTGCAGGTGTAGTAATTGCACTTGGCATCGTCTGGACAGGCGGCGCCTGGTATACGGGGAAAAAGCTGGAGAACCATCTTGCAGAAATGGTGACTCAGGCCAATGAACAGCTCAAGCGTACTGCGCCGGAGGCCGGTGTCGAATTAAGTTATCAAAACTACCAGCGTGGCGTGTTCAGTAGCCATCTGCAACTGGTTGTCAAACCGGTTGCCGGCGCAGACACTACCTGGTTGAAGCCCGGGCAAAGCATTGTGCTGGACGAGTCCGTTTCACATGGCCCCTTCCCGCTCGCCCAGCTTAAAACGCTCAATCTGATCCCTTCTATGGCGTCGGTAAAAACCACCCTGGTGAATAACGATGCGGCAAAACCCCTCTTTGATATCGCGAAAGGCGACACGCCCTTTGTTATCAATACCCGCATTGGTTATGGCGGCGATACCCGCTCCGATATCTCTCTCAAGCCGTTAAACTACGAGAATGCCGGTGAAAAGGTCGCCTTTAGCGGCGGCGAGTTCCAGCTTAACGCCGATAAAGACGGTAATGTGGTTTCGCTGTCGGGCGAAGCGCAGAGCGGCCTGGTCGATGCCGTTAACGAATATAACCAGAAGGTCCAACTCACCTTTAATAATTTGAAAACCGACGGTACCAGTAAACTGGCAAGTTTTGGCGAACGTGTGGGCGACCAAAAGTTAACGCTGGATAAACTGTCCATCGCCATTGAGGGTAAAGAGATGGCGGTGCTGGAAGGGATGGAAATTGCCGGCAAGTCCGATCTCGTCAACGACGGAAAAACCATTAACAGCCAGTTGGATTACTCGCTTAACAGCCTGAAAGTGCAGAATCAGGATTTGGGCAGCGGTAAATTAACGCTGAAAGTCGGTCAAATCGACGGCGAAGCCTGGCACCAGTTTAGTCAGCAATATCATGCGCAAACGCAGGCGCTGTTGAATCAGCCGGACGTGGCGCAGAATCCTGAGCTTTATCAGCAAAAAGTCACTGAAGCGTTCTTTAGCGCTCTCCCCGTGCTGTTAAAAGGCGATCCGGTACTGACCCTGGCGCCGCTTAGCTGGAAAAACGCCAAAGGGGAAACCACGCTGAATCTGTCGCTGTTCCTCAAAGATCCGGCAACCACAACGGCACAACCGCAAACGCTGGCGCAGGAAGTCGACCGCTCCGTGAAATCGCTGGATGCGAAACTGGCAATTCCAATGGACATGGCGGTCGAGTTTATGACGCAGATAGCAAAACTGGAAGGCTATCAGCAGGATGATGCGGAAAAACTGGCAAAACAACAGGTGCAGGGGCTGTCCGCAATGGGTCAGATGTTCCGACTGACAACGCTGAAGGATAATACTATCGCCTCCAGTTTGCAGTACGCCAATGGCCAGATCACGCTCAACGGACAAAAAATGCCGTTGGAAGACTTTGTCGGCCTGTTTGGAATGCCAGCGCTTTCCGTACCGGACGTTCCGGCGCTGCCTCAACAATAATCGCCTTGCCGGGTGTCGCGACGCTGCACCCGGTCTGCGCCGAACGACGCGCAGCCTCTACTTTTGCGTTACCAGGCGAGCGGCTATCGTTTGACTCCGCACATGGTGCTCGTCGTGAGCAATAGGCGGCACGGAAAACATCGTGAGTCTGGACAACTGCATCCCCCCCTACGCCTGTCAGTGAAAGATATGTCGTTTGTCGATGTCCAGGCATTGAAGGACAATCACGCGACAGGCATCGTATAGCTCAATCAGCATAATTTGCAGGTAATTATCGGCCCGCAGGTTCAGTCGGTAAAAGATGAAATGGTTGGCCTGATGAATACCGTTCAGGCATAAAGAAGGGATATGTTCGATTTTTCACAGGAAGTTGACCGACGCGGGACATGGTGTACGTAGTGGGATTATGTCGCCGATCGTTTTGGCGAAGCCGATCTGCTCCCCTTTACGATCTCGGATATGGATTTTGCCACCGCACCGTTCGCTGATACCGTCTACAAGCGGGGGGTTGACCCTTTATCCTGAGAGGCGATAACAGAGACGCCCCCCGTGAGCTGACCGGGGGCGCGTTAAAGAGAATGATACAAAATTTCTTCCGCGCTCTCGCGAAGTTGCAACGTAATGACTCCGTTTTTGCAAAATTTCCAGAGCATTATCAATCTGTAGTATAATGGTGCGCACTTTTATTAAAAATTGAGTGCGCCCATGATTGATATTACGCTTCCTTTGACTGACATCCACCGCCACCTTGATGGCAACATTCGCGCCCAAACAATTCTGGATCTTGGTCGGCAGTTCAACATCGCCCTTCCCGCCCAAACGCTGGAAACGCTGATTCCGCATGTCCAGGTCACCTCAACCGAACCCGATTTAGTGAGCTTTCTCACGAAGCTCGATTGGGGGGTAAAAGTCCTGGCATCGCTTGACGCCTGCCGCCGTGTGGCCTTTGAAAATATTGAAGATGCCGCACGTAACGGCCTGCATTACGTCGAGCTTCGCTTTTCGCCCGGCTATATGGCGATGGCGCATCAGTTACCGATCGCAGGCGTGGTTGAAGCCGTTATCGACGGCGTACGCGACGGCTGTAACACGTTTGGCGTTGAGGCGCGACTCATTGGCATTATGAGCCGTACCTTCGGCGAGGCGGCATGTTTACAGGAGCTTGATGCGCTGCTGGCGCACAGAGAGAAAATCACCGCGCTGGATTTAGCCGGTGATGAGCTGGGCTTTCCCGGCAGTCTGTTTTTGTCGCACTTTAATCGGGCGCGCGATGCGGGCTGGCATATTACCGTTCACGCAGGCGAAGCCGCAGGGCCGGAAAGTATCTGGCAGGCGATTCGCGAACTGGGGGCCGAACGTATCGGACATGGCGTAAAAGCTGTCGAAGATCGCGCGTTAATGGATTTTCTTGCACAGCAGCGTATCGGTATTGAATCCTGTCTGACCTCGAATATTCAGACCAGTACCGTCGCATCGCTGGCAGATCATCCGCTCAAAACCTTCCTTGAGCATGGCGTTCTCGCCAGTCTTAATACGGACGATCCGGCTGTTCAGGGCGTAGATATTATCCATGAATATCACGTCGCCGCGCCAGCGGCAGGATTGAGCCGCGAACAGATTCGCCAGGCGCAGATTAACGGTCTGGAAATCGCCTTTCTGAGCGATAGCGAAAAACGTGCGCTGCGCGAAAAAGTGGCCGCGGCGTAAGATTGCTTTATTGACACTAACGCTCTTCTCCGCCTGCGGTTTAATGCTATCCCAGGCGGAGAAATGCGACATCTCAGGCAAGACACAGCGTCGCGCGATGTTTTGCCGATTCCATGCCCAGTTCAATCAACTCCATAATTTGAATCGCCTGGCTTGCCGGCACGGGATTTTCACCGTTACCGTTTAACGCATCGCGGATAGCGGCATAATATGCCGGATAGTTACCCGGCAACGTAAGCCAGTTCTCTTCTTTGCGCGTCTCTCCCTCAACCAGGGTCAATACGCCGTCACGCATGTCATATCCCCAGTCTTCCTGCGGTAAACGCTCGCCGTTTTTTAACCGTTCTTCCAGGGGATCGAGGCCATATTTTACATAGCTACCGCGCGAACCATGAACGATGTATCGCGCGGATTCCGCCGCGGCCAGCATCGTACCGTGCAAAATCACGCGGCGCTGGGGGTAGGATAAAATCGCGTGGAAATAATCTGTAGATTGCGCGCCCGGACGCAGTTGCGCTAAATCCACCGTCATGCTGACCGGCAGGCCAAAAAGTTGAATGGCCTGATCCAACAAGTGCGGCGCCAGATCGTACCAGATACCACTTCCCGGCCCGCCTTGCTCGCGCCAGCGGTCGCGCACCTGGGGACGGAAGCGATCAAAGTGGGATTCAAACAAGGACACCTCGCCGAGCACGCCATCCGCCAGCAAGGCCTTCAGCGTCAAAAAATCGCTGTCCCAGCGTCGGTTGTGGAAGACGGAAAGTACCCGACCAGTGCTCCGCGCAAGCGCATCCAATTCTCGCGCCTGTGACAGTGTCACGGTAAAGGGTTTATCAACCACCACATGCTTACCGGCTTCCAGCGCAGCTTTCGCCAGCGGGAAATGGGTATCGTTGGGCGTCGGGATCACGATCAGGTCGATATGCGGATCGTTAAATAAATGTCGGGGCTCAGAGACCACGGAAACCGCCGGCCAATCTGCTTTCACTTTTGTTTCATCGCTGCTGGATACCGCCGCAAGCTCTAGCCCTGGCGTTCCCATAATTAAGGGCGCATGAAAGGTTTTACTGGCGTAGCCATAACCGATTAACCCAACGCGGATTTTGTCATTCATCTCACTGCCTCCGGTTTTAGATATCGCTATTCCACACCATCGTGCGATTAGCCGCAATAGCGTCCTGACCATCAACGTAGCATCAAATGATTAACTTGTTACAGAACAGAGGCTGAAAACGTTTCCCTCCCTCTTGCCGACCGTTCGCCAGGAAAGTAACATTTACACCCTGTGTTTATGGATAAATCAAAGCAAATGTCGTCAATAATGAATCGTCTTATTGAATTAACTGGGTGGATAGTTCTCGTTATCTCAGTCATTCTTTTAGGTATTGCCAACCATATTGACAATTACCAACCACCAGAGCCCACGGCTTCCGTCCAGAAGAAGTAAGCGTCAGATAATGTAAAGGCATTTTCGCGTGGTACGGTAAGCGGCGCCCCGGGGGGTACAAAGAAAAGTCAAAAACCGGCAAAAAAAACGAAATATGTCCTATCTGGTCTGACGTTTATTGCCTGTTGTAGGAAAGCGCGTTAACCTTTCGCCCCAGGCGCCATGTGGCGCCTGACTCTTTACCGGTAAGAATATTCCCTTTTTACCTGCACCCCTGACCTCTCACTGGTGCGGTTTTGTTTATTTTTTATCAGTGACTACTCCGTTGGCATTATATTTAATATGGATCAACTTTATATGACTGTTCAGGATTATCTATTAAAATTCCGCAAAATTAGTTCGCTCGAAAGTCTGGAAAAACTGTTCGACCACCTTAACTATACCCTTACTGATGACATGGACATTGTTAATATGTATCGCGCTGCAGATCACCGCCGTGCCGAACTGGTTTCCGGAGGACGCCTGTTTGATGTAGGTCAGGTTCCGCAATCCGTCTGGCGCTATGTGCAATAAAGAAAGTAGCGTTTAACATCAAAAACCTTATAATATTTGCCCCAAAATGAGCGGCATGGCCGTTAATGCGCGTAACCCCGGAGAAGATATGACTACAACACCGCCACAACGAATTGGAGGCTGGCTTCTTGGCCCGTTAGCCTGGCTGTTAGTCGCGTTGTTGAGCGCCTCGCTGGCGTTATTACTCTACGTTATGGCGCTTGCCACACCGCAAACGTTCAAGACGCTTAGCGGACAGGAAACCGGTAATTTACTGCTATGGGGCATTTCATTTATTACCGCTATCGCCATGTGGTACTATACCCTGTGGTTGACAATCGCATTCTTCAAACGCAGACGCTGCGTGCCGAAGCATTACATTATCTGGCTGCTGGTGTCGGTGTTACTGGCGGTTAAAGCATTTGCCTTTTCGCCCGTCTCAGATGCCTTTGCCGTGCGTCAGTTACTCTTCCCACTGTTGGCGACGGCGCTCATTGTGCCTTATCTCAAACGTTCAGCGCGCGTTAAAACAACGTTTGTTAATCCGTAATAACCCTACAGTTAACCTGTTGTCGCCTGTGGTAGTTTGACAGATAATAGGCGGCTTTTTTATTTCAGGCCGAAACATGACTGATTACCTGCTGCTCTTTGTCGGAACTGTACTGGTCAATAACTTTGTACTGGTCAAATTCCTGGGCCTTTGTCCCTTTATGGGCGTATCCAAAAAACTGGAAACCGCCATGGGGATGGGCCTCGCGACGACCTTTGTCATGACGCTGGCGTCGATATGCGCCTGGCTTATCGACACCTGGATACTTATTCCGCTGGATCTGATTTATCTGCGGACGCTGGCCTTTATCCTCGTCATTGCTGTGGTCGTGCAATTTACCGAAATGGTTGTGCGGAAAACCAGCCCGGCGTTATACCGCTTGTTAGGCATCTTCTTACCACTGATTACCACTAACTGTGCGGTTCTGGGCGTAGCGTTACTGAATATTAATCTCGGTCATCACTTTCTTCAGTCGGCGCTGTACGGATTTTCCGCCGCCGTCGGTTTTTCATTAGTGATGGTTCTGTTTGCCGCCATCCGCGAACGCCTTGCCGTGGCGGATGTGCCCGCCCCTTTTCGTGGTAACGCGATAGCATTGATTACCGCAGGATTAATGTCTTTGGCCTTTATGGGCTTTAGTGGTTTGGTGAAGTTGTAATGAATACTATCTGGATTGCCGTTGGCGCCCTGACCCTTCTGGGCCTGGTGTTCGGCGCCATTCTGGGTTATGCCTCCCGCCGATTCGCGGTTGAAGATGATCCGGTTGTTGAAAAAATCGATGCGATTTTGCCGCAGAGCCAGTGTGGTCAGTGCGGCTATCCCGGCTGTCGCCCCTACGCTGAAGCCGTGGGTCTCCAGGGCGAGAAAATCAATCGTTGCGCGCCCGGCGGCGAAGCCGTCATGCTGAAAATGGCAGAGCTGCTAAACGTAGAGCCGCAGCCATGCGATGGTGAAGAACAGCAGGCCGCGCCAGTACGTATGCTGGCAGTTATTGATGAAAATAACTGCATTGGCTGCACAAAATGTATTCAGGCCTGCCCGGTTGACGCCATCGTTGGCGCAACGCGCGCCATGCACACGGTCATGAGCGATCTCTGTACTGGCTGTAATCTGTGCGTCGATCCGTGTCCGACGCACTGCATCGAATTACGTCCGGTGAATGAGACGCCCGACAGTTGGAAATGGGATTTGAACACCATTCCCGTTCGCATCATTCCCGTGGAACAACATGCTTAAACTATTTTCCGCTTTCAGAAAAGATAAAATCTGGGATTTCGACGGTGGTATTCATCCGCCCGAAATGAAGACCCAGTCAAACGGCA
Organism: Salmonella sp. NW1250; assembly: GCF_051812965.1. NCBI lineage: Bacteria > Pseudomonadati > Pseudomonadota > Gammaproteobacteria > Enterobacterales > Enterobacteriaceae > Salmonella > Salmonella sp. NW1250. The sequence continues at coordinate 307,044 of NZ_JAMNDD010000001.1, read as the reverse complement.
CGCCGCTGCGCCAGGTGCCTTTGGCGCCGCGCTTCGTTATCCCCTTAAAACAGCACATTGGCGCTGAGGGAGAGCTGTGCGTTAGCGTCGGCGATCGCGTGCTGCGCGGCCAGGCGCTTACCCGTGGACGTGGGAGAATGCTGCCGGTACACGCGCCCACCTCCGGGACGGTTATCGCTATTGCCCCCCACTCGACGGCACATCCTTCGGCGCTGGCGGAGTTAAGCGTCATCATTGATGCCGACGGCGAGGACCGCTGGATTGAACGCGAGGGCTGGTCTGATTACCGCGCCCACAGCCGTGAAGCGCTCATTGAACGCATTCATCAGTATGGCGTTGCCGGGCTTGGCGGCGCAGGGTTTCCCACCGGCGTTAAATTGCAGGGCGGCGGCGATAAAATCACCACGCTTATTATCAATGCCGCAGAGTGCGAACCTTACATTACGGCGGACGATCGTCTGATGCAGGACTGCGCCGCGCAGATTGTGGAAGGTATTCGCATCCTGGCGCATATTCTGCAACCGCGTGAGGTATTAATCGGCATTGAAGATAACAAACCGCAGGCTATTTCCATGCTGCGCGCCGTACTGGCTGACGCTCACGACATTTCGTTACGTGTTATCCCAACCAAATACCCTTCCGGCGGCGCAAAACAGCTCACCCAAATACTGACGGGAAAACAGGTTCCCCACGGCGGGCGATCCTCTGATATTGGCGTGCTGATGCAAAACGTCGGTACGGCTTATGCCGTTAAACGCGCCGTGGTTGACGGCGAACCGATCACAGAACGCGTCGTCACCTTAACGGGTGAAGCGGTAAGCCGCCCGGGTAACGTCTGGGCGCGGCTCGGCACTCCCGTTCGTCATTTGCTTAACGATGCCGGGTTCTGCCCTTCTGCTGACCAGATGGTCATCATGGGCGGCCCGTTGATGGGATTCACCCTTCCCTGGCTTGACGTACCGGTCGTAAAAATCACCAACTGCCTGCTGGCGCCATCCGTGACTGAAATGGGAGCGCCTCAGGAAGAGAAAAGCTGTATTCGTTGCAGCGCTTGCGCTGACGCTTGCCCTGCCGACCTTTTACCGCAGCAGCTTTATTGGTTCAGCAAAGGGCAGCAGCATGACAAGGCTACCGCTCACCATATTGCTGATTGTATAGAATGCGGCGCCTGCGCCTGGGTCTGCCCCAGTAATATTCCGCTCGTCCAATATTTCCGTCAGGAAAAAGCGGAGATTAATGCGATCAGGCTTGAAGAAAAACGCGCCGCCGAAGCCAAAGCGCGTTTTGAGGCTCGTCAGGCAAGACTGGAGCGCGAAAAAGCCGCCCGCCTTGCACGTCATAAGAGCGCAGCGGTACAACCAGCGGCAAAAGATCAGGATGCCATTGCCGCTGCGCTGGCGCGGGTAAAAGAGAAACAGGCGCAGGCCACGCAACCGGTGGTTATTCAGGCGGGTAGTCTGCCAGACAATAGCGCCGTCATCGCGGCCCGTGAAGCGCGTAAAGCGCAAGCGCGCGCTAAACAAGCCGCTCATCCGGTGGCTGACAGCGCGATATCCGGCGGCGACCCGCGTAAAGCCGCAGTGGAGGCGGCTATCGCTCGCGCCAAAACCCGCAAACAGGAGCAGCAGGCCGGAAGCGAACCTGCCGAACCGGTCGATCCGCGCAAAGCCGCGGTGGAGGCGGCCATCGCCCGCGCCAAAGCCCGCAAACAGGAGCAGCAGGCCGGAAGCGAACCTGCCGAACCGGTCGATCCGCGTAAAGCCGCAGTGGAAGCGGCTATCGCCCGCGCCAAAGCCCGCAAGCAGGAGCAGCAGGCCGGAAGCGAACCTGCCGAACCGGTCGATCCGCGCAAAGCCGCGGTGGAGGCGGCTATCGCTCGCGCCAAAGCCCGCAAGCAGGAGCAGCAGGCCGGAAGCGAACCTGCCGAACCGGTCGACCCGCGTAAAGCCGCGGTGGAGGCGGCTATCGCCCGCGCCAAAGCCCGCAAGCAGGAGCAGCAGGCCGGAAGCGAACCTGCCGAACCGGTCGATCCGCGTAAAGCCGCGGTTGCTGCGGCGATCGCCCGCGTTCAGGCAAAAAAAGCAGCACAGCAGCAGGTAGTTAACGAGGATTAAATGGTATTCAGAATCGCAAGCTCGCCTTATACCCATAACCAGCGCCAGACATCGCGAATCATGTTGCTGGTATTAATCGCCGCTCTGCCGGGGATTGCCGCGCAGACGTGGTTTTTTGGTTGGGGAACGCTTTTCCAGATCGTTCTGGCTGCCATCACGGCGCTCGTCGCGGAAGCCATTGTCCTTAGACTGCGCAAACAATCGGTCGCCAGTCACCTACAGGATTATTCCGCGTTATTGACGGGGCTTTTGCTGGCGGTCAGCATCCCTCCGCTCGCGCCCTGGTGGATGGTCGTGCTGGGAACCGGATTCGCCATTATTATCGCTAAACAGTTATATGGCGGGCTGGGACAAAACCCCTTTAATCCGGCAATGATCGGTTACGTGGTGCTCTTAATCTCCTTTCCGGTGCAAATGACAAGCTGGTTGCCGCCTTATGAAATAGCCGCAACAACGCCCGATATGCTGGACACGTTGCGGATGATTTTTACCGGGCATACCGCCAGCGGCGGCGATATGACGCTGCTACGTATCGGTATTGACGGTATCAGCCAGGCGACGCCACTGGATACGTTTAAAACGTCCTTGCGCGCCGGGCACTCCGTTGAGCAAATCATGCAGTACCCGATATACAGCGGTGCGCTGGCTGGCGTGGGCTGGCAGTGGGTTAACCTCGCCTGGCTTGTCGGCGGCGTATTCCTGCTGTGGCAAAAAGCCATCCGCTGGCATATCCCGGTCAGTTTTCTGCTGACGCTGGCGCTATGCGCCGCGTTAGGTTGGCTTTTCTCGCCCGCTACGCTGGCCTCGCCGCAGCTTCATCTGCTGTCAGGCGCCACCATGCTGGGCGCATTTTTTATCTTGACGGATCCGGTTACCGCCTCCACGACCAACCGTGGACGTTTAATTTTCGGCGCGCTGGCTGGGGTATTAGTGTGGCTGATTCGTAGCTTCGGCGGCTATCCGGACGGCGTTGCTTTTGCTGTCCTGTTGGCGAATATCACGGTTCCTCTGATCGACTACTACACGCGCCCCCGCGTCTATGGACATCGCAAAGGATAAACCATGCTGAAAACGATTCGTAAACACGGTATTACGCTGGCGCTTTTTGCCGCAGGCTCTACGGGATTGACCGCGGTGATTAATCAGATGACAAAATCAACCATCCACGAACAAGCGCTGCAACAACAGCATGCCCTGTTCGATCAGGTATTGCCGCCAGATCGTTACAATAATAATCTGCAAGAGAGCTGTTATCTGGTCGATGCGCCCGCCCTCGGCAAAGGCACACACCGTGTTTTTATCGCTCGCAAGGATGATAAACTCGTAGCGGCCATCATTGAGGCCACCGCGCCAGATGGCTATTCCGGCGCTATCCAGCTTATTGTTGGCGCAGATTTCAACGGTACCGTCCTGGGGACGCGTGTGACGGAACATCATGAGACGCCAGGGTTAGGTGATAAAATTGAGCGCCGTTTGTCTGACTGGATTACCCACTTTAGCGGTAAAACCATCAGCGGTGAAAATGATACGCACTGGGCGGTGAAAAAAGATGGCGGTGATTTTGATCAATTTACCGGGGCGACAATAACGCCGCGCGCCGTGGTGAATGCGGTTAAACGCGCCGGGCTGTACGCCGAATCACTGCCCGCTCAGCTTCCCCATTTAACCGCCTGTGGAGAATAACCATGAGCGAAATAAAAGACATTGTTGTTCAGGGGTTATGGAAAAATAACTCTGCTCTGGTGCAGCTACTTGGCCTGTGCCCTTTACTGGCGGTGACGTCTACGGCAACCAACGCTCTGGGGCTGGGTCTGGCCACAACGCTGGTATTAACGCTGACCAACCTTACGGTGTCCGCACTACGTCGCTGGACGCCGGCAGAAATCCGTATCCCGATTTACGTCATGATCATTGCCTCGGTGGTAAGCGCAGTACAGATGCTGATCAATGCGTATGCGTTCGGTTTGTATCAGTCTTTAGGGATTTTTATTCCGCTGATTGTAACGAACTGCATAGTTGTTGGTCGCGCCGAAGCGTTTGCCGCGAAAAAAGGACCGTGGCTTTCCGCGTTGGACGGTTTTTCCATCGGCATGGGCGCGACAGGCGCGATGTTCGTGCTGGGTTCGCTGCGCGAGATCCTCGGGAATGGTACGCTTTTCGATGGCGCGGATAGCCTGCTGGGAGGCTGGGCAAAAGTATTACGAGTCGAGATATTTCACACCGACTCGCCTTTCCTGCTGGCGATGCTGCCGCCAGGCGCGTTTATCGGCCTGGGGCTCATGCTGGCGGTAAAATATCTTATTGATGAAAAAATGAAGAAACGCCGCGCCGAAACCGCGCCTTCCGCTGTTCCGGCAGGTGAAACAGGGAAAGTCTGATGAACAAAGCAAAAAGGCTGGAAATTCTGACGCGCCTGCGCGACAACAATCCGCACCCCACAACGGAACTCAATTTCACGTCGCCGTTTGAGTTGCTGATTGCCGTGTTGCTTTCCGCGCAGGCAACCGACGTCAGCGTGAATAAGGCTACCGCCAAACTTTACCCGGTCGCCAATACACCAGCCGCGATGCTGGAACTGGGCGTAGAAGGCGTGAAATCCTATATCAAAACCATCGGTTTATTTAACAGTAAAGCGGAAAACGTGATTAAGACCTGCCGTATTTTACTGGACAAGCATAATGGCGAAGTGCCGGAGGATCGGGCGGCGCTGGAAGCGCTTCCCGGCGTGGGGCGTAAAACCGCTAACGTAGTACTAAATACCGCCTTCGGCTGGCCGACCATCGCCGTTGATACGCATATATTTCGTGTATGCAACCGAACACAGTTCGCGCCGGGTAAAAATGTCGAGCAGGTAGAAGAGAAGTTGCTGAAAGTGGTGCCGAATGAGTTCAAAGTGGACTGCCATCACTGGTTAATTTTGCATGGCCGCTATACCTGTATCGCCCGAAAACCCCGCTGCGGCTCCTGCCTCATTGAAGATCTTTGCGAATACAAAGAAAAAGTCGATATTTGATATGGTCGGAGTGCGTCCGTCACGCCAGCGCGCTCCCACCTTCGGCCTGGATCTATTTTAGCCATCAATCATTCCAGTCTCTGTCCTTTTTCTGATGTAATGTGCTTTCGTTTTCCCTCCACGTCAGGTTAATCATTTTTTTAATCGCAAAAATTTCTATCTATCCGTGATCAGGATCACTTTGATAACTTCATGTGAAATTTAATGACATCTAAGGTTACATTTACAACCGGATAGACTGACGCCCCGTTTTCACTACAAAACATTACTCTGCCATTTTTTCAGATAATGGCCTATATCACTGCTTTTCACCTTAAATAGCAGAAGATATCGCCTTTCACCCAAACTAATGGCCTTTTTGCAGTGTAAAAATCTGCCATTCTTCAAATGAAGAAATTTAACGCTGGATAACATTTCTGACATCGGACGATTCAACCAGAAGAGTTATATGTAACAGATTATTACAAAGCTCTTGTCTGGAGAGGAAAGATAGTGAACATTACCTGCCGTTTCCCCTCCAATATAACAATCGGACGGATGAGTCTGACTCATCACGCGCCAGACAATCCCTGTTAATACGGGGCGTAAAAAAGAGGTAAAAGTGTCTACTGCAAACAAAAAACCAACTGAAAGCGTCAGTTTGAACGCTTTCAAACAACCGAAGGCGTTCTATCTCATCTTCTCGATAGAGTTATGGGAGCGTTTTGGTTATTACGGCCTGCAAGGCATTATGGCCGTCTACCTGGTAAAACAACTGGGTATGTCAGAAGCGGATTCCATCACCCTTTTCTCTTCCTTCAGTGCGCTGGTGTACGGCCTGGTCGCCATTGGCGGTTGGTTAGGTGATAAAATTCTGGGCACCAAACGCGTTATTATGTTGGGTGCCGTGGTGCTGGCTATCGGTTATGCGCTGGTCGCATGGTCTGGTCATGACGCTGGCATCGTCTATATGGGCATGGCGGCTATCGCTGTGGGTAACGGTCTGTTTAAAGCTAACCCGTCTTCCCTGCTGTCTACCTGTTACGCGAAGGACGATCCGCGTCTCGACGGCGCATTTACGATGTATTATATGTCCGTCAACATCGGCTCCTTCTTCTCTATGCTGGCGACGCCGTGGCTGGCGGCGCGTTATGGCTGGAGCACCGCGTTTGCGCTTAGCGTCGTCGGTATGCTGATAACCGTCGTTAACTTTGCTTTCTGCCAGCGCTGGGTGAAAAGCTACGGTTCCAAACCCGACTTTGAACCGATCAACTTCCGTAATCTGCTGCTGACCATCGTGGGTATTGTCGTTCTGATTGCGGTCGCCACCTGGCTGCTGCACAACCAGGATATCGCGCGTATGGTGCTGGGCGTAATCGCTCTTGGCATCGTCATTATCTTCGGTAAAGAAGCGTTTTCCATGCACGGCGCGGCACGCCGTAAAATGATCGTCGCCTTTATTTTGATGCTGCAGGCGATTATCTTCTTCGTACTGTACAGCCAGATGCCGACGTCGCTGAACTTCTTTGCCATTCGTAACGTCGAGCACTCTATTCTCGGTATCGCGTTCGAACCGGAACAGTATCAGGCGCTGAACCCATTCTGGATCATTATCGGCAGCCCGATTCTGGCCGCTATTTATAACAGGATGGGCGATACGCTGCCGATGCCGATGAAATTCGCCATTGGTATGGTGCTGTGTTCCGGCGCGTTCCTGATTCTGCCGCTGGGCGCCAAATTTGCGAACGATGCCGGCATCGTATCCGTAAACTGGCTGATCGCAAGCTACGGCCTGCAAAGTATCGGTGAGCTGATGATCTCCGGTCTGGGACTGGCAATGGTCGCACAGTTGGTTCCGCAGCGTCTGATGGGTTTCATCATGGGTAGCTGGTTCCTGACAACGGCAGGCGCTAACATCATCGGCGGTTATGTCGCCAACCTGATGGCTGTGCCGAGCGACGTGACTGACCCGCTGATGTCCCTGGAAGTCTATGGTCGCGTATTTATGCAGATTGGCATAGCAACCGCCGTTATCGCCGTCCTGATGCTGCTGACAGCGCCTAAGCTGAACCGTATGACCCAGGACGATGATACCGCTGAAAAAGGCTCTAAAGCCGCTACAGTTTAATTTTCCGGGAAACAACATTCAGGCCGCTAACTGTGCGTTAGCGGCTTTTTTTTTGCTCGTCCCCGCACTACCATACTTTAAACCTCAGCAAAAAGGAGTTACCGATGAAACTGTTCTACAAACCGGGTGCCTGCTCTCTTGCTTCCCATATTACCCTGCGCGAAATTGGCAAAGACTTTACGCTTGATGGCGTCGATCTCGCAAAAAAACGCCTGGAAAACGGTGATGATTACCTGGCAGTCAACCCTAAAGGACAGGTTCCGGCTCTGCTGCTGGATGACGGCACACTGTTGACTGAAGGCGTCGCCATTATGCAGTACCTCGCCGACAGCGTTCCCGACCGCCAGCTTCTGGCGCCGGTAAGTAGTCTTGCTCGCTATCATACGCTGGAATGGCTCAACTATATTGCAACGGAACTGCATAAAGGCTTTACCCCGCTGTTCCGCCCTGACACGCCGGAAACACTTAAACCCGCCGTTCGCGCCGGTCTGGAAAAGAAATTGCAGTATGTGGATGAGTCGCTTTCAGACGACCAGTGGATTTGCGGCCAGCGTTTTACCATCGCAGACGCTTATCTGTTTACCGTATTGCGTTGGGCCTATGGCGTAAAACTGAATATGGACGGGTTAACGCATATTGAAAGTTATATGCAGCGTGTCGCAAAAAGACCGACCGTTGCGGCAGCGCTTAAAGCGGAAGGACTGAATTAATGTCATGTTGCCGGATAGCTCGCTGTACCGCCATCCGGCCTCTTTTTAGCAGCAATAATTACAGCCGCGTTGCGCTGAAGTAATGTTCAGGGTTAGCGATCCTGTCCTGGGCCGCCACGACCTGCAGTTCGTACTCCTGCATCGTTTTGGTGGCGATCATAATCTCATAGACTGCCGCCGTAACGTGCTCCAGCGCCTGCTGCAACGTCGCGCCCTGCAAAAGTTTGACCAGCAATAAACCACTGGTGACATCGCCAACGCCAACCGGCTGACGTGAGCCGAAATCCACCAGCGGACGGCTAATATGCCAGGCTTCCTGTGCCGTCACCAGCAGCATTTCAAAGCGTTCTGAACTGTAACCGGCGCGGGCGAGATGTTTTACCAGTACAATTTCTGGCCCCTGAGCAATCAGTTCACGCGCCGCCTGCACGGCGTCATTCACATTATTCACGCTATGTTTGCTGAGAATTTCCAGTTCAATCAGGTTAGGCGCGATAATATCGCTGGCGGGTAACGCATAACGCACATGGAACTCTGCGACGCCAGGCGCCACGATACAACCCTTTTCCGGATGCCCCATCACGGGATCGCAGAAATATTTTGCCTGCGGATTTGCTGCTTTAACCTGGCGCACAATACCGAGAATGTGTTCTCCCTGCTCGGCAGATCCCAGGTAACCGCTAAGTACGGCGTCGCAGTGCGCTAACTGGCCAATGTCCGCAATCCCCTGGACAATCTCAGTCAGATGGCTGGGCGGCATGACACAGCCGGTCCATTTACCATATTGCGTGTGGTTAGAAAACTGAACGGTATTCAGCGGCCAAACATTCGCGCCAAGACGGCGCATGGGAAATTCGGCGGCGCTGTTGCCCGCATGTCCGAAAACAACATGGGACTGGATAGCGAGGATATTCTTCATTTTTTTACCTGAACATCAAAAATAAGGGAGTGATTTCTCACTCCCTGTTACTTAATGCCTTATTTCCAGCAAATCAGACAATAGTTCTTTTTGCCGCGACGTAATAAGGTATAGCGGCCAAACAGACGGTCCTCATCGTTAAAGATGTATTCAGGATCGGATTGTTTTTCACCATTGATAGTGACAGCGTTGGAGGCGATAGTCTTACGCGCCTGACCACGCGACGGCTGGAGTTCGGCGTCTACCAGCGCCTGCATCAGGTCGGCGCCTTTTTCCATTTCAACCATCGGTACGCCGTCCTGCGCCAACTGCTCAAAGTCAGCTTCGCTCAGCGCGCTCAGTGAACCGCTGAACAGGCATTCAGTGATCCGTTTCGCCGCGACCAGCCCCTCCTCGCCGTGAACCAGGCGCGTCACCTGCTCGGCCAGCACATACTGCGCGCGCGGCGCTTTACCGCTGTTTTTATCTTCTTCTTCCAGGGCATTGATCTCTTCAATGTCCATAAAAGTGAAGAATTTCAGGAAGCGATAAACATCGGCATCTGCGGTGTTAATCCAGAACTGGTAGAATTTGTACGGACTGGTTTTCTTCGGATCCAGCCAGACAGCGCCGCCTTCGGTTTTACCGAATTTCGTGCCGTCAGCTTTGGTGATCAGCGGAACGGTCAAACCAAATACCTGATTCTGGTGCAGACGACGGGTCAGGTCGATACCGGAAGTGATGTTCCCCCACTGGTCAGAACCGCCAATCTGTAAGGCAACGCCGTGCAGTTTATTCAGACAAGCGAAGTCGTACCCCTGTAGCAGGTTATAAGAGAACTCCGTGAAAGAGATACCCTGATCGTCACGGTTCAGACGCTGCTTCACCGCTTCTTTGTTGATCATCTGATTAACGGAAAAATGTTTACCGATATCGCGCAGGAAAGTCAGCACATTCATGCTGCCGAACCAGTCATAGTTATTGGCCGCGATGGCGGAGTTTTCGCCGCAATCAAAGTCCAGGAATGGGGCAACCTGTTTACGAATTTTCGCCACCCACTCCTGAACGGTCTCTTCAGTGTTCAGTTTACGCTCGGCGGCTTTGAAGCTCGGGTCGCCAATCAGACCGGTCGCGCCGCCTACCAGCGCAACAGGTTTGTGCCCTGCCTGCTGGAAGCGTTTCAGGCATAACAATGGAACCAGATGCCCCAAATGCAAGCTGTCAGCGGTAGGATCGAAGCCGCAATAGAGCGCGATCGGGCCTTGCGCCAGTCGCTCTGCCAACGCGTCTTCGTCCGTCACCTGGGCTACCAGCCCCCGCTCTTGCAATTGTTTAATCAAGTTACTGCTTGCCATCAAAATCTCCATGTATAAAACGACTGCACCTTTGCCGGTACACGACTTTTCGCCAGACGCGAAAGAGACATAGCATAAAACGGCGGATTCATCCGCACCAGTGCTTAAAACAAGATTTTTGCATCTTTAGGGCGCAAGACGGTCGATTTTCCATGCGCCGTCGTCGCGTTGGTATAAAAAGCGATCGTGCAGACGATGTTCGCCGCCCTGCCAGAACTCCATCTGTTCGATACTCACGCGAAAACCACCCCAGAAGCTGGGTAACGGCACTTCGCCCTGTTGAAACTTCTGCTTGAGCTCCAGGAATTTGCTTTCGAGGATACCGCGCGCGGAAATGCGGCTGGATTGTTTAGAAACCCATGCGCCAATCTGGCTGTCGCGCGGACGGCTGTGGAAATACCTCACCACCTCAAGTGTGGAGAGACGCTCGGCTTTGCCTGTCACCATCACCTGGCGTTCAAGCATATGCCAGGGAAATAACAGACTGATACGCGGATTGTGCTCAATTTGATGCGCCTTGCGGCTTCCCAGGTTGGTATAAAAGACCAGGCCTTTTTCATCATAATGCTTGAGCAATACAATACGCTGGTACGGTTGCCCCTTGTCATCTACGGTCGCCACGACCATTGCCGTCGGATCGGCCAGTCTGGCGTCGCACGCTTGCCCAAGCCAGCGCTCAAATAAGGTTAACGGTTCAGCGGGTAAATCGCGGCGACGCAAGCCGCCTTTCGTGTATTCACGGCGCAGATGCGCGATCTGCTGCAATTGGTCGTTATCAGACATGGCGTTGATCAGAAATAATCAGTGGGTGGCGCTATTGTGCGCCCCCATACTGAAAATCTCAACGCTTCGGATTTTGTAACTGACAGTTATTAAGCACAATTCTGTCTCGTTTATAGACCGTGGCGCTCTCGCCTTGCGACCAGAAAACATAAATCCCGTCGGTATAACGCGCGCCCGAGGCCGAGATTCCTTGCTTCAGGGTCAGCAGCTTATTGTCATAAACAAAACTGACCTCTTCACGCGGGTTATTGACTTTAACGGTAAGCGGCTTCTCATCACACTGGTATTCCAGCGTATCCGTTTGCATACGTTCAACAAATTGTTGATAAACGCTACAGCCGGTCAGCAGCACAGGTAAACACATTATTGCGATCTTTTTCATAGGCATATCCCGAAAGCTCTCCTGCTTCTGGAAGGCAAACGCCCCTTCCTGACCTTGCTAGTTTACCGATATAGGGTCCGGGAAAAATTCAGTTAACTCTGAGTTATTGGGTTAGCCGGGTAAATAGCGCCTAAAACACTGGCTTCTGTAGCCCCCGTCACGGAAGGCAAATTTCCCGGCAGGCCCGCGAGCGTTCGCCAGGCAAGCCAGGCAAAGGCCAGCGCTTCCATATCATCGCCGCTAATCCCCGCCTTATCGGTGGTCGAAACCTCGATACCGGGCAACAGCGCCGCCAGACGGGCCATCACTAACGGATTCCGGCCTCCGCCGCCACAGACCATCAGCCGCTCGCAGCCGCCATTGAGCAGCACCTGTTGGGCGATGGAGACCGCCGTCAGCTCCGCCAGCGTGGCCTGTACATCGCGCGCGTCTGCGCCAGGGAAAGCCGTAAGATGACGCTCTAACCAGCCATAGTTGAAATATTCGCGTCCTGTACTTTTGGGCGCCGACGCAGCAAAGTACGGATCGCGCAACATCTTTTGCAGCAATGGAAGAATAACCTGACCTTCTTTCGCCCATGCCGCGTCTTTGTCGTAGGGCTGCGCGCATTGTCGCCAAATCCACGCATCCATCAACATATTACCCGGCCCCGTGTCGTACCCGCGCACCGCCTGTCCGGGGAAAAGCAGAGATAAATTGGCGATGCCGCCGATATTCAGGACCATACGTTTTTCCGTCGGATGTCCCAACAGCGCGTGATGGAAAGCGGGCACCAGCGGCGCGCCTTGTCCGCCCAGCGCAATATCCCGCCGCCGAAAATCGCCGACCACTGTAATCCCCGTATGGGCGACGATGTGATTATTATCGCCAATTTGCAGCGTATGCGGGGCCTCGCCGGTCGGCTCATGCCAGACCGTTTGCCCATGACAACCAATGGCGACGATATCCCGCGGCTGCAAACGTTGTTGCGCTAACAGCGCATTAACCGCCTGTGCAAAAAGCCGGCCTAACTGGGTATCCAGCTGGCCGAGTTGCGAGAGCGTAAGCGGTTGTCCCTGGCAAATATCGAGAATGCCTTTTTTCAGATGAACGGGAATGGGCCAGGTGAGACTTGCCTGTTGCGCAACCATGGTTTCATCAATTGCCGCCAGTACAACATCCACACCATCAAGGCTGGTCCCGGACATAACGCCAATAAAACGGCCCGATTTCATACCTCTTCCTTATTAAGCTGGGTTAAGCCTTAACACTCGGCATAACGTATTTTGCAATGCGATGCCCGCGTCACGTTTTTTGCCGTGCCGTCCACGGATATCAATAACCTATCTTTTCTTGCTTCCCACTTCGTTTAAGATTGGTTAATTAACTTCTGATTATGATTTTTACATTCTTTCAGCAGAAGATATGACCTTAACTGCATAAATGCCATATAATTTAGCTATAGGGATGCTGACATAGCGTTTCGTGAAGAACAGGAGATGGATAAATGATTAAACGTGTACTGGCCGTTTCACTGATGGGGTTATCCTTAGCTGGGTGTGTTAACAATGATAGCCTTTCGGGTGATGTTTATACCGCATCCGAGGCTAAACAAGTTCAGAATGTAACGTACGGTACTATCGTTAACGTTCGTCCGGTTCAAATTCAGGGCGGTGATGATTCTAACGTGATTGGCGCTATCGGCGGCGCGGTGTTGGGCGGATTCCTCGGCAACACTATCGGCGGCGGTACGGGTCGTTCACTGGCGACCGCGGCAGGCGCGGTGGCTGGCGGCGTAGCGGGCCAGGGCGTCCAGAGCGCAATGAATAAAACCCAGGGTGTGGAACTGGAAATTCGTAAAGACGATGGCAACACCATTATGGTTGTGCAGAAACAAGGAAATACGCGTTTCTCGGCAGGTCAGCGTGTCGTGCTGGCCAGCAACGGCAGCCAGGTTACTGTCTCTCCACGCTAAACCAGGCTTTACGTGTGGTCACATGGCCACACGTATGCCCCTGCACCTCAATCGTGAGAGTGCAATTCCATAATGTTGTGTTCAAGTTTAGCGACAAGTTTAATCAGAAGCTCAATCTCCTCTGAAGAAATCCCAGCCAAAATTTCACCGCGCGTTTTATGAATGACCTCTTCCATCTCAGCGATCAGCGGCTCCGCTTTTTCGGTCAGTTTAATCCGCTTAGCGCGACGATCGCTGGCGCAGGTTTGCCGCGAAATTAGCCCCTTATCTTCAAGTTGATCCAACGTGCGTACCAGCGATGGCTGCTCAATGCCTATCGCTTTAGCCAATTGAATCTGCGACTGGTCAGGCGGCAATTGATGAATATTGTGCAACGTGACCCAATGTGTCTGCGTCAATTCCAGAGGCTTGAGGCGATGGTCAATCAGAGCACGCCAAATGCGCACCAACCGTGCCAGATCAGAACCTAGTGGCGATTCCAATTTCATCTCCTTATAATTAGCTTGCTAAGTTATTATGCTGATTTTAGAATAGTGTGCAGTATTTGTATTCTCAAAACAAATGTATTGCTAAATTTGCTTACCAATAGACATTTTTTCAGACATAGTGCGCACCTGGCACCTGTAGCTTCAGTTTTGGCTAAAACTAAAGCATCAACGTCTGACGCAAAGGAACATTGCTTGTGAAGTGTATACTCAACGCCACAGGATTGCCCTTACAAGATCTCATGTTGGGAGCATCTGTTTACTTTCCGCCATTCTTTAAAGCCTTTGCGCTTGGGTTCGTTATCTGGTTGTTTATTCACCGGCTCCTGCGTGACCGGATATACTCTGATGAAATCTGGCATCCCCTGTTAATGGATCTCTCCCTCTTTACGCTTTGCGTATGTCTGGGCCTCGTTTTACTGATCGCGTGGTAAATATGTCGTTAAAAACAATAAAATATTTTTCTACTCTCATTGTCGCCGTCGTCGCCGTTCTGGCCGCGTGGTGGTTATGGAATTACTATATGCAATCGCCTTGGACGCGCGATGGTAAAATCCGCGCGGAACAGGTCAGCGTAACGCCGCAGGTTTCTGGCAGCATTATCCAACTCAATATCAAAGATAATCAGTTCGTCAACGCCGGGGACGTTCTCTTTGTCATTGATAAAACGCCCTTCCATATTGCAGAACTTAACGCGCAGGCGCAGTTGGCCAAAGCGCAGTCCGATCTGGCAAAAGCGAATAATGAAGCCGATCGACGTCGACATTTATCGCGTAACTACATCTCTGCTGAAGATCTGGATAGCGCCAATCTGAATGTTAAAGCGATGCAGGCCAGCGTAGATGTCGCACTGGCGACGTTAAAACAGGCGCAGTGGCAGCTTAGCCAGACGGAAGTAAAAGCGCCGGTATCCGGCTGGGTGACCAACCTTTCCACGCGTACCGGTGATTATGCCAGTACCGGTAAGCCGCTTTTCGCCCTGGTAGATAGCCATTCATTTTATGTAATGGGATATTTCGAAGAAACCAAACTACGCCATATCCGCGAAGGTGAACCTGCATTAATAACACTGTATAGTGGCAATATTAAGTTACAGGGTCACGTTGGCAGTATCGGGCGCGCTATTTACGACCAAAGCGTGGAAAGCGACTCCGGTTTAGTGCCCGATATCAAACCCAACGTACCGTGGGTACGTCTGGCGCAACGCGTACCGGTACGTATCGAATTTGACGCTTTGCCGCAGGATATCACGCTCGTCTCCGGCACTACCTGCAGCGTAGCCATTGGACAGCGGTAATGAAACTCTCCCTGCCGGCCCTGCGAAATACGCCCTGGTTTAAAGCGACCTCCGGCCAGTGGCGTTACGCGTTGCGCAATACCATTGCCATGTGTCTCGCGCTGACATTCGCTTATTATCTCAATCTGGATGAGCCCTACTGGGCGATGACTTCGGCCGCAGTGGTGAGCTTTCCAACCGTAGGCGGCGTAATCAGTAAAAGTCTGGGGCGTATTGCCGGGAGTTTACTCGGCGCGACCGCCGCGCTGATTATTGCCGGCCATACGCTGAATGAGCCCTGGTTGTTCTTGTTTAGCATGGCCGCCTGGATCGGTTTTTGTACCTGGGCCTGCGCGCATTTTACCAATAATGCCGCTTATGCTTTCCAGTTGTCCGGCTACACGGCGGCGATCATCGCGTTCCCGATGGTTAATATTGTAGAAATCACGCAGTTGTGGGATATCGCCCAGGCACGTGTATGTGAAGTTATCGTCGGCATCCTCTGTGGCGGCATGATGATGATGATCCTACCCAGCACATCGGATGGCACAGCCCTGCTCACCGCGTTGAAAAACATGCATGCGCGCTTGCTGGAACATGCCAGTCTACTTTGGCAGCCGGAGACTAACGACGCCATCCGCTCCGCGCATGAGGGGGTCATTGGGCAAATCCTGACCATGAACCTGCTGCGTATTCAGGCCTTCTGGAGTCATTACCGTTTTCGCCGCCAGAATGCATTGCTAAATGCATTGTTACACCAGCAATTACGGCTAACCAGCGTGATCTCCAGTCTGCGTAGAATGCTTTTAAACTGGCCGACGCCGCCGGAAAACAGCCGCGAAGCCATTGAACAACTCTTAGCTGAGTTGGCAAAACCGCGCGCGGACAGCTACACCGTGGCGCGGATTATTGCGCCGCTACGCCCGCAGGATGAACAGGATTATCGTCACCTCGCGTTCTGGCAGCGATTACGCTATTTTTGCCACTTATATCTGCGCAGCAGCCGTCAGTTATATCTGATCGAAAGCGGCGCGCCGGTGGATCAAATCCATATCCGCCGCACTCCCGGCCTTGCGCGGCATACGGATAACGCAGAGGCCATCTGGAGCGGCGTGCGTACCTTTTGCACGCTCACGGTAATTGGCGCCTGGAGTATTGGCGCGCAATGGGAATCCGGGCCCGGCGCATTAACCCTGGCGGCGATCAGTTGCGTCCTCTACTCCATCGTCGCCACGCCGTTTAAGTCGCTTTCCTTATTGATGCGTACTTTAGTGCTGCTGTCCTTATTCAGCTTCGTGGTGAAATTTGGCCTGATGGTGCAAATCACCGATCTGTGGCAATTCTTACTTTTCCTTTTTCCGCTGTTCGTCACGATGCAACTGCTTAAACTGCAGATGCCTAAGCTGGCGGGACTGTGGGGGCAGCTTATCGTTTTTATGGGCTCATTCATCGCCGTGACCAATCCGCCGGTGTACGACTTCGCCGACTTCCTTAACGATAATACCGCCAAGATCGTCGGCGTCGCGATTTCCTGGCTGGCGTTTGCGATTTTGCGCCCCGGTTCCGATGCCGTAAAAAGCCGCCGCCATATCCGCGCGCTACGCCGGGATTTCGTCGATCAGCTTAGCCGTCACCCTTCCCATAGCGAAAGCGAGTTTGAATCGCTGACCTATCATCACGTCAGTCAGCTCAGCAATAGCCAGGATGCGCTGGCGCGCCGGTGGTTATTACGTTGGGGAGTGGTACTGCTGAACTGCTCGCATGTGGTATGGCAGCTGCGCGCCTGGGAGTCGCGTTCCGATCCGCTTTCCCGGGTGCGGGATATTTGTATATCCCTGCTGCGCGATGTGATGAGCGAGCGCGGC
Organism: Salmonella sp. NW1250; assembly: GCF_051812965.1. Lineage (NCBI taxonomy): Bacteria > Pseudomonadati > Pseudomonadota > Gammaproteobacteria > Enterobacterales > Enterobacteriaceae > Salmonella > Salmonella sp. NW1250. Next base: position 290,102 of record NZ_JAMNDD010000001.1, on the reverse strand, counting down.
GTGCAGCAACGCCCGCTTGCCGTCACGCTACAGGAACTACAGCGTATCTGCGACACGCTCGCACATCATCATCAACCCGCCGCGCATGAGCTGGCGGCGATTATCTGGCGCTTACACTGTTCGCTGTCGCAGCTGGAACAGGCTCCAGCGCAGGGAACGCTGGCTCCAGGTTATTTAATGACGCCGCAGGCGTAACGCATTCCGCCGCCGCCGAGCGGTTTCGGCTGATCGGACATGTTATCGCCGCCCACATGGATCATGAGCGCTTTATCTTTCACTTCATCAAGAGACTTCAGACGCGGCGCAGTAACCGGTTCGGTGGCGATACCATCATTATTAACGACTAACACCGGGAGGTCGCCCAGATGCCCCTGGCCTTCCGGTCCTTCATGCTTGCCGGTATTTTGTGGGTCCAGATGACCACCAGCGGCTTCTGCGGCAACCGCTTTGCCGTCTTTAATCGCGGGCTGGCAGCTACCGTTGGCATGAATGTGAAAACCATGCTCGCCCGGCGGCAACGCTTTAAGGTGTGGGGTAAATTTTAAGCCGCCTTCGGTTTCATCGATGACGACGGTGCCGATAGACTGTCCTACGCCTTGCGCCGTCACCAGGTTCATCTCTACTTTCTCGCTGGCGGCCTGCGCACCCGCACAGGCCAACAGCGTCACCATCGCTAAACTTAATCGCTTCATAAAACCTCCGTTACATGTGGTCGCCTGTTAAGTGTAAACCACTAGCGAAAACATGAACGGAAAGTCAACGAGTTGGCGATTACGGCACGTCATAACCCAGTGCCGCCTTGCGGATTCGGAACCACTGTTGACGCGACAATGACAGCGTTTCCGCTTCTAGTGCGGCGCGTACGCGTTCGATTTTACCCGAGCCAATAATCGGCAGCGGCTGCGACGGCAAACGTAAAATCCAGGCATAGACCACCTGTTCAATAGAACTGGCGTTGAGTTCTTGCGCGATAACGGAAAGTTCCTGGCGCAACGGCTGATAAGCCTCATCATTAAACAGACGACCGCCGCCAAGACATGACCAGGCCATCGGACGAATACGCAGTTGCTGTAATTGATCTAATGTGCCGTCCAGCAACAAAGGCTGGTGAACCGGCGAGATCTCCACCTGGTTGGTCGCCAGGGTGAACGGCAGGCGCGATTGCAGCAACGTAAATTGCGCTGGCGTAAAATTAGAAACGCCAAAATGGCGCACTTTGCCGCTTTGATGTAGATGTTGAAACGCCTCGGCGACGTCATCCGCATCCATTAACGGATCGGGACGGTGAATTAACAACATATCCAGATAATCTGTCGCCAGATTTTTTAATGACTGTTCGGCGCTCAGAATAATATGGCGGCGATCGGTAATATAATGACCGAGCCTATTTTCCGCTCTGGCGGTGGTCGCAATACCGCATTTGGTAACGATTTGCAGTTTTTCCCGCAAATGCGGCGCCAGCGTTAGCGCCTCGCCAAACGCCGCTTCGCACTGATAACCGCCATAAATGTCCGCATGGTCAACGGTAGTGACGCCTAAATCCAGATGTTCTTCGATAAAACTCACTAACTGACGCGCGGACATATTCCAGTCCATCAAACGCCAGTAACCCATGACAAAACGCGAAAACTCCGGGCCTTGTGGAGCGATGGTGACACGCTGAACCATAACAGATTCCTCATAGAGAATAATGAGGTTGAGTATACGCAATTCCGCGTTTAAAAGAGTGAAGGTTGTTGAGGATCTTCCGATGGGAGAGGCTTATTTGCGCGTATTTTACGTAAGAAACGCTGGCGACAAAGCCGCAGTACATTTTGTTTCTCGGCATCGCTCATTTTTTGCCAGTTAAACCGTTCGTCGCGGCTGCGCATACATCCCCGACAAAAGCCACGCTCATCAGACTGGCAGATACCGCGACATGGGCTTGCTACAGGAAAAAACTCCAACTGCTCGGCCACATCCCCTCCTCAACGTTTGGCGCTTATGACTATTGAAGACGCTAACTGACATTATGGCAACTCTGCTTGCAGTAGACCGACTGGTCTACTATACTGCCTGTCATGAATAAGCAAACCGAACACGATACCCGCGAACATCTGCTGGCCACCGGCGAGCAGCTTTGTATGCAACGGGGTTTTACCGGCATGGGGCTTAGCGAGTTGCTCAAAACCGCCCAGGTGCCTAAAGGGTCGTTTTATCACTACTTTTGCTCGAAAGAAGCCTTCGGCGTCGCCATGCTTGAGCGACATTACGCCTGCTATCATCAGCGTCTTACGGCGCACTTCACCTCCGGTCCCGGTAATCATCGCGATCGTCTTCTCGCCTGGTATCAGGAAACGTTAAAGCAGTTTTGCCAGCAAGGCGCCATTAGCGGTTGCCTGACGGTGAAACTGTCAGCGGAGGTCTGCGATCTGTCGGAGGATATGCGCTCTACGATGGATAAAGGGGCGCAGGAGATCATGGCACTGCTTGCACGCGCGCTGGAAGATGGCCGTAATAGCCACTGTTTACATTTCACCGGCCAGCCGTTGCCACAGGCGCAGGTACTTTATGCCCTGTGGCTGGGTGCCAATTTGCAGGCCAAAATATCCCGTAGCGCCGCGCCGCTGGAAAATGCGTTGGCGCATGTTAAGACCATCATTGCAACGCCTGAGCAGTAACAGGCGTTTTTATTTCCTTTATTACAAGACGACCGGTCTACTTATATCAGGAGCCACTATGTCATCAGCAAAACTGTTTACCCCCCTCAAGGTGGGTGCCATCACGGCGACAAATCGCGTATTTATGGCGCCTTTGACGCGTTTGCGGAGTATTGAACCGGGCGACATTCCTACGCCGTTAATGGCGGAATATTACCGTCAACGCGCCAGCGCCGGATTGATCATCAGCGAAGCCACACAAATCTCCGCACAGGCGAAAGGCTATGCCGGCGCACCGGGATTACACAGCGATGAGCAGATCGCCGCCTGGAAAAAAATCACTCAGGGAGTCCATGCCCAGGGCGGCCATATGGCGGTGCAACTGTGGCATACGGGCCGTATTTCACACGCCAGCCTGCAACCAGGCGGACAAGCGCCCGTCGCGCCATCCGCTATCAATGCGGGAACCCGCACCTCTTTGCGTGACGAAAACGGCCAGGCCATCCGCGTAGAGACTTCCACGCCGCGCGCGCTGGATACTCACGAGATCCCCGGGATCGTCAACGATTTCCGCCAGGCTATCGCCAATGCCCGAGAGGCAGGCTTCGATCTGGTGGAGCTGCACTCCGCGCACGGTTATCTGCTGCACCAGTTCCTCTCACCGTCTTCTAATCACCGTACCGATCGGTACGGCGGCAGCGTAGAGAATCGCGCCCGTCTGGTGCTGGAGGTGGTTGATGCCGGCATTAAGGAATGGGGCGCGGACCGTATCGGCATCCGCCTTTCTCCTGTCGGCACTTTCCAGAATGTCGATAACGGCCCGAATGAAGAAGCTGACGCCCTTTATCTGATTGAAGCGTTAGGCAAACGCGGCATCGCTTATCTGCATATGTCTGAACCAGACTGGGCGGGCGGCGAACCGTACAGCGACGCATTCCGTGAAAAAGTGCGCGCGCGTTTCCACGGTCCCATCATCGGCGCTGGCGCCTATACGCCAGAAAAAGCGGAAGATCTGATCGAAAAAGGGCTGATTGACGCCGTGGCGTTTGGTCGCGATTACATCGCTAACCCGGATCTGGTGGCGCGTCTGCAACGTAAAGCGGAACTTAATCCACAGCGTCCCGAAAGTTTTTATGGCGGCGGCGCGGAAGGCTACACTGACTACCCTACTCTGTAATTTCATTGATAGCGGCCTCACATCGCCGCTATACTTTGAATATCTTGACTATTTTAAGGATAACGAAAATGCGTTTATTGCATACTATGCTGCGCGTCGGCGATTTGCAGCGTTCCATCGCTTTTTACACTAACGTTCTGGGCATGAAATTGCTGCGTACCAGTGAGAATCCGGAATACAAATACTCGCTGGCCTTTGTGGGATATGGTCCGGAAACGGAAGAAGCGGTCATCGAACTAACCTATAACTGGGGCGTTGAGAGCTACGACATGGGCAATGCGTATGGGCACATCGCGCTGAGCGTTGACAATGCTGCTGAAGCCTGTGAACGCATTCGTCAGAACGGCGGCAACGTGACCCGTGAAGCGGGGCCGGTAAAAGGCGGTTCGACCATCATCGCCTTCGTTGAAGATCCGGATGGCTATAAAATCGAATTGATTGAAGCTAAAGACGCAGGCCGCGGTCTGGGTAACTGATCCCCCGCCGGGCGCAGGTCACTGCGCCCGTTGTTTTACTGCATCCCGGCGTAAAATTTGCCATAATACGCGCTGCATTTTTTCGTATTAAGAGACTCAGATGTCCGATAACGCTCAACTTTCCGGTCTGTGCGACCGTTTTCGTGGTTTTTATCCTGTCGTCATCGACGTTGAAACTGCAGGATTTAACGCTAAAACCGATGCGCTGCTCGAAATCGCCGCCATCACGCTGAAAATGGATGAACAAGGCTGGCTGATGCCGGACACGACGCTGCATTTCCATGTGGAGCCGTTCGCTGGAGCCAACTTACAGCCGGAAGCGCTTGCGTTTAACGGTATCGATCCCTCTAACCCGCTACGCGGCGCGGTGAGTGAATATGAGGCGCTACACGCTATTTTCAAAATGGTGCGTAAAGGTATCAAAGACAGCGGTTGTAGCCGCGCCATTATGGTCGCGCATAACGCCACTTTTGATCACAGTTTTATGATGGCCGCCGCAGAGCGCGCCTCGCTGAAACGTAACCCGTTTCATCCGTTCGTCACCTTTGATACTGCGGCATTGAGCGGACTGGCGCTGGGACAAACGGTGTTATCAAAAGCGTGCCTGGCGGCAGGTATGGAGTTTGACGGTGAAAAAGCCCATTCCGCTTTGTATGATACCGAGCGGACAGCGGTGCTGTTTTGTGAAATCGTCAATCGCTGGAAGCGCCTGGGCGGCTGGCCGTTACCTTTGCCGACGGACAAATAACGAGGCTAACAACGCCGCTCTTGCTCACGATGGCGGTAAAAAAGCGACCTTTACAGGTCGCTTTCCCCTTTCACAGATTACTCTGCGTCCGGCTCCTGAGTTTTATATTTTGCCGCAGTTTCTTTAATAAGCTGCTGCAGCTCGCCACGCTGATACATTTCAATCACAATATCACACCCGCCGACCAGCTCGCCGTCCACCCACAGTTGTGGGAATGTCGGCCAGTTGGCGTATTTCGGTAATTCAGCGCGAATATCCGGGTTTTGCAGGATATCAACATAGGCAAAACGTTCCCCGCAGGCTGAAAGCGCCTGAACGGCCTGCGCAGAGAAACCACAGCTTGGCAGTTTCGGTGAACCTTTCATATACAGGAGAATCGGGTTTTCAGCGATCTGGCGCTGAATTTTTTCGATAGTGGTGCTCATTGTCTCGCTTCCTTAAACTACTTTTACGACCGAAGCCTGTCATTGTAACGGGTCAGGCTGGCAACGGAAAATAACATTTTCATCATGCCTTATTATTTTACCGTCTGCGGGAATAAGTTGTATACAAAATATCTTTTAAGCGGGTTGCCGCGCAGTGATTTGTAGATAACGCGTTTGTGTTTAGCATTAATTGCTATTTTTTTACATCTGTTAACGAAACACAGCTTCAGAAACCAAAAGCAATTACCAATCTGTGCTTTTGTAGATTAGAATTATCAGGTTTTGTAAATCATACGCAGGCATGAATCGCCTGCCTTTAACAGAGGATTGCTCAGTGGCGCGGATAAACAAAATCTCGATCACGCTCTGTGCTTTACTTTTTACTACTCTCCCCTTTACGCCAATGGCCCATGCTTCCAGGCAAGCCAAAGCGACGCCTGCTGTTTCTCATGTCACGAAAACGGCAGATAAAAAGAAAAGCACAACGAAAAAGATCAGTAAAACCAGCAAAAAAAACGTAAAAAAAACCTCAAAAACCAGCCGTTCTTCTTCCGCTTCTACGCCAAAACGTACCACCGCCTCCACAAAATCTCGTCATACGACGCATCGTCGTAACAGAACCGCGCCCACGTCAATCGCCGCCCTCGACGTAACGGAAAAATGCACGACGCGTAAAGGCCGTAAGCCGCACTGCGTGAAGGGGAAAGGAACATTGCCGGTCTCTATTGCCGATGCGCATCGTGCAAAAGTACAAAAAGCGACGAAAACCGCGATGTCCAAGCTCATGAATCAGATTGGTAAACCGTATCACTGGGGAGGCGCGTCGCCGCGCACCGGTTTTGATTGCAGCGGTCTGGTTTATTATGCCTATAAAGATTTAGTGAAGATCCGTATCCCCCGAACGGCGAATGAGATGTATCACCTGCGTGACGCGGCGCCCATTGAGCGTAGCGAGTTGAAAAACGGCGATCTGGTGTTCTTTCGTACGCAGGGGCGCGGCACCGCCGATCACGTTGGCGTCTATGTCGGCAACGGTAAGTTTATCCAGTCTCCGCGCAGCGGTCAGGAAATTAAGATCACCTCACTGAACGAAGAGTACTGGCAACGTCATTATGTCGGCGCCCGTCGGGTGATGACGCCTAAAACAATTCGCTAATATTTTATCCTGTCGTTTAACGACAGGATAACTTCTTCTTTTGCGCCACCTCTCAATTTGCTACCCTATCCTTACGCGCACCAGGGTTATTGTGCGTGCGCAATATTAATAATAAGGAGAGAAGCAATGTCGTTCGAATTACCTGCATTACCGTATGCCAAAGATGCTCTGGCGCCGCATATTTCTGCTGAGACGCTGGAATATCACTATGGCAAACATCATCAGACTTACGTGACCAATCTTAACAATTTGATCAAAGGCACGGCGTTTGAAGGCAAATCGCTGGAAGAGATCGTGCGCACTTCCGAAGGCGGCATCTTTAATAACGCCGCTCAGGTGTGGAACCACACCTTCTACTGGAACTGCCTGGCGCCAAACGCCGGTGGCGAACCGACCGGGAAACTGGCTGATGCTATCGCGGCATCTTTTGGCAGCTTCGCGGAATTTAAAGCGCAGTTCACCGATGCCGCTATCAAAAACTTTGGTTCCGGATGGACATGGCTGGTAAAAAGCGCTGATGGCAAACTGGCTATCGTTTCTACCTCAAATGCCGGTACGCCGCTGACTACGGATGCAACGCCGTTGCTGACGGTTGATGTGTGGGAACACGCGTATTACATCGACTACCGCAACGCCCGTCCAAACTATCTGGAGCATTTCTGGGCGCTGGTTAACTGGGAATTTGTTGCGAAAAATCTCGCCGCATAAGTCTGAGTACGCAGAAGGTACGCCTTCTGCGTTTTAGAGAGGGATAGAATAGAGGAGACGCCCACCCTCAGAAGAGAGGAAATCAGTGCAGAGCGGCCGTTAATCCACCTGCGACAATCACGCCCAGAACAATCAGCGTAGTAATCAACGAAAATTTCAGGTCGGTACTCATCAAGTTTTCTCCTTTTTATTCCCACACAAAAAGTGATATAGCGCATTTTTGCACATTCCCGCACAAAAATCTCTCATGTTTTATATTGATAACTGTTTTTAACGCTTCCCCTTTTCCTCAAGATCAGACAAAATTCCAGGCTTACTGAATTAGCGTAACGGCCATTGACCCCTTCCTGACGTTCCGTGTCGTTTTTCCGGCGTGCCGCAACCCTGATGTTGCGATTAGGGTGTGTGTAGGCAAACGTTTACCTGGCGTTTCTCAGGAGCTTAGCGAGGGTCTGGAGTGAAATGTAATGGCAACAATTAAAGATGTAGCGAAACGAGCAAACGTTTCCACTACAACTGTATCACACGTAATCAACAAAACGCGTTTTGTCGCTGAAGAAACGCGTAACGCGGTCTGGGCGGCAATTAAAGAGCTGCACTACTCTCCCAGCGCCGTCGCGCGTAGCCTGAAGGTTAACCATACCAAGTCGATAGGCTTACTGGCGACCAGCAGCGAAGCGGCCTATTTTGCCGAAATTATCGAGGCAGTTGAAAAAAACTGTTTCCAGAAAGGCTATACGCTGATTTTAGGCAACGCCTGGAATAACCTGGAAAAACAGCGCGCCTACCTGTCCATGATGGCGCAAAAGCGCGTGGATGGCCTGCTGGTGATGTGTTCTGAGTATCCAGAACCTCTGCTTTCCATGCTGGAAGAGTATCGCCATATTCCGATGGTGGTGATGGACTGGGGTGAAGCGAAGGCCGATTTTACCGACACGGTGATTGATAACGCCTTTGCAGGCGGCTATATGGCGGGTCGTTATCTGGTTGAGCGCGGCCACCGGGATATCGGCGTTATTCCCGGCCCGCTGGAGCGCAACACCGGCGCGGGCCGGCTGGCAGGCTTTATGAAAGCCATGGAGGAGGCGCTGATCAACGTGCCGGACAACTGGATTGTTCAGGGCGACTTCGAGCCGGAATCCGGTTACCACGCGATGCAGCAAATCTTATCGCAGTCACATCGCCCTACCGCCGTTTTCTGCGGCGGCGATATTATGGCGATGGGCGCGCTTTGCGCGGCTGACGAAATGGGGCTTCGCGTACCGCAGGACGTTTCGGTGATCGGTTATGACAATGTGCGTAACGCCCGTTTCTTTACCCCGGCGCTGACGACGATTCACCAGCCCAAAGACTCTTTAGGCGAAACCGCATTTAATATGCTACTGGATCGCATCGTCAATAAGCGTGAAGAGTCACAGTCTATTGAAGTTCATCCACGCCTGGTTGAGCGTCGCTCGGTCGCTGACGGCCCGTTCCGCGACTATCGGCGTTAATCCCCGCTGTCGGGAGCCTCTTCTGGCTCCCGCAGCCACTCCCGATTCAACGTTTCGCTATCGCCCAAATAGTCCAGCAGCCATGCCAGCGCGGGCGAGGCCTCGTTTTGCTGCCACGTCACGCAACAGGCCGCATCGGGAAACGGATTCTCTAACGTCAGCGCCACCCATTTTCCGCTGTCTATCCACTGGCGGGCAAAATGCGTCGGCACCATTCCCACGCATAGTCCTGCCGACAGGCAGGTTGCCGATGACTCCCAGTCCGGTACGACGACCCTTTTTTGGTTATCCAGCAGCCAGGTAATCCGTTTCGGTAAGGTTCGCGAAGTGTCCTCCCTGACCAGCGACGGCCAGTTGCGCAGGGTATCATCGCTTAACGGCCCAGGCATCGACGCCAGCGGGTGATCGCTTGCCACTACGCAGCTCCAGCTCAGGGTCCCCATATCCCGAAAAGCGTAACGCCCCCCTACCGGAATCGCCTGCGTCGCCCCAATCGCCAGTTCGACACGCCCGTCGGAGAGCGCGTCCCAGACGCCGTTAAACACCTCCTGAAAAACCAGCAGTTCCACATCGTCAAAATGGCGATAGAAATCGACGATCATCTGCCGGGTACGTTCTGGTCTGACGATATTGTCCACCGCAATAGCTAACTGCCCGCGCCAGCCATTAGCAATTTGCTGACACTGTTGGCGAGTGATCTGCATTTTTTTGATAACAGAACGCCCTTCTTTTAAAAACCAGACGCCAGCAGGCGTCAGTTCAACATCACGGTGACGTCGTACAAAAAGCGGTACGGCCAGCCACTCCTCTAACTGACGAACGGTGTAACTGACTGCTGAAGGCACACGGTGCAGTTCCTGCGCCGCCGCGCTAAAACTGCCATTGCGCGCTACGGCGTCAACCACTTCAAGCGAGTATTCCGACCACATAATTTGCCTACAAAAATTTTGAATTCACTGGACAAATATTAACGTTTCACAACCGTAATTTCACTCCCTACACTCTGCGACAATGTCTGTCTGATAAGAAAGAGAAACAAATATGCAACCTGGAAAAGGTTTTTTAGTCTGGTTAGCCGGTCTTAGCGTGCTGGGATTTCTGGCTACGGACATGTACCTGCCCGCGTTTGCCGCCATACAGGCGGATTTACAAACGCCTGCCGCCGCGGTCAGCGCCAGCCTCAGCCTGTTTTTAGCTGGCTTTGCCGTCGCGCAACTCCTCTGGGGACCGCTATCGGATCGTTATGGCCGTAAACCGATTTTACTGCTGGGGTTATCTATCTTTGCGCTCGGAAGTCTGGGGATGCTGTGGGTAGAAAGCGCGGCAGCACTGCTGACGCTGCGCTTTGTGCAGGCCGTCGGCGTTTGTGCGGCAACGGTAATCTGGCAAGCGCTGGTGACCGATTATTATCCTTCGCAAAAAATTAACCGTATCTTCGCCACTATCATGCCACTGGTGGGATTATCCCCGGCGCTTGCGCCCTTACTGGGAAGCTGGATACTGACGCATTTCTCATGGCAGGCGATTTTCGCCACTCTGTTCGTGATTACGTTGTTGCTGATGTTGCCGGCGCTGCGCTTAAAACCATCGGTAAAAGCGCGTACCGAAGGACAGGATAAACTCACTTTCGCGACGTTGTTACGCTCTAAAACCTATCGCGGTAATGTGCTGATTTATGCCGCCTGTTCCGCCAGCTTTTTTGCGTGGCTAACAGGGTCCCCGTTTATTCTCAGCGCGATGGGTTACAGCCCGGCAGTGATTGGCCTGAGCTATGTTCCGCAAACCATCGCTTTTCTGATTGGCGGATATGGTTGCCGCGCGGCGCTACAAAAATGGCAGGGCTACCAATTGCTTCCGTGGCTATTAGGGCTGTACGCGCTGAGCGTTATCGCCACCTGGGGAGCGGGCCTTCTGAATAATACCTCACTGGTGGAGATCCTGATTCCTTTCTGCGTAATGGCGATTGCTAATGGCGCCATCTACCCTATCGTCGTCGCGCAAGCGTTACGCCCTTTCCCTCAAGCCACGGGGCGCGCTGCGGCGCTACAAAATACGCTGCAGCTGGGGTTATGTTTCCTGGCAAGCCTGGTGGTTTCATGGCTCATCAGCACGCCGCTACTGACCACCACCAGCGTAATGCTCTCTACCGTTGTTCTGGCGGCGTTAGGCTATAAAATGCAGTCTCATGCAGAGTGCGCTGAGACTGGGTTTCCTCATGCCAATGTCGCCCACGACAAGTCTCACTAAAAGCTTGTTAACCGCTGGTAATTAGCACGCTAACAATTTTCGGTTGAATCATCAAAAATTGCGGCCTATACTGATTCACGGTTGTTTATATTACGATAATTATTAGGCATTAACGGGAACCGGAGCGTTCCCGATTCACCATGGATGGCCTTTTCGGCAAGGGTTCCTCCCTTCCTCTGTTCTACGTCGGATAACTGGCTCACGGAATTGCCCGTGGGATTTCTCACAAAGCCAAAAAAGCGTCTACGCTGTTTTAAGGTTCTGATCACCGTCCAGTGATGGAGAAACTATGAGTTCATCGTGTATAGAAGAAGTCAGCGTACCGGATGATAACTGGTACCGAATCGCCAACGAATTGTTAAGTCGCGCGGATATTACAATTAATGGTTCCGCCCCGTCTGACATTCGTGTTAAGAATCCCGATTTTTTTAAACGCGTCCTTCAGGAAGGATCGTTGGGGTTAGGTGAGAGTTACATGGATGGCTGGTGGGAATGCGAGCGTCTGGATATTTTCTTCAGCAAAGTCTTACGTGCCGGTCTTGAAAATCAACTCCCCCACCATGTTAAAGATACGCTCCGTATCCTCGGCGCGCGTCTGATTAATCTACAAAGTAAAAAACGCGCCTGGATTGTCGGCAAGGAACATTACGATCTTGGTAATGACCTTTTTTCCCGTATGCTCGATCCCTATATGCAATATTCTTGCGCCTACTGGAAAGATGCCGATACGCTGGAAGCGGCACAGCAAGCCAAGCTGAAATTGATTTGCGAAAAGCTACAGCTACAACCGGGGATGCGTGTGCTGGATATCGGCTGCGGCTGGGGCGGCCTGTCGCAATATATGGCGACCCATTATGGCGTTAGCGTGGTGGGCGTAACGATCTCCGCTGAACAACAAAAAATGGCGCAGACGCGTTGCGAAGGTCTGGATGTCTCCATTCTCCTCGAAGATTATCGCGACCTTAACGATCAGTTTGACCGAATCGTCTCCGTCGGTATGTTCGAACATGTCGGGCCAAAAAACTACAACACCTATTTTGAGGTCGTTGACAGGAATTTAAAACCGGATGGTCTTTTCCTGCTCCATACTATTGGTTCTAAAAAAACCGATCATAATGTCGATCCGTGGATCAATAAGTATATTTTCCCCAACGGTTGTTTGCCGTCTGTTCGTCAAATCGCCGAGGCCAGCGAATCACACTTTGTAATGGAAGACTGGCATAACTTTGGCGCCGACTATGACACGACTCTGATGGCGTGGCATGAGCGCTTTATCAATGCCTGGCCAGAGATTGCGGGCAATTATAACGAGCGCTTTAAACGTATGTTCAGCTATTATCTCAATGCCTGCGCGGGTGCGTTTCGCGCACGTGATATCCAGCTTTGGCAGGTGGTATTTACGCGCGGCGTTGAAAACGGTCTGCGCGTTCCTCGCTAATCATCGCCCCCGCATTTCATGCGGGGGAATCTTATTTTCCGTTAGCCAATGTCGGCCTGATTTCTGACCGCATTTTCTCGCGCAGCCAGTACGCGTTCTACGGTATCGACAACCGCCTGCGTTTGCGGATCGATCTCGATATTCACACGCTCACCCAGTTTTTTTCTGCCAAGCGTAGTACGCTCCAGCGTTTCCGGAATGAGATGCACGCAGAAGCGCGTTGGCGTTACCTCGCCGACGGTCAAACTGATGCCGTCGACGCCGATAAAGCCTTTGTACAGGATATACTTCATCAGGGACGCATCCTGCACTTTAAACCACACCTGATGGTTATTTTCGGAGGTCAGGATTTTCGCGATCTCCGCCGTCGTAATAATATGCCCCGACATCAGATGTCCACCGATTTCATCGCTGAATTTGGCGGCGCGCTCTACGTTGACCTCATCACCTACCCTCAACGCGCCCAGATTGGTGATGCGCAACGTTTCTTTCATCAGATCAAAACTTATCTGATTGCCGTTTATTTCAGTCACCGTCAAACAGCATCCGTTATGCGCTACCGACGCCCCCGTCTCCAGCCCCTCCAGCATGTAGTCCGGTAACGTCACCACATGGGTGCGAAAGTTGGGTTTTTCATCAATCGATACCAGTTTCGCGGTACCCTGTACGATCCCCGTAAACATATCTTCAACTCCTGAAATAAATAAAAGCAGAACTGTTCAGCACAATAGCAGGTGGAAAAACAGCTTGCCAGCAATGCGCCGTTAACAACTGTTTTTTCGCTGGAGAAATAGTAATACCCCGCTACAATAGACTGAAATTTCCCCTGCTATTTCTTTTGGCTGCCACTACGGCGGCTTTTTAGTCTTTCATATAACAACAAAATAAAAGGTGAATACGTGCAGAAGTATACCAGTGAAGCGCGTCAGTTATTAGCGTTAGCGATACCGGTGATCCTTGATCAAGTGGCACAGACCGCAATGGGATTCGTCGATACCGTCATGGCGGGAGGCTATAGCGCTACGGACATGGCTGCCGTCGCTATCGGCACCTCTATCTGGCTTCCCGCCATTTTGTTTGGTCACGGCTTACTGCTGGCCTTGACGCCTGTGATTGCGCAACTCAATGGCTCCGGCCGCCGTGAGCGTATCGCGCATCAGGTTCGACAAGGGTTCTGGCTGGCGGGCTTTGTCTCCGTGCTGGTGATGATCGTCTTGTGGAATGCCGGATACATTATCCGCTCCATGCATAATATTGATCCGGCGCTGGCCGATAAAGCCGTGGGTTATCTTCGCGCGCTGCTGTGGGGCGCGCCAGGATACCTTTTCTTTCAGGTAGCGCGAAACCAGTGCGAAGGTCTGGCCAAAACCAAACCGGGTATGGTGATGGGATTTTTGGGCCTGCTGGTGAATATTCCGGTGAACTATATTTTTATCTATGGCCATTTTGGTATGCCTGAACTTGGCGGTATCGGCTGCGGCGTTGCGACCGCAGCGGTCTATTGGGTGATGTTTATCGCCATGCTTTCTTACATTAAACACGCGCGTTCAATGCGTGATATTCGTAATGAAACAGGCTTTGGCAAACCTGATAGCGTCGTCATGAAGCGCCTGATTCAACTAGGGTTGCCGATTGCGCTGGCGCTGTTCTTTGAAGTGACGTTGTTTGCGGTCGTTGCGCTGCTGGTTTCGCCATTAGGTATTGTGGATGTCGCGGGTCATCAGATTGCGCTTAACTTTAGCTCGCTGATGTTCGTGCTGCCGATGTCGCTGGCTGCGGCGGTAACGATTCGAGTGGGTTATCGTCTGGGCCAGGGCTCAACGCTGGATGCGCAAACCGCAGCGCGTACCGGTTTAGGCGTTGGCATTTGTATGGCTGTGGTTACCGCGATCTTTACCGTGACTCTGCGTAAGCATATTGCTTTGCTCTACAATGACAACCCTGAGGTCGTGGCGCTTGCCGCGCAATTAATGCTGCTCGCTGCGGTTTACCAGATTTCCGACTCTATACAGGTTATCGGCAGCGGTATTCTGCGCGGTTATAAAGATACGCGTTCCATCTTTTTTATCACCTTTACCGCCTACTGGGTGTTAGGTTTACCCAGCGGTTATATCCTGGCGTTAACGGATCTGGTGGTGGATCGTATGGGACCGGCAGGCTTCTGGATGGGGTTCATCATCGGCCTGACCTCGGCGGCGGTGTTAATGATGCTACGGATGCGCTATCTACAACGTCAGCCGTCCGCCATCATTTTGCAGCGCGCTGCGCGATAATACGACGATAGCCGTCGCATGGCGGCTATTTTCTCGACATGTTGCATATTTCCACCGCAATCAGGTGATTTCAGGAAGAAAATTGCGATTTCCCTCTTGCCTCATTGCAGTTGTGACGCTAATATTCGTCCCCGTTGTCACCTACAACGTTGCGTTCATAGCTCAGTTGGTTAGAGCACCACCTTGACATGGTGGGGGTCGTTGGTTCGAGTCCAATTGAACGCACCATCATTTTAATGCGTCTGTAGCTCAGTTGGTTAGAGCACCACCTTGACATGGTGGGGGTCGATGGTTCGAGTCCATTCAGACGCACCAATCCATTATCTTGTTTAATTTTAAAATACGCTATCTGGTGCTTGTGCCAAGCTAAAAGCGATTATTTTCAGTCTCTCATCTTTATCGTCAAGCGCTGCTCTATACTGTATTACCCCTCTTAACCTTCGCAGTGGCCTGAAGAAGCATACCAAAGGCATTTATGGTGTTTCGGTAGAATGCGCATAATCTATCTTCATCACCATACGTAACAAGGCTGCAACGGGTTCAAATAACGTTTCAGGAATTTTATCTCCGCGTTCCACTTCAAAAAATAATGAGCGGGCCAGCTCAACATTTTCAACAACGGGGATGCAGTTGCGTTCAGCGATGTTAACGATATAGTTAGCTTGAGCATCACTGCCTTTTTCCAGAACGCGTGGTATTGGCATATCGGTGGGATGATAGCCGAGACAAACCGCAATATGCGTTGGATTACGCACTACCGCAACAGATTGTTTAACAGATTGAGCTAAACTCCCACTCTGTATTTCACTCTGCATTTCCCGACGCCGTGTCTTCATTTGAGGATCGCCCTCCAGATCTTTATGCTCCTGTTTTACGTCATCTTTACTCATTTTTAGATCTTTTCTAATCTTATAATATTGAAAAGAATAGTCCAGTATGCCAACGACGATATAAAAAGCCATTACCCCTACCCATAACCATTTTATTAAAGAAGAAACCACAAGCAGACCACAGACTAACCCACAGTACGGTAGCGCCCGAAAAGTACTGGCATAATAATAAAAGAAAAAGGCAAAGATAAGAGATAACATGATAACTTTCAGGCTGGATTTACATAATTCTACTACGCTATGTAAAGAGAATATCTGCTTAAAATTACTTACCGGATTTATGTGCTCGCTTTTAAAACCAATGGCCTTGCTGGCAATAACCACCCCCACCTGAAGAAACACGCTACCCACAGTAGCAACTATTACCCCAGCGCCCAGAAACAGCAGTGCAGAAGTCAATGACTCTATTAAAGCATGACTCAATTGCGTTAATGCATAAGAAAATGGTTTATTTACTAATTGTAATGTGAAAGTTATTGACTCAATCAGTATCAAAATCATCTTTTCAGTAAAGAAATGAAAATACAAATAAAGCGCAATCAGCTGAAATAATGATGTTATTTCAATACTTTTGACAACCTGCCCTTCCTTACGGCCATCACGTAATTTCTTTTCTGTAGGCTGTTCTGTTTTCTCGCTCATACAGATGGAAACCAGTCTTTTAGATAAATATAAAATTTATCACTTTCAACCAAATAGTGATGAAGAGCATAAGGGAATGAGATCAGGAGCGTCAGTAGAACCAATATACTTTTGAGCGGCATTGAGAAGAAAAACACATTCAATTGTTGTGCCGACCGATTTAAAAGACCTAAAGCCAGATCGGCTAATACCATACATATTATGGCAGGAAGAGAGAAGCTGATGCATAATTGATAAAGCGTTCTCCACTCTGCCTGGATATATTTTAAAAATTGCCGGTCAAATAATAAAGTACGCCCTGGTGGTAAATATTGATATGACTCATACAGAATATTTAATATAAACTCCATGCCGCCGCTTATAAAGAAAATAACACACAAAAACTGGCTGAAAAGCAAGCCAAAAAGTGAGGTTTCAGCTTCCATTGTAGAATTGAATATCGTACCCATTGTCGCGCCACGTAAAGTATCAAGCAGAAACCCCGCCATATCAACGGCCCAAAAGGGAACCGCCGCACAAAACCCAATTAAAAAACCAATAATCACCTCTCCAGTGACTAACCCTAACCAACTGTAATCTTTACCAATATGCATCATAATCTTCTGCTGGTAAATGATTGGTAATATCGGAAAGGTAAGTGACATAAGCACGCCATTACGTAAAAGTGCGGCCCCTAAACTGCCACTTTTTAATAAGGGAAGTAATAAAGAAAGGCTCAATGGTCGAATAAAAGCCACAGCCAATGCAATAAGCCACTCATTTACCTGTTGTGCCATTCAACCATGCTCTCCAATTCGTAACATTATCTGCCGGGTATAATTCAACAGGATACCGCTAAGCCATGGGTAGCTGACCATTAAGGTTATTGCAATTGCCAATAATTTAATCATAAACTGTAGCGTTTGGTCCTGTATTTGAGTCAAGGCCTGAACAAGGCTTACGATGACACCAACTACCGATGCCACCAACACTACCGGCATAGACGTAAAAAGGACGATCCATAAAAGTTGCGTTACAAATTGCGTCAATTCAGAATCATTCATGAAAAGCTCTGTACCAATTGCGCCAGTGTCAGATCCCAACCGCCTGCCAGTAAAAATATTAGCAGCTTAAACGGTAATGAAATGGTCATCGGCGACACCATCATCATCCCCATAGCCAGCAGTATATTTGAAATAAGCAGGTCAATAGCCAGAAAGGGAAGATAAATAAGTAATCCAATCCGAAATGCCTGCGTTAACTGACTCACCGTAAATGCCGGAATTAATATGAGCAAAGAATCAGGTTTTATCTTTCTTTTGATGTCTTCAGGCCAGGTTCGTTTTATCAAATTCCGAAAATAATTGGCTTCCTTCTCTTCAGAGTTTTTTTGCAAAAACTGTCGATAAGGCGCTAATGCTTTACTGTCCCACTCAGACGTCCAGAAAGGAGCGCCAGCAACCTGAACCGGATGCCAGCGCTCTTTTACAGCTAATAGCGTCGGTCCCATAATGAATAAGGAAAGTACAAGCGCAAGGCCATACAGTGCGATATTTGGGGGAACTTGTTGAATACCCAGAGCATTTCGTAAAATCGAAAATACCACCGCCAGTTTAAGGAAAGAAGTTCCCATGACGATAATGAGAGGCAGTATTGAAAGCAGAAACAATATACCAATCAGTTGCAAAGGCGAATCGGGTAAAGACATACTGTATCTCTCATGACACGACCTGGAACGCTATTATATTGTTCGCATATTATTTTTGTTATCAGGTTTACGCTGTATTTTTGGAAAGATACCAACGTGTAATACGCACCATAAATTCATTACCACAGGCAATCAACTCACCTTGCCCAATAATACGGTCATTTACTCTTATCGTCACCTCTGGCGCAAAACATCCCCCTACAGGCAAAACGTCCCCCGTTTTAAGTTGTCGTAATTGTCCAATTTCCAGACTCGCACGTCCGACCTCAAAGAGCACCTGTTGTGGTATCTGCTCAAGTTCGACTGAAGACGTTCCGTCACTCTTTGACATTGGACTCCCTGACGCAAGTAGCGTTTCGATATCCTGGACTAATTCGTCAAATTTCATCGTGTTATCCTCTGTCAGCAACACCCTTGCGTAGATTCCCCCAGGTAGTTGAATAGCAAAAAAACCGAGTCTGATGTCGCCGAAGCAATGAATCCGAACGCCCATGCCGATTTCGATAGACTCAAGTTCGATTAATGTAAGCTGGCACCAACCTGAATATACAGGGACTACCACAGGAGGGGCAGGATAAATCTGTTGACGCTCAGCAGAAAGCTCTCCGACTATATTGCGCAGAAAACCCGTTGGCCATGTAAAAATAATGCTATGGAACTCATGTTCTTCAACTGTCCATTTAATATGCAACGCTAGCTGATGTGGTAGATTACTGCAGGATGTTGGCGGTTCGTTCTGACAGAGGGTGGCATCACTGGCTTGCAATAACGGCGCCAGCCCCCATTCAGCTATTCCGTATAGCAATTCAGGATCGATAACCGATCGATTAGCGGTGCCAATTAACCCTTCACACCAGCGCTGCCAGCATTGTTCTGCAATCCACACCCTACCCAGCTCATTATGATAATGTATGGTAAATAATGTCCCTTGCTGTACTGGATATTGTTGCATACTCAATGTCAGCTCACCAATGGTAGCGCCTTGCGTTGGAAGCATCTCCATCCACGGACGCTCTTCATTCGCTATTCTTAACATAGAATATCTCCAGGGAAATTATATACCCCATATGCAACAACTGAGACTCCAGCCACTGCTTTAGCGCTTTCATCGAACGGTAAATTTCATGATGAGGGACATTGACTCTTAACTGGATTAGCCCCCCTGATTCACATACTTCACACTCTACACCGTCAAGATAACCACCACTAACACGATAACGTTGCGTGAAAACCACGTTCTTGTTCAATGCTACAGGAGGATTATTCTCACCAATGGGTAATGCCTGGTGCATGAGTTGTTCAAAGTCCATACGTTCCGCCTCCGCCTCGTTATCATCCTGATAAGACTGGCATGGCAACCCAAGACTTCCCTCAACTTTGGTAATACGCATCGCTTAATACCATAGTAATTTTTTCTTTCTTTTTCATAAGCGCATTAAAATTCTTCTGTAATTCGCTTCGCCGGGAGACAAGCTGCTGATACTGATTCTCTAACTGCTGCCGTTGCGTCAAAAAGCTCTGCGCCTGAGTGAATAACCCGGCCATTTGTTGTTTCTTATCCAACAATAAATGACAAGATAACGTACCTTGCCAGCCCATTAATTCTTTCAGTCTGGCAGACACTGCTAAAGCGCGCGTCTGGCAAATCTGCTGTTCCGTAATAATCGCCTGTTGCTGCTGATCAAGTACGGTAAGCTTGCCGCGTAATTGCTTTTCACGCCGCGCGATTATCTCCAGCAAAGTTTCCATGATCACTCGGTGAGTATTTGGTGTAATTTTTCTATGAGTAGCTCGGGTCCGCATACTTCATCCTTACTTTGTCGCAAAAATGTGCAAATATCCGGATAGGTATCAATGGCTTTGTCAGTATCAGTATCAACTCCTCGCTGGTATTCCCCAATGCGTATTAACAGTTCAACCTCCTGGTAAAGCGCCAGGCACCGTCGCAATATCGCCGCCAGTTGACGATGCTCATGGCTGGTAACGACTGGAAAAACGCGGCTGAGCGTTGCCAACACGTCAATGGCAGGATAATGCCCCCTCTCTGCAAGCCGCCGGGATAGCACAATATGTCCGTCAAGCAGTGAACGGACTTCATCCGCCAACGGCTCATTCATATCATCGCCTTCCACCAGTACCGTATAAAATGCGGTAATACTGCCTTTTTCTCCCATTCCTGTACGTTCTAAAAGTCGTGGCAATGCACTAAATACGCCTGGCGGATATTCTCCAGAAACCGCGGTCTCTCCGGCGGCCAGAGCGATTTCCCGTGCGGCCCTGGCATAACGCGTCAGTGAGTCGACAAGCAAGACGACTCGCTTTCCATTATCGCGAAAAAATTCTGCTATCGTGGTGGCCACAAACAGCGCCCTCACGCGCTCTAAGGCGGGTCTGTCAGAGGTTGCGACAACAATGACACAACGTTTTCGGGTCTCTTCAGACAATGTAAAATCGATGAACTCGCGGACTTCTCGTCCACGTTCACCAATTAACACCAGAACATTGCTGTCTGCGTCTGGCGCATTACACAGCATCGCCAGAAGCGTGCTTTTCCCCACGCCAGGAGCAGAAAAAATACCCACTCGTTGCCCTTCGCCACAGGTCGCAACGCTATCAATAGCGCGAATCCCCGTCATTAATGGTTGAGTGATAGGCTGTCGAACCATTGCGGGAGGAGGCATTGCATCATAGTCTTTCCAGCAGACGTCGGGCAGTTCGCGGCCATCAAGGGGACGACCAAATCCATCAATGACTCGCCCTAATAACGCTTCGCCCACGGGAACCTGATGGCGTCGCCTTAAGGCCATCACTTGCTGCCCGCAGTGAAGCCCGATAGTACTCGTAAAAGGAGATAGCAAAGCTTTGCTGCCATTAATCCCCACGACTTCAGCAAGTTCTTCCCCAGGCTTTATACAGCACAACTCGCCCATAAATACCCCAGGCAACCACGCATTTAACAACGTTGCGCTGACATCCTGAATTCGGCCCCATCGACAATAACCATCGGGGGGCGGATATTTCAGCCTCAGACGTTGCATCAATTCATTCTTCATTGTCCGCCAACTCCTCTTCGCTAAGGTCAATACTTTCTACCACTTGTATAAGGCTCTCCTCTCCTAATTCCTGCCATGACAAAATCGGTACGTCGAACAAGGTGGCTTCTGTAATTTTTCGCAAGAAACGTCGGGTGTCGACAGAAGTGACAATGAATAATTTGGTTGACTGCTTCAGCGCCTGCTCGATAAGTTGCAGGATCTGCGTCTTATGACGAGACGACAGCGCAGTATAGGTCCCCATTGCCGTCTGGCGAATGGATTCACGCACGAGGTTCTCAATACCTTCGCCGATCCGCAAAATCGGCAGCGGTTTTCCTTCCGGATTAAGACGACGCAGAATATGACGGCGAAGCGCGATACGGACATATTCTGTCAACATCAGGACATCTTTTTCACGTGGCGCCCAGTCAATTAAGGTGCCGAAAATAAGACGTAAATCTCTAATAGAAACCCGTTCTGATACAAGCCGCTGCAAAGTTTCAGCGATTTTATTAATGGGTAACTGGCGCTGAAGCTCTTTCACCAGCTCAGAGTAGTTTTTTTCCATCGCATTCATTAGATAACGCGTTTCCTGAACACCAATAAACTCTCCCATATGGCGAAGCAGGACACATTTTAATAAGGCAGAGATACGTTGGCTGCCCGCGAAAACGTCCAGTCCAAAACCTTGCGCCTTATGGGCCATCTCTTTTGTAAGCCAACAGATCTGCCCCATCCCGTTCGGTAACGTCTGGCTGTCACCCACCACACTAGCGTCCGCGCCTATCAATAAATAATCCGCCTGGGCGGGGATAGATAAACTAAATACGGGTTCCTGATATAGCAGTACCGTCAATTTTTCGGTGGGTTCAGGCAAAACTTCAATATTCACCTCAGGGAGAGGGACGCCGGTATCCTCAAATAAAAACCATCTCATGGCGTCAATATCACGAATCAGGTCGGCAGAATGTAACGTCGGGGTAAGACGTAAGATTAGAGGACATGCGCCGGGAACCATACTATCTTTTTCCGGTGCTTCGACGCCATTTGCGGAAACCACAGACTTTTTGCGGCGAATGAGGATAATTGGCAATGCTAACAACGCTGAAAAGAAAGCGAGAGTGATAAAAGGAAAGCCAGGAATTAAAGCGAGGAGCATTAAAACCACAGCGGTTAATATGAGCGACTGAGGTTGTCTGGCAATTTGAGAACTCAACTCTGTCGCCAGGTTCTGGCGTTTCTCACCCGGAACACGGGTGACAATAATTCCCGCGCTAAGGGAAATCAGCAGCGATGGAATTTGCCCACATAAACCATCTCCGATTGACAGTACGCTATAAGTGTGAACAGCCTCACTCATCGACATATCATATTGCACGATAGCGATAATGATACCGCCGATAATGTTCACCAGAACAACAATAATACCGGCAATCGTATCGCCTTTAACAAATTTCATCGCACCGTCCATCGCACCGAGAAAGCGGCTTTCCTGCTGGACGTGCTGTCTTAATGTACGGGCATGGTCTGCATCGATAACTCCGGCACGCAAATCGCCATCGATACTCATTTGTTTGCCTGGCATCCCATCAAGCGAGAAACGTGCGCTAACTTCCGCCACCCTCTCGATACCTTTTGTAATGACAATAAACTGCACGATAGTAATGATGGTAAATACGACCAACCCAACGGTGAGATTTCCTCCTACGACAAACTTACCGAAGGCATCCACAATATTACCGGCATTATGTTGTAACAGTACCAGCCGTGATGTGCTGATTGTGAGTGACAAACGATATAATGTGGTAATAAGTAATAAAGACGGAAATACCGATAAATCGAGAGGGTCACTAAGATAAATAGCAATTAAGAGCAGGATCACTGAAAACATAAGGTTGATAGTAATCAGGATATCAACCATCCAGGTCGGTAAAGGTAACAGCATCATCACAATAGCGATTAATAACACTGTCGCCAGAACCATATCCTGCCGACCCGCGCATACACTGAGCCACTGTTGCGCCCTGATTCCCTCACCTAACCATGAACGCATTGCGACTCCAGAAATTTTATTTGTCGATGATGTAATCGTAACCAGAGCTCGGCGGAGCTGGAAAGAGGAGGAGAACAGCTCATTGCAAGCCCATCGCGCAACAAAAATAATCGTTGAGGAATACCCTGGAACGCTGCAGGTTTCCAGTGAGTTAAGGCTTTAAAAAGCAGATCTTCGTCTAAGAAGGTTTGCTTGAGTATCTGACATAAGTGAATACGACCGTTATGATAGTTTAGATAGGTTTCATATTGTCCTTGCCGCCAGAACATATTGGTTGCTAAAGGACGTTCAGCCAATCCTGCTAATTGAATAAAAAGCTGAATATTACGTTCAGTAATAAGATCCCAATCCATCCTGCCGCCTCATGATGAGCCAGAACGCCAATTTACCTAAATATTGAAAGCCAGGTATCAGAATAAAACCTGATTTACCTTTACTTCACGAAGCGTTTCGAGAATTTGTTCACGTTGATCTTCGTCGTTAAAACAGTTATCAGGTATCAGCATAAACTGCGCATCAAGTTGTTGGAGTAACCGATTGAACATCTTCGATGAAGAAACTATAGCGGTAAGTCTATCAAGCAACCAATCACTGAAAAGCCAGCGCTCACAAATAATATCGAGTAGTAGCGGCAGTAATGTATTAGGCGGCAACTGGCAAATCCACTCCTCACGCTGGCACTCTTTTTCAAGGCCAAGGAATAACAACAAACGACGCAAACGTACTAATGCTGCGGCCAAACGACTTTGCTCCGAGGGTTCGATGCATATGCTAAGTTCAAAGGCTATTGCTCTTAGCAAAATACGGACCCGTTCACAGCGATCCGGCCAGTCTGCCACGCGTCTGAACCACTGCGATAAGGGCATTTCATCGTTGTCTATCGCCTGTTGCATAAAACGCTTCAGCGAGGACAGCGTAGCGGTATCCACTTCGCCAAGCTCCAGTAAACTAAAAACGGCAAGTTCCCACCCCTCCTCCGCTGTAAGCGTATCCAGTTGCGATTGCAAATCGCGTTTTTTCTTTTTTGACAACCCGCCGGCAGTAAGCGCCATTGCAAGAGCGATAATTTGATACGCATCCTGTAAATCAGGATCACTATTCTCTTCGGTAAGCGGACGCAACGTTGCTCCATTATCCTCCTGTATTTGTTTTATCAAACGCAGCAAAGCCTGCTGTCTGCGCTCCAGTTTCTCAGCATCCGTGAATTTATAACTTTCGCGCAGTTTACCACTCAGCGCCATTCCTATTTCTTCCATCGTCTCATAGAGCGCTGCCCCCGTCGTTTCCTGTAACTCCTGGAGAGCTAACATTGAAGGCGAAATAACCTCTTGTTCCTCTATAACCTGGCCAGGGGTAAATGCTGTAGGGGGCGTCATTTTTATCTCATTAATTTTAATATTCATCGCTACCTCTTTTATCTTCACCATTACGTAACCATTTCAGTAACGCGTTGAAATGACGAGAAAGTGAAAATTCAACGGCATATCGTGTTGAGGAAAGTTCAGCCTGATCGGGAGAGAAACCAGGCTCGATAATCAACGTAAACCGCTTGCCAAAAGTTTCACGCATCAATGCCTCTTTTTCAGGATGAATACGCAAATAAAGCGCTCCCTCTTCCGCCATAGCCGTGGCCTGGCGTGCCAGACGATGGCACATAACACTGTCTACCGACTGTTGGTCGAACCAGGCCAACAGAACCTGTTCTATACTATTTTTAATATGATGCGCTGCTTGATCGACCAATGAACGAAATTGATTTTCATCTTCTTGTAAATGTTTTACATGCTGTTCCAGCCATTCCACTTCCATTTTTTCCAGCGTATTTTTACGCAACCACGCTAGTTCTTGTTGCTGCTCAACTTTCTGTTCACGCTGATAACGATAGGCGTCTCGGATGATTTTTTCAGCCTTACGGTAAGCGGAGCTCACAATAGCATGTGAAACTCTCTTAGCTTGTTGCTCTTGTGCAAATAAAGTTAATTGTAATGTTATCCACGGTGACTCAATAATATTTCGAGCGGGTAGCTTATGGTTAATTTCCGTCAGAGGAAGTGAAGTAAAACTCATAGCAAATGCTCCATGAAGATAATCTCGGTAAGAGAAGTCTTCGGCCAAAGTATACGCTGCGGAGGGGGTAATAATACTAATAGCGCATGTAAAACCGCATCATCATGCGCTTCCCGATTAAGAATGGCGGTACCGATCTGCAATGCAGTTTGTTGCATCACTTGCGGAGGAAGTAATTTGCCATCTTTTTGCCCCAACCAACCATATAGCTGCCAGATCTCATCCTCGCTAAACCACTGTAGAAGCAATTGCCGATACTCTGGTAGCATAAAATAGTCACTACACCTGAGTTTGAATAATCCCAGCCCAAAGGCAAATGCCGATATACGCGGCGCAAGACGAACCTGCCGTTTTTGCCTGTCATTTAAACAGGCTGGAATAACAGAGCTTCCTCTTAGTCTATTTAACGCTCTGTCAAGAAGACGATCCAACTCGGGCCGATCGCCATAACGCCAGCAGTTTGAAGGATGAAAACCCAGCTTATCCAGCCATTCCGGTACAGCGTAACGAGCAGGTTGCCAGAAATAACGATAAAGTTGCAACACCTCGGGATCAGGTCGGCTCAAAAACGGCGTCTCAGGCAAAAATAGCCGATCAGGATACCCACTCCTAATAACAGTCCTGTCAACGATAACATCAACTGATAAGGGTATTTCATCAACCACTTCACCACCTTCCCTTTATTGGCGTTGATCACGTCCATAATCCAGAATGTTTGCCTCGCGGGTACGTCAGGTACCATTCTGAATTCAGCAGGCTGCATCAAGATACTAATCTTACTGTATTGCAACCCAGGGATTGACATCTCTATTAAATCTTTAATTTTTACCCGAAAGGCCTCCATATTGACCTGAGGTGAATATTTTATAAATACGGCAACTGAGCTCGGAGAAGCGTTACTTCCCTCATCATAAGTCGGTAGCGCAATGGTCACTTTTGCATTAATTACGCCCTCCATCTGACTCAGCATTCCTTCAATTCTTTGTTCTTTTAAAAAATTAATCTTCTGCTGTTCTTCCAGGGGGGATACCACTAACTGATTAGCCGGAAACATCTTATCCGCCGTTGTAAACTGCCGATGCGGATAACCGTTAAGTCTAAGTAGCTCAACCGCATTAATAAACTGCGACTGCTCGACACGTAAGGTTACACCATCCTCTTCCTGTTTTTTTTCCGCATCAATATGATGCTGCATAAGTAATGCCAGCATTTGATTCGCCTCATCTTCTGGCAATGAGCGATAAAGATCCACATCACATGCCGTAAGAAAGAACGTAAGGACAGTAAGAAATACTATACGCTGAACCTTCATGTCATGCTATCCAGCTTATTAAGCGCTTGCGATGCTGCGCCTGATATTCTGGCAAGATAATCGACGCCTACCGTTAACTGCATATAATCCATTTGACTGGTCAACATAACCTGCGGTAATAAAGCACTGGCGTTACTGGTGGATGCATCATCTTTCAGCAATTGTTCAAAAAAATTAATTTGCTCCTGGCTCGGTTCTGCAGAGGACTTTACATAAGATTGAGTGCTTACAGGCACTACGCTCATATCAGAAATATTCAATTTTCAAATCCCTCATTTGGTGCAGGAAATAACAGGCGCAGCGCCATAGCCTCTGGCAAATCAATATCCGATAAAATTTTTGCGGCTTTTAGCGGCTCATTTAAACCCGCCAACAATAATGCCAGACATACCAACTGTAATTTTTTATCCGGAACAATAACCGTTAGCGCTGGTAACATCGCATGTACCTGGGAAATCAGGCTATGGTTAACGCCCGCAAACATGATTTCCAGCAACAACCGTCGAACATCGTCGCTAATAACTTCAGATTTTAGCAATGATTCCACTAAGCATATCCTTGATCATTTTGATCAGTGAACTTTCGTAATTAATAAATGTAGAATACTGCTGTAAGGCAAATTGCGCTTTAATCATCGATTCTGGGTTTAGCAAATCATTACCATTCATTTTGTCATTAATAGCCTGCCCTGCCTGGTGCGCCATGTGGGAGAGCATATCCACTAATTGTGCAATATCCATAATGCTTTTCCTTAAAATAAATACATCGTAAGGATACTGGCAACATAGCAAAATTTAGAAAGCAATGAACATCCGGTATATACCTGAAACGATTACTCCGGCGCACGTTGTTCTGGCGTCACCTGAGCCAGCAAACGATATAATGGGCTGCTGACCTGCATACCGGTCATTGCCATCCCATCCATACCGAAGCGAGTAAAACCCATTAGTCCGTAGGTAATATCATTAAGACGCTCTAATAAATGAGGCTGTAGTCCCAAACTACCACTCCAGTATGAATGCGTCATTACCGTCGCGGTTAAGACTAATCTACCGCCCAGGGAGACGGCTTTAGCAATCGCCATACTTTTGCGTTGATTGGCGAAACAATTAGCAATATAAAAAACGGCATTGCCTATACTGTCGTGAGCCATAGGTAAATGATGTTTATGATGGTAGATAAGACAGGCGACATCCGCGATGGCAATAGCAAGGCCAATTCCCGCCAGGGCTAAGAGCGGTGCGCCTCCACCACTTAGCACTGTTAATGCTATTCCAGCGGAACAGCATAAAATCTGTCCGCCCAAAATGACCGTTTGCCAACTAAAAATTTCTTTTGGAAAACACTCTATCACTCGTTTCGCAAGTCCGGCCAATAACCGCTCATTTCCTTGTTGAGGACCTATTCTACCACTCTCCATATTGGTTTCCGGATGTGGCAATGAGGGACATGGAGGTGATTCCTCAGGCGCGTTAACAGGACGTTGCCCTGCTACCTGAGCATTTGGGCTAACAGGTTTCATGGTTCTCCCTGAGATGTATGACCAGAACTGTCTATTAATGCAGGTGTAGTAGCAGATTGGCAGAGCGATGCCATTTGTTCCGCCAATAACGCACTGGGATCGGCATAAAGTTCATCAACAGAATTTTCCTGATCGTCGCCAGAGGGGCGGGCAAGGCAATAATCCAGTACCGCACCTATCGCCGTCAGGCTAACGGAGGTAATTACACTCCCCATGTCCAAAGAGGCCGCTATATTTTCAGCGGCGGGCAGTGGAAACTGTAGTTGTATAACCAACGAAGAAATAGCGATTCCTGAACGTATTAATAAAGAAAGACAATTAGCAAGGGTGTTAGCGCAGTTAAGACTTGCCCCACATTTTAAGGCCAGCGCACTGACCACAAGAGCAACGCTATCACTGGCGGTTTGTAACGGCTCCTTTTGCTGACATATCAATTGATAATTATGATACGCACAGCAAGCATCCCCAATAGCAATCACGAGCGCCGCCCCCGCAAGAATAGCAATGGGTAATCCTGCCCCGCCAGAAATTACCGCTGCAGCAACCGATAATCCAAACACGACTGTCGCGCCCAGCGCACGAATAGTGTATTGCATAAAATGTATAGCATAATCCCTCTGCTGCCTTATTTGTTCAGGCGTAAGCAGCACAGGGGCTGCGGGGGTGCCAGGGGCTGGAATTTCAGGGGGAGGAAACGATGCCTCCTTCGCTTGTATATCGGAAGGAGGACTATTACCATCGACTATATTGCTTGCCGCTGACGGAATATGAATTTTCATATTTCGTTCTGTTATTTAAGCAATAAGAGTATCAACCATTATTTGCGCATTCTGGCGAATCTCACTCCATGAGGCATCCGCATAACTCATCTTGATTGCGGTTTGAAAAGCCTCTCTCGCCAACCCGGGTTCCCCCATCATTTTGAGACAGACGCCCGTTTGGTAAACCGGTTCTGGATGGCTGGCATCCAGCATCAAGGCATGTCCATAGAAATTAATGGCTGTCGTGTATTCTTTAAGCATCATCCAGGTGCCAGCCAATGCAATATGGGCACGCCAACTCCATGGCTGGGCCATCACCAGCCAACTAAAATCGATTACGGCGCGCGAATAATCCCCCTCCTGCCATGAGGCGTAACCACTGGCATAAACGCTTTCCGGATCAACGGATAATAGCTGTTTCAGAATGTCTTCGGGTATTTTATTTTTCTGATCTTCTTTCATCATCATACCTATTGATTGTTATTTTCACGTGATAATGATTTACGTCAGGAAGGTTATTTAAAAACGTCGCTGGATAAGATGCTCGGCGGATAAAACTGTCCAGTTATCGCCATCAAGCTGTGTAAAGGTCGCTCCCATTACTGTCAGGATGCGCAATAATTTCCTGCGTAGCATGGCTTTTTTTTCATCCAGAACGTCGGTGATTATCAACATCTTTAAACATGTTAACTGCGGGTGATGCACAAATATCCCGCGTAAAAGTCCCAGTAAGTGAAACAATTGCTGTGGTCGAGGTTGCCCGGGCGTCAGGCGCCTGAACTCACAAATAATCATTTCTTTTGCCTCAATACGATAGATCACCAGGTAAGGCGATAATATAAACTGTTGCCCAAGTAATATGGCGGTCTCCCCTAAATATGCAGGCTCAGTAAACACCTGATGCCGACGCAACCATTGCTCTATTTCTTGCACCATGTTTACCTCGTTAATGCCCGGAGTATTTCAGCAAGAACCGCGACCAGTGACGACCCCACGCCCATGATTTGTTGCATAATTTCAGTTGCTTTCTCCATAATTTCCGTCAGGGATTTATTATAGGATTGGGACCCATTTTGTTGCAGGTCGGCAATCGCTTTATCTTGATCACTTTGACGTTGCGCTACACCGGCCCCCAGGCCCATGACGCCTCCAGCAGTGTGGCCTACGGCTTGACCCGCTATAAGACCGGTCTCCCCGCCTACGGCCCCTAATCCTATCGTCAGCACGCCCGACAATATTGCGCCACCCGCAGTAATCATTGATGCTCTAAACGCTTCATCAATTGTTTTCATTTGCGTCTGTAAAACATTGACTTGCAGTTCCCAGGACAGTCGTTGTTTTTCTACGTTATAGTCGCGCATGATATTGCGCAGCTTTTTGGCAAGCTCCATTAGCTTCATCCAGATATTATCAAATAACAGAAGCATTGATTCAGTACCCATTCCCTCCCCGGAGGGAGATGGAGTGGAAGAAGGCGTTAACAAGGGAGGCGCTGGT
Organism: Salmonella sp. NW1250; assembly: GCF_051812965.1. Taxonomy (NCBI): domain Bacteria; kingdom Pseudomonadati; phylum Pseudomonadota; class Gammaproteobacteria; order Enterobacterales; family Enterobacteriaceae; genus Salmonella; species Salmonella sp. NW1250. The sequence goes on along the minus strand of NZ_JAMNDD010000001.1, from coordinate 259,856 downwards.
AATACCAGTGCTACGTTACTCGCTTCCATATTTTTATCCTCAGATTAAGCGCGACAGCCAGCTATTCTCGCCTGAACGCTACTATAGTGATCAATGGTATCTAATGCATCTCTAAGCGCGGCACCACTACTCTTATAAAGCTCCTCTAAGCGTTTTTGTTCTATCTTTTTTTGGTCTTCCGTTTGTTGCATTATGAAATCCAGAAACCGTTGCTGAGTTATTAATTGCTCTATTTTCTTTTCGAGCTTCGCTTTATCTGCGTTAACCATGCCAGTATTCATCTGATTGGCGCCCTCGGTTGCACATCTGATAGCCTGTAAGCCTTTAAATGAACAATCACTCAGTAAGGCATACAGGATTTTTTTGAACATATTCCAGAGAACTTTATTACGAAAATTTTTTAACAGAAACTTTCCCCCTTCCTGCGCACATTTTTCCAGGGCTTCTTTTGCCGCTTCTTTTGCCATGGCTTTCACCCCCTCTTTCGTAAAACTTTTTCCCGCGCTTCGCGTCATATTATTTTCTACCTTACGAGAAAACTCAGCAGACTCCTCTTCCATCTCGCCCGGCGAAACCATTTCACGTTCAATCGCCTCAAATTGTTTGGAAAAATTTTCGCTCACCTCTTCGCCAAACTTTTCAGCCAACTCCTCTATTTCTCCTTCCCCTGCACCTACCATACGCTCAACCATTTCTTCGCCTAAGCCGGAGTCAAGAACTTTTGCAGCTGCGCTAGATAAGCCTCTCGTCGCCATAAAAGCACGACCAATCTGGAAAACATCCAGTGCCATCGCGACGACTTCACAACCAACTTGAATTTTACTTGCCACGTCAATAATCGCCTGACAGGTATCGTGGTCAGCACCGCACATCATTGCCGTTTCGGCTCCGGCTTTAACCATTCCTGCACAACCTGCGGCCATATAAGCTACGCCGCTAGCCATTTCTGCGGGATTACCGGACAGAAAACCCTCCACAACTTTTAAGGCGCCAATCACGGTTTCAAATATGCCGGTAATCCAGTCAAAAATAGCGCCAAAAATGCCCGCTTTACGCGCTTTATCCTCCTGCTCTATCGCTTTCTGGATCTGCTCCTGATACTCCTTTACCTGCTTATTACGTAATGCATTTTGCACCTCAGTTGCCCGCTCAAGCTGTTGGCATAACGATTGAGCGTTATTACCAAAGACGTTGAGTATTAATGTCGTCATCATCATTGATAAAACAGTGGGATTGATATGCAAAAAGTCAGGCAATGATGGACGCTTATGATTTCCGGGTACGGCATCAAGCAGTTGCTTCAACGCATTGCTTGCCTCCTGAAGACTAATTTTCCCTGATAGCAGAGACGTGGCGTTGCCATCGCCAAAAGTAGAATTCACACGATGCTGGCGCTTTCCCAGCGAACCCGAGGAAACGCAACTGACATTGCTTAAGTGATGATGTGTTAAGGCGGTTACTCCTGCGGCGCTATCGCTATTACTGTGAATTCGATTCATTTTTAGCTCCTGTCAGAAAGTTGCTGTAACATCTTTTCTGCACGCAATCGGAGGATTTGATGTTCACTGACCTCGCCGCAAATACGCACCACGGCCTTTAACGCTTTTATTGCATAACAAACGTTATCACACGCGAGGTAGCATTCCGCTGCGGCCCATGGCGCCTGCGGCGCATCAATCTTAATTTGTGCCGCGCGTCCATAAGCGTATATCGCTTCCCCCCAATGTTTTTGAGCCTGGCAGCATTCCCCTAACCGAAACCAGTAGTCAAATGACCAGGCATCATATATCGTCAGCAATTGAAAAAGTCGCGCTGCGCCAGCGAATTCTTTTACCTCCATAAGCTGCATGGCATAGCGATACAGAGTATTAAGCGGCTGTGTAACATCGTCATCCAACAACATACGCAGCGAGCCGCCACGCCGGAAAAACCGCATCGTGTCATGTGCCTGTTGTAGGGTCGGGTCTTTTTTCATGAGTACGTTTTCTGCGCTATCATACTGGAAATCTCCCCCCACTTACTGATAAGCCCCGTCAGTTGGGTAAGGACAGCGTTAAGCTCCTGAGACATTTTTTGAATTATTATCTGCCCCTGACTCATAAGATCGGTATTCCGGTTGGCATCGTTATCCAAAGCCGCTTTGACCGCCTGTAGACCACCTTTATCCAGCTTCCCATGATCGCCATATTTAGCCATATATTCATCAATGGTCAGACCATCGATGAGAATACCGTGTTCACGCATGTATATAATTACGTCCTCAGGCACCTCCTCTTTGGTTTTAGCATCTCCCTTGGCTGCTTTAGCAATCACCTCATCCATCTCATTTGACTTTTCCTGGGTATTTCTGGCACGTTCAGCGTTCTGCTGGACTTCAATAAATTTATCGTTTGCGATAGCCTGAATAACCATAAGGAGAATAAGCAAAACACCATACCCTTCGGCAAACGGATTTTGCTGGGATAAGTCATCCTGCCCCCCGGTATCAGTGTTACTGACGCCGAAGCTATTTTTAAACACAATAGGGTTTTGATTTCCCCATAAGATGTTTCCTGAAGACATTATGCTTTACCTTTTTGTTTTTCCTGACGGTATCTCCACCGGGGCTTGAGCATTAAGTTGTTTCAGTCGTACTTCAAGTTGTTTAAACAAACTTACTATTTTCTTTAAATCCTTCTCGGCCTCCTGGTTAACCCCGGCAACGCCTTGTGGAAATAGGTTATGAAGAATACTCTCTGTCTCTCTGCTTTTTTTGGGGCTCTCTGCCCTTTCAGCAAGCTGTTGACTCACCTTAGCCCGGATTTGGTGAAATTTTTTAAGACAGTGATTTAGCTGCATATAACTTTGCTCTAAATCACGATATTCACTAAACGCAGCCTTTTTCTTTATCATCATTCCCCTCCATATACACGATAGATAATTAACGTGCTAACTAAGAGCCTATCCCATTAGGGCTATTTTACTTGCCATTGTGGTCCTGGGCAGTGCTCGCCAAAACGCGTTAGCGTTTTGAACGCCGCTAGCGGCGGCCCGAAGGGCGAGCGTAGCGAGTCAAACCTCACGTGCTACGTGTACGCTCCGGTTTTTGCGCGCTGTCCGTGTCCAGGCTGGCTGCGCCAATAACGCCTGGTGGGATAGGCTCTAAGATATTTTTACTTTACTCTTGCTCACTCACTACAAGTGCGCTGTTATGGTAACGATAATAAATAATGTTGATGATATTTTCGGCCTGCTCGATCGCTTCAAGCAATAAGGTGTTTTGCTGATATTGCTGCGGATCCTGTAACTTACCGTTGTTCTCTTCTAACTGTTTCCGGGCAGCCCTTAATTGTAAAATTATGCCTTTGGCCTCTTCACGCGAATGAAGCAGCAAATCTTCTAACCGGGTCAGAGTTGTCATTTTCCACTCACTTAAAATCTAATGGATAGTTAATCAAAGTATCATAATGTTTAATCGTTACCACATCGGCACTCAGATGGACAATTTCTCCCCCATTGGGTAACAATGCCCCTACACGTAAACGCTCTTTATTCGTCAGTAATAAGTAATTACCATGGCGACTCTGTACAAAGCCAGCCACTGGCGCAGGCAGATACTTGCTTTCATCATGAGAAGGCGCAATATCCTGATAAATTAAAGAAAGAGCGGGGTCCTTTTTCTTTAATGCTGCTAACGTTTCTTGCAAAATGCGTTGATGAGATTCATCCAGTACACCACTGATAACAAAAGAGCGCCGCATTGGCGTAACATTGACAAGGCCCACTAAACCGTTCTCTATTATCGCAGAAATAATATCATCCCCCTGAGACTGATGAGAATGACTAATCTGCCAGTGCAATAACCCGGGAATATCTGCAAGTAATGGTTGAACCTTACGCCATTGCTGATCCATTTGTATATCATCATGAATTAACACGCTTCCCGGCCCTTCGCTGGATACTTCAGCATGCGGGTAACCCATTTTTATCAAAACATCCTGCACTTCTCGTATCAATAAGTCATCACAGATTACACCATCCCGATACATGACCCCCCATGATTCGAGAGTCGCTCTCACCTTTTGCATCTGTTCGCTTGACGCGCAATAACCGGACAACTGCAGGCTTCCATCTTCTTTCCATTGCGCCCGCACATAATGAATATTGCTTTTGTCTAATAAAAACTTAACCCGCAAAGGTAAATCATTTACCGTTTCAGGCTGACCGCCAATACTTAACAGGACACCCATTCCACCGATGAAAATCAAGAATACGCCAGCCAACCACCAGTACCCTGATCTGGAAACGGGTATTTGATAATCAGCAAGTTCACAATCCTGTTTACCAAACGCGATAGCCACTCCCGCAACCTGCAAAACCCCACTGGATGGTAGCGGCTTATTTGGATTAAATCTGCGGCCATTAACTCTAACTCTGGCTTTCCCGGCATCAACAAATAAACTATCTGCCTGTTCTCTCAGAATAATTTTTTCATTTATAGTAAGCGGAATACAAATATCGCATCCTTTCTCCCCCAGTGACAGGTTACCTTCATTCAGCCATACTTCCCGGCCTTGTAAAACGTGACCTAAAAAACGTATTTTCCAGGAGCTCTTTGGATTAACCATGAGATATGCCATTATTTACTACTGAGGCTTTAATCAAAAACAGCCTGATTACACTATGTACTTGAGTCGTATCATTGCGAAACAAATGGCCTACGACAGGAATATCGCCCAATAAAGGGATTTTGTTTTGCGAGTGGATTTGTTTACCTTGTTTAAATCCTCCCAGCAATAGACTCTGTCCGGCTAATAATGTGGCTTGCGAAGCAATTTCAGAATTTTGCACTTCGGGTAGCGGATCTGTTTCGCTTTGCGTATCACTTTGTTGTCCATCCTGAATATTAAGATTAAGCATTATTTTTTGCGTGCCATTGTCATTTAACAAGCGAGGTGTAACGCGCAACAAAGAACCCGTAGTGATGGATTCAAGTTTAGCCACTTTTTCTCCCTGCAGTTTGGTATAGAAAGTAATATTTTTATCCAGCACAGCCTGGATATTATTTAAAGTCACCACAGATGGCTGGGAAAGTACATAAGCCTGAGAGCTTTTTTCCAGGGCATTCAAACGCACCATAAAGTTTGAGGTATCGCTGATTACCGTTGAAAAACCGCTAGCACCGCCGTCATTCAAACCTGTATTGAACGCAATTTTCTTGCCACCCAGCGACACTGCCGTTCCCCAGTCGATGCCTAACTGGTTAATATCTCCAGCATTAACATCGATAATTTTCACCGAAATCTCTATCATCTGCTGGCGTTGATCTAATTCTGTGATGAGTTTCCGATACCCGGCCATATTGGCCGCATAATCACGAACGATCACTGCATTCTGGCGTGGGTCGGCAGCAAACATGGGCAATGCCTGTGTAGCGGGTGAACCATTGTTCGTCGATGACGCCGGGACGCTGGTTTTACTCATCTCACGCAATACACTCACGACCCCAGGAACCACGACGGACTGATCGCGATATTGGTATTGGGTATCCATCGCAGTGGCATACTTAAGCGTGTATATACTTACACTCACCGCACTGTCTTTTCGTTTGATTAACGCATTATCCAGCACTGAAGCTAATTGACTAATACGAGTCAGACAGCTGGGAACACCGCTCACCTCCACAGCTCTGGTACCGGTAATTTCTTTAACCTCGCATCCCGGTGATGAAAGGATATTCTGGCTGCGTAAGTAATGAATGAACCGCCCAGTAGATAAAATATTGAAAGTGATAACCTGATGTTTTAATAACGATGCAGGATATACATATAACATGCTGCCATCAAACCAGGTAAGCAAATCATATTGTGCTGCCAGGTTATTCAAAATATCGACCGGTGGTCCAGGCGGAATTTTTCCACTAAATGTAGCTGTTATCAATGGGCTAATAGTAATAGCCGTATCATAGTTCTCTGAGAGCAGATGTAAAACCTCTGCTAATGGCATTTGTCTGGCATAAAGGGTGAAGTCATTACCTTTCCATGATAACTCATCACTCTTTGCTGTATTGAGTATAAATAGTAAAATTAAGATTAAACGTTTATTTACTACCATTTTATACCCCACCCGAATAAAGTTTATGGTGATTGCGTATTACATTTTTTAAAATGCAAGTTAAAGCCAGGTGTTTTTCTATCTCAATAGCAATAAGCTCAGAGCTACTACTTGTGGTATAATAACCGTTTAACCATCCCCCATCCGCTGTGAGCTGTATAGCATAATCATGGACGTCCGGGTGTGCTGCAAGCAGTAGTGTCACATAGGCAAGACAAGGCTTAGGTAAGCTTTCCAGGTCATTTAAGAACAAAGAAATAGAAAATGCTTCTGAGAAAATTTCTCCTCTGGCAGGATGCCCATCAATAGTCATTATCCAGGATCGGCTATTACCTTCGGCCTTGATATCCTGAATTAATGGAATGCCTTTTAAAACTGCCAGCATGAATCCCTCCTCAGACATAAATGGGAGTTTCTATCAAATTCGCTCACAACCACATCCGTAAAAAGCCTGATTCACATTTATTTCGACTATACTCTTCTTGTACAATATCAGGATGCTGTCTACATATACCTTGTGACAGGCGATTCTATCATTCGGATTTTCCGATAAATTCACAATTACACTTTCAGCATTGACATAAAAAATTACAATTTGAAAAATTATTTATTAAATAAACTGTTACGATGTTTTTACATCGCCACCTTATTAAAAAGTAATTGTAGTCATCGACTGGGTTATATATGAAGAAATTTATCTTCCTAATGATAACACCATCGATTAATCTTCTGATGAAACTATATGTACTGCGATAGTGATCAAGTGCCAAAGATTTTGCAACAGGCAACTGGAGGAAAGCATTATGAATTTGCTCAATCTCAAGAATACGCTGCAAACATCTTTAGTAATCAGGCTAACTTTTTTATTTTTATTAACAACAATAATTATTTGGCTGCTATCTGTGCTTACCGCAGCTTATATATCAATGGTTCAGAAACGGCAGCATATAATAGAGGATTTATCCGTTCTATCCGAGATGAATATTGTACTAAGCAATCAACGGTTTGAAGAAGCTGAACGTGATGCTAAAAATTTAATGTATCAATGCTCATTAGCGACTGAGATTCATCATAACGATATTTTCCCTGAGGTGAGCCGGCATCTTTCTGTCGGTCCTTCAAATTGCACGCCGACGCTAAACGGAGAGAAGCACCGTCTCTTTCTGCAGTCCTCTGATATCGATGAAAAAAGCTTTCGTCGCGATAGTTTTATTCTTAACCATAAAAATGAGATTTCGTTATTATCTACTGATAACCCTTCAGATTATTCAACTCTACAGCCTTTAACGCGAAAAAGCTTTCCTTTATACCCAACCCATGCCGGGTTTTACTGGAGTGAACCAGAATACATAAACGGCAAAGGATGGCACGCTTCCGTTGCGGTTGCCGATCAGCAAGGCGTATTTTTTGGGGTGACGGTTAAACTTCCCGATCTCATTACTAAGAGCCACCTACCATTAGATGATAGTATTCGAGTATGGCTGGATCAAAACAACCACTTATTGCCGTTTTCATACATCCCGCAAAAAATACGTACACAGTTAGAGAATGTAACGCTGCATGATGGATGGCAGCAAATTCCCGGATTTCTGATATTACGCACAACCTTGCATGGCCCCGGATGGAGTCTGGTTACGCTGTACCCATACGGTAATCTACATAATCGCATCTTAAAAATTATCCTTCAACAAATCCCCTTTACATTAACAGCATTGGTGTTGATGACGTCGGCTTTTTGCTGGTTACTACATCGCTCACTGGCCAAACCGTTATGGCGTTTTGTCGATGTCATTAATAAAACCGCAACTGCACCGCTGAGCACACGTTTACCAGCACAACGACTGGATGAATTAGATAGTATTGCCGGTGCTTTTAACCAACTGCTTGATACTCTACAAGTCCAATACGACAATCTGGAAAACAAAGTCGCAGAGCGCACCCAGGCGCTAAATGAAGCAAAAAAACGCGCTGAGCAAGCTAACAAACGTAAAAGCATTCATCTTACGGTAATAAGTCATGAGTTACGTACTCCGATGAATGGCGTACTCGGTGCGATTGAATTATTACAAACCACCCCTTTAAACATAGAGCAGCAAGGATTAGCTGATACCGCCAGGAATTGTACACTGTCTTTGTTAGCTATTATTAATAATCTGCTGGATTTTTCACGCATCGAGTCTGGTCATTTCACATTACATATGGAAGAAACAGCGTTACTGCCGTTACTGGACCAGACAATGCAAACCATCCAGGGGCCGGCGCAAAGCAAAAAACTGTCATTACGTACTTTTGTCGGTCAACATGTCCCTCTCTATTTTCATACCGACAGTATCCGTTTACGGCAAATTTTGGTTAATTTACTCGGGAACGCGGTAAAATTTACCGAAACCGGAGGGATACGTCTGACGGTCAAGCGTCATGAGGAACAATTAATATTTCTGGTTAGCGATAGCGGTAAAGGGATTGAAATACAGCAGCAGTCTCAAATCTTTACTGCTTTTTATCAAGCAGACACAAATTCGCAAGGTACAGGAATTGGACTGACTATTGCGTCAAGCCTGGCTAAAATGATGGGCGGTAATCTGACACTAAAAAGTGTCCCCGGGGTTGGAACCTGTGTCTCGCTAGTATTACCCTTACAAGAATACCAGCCGCCTCAACTAATTAAAGGGACGCTGTCAGCGCCGTTCTGCCTGCATCGGCAACTGGCTTGCTGGGGAATACGCGGTGAACCACCCCACCAGCAAAATGCGCTTCTCAACGCAGAGCTTTTGTATTTCCCCGGAAAACTCTACGACCTGGCGCAACAGTTAATATTGTGTACACCAAATATGCCAGTAATAAATAATTTGTTACCACCCTGGCAGTTGCAGATTCTTTTGGTTGATGATGCCGATATTAATCGGGATATCATCGGCAAAATGCTTGTCAGCCTGGGCCAACACGTCACTATTGCCGCCAGTAGTAACGAGGCTCTGACTTTATCACAACAGCAACGATTCGATTTAGTACTGATTGACATTAGAATGCCAGAAATAGATGGTATTGAATGTGTACAATTATGGCACGATGAGCCGAATAATTTAGATCCTGACTGCATGTTTGTGGCGCTATCCGCTAGCGTAGCGACAGAAGATATTCATCGTTGTAAAAAAAATGGGATTCATCATTACATTACAAAACCAGTGACATTGGCTACCTTAGCTCGCTATATCAGTATTGCCGCAGAATACCAGCTTTTACGAAATATAGAGCTACAGGAGCAGGATCCAAGTCGCTGCTCAGCGCTACTGGCGACAGATGATATGGTCATTAATAGCAAGATTTTCCAATCACTGGACCTCTTGCTGGCTGATATTGAAAATGCCGTATCGGCTGGACAAAAAATCGATCAGTTAATTCACACATTAAAAGGCTGTTTAGGTCAAATAGGGCAGACTGAATTGGTATGCTATGTCATAGACATTGAGAATCGCGTAAAAATGGGGAAAATCATCGCGCTGGAGGAACTAACCGACTTACGCCAGAAAATACGTATGATCTTCAAAAACTACACCATTACTTAATATTATCTTAATTTTCGCGAGGGCAGCAAAATGAAAGAATATAAGATCTTATTAGTAGACGATCATGAAATCATCATTAACGGCATTATGAATGCCTTATTACCTTGGCCTCATTTTAAAATTGTAGATCATGTTAAAAATGGTCTTGAGGTTTATAATGCCTGTTGCGCATACGAGCCTGACATACTTATCCTTGATCTTAGCTTACCTGGCATCAATGGCCTGGATATCATTCCTCAATTACATCAGCGTTGGCCAGCAATGAATATTCTGGTTTACACAGCATACCAACAAGAGTATATGACCATTAAAACTTTAGCCGCAGGTGCTAATGGCTATGTTTTAAAAAGCAGTAGTCAGCAAGTTCTGTTAGCGGCATTGCAAACAGTCGCAGTAAACAAGCGTTACATTGACCCGACGTTGAATCGGGAAGCTATCCTGGCTGAATTAAAGGCTGACACGACCAATCATCAACTGCTTACTTTGCGCGAGCGTCAGGTTCTTAAACTTATTGACGAGGGGTATACCAATCATGGGATCAGCGAAAAGCTACATATCAGTATAAAAACCGTCGAAACACATCGGATGAATATGATGAGAAAGCTACAGGTTCATAAAGTGACAGAGTTACTTAACTGCGCCCGAAGAATGAGGTTAATAGAGTATTAACCAGGGGCATCCGATGGTATTAAGCATTGGTCATATTTTGATGAGCCTTACGCCACGCAGTATTGCTCATCATCGACAAAATCCATACGGATGCCCTGGTATGCCGCACCATTTATCACTACCTTAGTCTTCATTTAATCATGATATAGTAGAATCCCCTTATTTAACGGGCTTTACCATGTCGTATTCTATCGGCGAATTTGCCAGACTATGCGGTATCAATGCCGCCACGCTAAGGGCATGGCAGCGACGCTATGGTTTATTGAAACCGCAGCGTACTGATGGCGGGCATCGCTTATACAGCGATGACGATATTCAACAAGCGCTTAGCATCCTCGACTGGGTGAGAAAAGGCGTACCGATAAGCCAGGTCAAACCCTTACTGTCGCGTCCGGTCATTCGCCTGGGCGATAACTGGATAACGATTCAGGAGACGATGCTTCAACATCTCCACGAAGGGCGAATTGACGCGCTGCGGCAGTTGATTTATGACTGTGGCCGGGAATATCCCCGCGCAGAACTGGTGACCCATTTATTGCGTCCGTTGCGCAGCAAAGTGTCCGCGCATCTTCCCGCCGTGATGACGCTGCGCGAAATACTGGATGGCATCATTATTGCCTACACCTCTTTTTGCCTTGAAGGCGACAGAAAAGCGCCTGGCAACAATGCTTTTATTAGCGGATGGCATCTCTCGGATCACTGTGAAATCTGGCTGGAAGCGTTGACTCGTACCGGACAAGAGCTGCGGCTCAATGTGCTTCCCTCTCCACCAGCCGTTCTGGCGCCCGAGCTGTTCGCCCAGAGAAAATGGTTCCTGGTGACCACCGGCAAGCTCACTGCCGGGCAGAAAAAACAGCTTGCCCAGTGGCGCAACGTGGTCGCTTCGCTGGAGGTTATCACACTATAAGCGCTGAAATAGATTTCTTCCCCTCATTCTATCTTATTGATATTTAGCTACGTCAAAAAAAATCCCCGCGAAAACTTAGACAAAAAAACAAAGTTGTGTAAGTTTTAAATCAGCGTGAGATAACATTTTGCGCCGTTGGCGTCAGTCGTCGTACTTTCAATAAGGGGGAATCATGAATAACAAACCCGTAGTCGGCATTAGCGGATGTCTGACTGGCGCCGCGGTACGCTTTGATGGCGGACATAAGCGTATGGATTTTGTCATGAACTCTCTGGCGCCGTGGGTGACCTACAAACCGATCTGTCCGGAGGTGGCGATCGGCCTGCCCGTTCCTCGCCCTGCGCTGCGTCTTATCCAGACGACCTGTGGCGACATTCGGATGCGCTATAGCCATGCCCCGCACGATGACGTCACCGAGCGAATGAATGCCTTTGCCGATCGGTTTCTGCCAACAATAGGCGAACTGGCGGGGTTTATTGTGTGTGCAAAATCGCCCAGTTGCGGAATGGAGCGCGTTCGCCTGTATGATGAAAAGGGTAACAGGGGCCGCAAAGCTGGCACGGGGCTGTTTACCGCCGCGATGATGGACAAATATCCCTGGCTGCCGATAGAGGAAGATGGTCGCCTGCACGATCCGGTACTACGCGAGAATTTCATCGCACGTATCTTCGCGCTACATGAATTAAATGCGCTACGCGCGCAGGGCTTGAGTCGTCACAGTTTGCTCGCGTTTCATAGCCGATACAAACTTCAGCTTCTCGCCCACCACCAGGCCGGCTACCGCGAAATTGGCCCTTTCGTCGCGCGTCTGCATGAATGGGACGATCTGGATGCCTTCTTTGTCCGATACAGAGAAAAACTGATGGCTATCCTGCGCCACCCCGCTTCACGTAAAAATCACACCAATGTGCTGATGCATATCCAGGGCTATTTTCACCGCGCGTTGAACCGCAGGCAACGCGCGGAATTACGCGAGGTGATTCTCGGCTACCGGGCGGGCCGACTACCTATCCTGGCACCGTTAACGCTGCTGAAGCACTATCTGGCGGAACATCCGGATGACTATCTACGCAGCCAGAATTATTTTGAGCCGTACCCTGATACGTTAGGGCTGCGCTTAGCCATCACCTGATAACCCTGCGCATCGCTAACGGCGGGCAACCAGCCCGCCATGGTGACAATCGCGACAATTCAAAGGCGATGTCGTTATTGCCACCATGATACCGGCTATGACCGCGCCAGAGCGTTAATCACGGTTTCCATAGCCTGTTTTTCTAACGCGCTACGTTGGATGCGTTGATTCGCCAGCGCGGTTCTTAACACGCCCGCAATAACAATATATTTAGGCTCCTGCCCCAGATCGCGCATTTCCAGCACGACCTTGCCCACCACCCGGCACATCTCGCGGTACAGTTCGTCATCTTTTGTCGGTTTTGTCATACGTTTTACTCGTCGCCAGCTCAAACCAACAGAATATAACAGTCTTCTCAATTAAACAAAATTTGATGCAAATCAAAGAAATAACGCAGTTTATTATTCATGGCTCATACGTTGTTCGTATTCTGGTCTCTGGCGAGGCCATTTTTTCGAAACGCCTAATCAGTTCCGCCAGGCTACCGGCCTGCATTTTTTCCATGACTCTGGCGCGGTGCACCTCTACAGTGCGCACCGCGATATTCATCGCTTCCGCAATTTCACGGTTCATAAATCCTTTTGCCACCAGGCTGGCCAGCTCACGCTCTTTCGGCGTCAACTGCTGGTAACACAGTATAATCTCACGGCGCGCCACCGCTGCCGATGAAACCGTCAGCGCACGCTCCAGCGCCGCCTGTAGCGGTTTTACCGATACCGGTTTTTGCAGAAAATCGACGGCGCCGCGTTTCATCTGCTCCACGGCCATCGGTACATCGCCATGCCCGGTAAGAAAAACAACCGCCAGGGTACTTCCGCACTGGCGCAACGCATCATGAACGCCCTGCCCATCCAGTACCGGCATTCGCATATCCAGTAATACGACTCCGGCCTGATACAGACTGGCCTGCGCCAAAAAATCCGCCCCCTGCGTCCAGCATTTTACGTCATATCCCAGACTTTCCAGTAAAAACGCGCACGCGTTAGTGACCGCCGTATCATCATCCAGTAGATGAATTGTCGCCATCCCTGCCCCCATGTTCATGTAAGAAATGTATCGTGACCACCGTTCCCGACAGACCGTCCGGCGCGGTCTGGTTCCTGATGCTGATATCGCCCCGCCCATACCGCACCAGCCGCTGGCAAATCGCCAGCCCTAAGCCCATCCCCTCTTTGCGGGTGGTCATAAACGGCTGAAACGCCTGACGTAATAGCGCCTCGTCGATTCCCCCGGCGTTATCCTGTAAAACGATGCTGATGCCGTTTTCAGTGCGTTCAGCAACGATCCATAAATGGGTGGCGCCCGCCTGAGCCGCATTAAGAATGATATTCGCCAGCACCTGTTCCAGCAGCACTGACGGCAGCGTTACGCGCAGCGCAGCGCTAACCTCGGTATGCAGAGTCACTGTCGGAAACTGTTGCGCCATACGCAACAATTGCCAGACATGATCAATCGCCTCGCGAATGGCTATGGCCTTCCACGCTTCGGTTAGCACCGGGTTGCCCTGCGCCTGGCTGACCCAGTGACGCAGGTTACGCAGAGTATCCGCACCGCGTTGCGCCTGCTGGTCAATCTGCTCCAGCGCCGGCAGCAAGGGATGCTGTTCATCTGCAGCGCGCAGTCGAATCAGGCACCCCTGGGCATAATGTCGAATCGCGGAAAGCGGCTGATTAAGCTCATGGGCAAACCCGGAGGTCATTTCACCCAACACGCTCATTTGCCGGGCGGTTTCCAGCGCCCGCTCATGCTGATGAAGGACTACATTATTACGTTCCAGTTGTTTTCCGCGTCGACGCACCAGCAGCATGACCCAAATATAATTGAGCGTGAGCAACAGGAACGCCAGAATCACGCCACCGACCATTAGCTGGTGCTGGATTAACCAACTTTTGACATCCAGCCACAGTCGGCGCTGCTGAGGGTGCTGACGAACATCACGCAGCAAAGCTTCCACCTGACTGGTCGACGCTGGCGCGCCCCAGTGAAATGACGCGGCGGCGGGCGCGTTGAATAGCGCTCGCGTTACGCGATCCGCCAGCGCATCGCTTACCGCAGGTAGCGCCGCGAACGACCAGTCAGGATATAACGGCGTACTGGTTAAGCAAGGCAGTGGCGTCGGTCGGGAAAGCAGCGCGATAAAGTCCTTTTTATTAATCAATCCTTCCTGATCCATATTTTCTAACAGGCACACTGGCACAATTGCCGCCTGCACCGCTTTTTCGCGCAGCATATAGATTAAGGCATCGCCAGGAAATCCGGTAAAACGAAGATGAAAATCGCGCTCCGGGCGTAAGCCCGCGTCGCTGAGCGCTTTATAGCCTAATAAATAGCCGCCAAACGCCTGAGCATCAATCGCGCCGACTGTCTTACCGATGAGATCATGCGCCGTGGTGATGCCGCTATCGCGCCGGGTCAAAATCACGCTGCCAATAACATTACTCACCGCTTTCCCATCGCGCGTGGAACGCAGGGAAGCTAACCAGCGGAGCGGCGCATGGCTGTTCAGTTGGACAAATTGCGCCGGGTTGGTTATCACAAACTGCACGGTTCCCTGGTTAACGGCTTCCTGCATTTGATGCAGATCCAGCGGCTGGATGTGAAAGGTTTCGCCTGGAAGCTGTTGGCTTAATGTCTTTGCCAACGGTTGCCAGTGGCTACGCGTAGACGCCTCGCCGCGCATGGCCAAAACACCGATATTCCACGTCCCTGCCCACGCGCCATGACAAAGTAGCCCTACTGCCGCCAACACCGCCAGGCGCCTTACGGTTTTACCTCTCACCCCAATATCCCTGTCAATTATGTTGTTTTAGATCAACAACAAGCCGGGTATGTGGTTAACCACAATAGAGCGCACCCCGTCTCGATTTTTACACTGTAAATCATCAACATTTTTTATTCATTACACATGAACCAACATCGTGACAAATGTTTCATTGTTGGCAATGTGGACGGGAGTCAATATGGACAGCAGTAAACGGCAATTTCTCCAGCAGCTCGGCGTCCTGACCGCTGGCGCCTCGCTGGTTCCGCTGGCTGAAGCGAAATTTCCTTTTTCGCCGGAGCGGCATGAAGGCTCTCCCCGACACCGTTACGCCATGCTTATCGACCTGCGGCGTTGTATCGGCTGTCAGTCCTGTACCGTAAGTTGCACTATTGAAAACCAAACGCCGCAGGGCGCATTTCGTACGACCGTGAACCAATACCAGGTCCAGCGTGAAGGTAGTCAGGAAGTCACGAATGTGCTATTGCCGCGTCTGTGCAACCATTGCGATAACCCCCCCTGCGTGCCGGTCTGCCCGGTACAAGCCACCTTTCAGCGGGAAGACGGCATTGTGGTGGTGGATAACAAACGCTGCGTCGGCTGCGCCTATTGTGTCCAGGCGTGTCCTTACGACGCCCGATTTATCAATCATGAAACGCAAACTGCCGATAAATGCACGTTTTGCGTTCATCGTCTGGAAGCCGGACTGTTACCCGCTTGCGTAGAGTCCTGCGTCGGCGGCGCGCGTATTATTGGCGATATCAAAGATCCCCATAGCCGCATCTCCACCCTGCTTCATCAACATCGCGACGCTATCAAGGTATTAAAGCCGGAAAACGGCACGTCGCCCCATGTTTTCTATCTGGGTCTGGACGACGCCTTTGTCACCCCATTAATGGGCCGTGCGCAGCCCGCGCTTTGGCAGGAGGTCTGAATGACGCATTCACTCATCATTGAAGAAGTGCTGGCTCACCCGCAGGACATTAGCTGGCTGCCGTGGGCGGTACAATATTTCTTTTTTATTGGCATTGCCGCCTGCGCCGCACTGTTTGCCTGTTATCTTCACTGGCGGAAAAAAGACGCCGCAACAGAAGAAAATCGGGCATTACTGATTGCCATTACCTGTGCGATTACCGCACCGCTGGCGCTGACGGCGGATCTGCACCAGACCGCCCGCGTCTGGCATTTCTATGCCTGGCCGACGCCCTGGTCGTGGATGCCCTGGGGAGCGTTGTTCCTGCCGCTGTTTACCGGATTTCTCGCTCTGTGGTTCCTGGCGCAGCAAATAAAACGATTATTCAATAAAAGTTACAACGTCACTAAATGGTTGGCGTTAGCCAGCGCGCTTTGCGCGGTGGGCCTGTTGATTTATACCGGCCGCGAAGTCTCCGTTGTGCTGGCGCGCCCAATCTGGTTTAGCTACGCCTTCCCCGTGGCGATGTTTCTTAGCGCCTTACAGGCGTTCTTCGCGCTGATGATTGTCGCCGCCCGACGCGACTCGGTAAGGCTGCCAAAAATACTGTGGGGACAACTCTGGACGCTGGCGGCGCTGGGTCTGGTGGTGGCCATGTGGGTCAGCGGCGATACGCTTTCCGGCACGGCAATCCGTCAGTGGATTACCGTCGCCCTGTCAGCCAAATATTACGCTGTCGGCTGGCTAGCGCTGTGGGTATTCACACTACTGTTCTGTAGCCTGGCGCTACGTCATCCGTTATCGCAGCTAAGACGCGTCCTGCTGGTTCTCAGCGCGCTGGCGCTATGTTGGCTGATGCGCTGGACATTGTTGATTCAGGTACAAACCGTACCCAAGTTCAACGCGCAATTTAACCCTTACTCGTTACCAGGCGGAACGGATGGCTGGCTGGCTATTCTCGGCACCTTCGGCCTGTGGATAGCGCTACTGATTATTATTCGTGAAACGCTGAACGGACTCACCAGGAGATTACAACATGGCTAATTTAACCCGTCGTCAGTGGCTAAAAGTCGGTCTCGCCGTCGGTGGGATGGTCACTTTTGGTCTGAGCTACCGTGATGTGGCGAAACGCGCAATTGATGGCCTGTTAAACGGGACGTCCGGCAAGGTAACGCGCGACCGCATCTTTGGCAATGCGTTAATTCCGGAGGCGCAGGCGCAAACGCACTGGCAGCAAAATCCACAACAAACCATCGCCATGACGCAATGCTTCGGCTGTTGGACACAGTGCGGTATCCGCGCCCGGGTTAATGCCGATGGCAAAGTGATACGCATCGCCGGCAATCCCTATCACCCCTTGTCGCAGGAACACCCGATTGACTCGTCCGTCCCTTTTAGCGAAGCCATGGAGCAACTGGCGGGAGAAAGCGGTCTTGACGCCCGCTCAACCGCCTGCGCGCGCGGCGCCACGCTGCTGGAAAGCCTGTACAGTCCGCTGCGACTGCTTGAACCAATGAAACGCGTGGGTAAACGCGGCGAAGGGAAATGGCAGCGCATCAGCTTTGAGCAGCTTATTGAAGAAGTCGTGGAAGGCGGCGATCTGTTTGGCGAAGGTCATGTGGACGGACTGCGCGCTATTCATGCGCCGGATACGCCAATTGACGCAAAGCACCCCAGTTTCGGGCCCAAAACCAATCAGTTACTGGTCACGAATACCAGCGACGAAGGCCGCGATGCGTTTCTGCGTCGTTTTGCGCTAAATAGCTTCGGCAGCAAGAATTTCGGCGCGCATGGCGCCTACTGTGGACTGGCTTACCGGGCCGGCTCCGGGGCGCTGATGGGCGATCTGGATAAAAACCCGCATGTCAAACCCGACTGGGAAAACGTGGAGTTTGCGCTCTTTATGGGCACCTCCCCGGCACAGTCCGGTAATCCCTTTAAACGCCAGGCGCGTCAGTTGGCGAGCGCCCGGCTGCGTGAGAATTTTCAATACGTCGTGGTCGCCCCCGCCCTCCCCTTATCAACGGTGCTCGCCGATCCTCGCGGTCGCTGGCAACCGGTCATGCCCGGCAGCGATTCGGCGCTGGCAATGGGGATGATCCGCTGGATCATGGATAATCAACGTTATAATGCTGATTATCTGGCGATTCCCGGCATACAGGCGATGCAGCAGGCCGGCGAGCAAAGTTGGACCAACGCCACGCACCTGGTCATTGCGGATGAACTGCCGACGCTTGCCGGACAGCACCTGACGCTGCGCCATCTTACGCCCGATGCCGAAGAGACTCCTGTCGTGCTGAATACCGACGGCGAGTTGGTCGATGCGTCCACTTGCCGACAGGCACGGCTTTTCGTGACGCAGTACGTTACGCTCGCCGACGGCCAACGGGTCACGGTGAAGAGCGGGTTGCAACGCCTGAAAGAGGCGGCAGAAAAGCTCTCGTTGGCGCAATACAGCGAACAGTGCGGCGTACCGGAAGCGCAAATTATCGCGCTGGCGGAAACCTTTACCAGTCACGGACGTAAAGCTGCGGTCATCAGTCACGGCGGCATGATGGCCGGCAATGGGTTTTATAACGCCTGGTCGGTCATGATGCTTAACGCGCTGATCGGCAACCTCAGCTTGTCCGGCGGCGTCTTTGTCGGCGGCGGCAAATTCAACGGCGTTAGCGACGGCCCCCGCTACAACATGAACAGTTTTGCCGGAAAAGTGAAACCGTCAGGGTTAAGTATTGCCCGTAGCAAAACCGCTTATGAAGCATCGGAAGAATACCGCGACAAAATTGCCGGCGGGCAATCCCCTTATCCAGCCAAAGCGCCGTGGTATCCCTTTGTGGCAGGCCAGCTTACCGAACTGTTGACCTCCGCGCTCGAAGGCTATCCTTATCCGCTTAAAGCCTGGATTTCCAATATGAGCAACCCGTTTTACGGTGTTCCCGGTCTACACGCCGTGGCGGAAGAAAAGCTAAAAGACCCTCGCCGACTGCCGCTCTTTATCGCGATTGACGCCTTTATGAATGAAACGACGGCGCTGGCGGATTACATTGTGCCGGATACGCACAATTTTGAGAGCTGGGGCTTTACGGCGCCCTGGGGCGGCGTAGCCAGTAAAGCCACTACCGCCCGCTGGCCAGTTGTCGCCCCCGCCACTCACCGAACGGCGGACGGGCAACCTGTCTCAATGGAAGCATTTTGTATTGCGGTAGCAAAACGGCTCCATCTGCCCGGCTTTGGCGACCGGGCGATAACCGATCCGCAGGGCAATGCTTTTCCACTGAACCGGGCGGAAGATTTCTATCTGCGCGTAGCCGCTAATATCGCCTTTATGGGCAAGACGCCGGTCGCGCCGGCAAATCAGGAAGATATTTCGCTTACCGGCGTCAGCCGCATTCTGCCAGCAATTCAGCACACGCTTAAAGCTGATGAGGTTGGTCGCGTGGCGTTTATCTACTCGCGTGGCGGCCGGTTTGCGCCCGAGGATAGCGGCTATACGGAGCAACGGTTAGGTAACGCGTGGAAAAAACCCTTACAGATCTGGAATGCAGATGTCGCCGCCCACCGTCACGCCATCACCGGGGAGCGTTTCAGCGGTTGCCCGGTCTGGTATCCGGCGCGTTTGTCAGATGGTCGTGCGATTGACGACCAGTTTCCCATTGGGCAATGGCCGCTGAAACTGATTTCATTTAAATCAAATACCATGTCCAGCTCAACAGCCGTCATCCCACGCTTACACCATGTGAAGCCAGCAAACCTGGTGGCGCTGAATCCGCAAGACGGCGAGCGTTATGGACTGCAACATGGCGATCGGGTACGGATCATTACGCCGGGCGGTCAGGTCGTGGCGCAAATCAGTTTGTTAAATGGCGTGATGCCAGGCGTCATCGCCATCGAACACGGATATGGCCACCGCGAGATGGGCGCAACGCAGCACTCTCTGGATGGCGTGCCTATGCCGTATGATCCACAAATCAGGGCAGGCATAAATCTTAACGATCTGGGCTTTGCCGATCCGACAAGAACCATTACCAACACCTGGCTCGACTGGGTTTCCGGTGCGGCGGTACGTCAGGGGCTGCCGGCAAAAATCGAGCGTATATAACCCCCGGGCCGGAGAGCGATATCGTCTTATTTCGTCGAGGGTAGCGACTGATAAGCGAACGCTGTCCGGCTGCATATACTCACTGAATCGTGCAAGCCCAACTATTTTACGTTCACCCCGTCATATTACATAGAAAATATATGACAACACTCACAAAACTATTTTCCCCTTCTGTAAGCAATTAATATTTAACACATTGGCTGCGCTTCTGATTATTGACATTCATTTGGGGTTACTTCCGGTTGACCGCATAATCTGTGATTGAATTCACCGCATGACAACATTGCCATAAATACAATTCAACTCACTACCCGGAGGCAATATGTTTAAAGAAGAAAGACGTCATGCCATCATTAATTTACTGATAAAGGATAATAGTGTTAGCGTCAGTAAACTTTCAGACCTTTATAAGGTTAGCCAGGAGACTATTCGTTCCGATCTACGCTATTTCCAGAAATCAGGTATGCTTCAGCGTTGCTATGGCGGAGGGATTTTAAACCGTGACGCGCTGAGTAAGCTTATCACTGAAAATAAGATTGATATCTCCAGCACTATCGCCACGCCAATCCATCAGGATGCAAAACTGCGCCGGGAAAACACAAAAAAAGCAGGCAAGGTGTGTGTTTTAGGCTCATTCAATATTGATGTTTCAGCAACCGTGCCGTGGTTTCCACAAAGCGGAGAATCCATTCTGGCCAGTCAATTTGGATTCTATCCTGGCGGTAAAGGAGCCAACCAGGCTTTAGCGGCAAACAATGCCGGCGCTGCGGCGCATTTTATTTTTAAAGTGGGCAAAGATCAGTTCAGCGCATTTGCTATGAATCATATTATTCAATCAGGCATCACCTCATACAGTGCGTATCAAACAGATAAAGCGCCCACCGGTAGCGCATTGATCTATGTCTCCGCCGTGGATGGCGATAATATTATCGCCATCTACCCTGGCGCCAATATGATGCTCACCACGCAAGAGATTAACGAGCAACACCGTTATATCGCCGAGTCTGACGTTATGTTAATGCAGCTCGAAACGAACATTGAAGCGTTGACTGAATTTATCCGCCTGGGCAAACAAGAAAATAAAATGATCATGCTGAATCCTGCCCCCTATACGAAACAGGTGACGCATTTATTATCTGATATTGACATCATCACGCCGAATGAAACTGAAGCCTCTTTTTTATCCGGTGTAACCATTACTGATATTAATGATGCGAAAAAAGCCGGAAATATTATTCTGCAATCCGGGGTGAAAAAAGTCATCATTACCCTTGGCGCCCGTGGCTCTCTGCTCTGTGAGCACGCCCGCACGTTGTATATTCCTGCGTGGAGCGCCGTGGTAAAAGATGCCGCCGGGGCCGGTGACGCTTTTAATGGCGCCTTAGCCGCCGCGCTGGCGCGACAAGCAGACATGGTCGCAGCCATTCAATATGCCTCCGCTTTCGCTTCTCTGGCGGTGGAACAAGTCGGTGCGTCGAGTATGCCTCAGCACTTGCAGGTTTTACATCGAATGCGTACCCAATCTAATAAAGTCATTCACATTAATTAACAGGTGACATAATGAAAATTTTATTTATTGGCGAATCCTGGCACATTCATATGATTCACTCTAAAGGTTTTGATAGCTTTACATCGAGCAAATACGAAGAAGGCGCAGACTATTTATTATCCTGCTTACGCCAGGGTAATATCGATGTGGACTACATGCCTGCCCATATTGTGCAAACTCGTTTTCCACAAACCGCCGAAGCATTAGCCTGCTATGATGCGATCGTCATCAGTGATATCGGTAGCAATACGTTCCTGCTACAAAACAGAACCTTTTATAATATGGACATTATTCCTGATGCATTACAACTTATCGCCGATTATGTTGCTGAGGGCGGCGGTCTGTTGATGATCGGCGGGTATTTATCCTTTACGGGAATAGAAGCAAAAGCCAATTATAAAAATACGGTTCTGGCGGAGGTATTGCCGGTTGATATGCTGGATGTAGATGACCGCGTAGAACTACCGCAAGGATGTAAAGCAGTAAATACTGCGGTAGAGCATGTTATTACCCAGCCATTTAGCGAATGGCCGCCGCTGTTGGGCTATAACAAGCTTATCGCCAAAGAAAATAGTCAGGTCCTTGCTGAAATTAATGGCGATCCACTGTTAGTTATGGGTACTTACCATAAAGGGAAAGTATGTTGCTTTGCCAGTGATTGTTCGCCGCACTGGGGAAGTCCGCTGTTTCTGCAATGGGAACATTACGCCACCTTCTGGTGTAATGTTTTACACACAATAAAAAAATAATATTATCCAGGCGAATATAAATTTCGCCTGCCCTGCCACACACTGAGTCATTAAGAATATGAATGATACTTATCTCTATGGCGAAATGTTTTCTGAAAACATATTGACAAGCTATCGGATTTATGGAGACAGAAAATCATTACTCACGCCGCTCATTATCCTTCACGGCGGCCCTTCTGGCGGCTTTGATTATTTATTAAATTATCGCCGTCTGGCTGATGACGGGCGCATGGTAATATTTTACGATCAATATGGCTGCGGTCGTTCAACGCATTTTCCTCATGCCGACGCGTCTTTCTGGACTATTGCGCGTTATCTCCGTCAATTAACCCAATTAATTAATCACCTGGGTATCGGACAAGGGTATTCGATACTGGGACATTCCTGGGGCGGAATGCTTGCCGCAGAGCACGCCTGCTTACAGCCTGCCGGGCTTCGCGGGACGATACTGGCCAGTTCGCCGGCCAGTATCGCCCTGTGGCAACAGGAAGCCATACGGCTCTTTAACGCTCTGACGCCAATGTCCGATGACGATATCAAAAACGTCATTATGCCCGCCGTCATTTATCAAAACCCACCGGAACAGCTGGTCGCTTATTATGCCAGGCACGTTTATACCCTCGCGGAAGAAGCTGTTCATGTTCAGCGATCTAATGCGCAGTTCGCCGCCGACCCTACGGGTTATCACATTTTATGGGGAACCAATGAACTGGCGGCAAATGGCAAACTTGCCGACTGGGATATTACGCCCCATTTGTGCCAGATACGCTGTCCTGTTCTGGTACTGCGCGGCGAAAACGATCAGGCAACCGAGCGCGTCGTCTCTCCGCTGCTCTCTCACATTTCAGACTGCCGCGCGGTCACTATTCCCGGCAGCAGCCATAACCCGCATGAAGAAAATATCGCGCCCTGCCTCGCAGCGGTAAGCGCGTTTTTACGCGATCTGGCATAAAAAGCCATTAAGGTATTTATCATGAAAAAAGTCAAAAAATTGTCTCTTACCGATTTAGTGCTTTATGGTCTGGTGTTTATGGTGCCTATCGCGCCAGTCTCTCTTTATGGCGTCGTTTATAATCTTTCGCACGGTATGGTTGCGCTGGTTTATATTATTGGCGCTATCGCGATGTTTTTTACCGCGTACAGCTACTCTACCTTATCGCAGCATATCTCCTCGTCGGGTTCGGCCTATGCGTATGCTGGCGTATGCATTAATCCCGCCGTAGGGTTTCTGACCGGATGGATATTACTGCTGGATTATCTTTTGTTCCCTACGCTCGTAGCGGTGCTGGGCGGTGTCGCGGTCCACGCTATTTTACCGCAAATCCCGGTCTGGGTCTGGCCGTTGATTTATGTGGCTATTGGCACCGGAGTCAACTATCTCGGGATACAGCAAACGGCGAAATTCGATAAGTTACTGGTCTTTATTCAACTCGGTATTCTGGCGATTTTCGTGCTACTCATTATCCGTCTGATGATGCAGGACAGTAGTCAGATAACGCTTTCCTTCCGGCCTTTTTTCGATTCACAGTGGTTCACCCCTGGGCTCATCGCGACGGCGATTTCGGTGGCTGCGCTGAATTTTCTCGGCTTTGACGCTATCAGTACATTAAGTGAAGAAAGCGAAGGCGGGGGACGCGCCGTCAGTAAAGCAACGCTGTTGGCGTTAGTTTTGGCGACGGTACTGTTTATTATCGTTGTGGCGTTTGCGGCGTTCGCCACCGGTAACGTCGACCGCTTCGCGGAAGGTAATGCGACGAATGAAGCATTTTTCACCATTGCCGGCAACGTTGGCGGTATCTGGCTCAAAGTGGCGTTTTCCATCATTGTGGCGTTTGTGTGCGCCGTCGGCAACATTATTACCGCGCAAACGGCGGTGTCCAGAGTGCTATTTTCAATGGGGCGCGACCGAATGTTGCCCGCCTTCCTCGCTCACGTCCATACCACGCGTAAAACGCCGGATTATGCCATTCTGTTTACCGGCGGCGTCACCCTACTGCTCAGCTACCTGTTTTCCGGCAAGATTGAATCTATCTCCACGCTGGTGAACTTTGGCGCGCTTTTCGCTTTTTTTGTCGTGAACCTGTGTGTGTTTATCCTGTTCAATTTCCGGATGAAAGCCCAGCGGCGCATTTTCGCCCATGTCATTTCGCCGATCATGGGGATGATCGTCATCGGCTACGTCTGTTTAAACATGAACATTCACGCTCTGATACTCGGAATTAGCTGGGCGGCGATCGGGATAGCGATACTGTGCTACCGAAAAGCACACAACCAAAACATCGCCATCGACCTGGAAGGCAAAAAGTTGCTCGATTGACATTATGCGCAACAACACCAGCTGTTGCGCAACGCCGCCCCTGTTCGGGCGGCGTCATCGCCAGCGACATCGTAAACAGCGTAATAACAAACCGTTGTGGATCTGCACAGATGTCTTTTGAAACAGGGTTTTCATTTTCCTTTTTTGTAAATTTCAGCGTATAATGCGCGCCAATTGTCTCTTGAATGGTTTCAGCGCATTGGACTGTAAAACTCAACGACTAAAATTATCCCCTTCCCGTTGGGCTGAAACGCGAGCACATATTCCTCTGCACGCTCTTTCGATGTCACCTATCCTTAGAGCGAGGCATCATCACTTTAGCAACACAGGCTTAGCTTCCGGGCCGTGCGCGCCCGAAGCCAGATTTCCATATCCTCCTCAACTTAAAGACTAAGACTGTCATGAAAAAGACGAAAATTGTTTGTACTATCGGTCCGAAAACCGAATCCGAAGAGATGTTAAGCAAAATGCTGGACGCGGGCATGAACGTGATGCGTCTGAACTTCTCTCATGGCGATTATGCAGAACACGGTCAGCGTATCCAGAACTTGCGCAACGTGATGAGCAAAACTGGTAAAAAAGCCGCTATTCTGCTTGATACTAAAGGACCAGAAATCCGCACCATTAAACTGGAAGGCGGTAACGACGTTTCGCTGAAAGCGGGCCAAACCTTTACTTTTACCACCGACAAATCCGTGGTCGGTAATAATGAAATCGTTGCCGTCACCTATGAAGGCTTCACCAGCGACCTGAGCGTTGGCAACACCGTTCTGGTTGACGATGGTCTGATCGGTATGGAAGTGACCGCCATCGAAGGCAATAAAGTCATTTGTAAGGTGCTGAACAACGGCGATCTGGGCGAGAACAAAGGCGTTAACCTGCCGGGCGTTTCTATTGCTCTGCCGGCGCTGGCTGAAAAAGACAAACAGGACCTGATCTTCGGTTGCGAACAGGGCGTTGACTTTGTTGCGGCGTCCTTTATCCGTAAACGTTCTGACGTTGTCGAAATTCGCGAGCATCTGAAAGCCCACGGCGGCGAAAACATCCAGATTATCTCTAAGATCGAAAACCAGGAAGGCCTGAACAACTTCGATGAAATTCTCGAAGCTTCCGACGGCATCATGGTTGCGCGTGGCGACCTGGGCGTAGAAATCCCGGTTGAAGAAGTGATTTTTGCGCAGAAAATGATGATCGAAAAATGTATCCGCGCACGTAAAGTCGTGATCACCGCGACTCAGATGCTGGATTCTATGATCAAAAACCCGCGTCCGACCCGCGCAGAAGCAGGCGACGTTGCGAACGCCATCCTCGACGGTACGGATGCGGTTATGCTGTCCGGCGAATCCGCAAAAGGGAAATACCCGCTGGAAGCCGTTTCTATCATGGCGACCATCTGCGAACGTACCGACCGTGTCATGAACAGCCGTCTGGACTACAACAACGACAGCCGTAAACTGCGCATTACGGAAGCGGTATGCCGCGGCGCGGTAGAAACCGCCGAAAAACTGGAAGCGCCGCTGATCGTGGTAGCGACCCAGGGCGGTAAATCCGCTCGCGCCGTGCGTAAATACTTCCCGGATGCCACCATCCTGGCATTGACCACCAATGAAGTGACCGCCCGTCAGTTAGTACTGAGCAAAGGCGTGGTATCGCAGCTGGTGAAAGAAATCAATTCTACTGATGATTTCTACCGTCTGGGCAAAGATGTCGCCCTGCAAAGCGGCCTCGCCCAGAAAGGCGACGTCGTAGTGATGGTCTCCGGCGCGCTGGTTCCAAGCGGCACCACTAACACCGCCTCTGTTCACGTACTGTAATAATTGTTGTGTGAATTAATTTGTTTAAAAAAGCGCCCTTCCGGCGCTTTTTTTATTTAATCGATAGCCACTATTAATAAAAAAATCAAATCGGATTTTACTATCTAATTGCGGATTATCTAAGAAGAATCCGATGGAAGCCCCCTGTTTTCTTTCGGTTTTTTAGGGACTTTCATGCATTTCGATGCTTCTTTGAGCGAACGATCAAAAATAAGTGCATTCCCATCAAAAAAATATTCTCAACATAAAAAAGTTTGTGTAATACTTGTAACGCTACATGGAGATTAACTCAATCTAGAGGGTATTAATAATGAATCGTACTAAACTGGTACTGGGCGCGGTAATCCTGGGTTCTACTCTGCTGGCTGGTTGCTCCAGCAACGCTAAAATCGATCAGCTGTCTTCTGACGTTCAGACTCTGAACGCTAAAGTTGACCAGCTGAGCAACGACGTGAACGCAATGCGTTCCGACGTTCAGGCTGCTAAAGACGACGCAGCTCGCGCTAACCAGCGTCTGGACAACCAGGCTACTAAATACCGTAAGTAATAGTACCTGCGTAATAAAAATGGCGCACATCGTGCGCCATTTTTTTTAGCTATATAACCACACAAAATATAAGGTTATTATTATGAACCGCACTAACAAACTGATCTTAGGTGCAGTAGTTGTGGGTTCCACGTTACTGGCAGGTTGTTCCAGCAACGCTAAAATCGATCAGTTGTCTTCCGATGTACAGACGCTAAGCGCTAAAGTTGAGCAACTGAGTAATGACGTAAATGCAATGCGTTCCGACGTTCAGGCTGCTAAAGACGATGCTGCTCGCGCGAACCAGCGTCTGGACAACAAAGTATTCCGCATCTGTAAATGATTTGACGCACGATATAAAATGGCGCACATCGTGCGCCATTTTTTGTCCGTCGTTTGCTGCGAAGGCTACTGCGTGACGCGCGTTTGCCCCTCTTCCCCGACAAAACCGTTCTGAGCGGATTCGACTGCGGTCGTATTTACCGCTGGCGTCTGTCCGGCGCTCACGCTGACAGGATACCCGGCTCGCCGGTATAGCGCCTTATCGACCAGGCGACTATCCACCCCTTGCGCGTTTCTGAACGCGGTAAATTCCGCAGGCAACACGTAAGGCATCGTCTGCACGTTTTGCTCTTCTTCCGGCGATAGCGGCCTGTGTACCTCTACATAACGAATGCCATTCGGCTCGACAGAGAATTTCACCGGCTGGTTAATCACTTTTACCGGCGTCCCCGTTCTGACCTGCGCAAATAACGCTTTGATGTCCGGCGCGTTCATGCGAATGCAACCGGAACTCACGCGCAGACCTACGCTATCCGGCGCGCTGGTGCCATGAATGAGATATTCCCCATTACCGTGCGCCAGACGCAGCGCATAGCGTCCCAGCGGGTTATTTGGCCCGGCAGGGATCACCGGCGGCAGCGTGATCCCCCGCTCAAGCGAACGTTGGCGTATGCCCGCCGTCGGCGTCCACGTCGGGTTGGGGATCTTTTGCCCTATCCGGGTGTCCATGACGGGAGTTTCCAGTCCCTGCAAACCGATGCCGATGGGATATACCTGAACGCGGTTTTCTCCCGGCGGATAATAATACAACCGTAGCTCCGCGAGGTTGACGATAACGCCTTCCCTGGGCGCATCCGGCAATAGCATCTGCGAGGGAATGGTAATTAGCGTACCGGGCTTAGGCACCGGCGCAATCGTATTGTTCGCTTCAAGAATGAGCATCGCCGCCGTATCAAAACGCCGGGCGATAGCCTGCAGGTTTTTATCACCTTCCTGTACGGTATAGGTTTGATTCTGACCAATAAGACGGCTGCCTTCGGGCGGTAATGGATAATCAACCGCCCAGGCTGCCTGTAACGCGCTATACGCGCCGATAATAGTTAGCGTAATGAAAGACGCACGTTTCATACCAAACCTCCTGTATTCCTGGTGATGCCCTCTGCGACGACTGGTAGCGCTTCGCTTATCAGAACAACAAAATATACGCTCTGTCCACTCTGGATAAAGCGACGTCGCCGTCCGACAAAGGATTTGACATCAGGTAGAACGCTGTCTGTACAGTTTAGCTAAGAGTGGCGGCCTTAGCGCGAATTGCGCGAATCATTGCTTCCAGCCCCTGAGAACGAGAAGGCGTGAGGTGCTGCGTAAGCGCCATTTTTTCGAACCATGGCCGGACATCAAAATGCACAATATCCTGCGCCGTCATCTGGTGGTACAAAATAAATACCACCGCCATAAGGCCTTTAACGATCGCCGCGTCGCTGTCGCCCTGCAATTCGATAATGCCGTTGGCGTTTCGCCGCATCACGATCCACACCTGGCTCTGACAGCCATGAATCGTATTTTGCGGATTGCGATCCTGCGGATTTAACTCCGCCAGGCGCTGCCCCAACTCAATAATATATAAATATTTCTCTTCCCAATTAGCGCAACGCGTAAAGTTACGCAGCAATTTTTCTTTATCCGGTAGCGCAGCCATAAAACCTCACTGTTATCCCAATAAGCGGTGGATACGCGTTAATCCTGCCACCAGTCGGTCCACTTCTTCATGGGTGTTATACATCGCCAGCGAAGCCCGGCACATTGCCGGCACGCCATACCAGGCCATGAGCGGCATTGCGCAGTGATGTCCCGTTCGTACCGCGATGCCGTAATTATCAAGAAAGCTGCCGACGTCGTAAGCATGGTGTTTACCCAGATTAAACGCGATGACGCCCAACCGCTGCGCCGGGCCATATAGCGTGATATCAGGCACCTGCGCCAGTTGCTCCAGCGCATAGCGCATCAGCATCTGCTCATAATCGCCAATCTTATCCAGTCCCAGCGACGTCACATAGTCAATTGCCGCGCCCAGACCAATGATGCCGCCAGTATTCGGCGTTCCCGCCTCAAAACGCCAGGGCGCTTTCGCCCACGTCGTTCCCTGCGTCAGGCTGACGGTCGAGATCATCGACCCGCCCCCTTCCCACGGCGGCATTTCTTGCAGCAACGCCTCTTTAACATACAGAATGCCGATGCCGGTCGGCCCGTAAAGTTTATGGCCGGAGAAAACGTAAAAATCGCAGTCCAGCGCCTGGACGTCAACAGCATGGTGCATCACGGCCTGGGCGCCATCCACCAGCACTTTCGCCCCATGCTGGCGCGCCAGCGCAATCATGTCCGGCAGTGGGTTTTCCGTCCCCAGCACATTGGAAACATGGGTAATGGCCAGCAGTCGAGTCCGGTCATCGAACAGCGCAGCTAAGGTCTCCAGCCGCAGCGTACCGTCAGGATGCAACGGGATCACGCGCAGTTCAGCGCCTTTGCGCTCGCACAGCATCTGCCAGGGAACGATGTTGGCATGATGCTCCATCTCGCTGATGATAATGTTATCCCCGGCGCGAATATTTTCCGTTCCCCAACTGTTGGCGACAAGGTTAATGCCCTCCGTCGTACCGCGCACGAACACCAGTTCTTCTGCGGAGCGGGCGTTAATAAACCGCGACGCCTGCTTACGCACATTCTCCATGCTTTCGGTCGCCTGTGCGCTTAACGTATGGATACCTCGATGTACCGCAGCATAGCCGTGACGGTAGAAGGCAGATTCAGCGTCAATCACCTGATTGGGTTTTTGAGCGCTGGCTGCGCTGTCCAGGTAAGCCAGCGGCAGGCCGTTAACTTCACGCTGCAGTATGGGAAAATCCGCCCGTACTTTTTCTACAGGAAATGTCATACCAGGCCTCCGGGCAGTCGCTGGCCGATTCGCGCCAGCACCTGCTGTTTAAGGGCGCTATCATGGATAGCTTCCGTTAACTCTGCGGCAAACGCGTAAAGAATCATGTGCCGCGCCTCCTGCTGCCTGATGCCGCGTGATTGCAGATAAAACATCTGCTCATCGTCAATACGCCCGATCGTCGCGCCGTGGCTGCACTTCACGTCATCGGCATAGATCTCTAATTGCGGTTTGGTATCGACTTCAGCCAGTTTCCCCAACAACAGGTTATTATTGGTCATCTGGCCGTCGGTTTTAATGGCGTGTTGCGCCACGTTAATCAGGCCATTAAAGACCGCGCGTCCTTTGTCGCTGACGATGGTCTTGTGCAACTGGCGGCTGTTACAGTAACCTTTGTTATGTTCCAGCCATGTCCGCGTATCGCAGACTTCATTTTTCACCGGCATCGCCAGACTATTCAGTCGAAGCGTCGCGTTTTCGCCATTCAGTTGTGAGCTGCTGTGGTGACGTAGTACTGCGGCGCCCAGCAGAAAACTGTGGCTAAACGCCGAGGCGTCTGTCGCCAGCAGAAGATCGTTATGCGCAAAGTGATAGCTGGACGCATTTTCAAACGCCAGTTTGATATGACGCAGTTGCGCATTGTCTGCAACGTTCATCGTCAGACGCGCGCCGGTAAAATGTTTTGCCGCTGTAAGGCTGACATAATGCTCAATAACCGTCGCTTCCGCGCCTTCCGCCAGCGCCAGATGGTGGCGATAATGCGCGGTATTCAGCTCGTCGCTATCCACGCCCTGCGTGATATGCATTAACAGTAGCGGCCTGGTCGGACGCTGATTTCGCCGTACCTGTATATACGTGACACATTGCGCCAGGCTTTCCGTCAGATGCAGAAAAACCTCGGGATGTACCGGCGCGGCAAGCGTCTGGCGCTCATCCCTGACGCTAACGTCAAATCCGCTGTTTTGCGTGCTATCACTGAGCTCTGGCATAAACCGACCATCGACAAACACCAGCCGCACGGCATCGGTTTGCAGCGCCAGCGCATCACGCTGTGCGGCGCTGATAGTCGCACACTGCTGGATAAACTGGCTATGGGTTAAGCCCTCCAGCGGCGTGTATTTCCAGTCTTCATGTTTACGCGTCGGCAATCCCAGACGTAACATCTGTTGTAAATGTTGTCTTGCCTGCTCAGTTCGACTTTCTCCTTTTTCTTCAAAGAGATGCTGCCATTGCTGTAGCGCTTTACTGCTGTTCGGTAAGCCAGCCATAACCCTGCTCCTCCAGTTGTTTGACCAGAGTAAAATCGCCGGATCGGACAATTCGCCCCTGATAGAGGACATGGACGTAATCGGGTTTGATATAGTCCAGTATGCGCTGATAGTGGGTCACGATAATAAAAGCACGTTTATCGTCGCGTAACGCGTTGACGCCTTCCGCCACAATTTTCAACGCATCGATATCCAGTCCGGAGTCCGACTCATCAAGGATGCACAGTTCCGGCTCCAGCACCGCCATTTGCAAAATATCATTGCGCTTTTTCTCCCCGCCGGAAAAACCGACGTTTACCGAACGGGTCAGTAAATCTTCCGGCATTTTCAGCAATGCGATCTTTTCTTCCATCAGATCCTGAAAATCAAAGCGATCCAACGACGCCTGCCCGCGGTAGGCGCGCACGGCATTCAGCGCGGTTTGCAGGAAAAACTGGTTACTGACGCCGGGGATTTCTACCGGGTACTGGAAGGCCATAAAAATCCCTTCGCCCGCCCGTTCCTCCGGCGACAGTTCAAGCAGATCTTTACCTTTGAACGTAACCGAGCCGCCGGTGACCTCGTAATCTTCACGTCCCGCCAGGGTGGCGGAGAGCGTGCTTTTCCCGGAACCGTTCGGCCCCATAATGGCGTGAACTTCGCCGGGGCGAATCTCCAGATTCAGGCCACGCAAAATCGCTTTTTCTTCCACACTGACCTGTAAATCTTTAATGCTTAACATGGGTTTTCCTTCATCATTAACCGACGCTGTGCTCAAGGCTAATCGCCAGCAGTTTTTGCGCTTCAACGGCAAACTCCAGCGGCAGTTCCGAGAAAACGTCTTTACAGAAACCGTTGACGATCATCGAAATAGCGTCTTCTTCGCTGATGCCGCGTTGCAGACAATAGAAAAGCTGATCTTCACCGATGCGTGATGTTGTCGCCTCGTGCTCCAGCTGCGCGCTGTTATTGCGGCATTCAACATACGGGAACGTATGCGCGCCGCAGTCCGCGCCAATCAACATGGAGTCGCATTGGGTGAAATTTCGGGCGTTGGTCGCCGTCGGCATAATTTTTACCAGCCCACGGTAGCTGTTCTGGCTGTGGCCGGCGGAAATGCCTTTTGAGATAATGGTTGAGCGCGTGTTTTTACCGATATGGATCATTTTGGTGCCAGTGTCAGCCTGCTGATGTCCACTGGTCAGCGCAACGGAATAGAACTCGCCGATAGAATTATCACCGCGCAGGATACAGCTCGGGTATTTCCAGGTAATCGCCGAACCGGTTTCCGACTGGGTCCACGACATCTTGCTGTTTTCCCCTTCGCACAACGCCCGCTTGGTCACAAAGTTCAGAATGCCGCCCGTGTTGTTGTCGCCCGGGAACCAGTTTTGTACGGTGGAATATTTTACTTCAGCATCTTTATGGATGATGACTTCCACTACCGCGGCGTGGAGCTGATAACTGTCGCGTACGGGCGCGGAGCAGCCTTCGATATAACTCACATAGCTGCCTTCATCCGCCACCAGAATCGTGCGCTCAAACTGACCGGTTTTCTCAGCGTTAATGCGAAAATAGGTGGATAACTCCATTGGGCAACGCACGCCTTTGGGAACATAGATAAATGTCCCATCGGAAGCGACTGCCGCATTCAGCGCGGCAAAAAAGTTATCGTTCCCCGGCACGACGGTGCCAAGATATTTCCTGACCAGGTCAGGGTGATCGTGTATCGCTTCGCCAAAAGAACAGAAAATAATGCCCTGTTCCGCCAGTTTTTCACGGTATGTGGTCGCTACGGAGACCGAGTCAAAAATCGCATCGACGGCGACCTCTTTCCCTTCGCGAACCGGAACGCCAAGCTGCTCGAAGGCGTCTTCAACCTCTTTACTCAAAAAGGTATTCGCGCCCGTTTGCTGTACGGCTCCCGGCTGGGAAACGCAGCTATCGTCGCAGTTTCCGCATGATGGCGCAGAGTAATAGCTGTAGTCCTGATAGTTCAGTTTATCGTAGTGCGCCTTCAGCCAGTGCGGTTCATCCATGTCCAGCCAGGCTCTATAGGCATTGAGACGAAATTCCAGCATCCACTCTGGTTCGTTACGCTTTGCGGAAATCGCGCGCACCACCTCTTCGCTGATGCCTTTTGCCAGTTCATCAGTGGGTAATTGCGTGAAAAATCCTTCTTTGTAATTAAGGCGTCCGCCTGTCCAGATGCCGACCTCTTCCGTTGCTTCAGTATTACGAGACATAGTACCGCCTATACCCCAAAACTTTCGCCGCAGCCGCATTCATTCTGGGCTTTGGGGTTATGAAATTTAAATAACTGGTTCAGCCCTTCCTGTACGTAATCCACTTCTGTTCCGTCAATAAAAGGCATCGCCTGTAACGGTGCGAAAAGCTTTGCGCCTTCGGCTTCAAAAACCAGATCGTCTTTATCCGGCTCCCGAACGGTATCCAGAACATAGCCGAATCCGGCACATCCCGTCTGTTTTACGCTTAACCGCACGCCCAACATGCCCGGCTGCTTTGCTGCCAGTTCACGTATGTGCGCTGCCGCCGCTGGCGTTAGCGTCAGCCCTTGCCAGGGGAAGTCCTCCGGGTTAAACGTGCCTGAATGCAATTCCATAGAGTTACCTCGCGTTCTAAATCACCAGGATATAACAGCATGTTAGTGATAATGATTATCACTTCAACCCCTTAACCGCAGGGGCTTTCCAACAAATGGTCATATTGAGCGCCTTTTATTAAGCATAGACCCTGTCCGTCAGGTCATACGACAGACAAAAAATCGCTTAACTTTTTGATAATTAATGATTTATAAGATATTAACCGTTCTGACAGGTCAAAAACGAAAAGATGTATAGAAAATGACTATTTAATTAATAGGCTGTCGACATTGCCGGGTGGCGAGGTCAGAACCCCATTTTTTGTATGGATACCTGGCGTTGCGCTCTTTATAATCCGCTGCGGTTCTATAACTCAGTTTGAGCTATAGGTTTATGTAAACTCTTTCCGGCATTTCAGGTGCTGAATGAGGCAAGAGGCTTAAAATATGGTTGTTACGCTCGCGTATATCGCACTTTTTTTGGTTTTCTCGTGGGTCATCTTGAGAATTAATCAAAAAAGCGATTCCCTGTCGAAAAGCGTTTTTATCGCTATCTTTTTAGGGGCTGTTATTGGTTTATCCCTGCATTTTATTTCAGCAAATCACACTAAAACTATTATCGAATGGTACAGCATCGTCGGCAATGGTTACGTCCATCTGTTGAAACTGGTCGCTATACCGCTAATTTTTATTTCTATTCTTTCCGCCATCAATAAACTGGAAAATAGTGCCGGCATCGGAAAAATGTCGCTGACGATCGTCGGATGCATGTTATGCCTGGTGATGGCTGCTGGTTTTATCGGATTACTGACCGCCCATGTACTGGGGCTTGACGCCAGCGCTTTTGTGCACATGCCGTCAATGTTAACTACAGAAGAAGTCAATAAGACTGCCGCGGTGTCGATTCCCCAGTTAGTGACATCGCTGATTCCGACTAATATTTTTCTTGATCTTACGGGGGCCAGAAGTGTTTCCGTTATCGGCATCGTTATCTTCACGCTAATAGCGGGGATCGCTCTGTTAAAGGTCAAAAAAGAGGCGCCGGAAGAAGGTCAGAAATTAAGCGCAGGCATTAACGCTATTCAGATCTGGGTCATGAAGATGGTACGTATCGTTATTGCATTAACGCCCTATGGCGTCATGGCATTAATGACTACCGTATTTTCATCATACCACCTTGAACAATTCGCCAGCTTACTTGGTTTTATCGGCGCCTGTTACATCGCGATTTTCATGATGTTTATCGTGCACGCTATCTTGCTGATCCTCAGCGGTAATAATCCAGCGCGTTATTTCAGAATGGTGTGGCCCGTCTTAACCTTTGCGTTTGTTTCCCGCAGCAGCGCAGCCTCTATCCCGCTGGCCATTTCCGCCCAGGAAAAATTTGGCGTACAAAGCCCCATTGCCAATATTTCCGCCTCGTTTGGCTCCAGCATGGGGCAAAATGGCTGCGCCGGGATTTATCCGGCTATTATGGTAGCGATGATTGCGCCCACCATCGGCATTGATCCGCTCTCGCTGCATTTTCTGGCCGCGATGTTGCCTGCCATTGCGCTAGGGTCTATTGGCGTAGCCGGCGTCGGCGGCGGCGGTACGTTCGCGGCGCTGATTGTCCTGTCGACGTTGAATTTTCCCGTTGCGCTGGTCGGTATTTTTATTGCCATCGAACCTATCGTTGATATGGCCCGCACGGCACTGAACGTTAACGGATCGATGATGTCAGGTGTGCTGGCTAACCGTATTTTGAATAATCATACGGCTGACGACATGCCAGCGGTTATTGACAGACCTTAGTTTTTTACGCGCCCGGAAAAGAAAAACCCTTAAGTCTGTTCAATACAGGCTTAAGGGTTCCGGCCCCATCCGGCGCTTATCTCCGGCACTCTTAATGGCTTAGCTCTTGAAGGGGCATAAGAATAATCTCATAAAGAGCGCGCGCCTTTTTAGCACAAATGGCGATCTGTATTTTTTTTAAACAAAATCAAGGGGGTTATCTATTACCGGGGGACAGTGTCTGGTGAGATCGCCTGGTAACATAGCCGGATGGCGGCTAACGCCTTATCCGGCCTACACAGACTTTATTAATGCACGCCCAACCGCCAGGCGAAATAGATCTCTTCTTTCAGTTCGGTTGCAGAGAGGGTGAGGAGATCGGCAAACTCTAACTCCAGCTGTTTTAAACGCTTCAAATACTGCGCGGGAGAAAGTTCGGTTTTATCACGGCGTAAAAATTCAATCGCCAGTTGGGTTGGGTCTAAATCAGTAGACATATCATCCTCGCTTATGTGTAAACGTGCACAGTATATCACCTTTTTCTGCGCACATTTTGACCAAAAGCAATATGCATCACACTTTTATGGTGACAACGTCACACAATCGCCGTAGTAAGGCGCGAAGAACAGCACAGACGTCCCTGTTCATCAAAGATCTCTATCTGCCAGACCTGATGGCGAGCCCCGGTATGCAACGCTTTACAGACGCCTCGTACGCGCCCCTGACGCGCTGACCGTACATGGTTGGCATTCACCTCCAGCCCCACCACCTTTTGCTCCCCCTGCGTACACAGATAACCTGCGACCGAGCCGATACTTTCCGCCAGCACCACAGACGCTCCGCCATGCAGCAAGCCGAACGGCTGTTTGGTTCGATGATCGACGGGCATTGTCGCTTCCAGCGTATCGTCCCCAATATGCTCAAAGCGGATATCAAGCAGGCCAACCATATTCCCTTCCCCCATCGCATTAAGCGCATCGAGGGTCACTTCACGTTTCCAGATCAACCTATAATCTCCAGTAATGCCTGCAACGGGTGACGCACGCCCGTACCTTCAATGCGTTTAACCTGGCTTCGGCAGGAATAGCCGGTTGCCAGGCAACGGTTTCGCGGTAGACGTTGCATCGCCTGATGCCAGGATAGCTCATAAATTCCCAGCGAATTTTTATGATTGGTGAGTTCATGTCCATAAGTGCCCGCCATACCGCAGCAGCCTACGCTGACATTTTCCAGCTTCGCGCCAAAATGGGCAAAGATGGCGGCCCACTGCGCAGGCGCGCCGGGTAAAGCCGTGACTTCCGTACAATGACCAAAAAAGTACCACGGTTCGCCGCTCACCTCGACGGACAGTCTTGCATTTATTTCCTGCGCCAGCCATTCATTCACCAGCAACACATGAAAATCGCCGCGCTGTTCGCCCAGCGCCAGTTTGTATTCGTCGCGATAACACAGAACCAGCGCCGGATCGACGCCCACCATCGGCATCCCCAACGCGGCGATCCGATTAAGGAACTCAGAGGTTTTTTTCGCCGTTTTCGCAAAGCGATTAAGAAAACCTTTAATATGCTGCGCCTTACCATTCGGCGAGAACGGTAACAATACCGGCCTCCTGCCCAGCTTTTCCGCCAGGCGGATAAAGTCCGCTACGACCCGGGCGTCGTAGTAGCTGGTAAACGGATCCTGAACCACCAGTACCGTTTTCGCTTTTTGCTCGGCGCTCATGCGTTCCAGTTGCTCAAGCGTCATATTGGCAGACGGATGGCCCACCAGTTGCTGTTGCAATGAAGGGGCAGAAAGCAGAGGTAAATCCACCATACCGATATGTTTTTTCGCCAGATTACGAACTACCGGTTGGTTAATAAAAAAGTTAAAGGTCTTTGGCGCACGCGCCATCAGCGGCGCGTAGGTCTCGACCGTCGCCACCAGATGATCGCGTACCGGACGCAGATAACGCGTATGGTAAAGCTGTAAGAAACGTGAACGAAACTCCGGAACATCGATTTTAATCGGACACTGGGTCGTACAGGCTTTACACGCCAGACAGCCGGACATGGCCTCTTTAACTTCATGGGAAAAGTCATACTCGCCTTTGCGTTTGTGCCAACTATTCCGGGTGCGGGCAATCAGCGTGCGTAAGCTGGCGCGTTTTTCTGGCAACTCCTTTTCCAGCTTCAACGGATCGACGCCGCGATCGGCCAATAGACGGAGCCATTCCCGCACCAGCGTCGCCCGCCCTTTCGGCGAGTGGATCCGGTTAAGGCTAATTTTCATCGACGGGCACATTGGGCTTTTCGCATCGAAATTAAAGCACAGGCCGTTACCATTACACTCCATAGCGCCGCGCCAGGTCTGCCGTACCGCCAGCGGGATTTGCCGATCCCAGGTGCCGCGTTTTACCGCATCCACCTTCATCATCGGCGCCTCTATCCCCTGCGGTGGACAGATTTTACCCGGGTTAAGTCGATTATGCGGATCAAAAGCCGCTTTTATTTTGCGCAGCTCGCCATACAGGACTTCGCCGAAAAAGGCCGGGCTGTATTCCGCACGGAAACCTTTTCCATGCTCGCCCCACAACAGCCCGCCGTATCTGGCGGTCAGCGCGACGACCTCATCGGAGATCTGTTTCATCAACAGTTCCTGCTGCGGATCGCACATATCCAGCGCCGGACGCACATGCAGCACCCCGGCATCCACGTGGCCGAACATGCCGTAACTTAAGCCATGACCATCCAGCAGGGCGCGAAATTCGGCGATGTAATCGGCCAGATGTTCAGGCGGCACGCAGGTATCTTCCGCAAAAGGAATCGGTTTGGCAGCGCCTTTCGCATTACCCAGCAGCCCTACCGCTTTTTTACGCATCGCGTAAATACGCTCAATACCCGTCAAATCGGTACAAAGTTGCCAGCCGATCACGCCCGCTTCCGCACGCGCCATCAGGCCATCCAGCCGGTGGCACAGCGCCTCGACCTGTCCGTCAATAAGCGCTTCATCGTCACCCGCGAATTCTACGATATTCAGGCCAAGCATCTCTTTATCCGGCACATCGGTAATCAATTCGCTAACGGAGTGCCAGACAATATCTTCCCGAGCGAGGTTAAGGACTTTGGAATCGACCGTCTCGACGGATAAGGCGCGCGCATCAACCATAAAAGGGGCGTTACGCAGCGCGGAATCAAAGGAGTCGTATTTTACATTCACCAGACGGCGGACTTTGGGTATCGGGGTAATATCCAGCCGGGCTTCAGTAATAAACGCCAGCGTCCCTTCCGACCCCGTTAAGATGCGGGTAAGATCGAAGCGGGTCATGTCATCGTTAAAGACGTGGCGTAAATCGTAGCCTGTCAGGAAACGATTGAGCTTTGGAAAGCTATCGAGGATAAGTTGACGGTTTTCCAGGCAGGACTGATAGACGGCCTGATAGATGCGGCCTGGCATCGTCGTGTTTTCACCCAGCGTCCGGGCAAGCTCTACGGGCATCGATTGCGTGTCAAGGATATCGCCCCCCAACAATACGGCCCGTATGCCTAAGACGTGATCTGACGTTTTCCCATAGACCAGCGAACCCTGACCAGAGGCATCGGTATTAATCATACCGCCAAGCGTGGCGCGATTACTGGTGGAAAGTTCCGGCGCAAAAAAATAGCCATACGGCTTTAACGCCTGATTAAGCTGATCTTTTATCACCCCCGCCTCTACCCGCACCCATCCCTCTTCAGGATTAATTTCA
Source organism: Salmonella sp. NW1250 (assembly GCF_051812965.1). Lineage (NCBI taxonomy): Bacteria > Pseudomonadati > Pseudomonadota > Gammaproteobacteria > Enterobacterales > Enterobacteriaceae > Salmonella > Salmonella sp. NW1250. Next base: position 220,198 of record NZ_JAMNDD010000001.1, on the reverse strand, counting down.
ATAATGCGGTTCATATAGCGGGACATATCAACAATAATGCCCTGGTTTAGCGCCTGGCCATTCGTGCCAGTACCGCCGCCTCGAGGGGTAAATATCAGCGACGTAAAGCGCGGCTCCGCCGCCAGACGGGCAAGAAGCGCGACATCCGCCGTAGAACGGGGAAACACAACAGCATCGGGAAGAAGCTGGTAGATACTGTTATCGGTCGACATTGTCAGACGGTCGGCATAGCTGGTTGCCGTATCGCCCGTAAACCCTTGCTGCTCCAGCGCCTGCAAAAAATTGAGCACCAGCTGAACGACGCCGGGTGCCTGAGAAATTTGTGGAATCATTATATTGACCTTTTCCTGCGGTCTATGTTGTGAACGGTGGCGCCCAACCCGGCGAGCGCGAGCGGTCTACGCACAGGAAGGGATGCTTAATCGTTTGCGTGTTGCGTTATTTGTTGTATCACATTTTTTTCCTGTGCGCCCAACAGAATTACATGCAGAATCGGCCTGTTAAAAACCGCTGAAATTGCTCATCATTATAGGGTGTGGTTTGCATGTTCACGTCGCGCCAACGTTCTGGCGCAAAGACAAAGGTGAAAAGTATTTATGGTAAATGTTCGTCAGCCCAGGGATATTGCGCAAGTGCTGCTATCGGTGCTGTTTTTAGCCATCATGATTGTGGCCTGTTTGTGGATAGTACAGCCTTTTATTTTGGGGTTTGCATGGGCAGGTACGATTGTTATCGCGACCTGGCCCGTTTTGCTGAAATTACAAAAAATATTGTGGGGCCGCCGCTCGCTTGCCGTACTGGTCATGACGCTGCTGTTAGTGCTGCTCTTCGTTATTCCCGTCGCCTTGCTGGTGAACAGCATAGTCGATGGTAGCGGCCCGCTCATCCATGCAGTGACCGGCGGCGATATGACGCTACCCGATCTGGCATGGTTAAATAATATTCCGTTGGTTGGCGCCAAACTGTATGCCGGATGGCATAGCCTGCTGGATATGGGCGGTAGCGCTATTATGGCGAAAGTGCGGCCTTATATCGGCACAACCACGACCTGGTTTGTCGGTCAGGCGGCGCATATCGGACGCTTTATGATGCACTGCGCCCTGATGCTGTTGTTTAGCGCCCTGCTTTACTGGCGCGGCGAACAAGTGGCGATGGGAATACGCCATTTTGCCTGTCGTCTCGCGGCTAAACGCGGCGATGCGGCGGTTCTGCTGGCTGCCCAGGCGATCCGCGCCGTGGCGCTTGGCGTGGTGGTCACCGCGCTGGTACAGGCGGTACTTGGCGGCGTCGGTCTGGCGATTTCCGGCGTGCCTTACGCTACCCTGTTGACGGTAGTGATGATCCTTTCGTGTCTGGTTCAGTTGGGGCCGTTGCCGGTATTGATTCCAGCCATTATCTGGCTTTACTGGACAGGCGACACCACCTGGGGCACCGTGCTGCTGGTTTGGAGCGCCGTCGTCGGCACTCTGGATAACGTGATTCGCCCGGTACTCATCCGCATGGGTGCCGATTTACCGCTGCTTCTGATCCTTTCCGGGGTAATCGGCGGCCTGATTGCATTCGGTATGATTGGTCTGTTTATTGGACCGGTGCTTCTGGCCGTGACCTGGCGTTTGTTCTCCGCATGGGTACATGAAGTTCCGGCGCCGACGAATGAACCAGAGGAGATCCTTGAAGAGCTGGATGACATCGAGGAAGCCAACAAGCAGTCATAATCCCGTCGGGCGGCATTGCCGCCCGATGCTTTAGCGACGTTTATCAATTCAACGCACACCCCATTTTGATTCGCCCGTCTGTTCCCCGCCGCATCTCATTTCTGTCGCAAATCCGTTACAGTTTTTAAACTATTGAGACGAATCTGATCGACGCAAAAAGTGCTCATGCCTACTATTAGCACACGGTTATAAATCAACACATTGATTTATAAGCATGGAAATCCCCTGAGTGAAACAACGAATTGCTGTGTGTAGTCTTTGCCCGTCTCCTACGATGGGCTTTTTTTTTAACTTTTTTCGCCACATTGTTACATAAGCCAGCTCCCGTTTTCCTTCAACACCGCGATATCTGCAACGAACAAATAATATTGCACAAAATAGTGTGATTCTGTTCAAGTCGAAACGGTGTCGGTGGTGCTATTTATAGCATCACTTTTTTCATATAAAAGCCTAAAAAATGATGAACGCGTTAGAACTACAAGCACTACGGCGTATTTTTGATATGACGATTGAAGAATGCACAATCTATATCACCCAGGATAATAATTCGGCAACCTGGCAACGATGGGAAGCTGGCGACACTCCCATCTCTCCAGAAATCATTGCCAGGTTAAAGGAAATGAAAGCCAAGAGACAGCGACGAATTAACGCCATTGTTGACAAAATAAATAACCGCATCGGCAATAATACAATGCGTTACTTCCCTGATTTATCTTCTTTTCAGTCCATTTATACAGAGGGTGATTTTATCGAGTGGAAAATTTATCAATCTGTTGCTGCCGAACTTTTCGCACATGATCTGGAGCGGCTGTGTTAGACGTAAACTTTATCGCCGCATCGTATTGATACCGGATAGAAAACCACACAATCACGACATTGACTTGTCACCCTATCCAATATGCTTCCTGCCTGTGTATACCACTGTAACGTTCAGGCGGCATCTCTGAGTCAGATAATATGAAAAATCGTTATTTCCCTACCGCTGTAGGGTTGTATTTTAATTACTTTGTACATGGCATGGGGGTTATCCTGATGAGCCTGAACATGTCATCGCTTGAACAGCAATGGCATACCAGTGCCGCAGGCGTATCTATTGTGATCTCTTCGCTTGGTATTGGCCGGCTAAGCGTTTTGTTAATCGCCGGTATGCTTTCCGATCGCTTTGGTCGCCGTCCTTTTATCATTCTGGGGACCGCCTGTTACCTGATTTTTTTCATTGGCATTCTTTATGCTCAGACGATTTTTGTCGCTTATGCCTGTGGCTTTTTAGCGGGTATGGCCAACAGTTTTTTGGATGCAGGTACCTATCCCAGTTTGATGGAAGCCTTCCCTCGCTCCCCCAGTACGGCAAATATTCTGATCAAAGCATTTGTCTCTGGCGGGCAATTCTTGTTGCCCATTATTATCAGTTTATTAGTCTGGGCTAATATGTGGTTTGGCTGGTCCTTCCTGCTTGCCGGGGCGATCATGCTTATTAATGCTCTGTTTTTATTACGCTGCCCTTTTCCACCCTATCCAGGTCGGATATTGAAACCCAAAATCTCGCAAGCGCCTGTCGCAGGCGTACATCATTGCTCCCTCATCGATCTTATCAGCTACACCCTTTATGGCTATATCTCGATGGCAACCTTTTACCTTATCAGCCAGTGGCTGGCGCAGTATGGACAGTTCGTCGCAGGAATGTCGTATACCCAATCCATCAAACTGTTAAGTATTTATACCTGCGGCTCGCTACTGTGCGTTTTTATAACCGCCCCGCTGGTCAGAAAAACAATTCGCTCTACCACATTATTGATGTTTTATACCTTTATCTCTTTTATTGCGCTTCTGACGGTCTGCCTGCATCCTCAGGCCTATGTTGTTATGATCTTCGCATTCGTCATTGGATTCTCTTCCGCCGGTGGCGTAGTACAAATCGGCCTGACGCTGATGGCGGCCCGTTTTCCACAGGAGAAAGGTAAAGCGACCGGTATTTATTACAGCGCCGGCAGTATCGCGACGTTCACTATTCCGTTGATCACAGCGCGGATTTCAGAAATGAGCATTGCACATATTATGTGGTTTGATACCGGTATCGCCGCAGTGGGATTTCTCCTCGCACTGTTCATCGGTTACCGAAGTCGGGCTGAATCACAACATCACGCTGAAGCAGCGTCAACTGCGCAATAAATGTTAGCGTGCCAACTGCAATATTATTGCCTTGCTATGCAAAATAAAACGTTAGCCATTATCACAGGGAAACAAAAATGTAATTTTCGTGTTAATTATTATTCATTATCTTCACACTTATCAGAAAAATTGCGATGAGCATCACGAGTTATATGTATTAAACAACAAATTCGCAGCAATTTTTATATTTCCTGGCTAACAAATGAAATGCTATCAATGCAATAAACCTGGCATTTTAAACGCCATGTTATGTACATATAACGACAGTACCGACTTATAGTGTTACTGAACAATCGCTGCATGTAGTAAAGCAGTAATAAGCAGGACATTGAATCAAACCATCAGCAAGGAGCTGTGAACAAATGTCTCAGAACAAGGCTCGCAACATGCCATATTTGCTGGCTGTTATCTGCATTTATTTTAGTTACTTTCTCCACGGCATGAGTGTTATTACACTAGCCCAGAACATGACCTCCCTTGCACAGAAATTCTCCACGGATAGCGCCGGTATCGCCTATTTAATCTCTGGCATTGGTCTTGGCCGTCTGGTCAGTATTTTATTCTTTGGCGTACTGTCCGATAAATTTGGCCGTCGGGCAATAATACTGCTTGGCGCCGTACTATATATGCTGTTTTTCTTCGGTATTCCCGCCAGTCCTAACCTGATGATCGCTTTCATATTAGCGGTGTGTGTCGGCGTGGCGAACTCCGCGCTGGATACCGGCGGATACCCTGCATTAATGGAGTGTTTTCCCAAAGCATCGGGCTCGGCAGTTATTCTGGTTAAAGCGATGGTCTCTTTTGGGCAAATGATTTATCCCCTTATCGTCAGCGCCTTGTTAGTCAACCATATCTGGTACGGCTACGCGGTGGTAATCCCCGGTATCCTTTTCGTCCTCATCACGTTGATGCTGTTGAAAAGCCGTTTTCCCAGCCAACTTGTCGATGCCAGTATTGCGAAAGAATTACCCCAGATGAACAGTACTCCCCTCGTCTGGCTGGAAGGCGTAGCTTCCGTTTTATTTGGCGTCGCCGCGTTCTCAACCTTCTATGTGATTGTGGTCTGGATGCCTAAATATGCGATGGCCTTCGCCGGAATGGCGGAATCCGACGCGCTGAAAACCATCTCTTATTACAGTATGGGATCGTTGGTTTGCGTGTTTATTTTTGCCGCATTGCTGAAAAAAATGGTTCGCCCCATCTGGGCCAATGTTTTCAATGCCGGGCTGGCGACACTCACCGCTGCGGCAATTTACCTGTATCCCTCTCCACTGATCTGTAATGCTGGCGCCTTCGTGATTGGTTTTTCCGCTGCTGGAGGTATTTTACAATTAGGCGTATCGGTAATGTCGGAATTTTTCCCTAAGAGTAAAGCTAAAGTCACCAGTATATATATGATGATGGGGGGCGTAGCTAACTTTCTTATCCCACTGATTACCGGTTATCTCTCTACTATTGGCCTGCAATATATCATTTTGTTAGATTTTGCCTTTGCACTACTGACATTTATCACCGCCATTATTGTATTTATTCGCTATTATCGCGTATTTAAGATCCCGCAAAACGATGTCCGATTTGGCGAGCGTTATTTCCAGTAAAAATGTTAACTATGCGCAACAGGCATGCGCCCTGCTCTGCACTGTCCACTTATTAAGGAGTATAAAATGGATGTTACCGCAAAATATGAATTAATTGGTCTTATGGCGTATCCTATCCGTCATAGCTTATCGCCCGAAATGCAAAACAAAGCGTTAGAAAAAGCGGGGCTACCGTATACCTATATGGCTTTCGAAGTGGATAACACGACGTTTGCCAGCGCTATTGAAGGACTGAAAGCATTAAAAATGCGCGGTACGGGCGTCTCCATGCCAAACAAACAGCTCGCGTGTGAGTATGTTGATGAATTAACGCCAGCAGCAAAACTGGTTGGCGCTATCAACACCATTGTTAACGATGACGGCTATCTACGCGGCTACAATACGGATGGTACGGGCCATATTCGGGCAATTAAAGAAAGCGGTTTCGATATTCGGGGAAAAACCATGGTGCTGCTCGGCGCGGGAGGCGCGGCTACCGCCATTGGCGCCCAGGCAGCCATTGAAGGCATTAAGGAAATTAAACTGTTTAACCGTAAAGATGACTTTTTCGAAAAAGCGGTTGCCTTTGCGAAGCGGGTGAATGAAAACACCGATTGCGTCGTTACCGTCACCGATCTTGCCGATCAGCACGCTTTTACTGAAGCGCTTGCCAGCGCAGATATTCTGACGAACGGCACCAAAGTTGGCATGAAACCATTGGAGAACGAATCCCTGATCGGCGATGTTTCCCTGCTCCGCCCTGAATTGCTGGTCACCGAATGTGTTTATAATCCGCATATGACAAAGTTATTGCAGCAGGCGCAACAAGCTGGTTGCAAAACAATTGATGGTTACGGCATGTTGTTATGGCAAGGAGCCGAACAGTTTGAACTGTGGACAGGAAAAGCGTTTCCATTGGACTATGTGAAGCAGGTGATGGGATTCACAGCCTGACCGGTAAAATTATAATTGCGACGAATGACAATGAAGGGTACCAAATGAAAACCGTAACTGTAAGAGATCTCGTGGTTGGCGAAGGCGCGCCAAAGATCATTGTGTCGCTAATGGGAAAAACCATTACCGATGTGAAATCGGAAGCACTCGCCTACCGTGAAGCGGATTTCGATATTCTGGAGTGGCGCGTTGACCATTTTGCCAACGTGACAACGGCGGAAAGCGTACTTGAGGCCGCCGGCGCCATCCGGGAGATTATTACCGATAAACCCTTGCTATTTACCTTCCGCAGCGCGAAAGAAGGCGGCGAACAGGCGCTAACCACCGGACAGTATATCGCTCTGAATCGTGCAGCGGTTGACAGCGGTCTGGTCGATATGATCGATCTTGAGCTTTTTACCGGCGACGATGAGGTGAAAGCCACCGTCGGCTATGCTCATCAACACAACGTTGCGGTGATCATGTCTAACCATGATTTTCATAAAACGCCCGCAGCGGAAGAGATTGTTCAGCGTCTGCGTAAAATGCAGGAACTGGGCGCCGATATTCCGAAGATCGCCGTCATGCCGCAGACTAAAGCCGATGTCCTGACCTTACTTACCGCCACTGTAGAAATGCAGGAGCGCTATGCGGATCGTCCGATTATTACCATGTCGATGTCGAAAACCGGGGTAATATCTCGTCTTGCCGGCGAAGTGTTCGGTTCTGCAGCAACGTTTGGCGCGGTGAAAAAAGCATCTGCGCCGGGACAAATATCGGTAGCCGATCTGCGTACCGTATTAACTATATTGCACCAGGCGTAATACTTTATCGTGTGGCGGAATATTCTCTTTCTGCCACAATAAAATAAATAGTTATCTGACATGAATATGTTCCATATTCATTGAAAGCCGCTGTCTTTATTACCTTAACACGGTTATATCGATATTGCTTTCAGGGATAATAGTGGAGTAAATATGAAACTCAATAAGCCATCACGCATTAATGGCCGCGTTCCCGTGCTCTCTGCACAAGAAGCAGTAAATTATATCCCGGACGAGGCCACTTTATGTATTCTGGGCGCAGGCGGCGGCATTCTCGAAGCGACAACATTAATTACCGCACTGGCAGATAAATATCAAACAACCCAGTCACCACGAGATTTATCTATTATTAGCCCTACCGGATTAGGTGACCGCGCCGATCGCGGCATCAGCCCGCTGGCGCAGGAGGGATTGGTAAAATGGGCGCTATGCGGACATTGGGGGCAATCTCCCCGTATTTCTGAACTGGCTGAACAAAATAAAATCGCCGCCTATAACTACCCACAAGGCGTATTAACCCAGACGCTGCGCGCCAGCGCCGCACACCAGCCGGGTATTCTGAGCGATATCGGTATTGGTACCTTTGTCGACCCTCGCCAACAGGGCGGAAAATTAAACGACGTGACTAAAGAAGATCTCATTAAGCTGGTAGAGATCGATAATAAAGAATATCTCTATTATAAAGCGATAGCGCCTAATGTGGCTTTTATCCGCGCCACCACCTGCGACAGCGAAGGCTATGCATCATTTGAAGATGAGGTGATGTATCTTGATGCGCTGGTGATCGCCCAGGCCGTTCACAATAATGGCGGTATTGTAATGATGCAGGTGCAGAAAATGGTAAAAAAAGCCACGCTGCATCCAAAATCCGTGCGTATTCCCGGCTATCTGGTGGATATTGTGGTTGTCGACGCCGACCAGACGCAACTCTATGGCGGCGCGCCGGTGAACCGATTTATCTCCGGGGATTTTACTCTTGATGACAGTACCCAGCTTACCCTGCCCCTTAATCAGCGCAAGCTGGTAGCCCGACGCGCGCTGTTTGAAATGCGTAAAGGCGCGGTAGGCAATGTGGGCGTAGGCATTGCCGACGGTATTGGTCTGGTCGCTCGCGAGGAAGGCTGCGCCGATGACTTCGTGCTGACCGTGGAAACAGGCCCGGTGGGCGGTATTACCTCTCAGGGCGTGGCCTTCGGTGCCAATGTCAATACCCGCGCGATCCTTGATATGACCTCACAATTTGATTTTTATCACGGCGGTGGGCTCGATGTCTGCTATTTAAGTTTTGCCGAAGTGGATCAACACGGTAATGTCGGTGTACATAAATTCAACGGCAAAATTATGGGCACCGGCGGGTTTATCGATATTAGCGCAACGTCGCAAAAAATTATTTTCTGCGGAACTCTGACGGCCGGAAGTTTAAAAACTGAAATTACCGATGGCAAATTAAATATTCTGCAGGAAGGTCGCGTCAAAAAATTCGTCAGCGAACTGCCGGAAATTACGTTCAGTGGAAAAATTGCGCTTGAGCGCGGGTTAGATGTGCGTTACATCACTGAACGTGCGGTTTTCACTCTCAAACAAGATGGCCTGCATTTAATTGAAATTGCGCCTGGCGTCGATCTGCAACGGGATATTCTTGACAAGATGGATTTTTCACCGGTTATCTCACCAGATTTAAAACTGATGGACACAAGATTATTTACCGATAGCACTATGGGATTCACGCTTCCTGACGCAACACATTAAAAGGAGTACAAATATGGATTTTTCATTAACTGAAGAACAAGAACTATTACTGGCCAGTATTCGCGAGTTAATCACCAGCAATTTTCCGGAAGAGTATTTCCGTACCTGCGATCAAACGGGCACCTATCCCAAAGAATTTATGCAGGCGCTGGCGGAAAACGGTATTTCGATGCTGGGCGTCCCGGAAGAATTCGGCGGCATTCCGGCTGACTATGTAACGCAAATGCTGGCGCTGATGGAAATCTCAAAATGCGGTGCTCCGGCCTTTTTGATTACCAACGGCCAATGCATTCACAGTATGCGCCGTTTTGGTTCCGCAGAACAACTGCGTAAAACAGCAGAAAGTACTCTGGCCACCGGCGATCCAGCATATGCGCTAGCTTTAACAGAACCTGGCGCGGGCTCTGATAATAATAGCGCCACAACAACCTGGACGCGTAAAAACGGCAAGGTTTATCTTAACGGCCAAAAAACATTTATCACCGGTGCAAAAGAATATCCTTACATGCTGGTTCTGGCGCGCGATACGGAGCCAAAAGATCCTAAAAAAGCGTTCACGCTTTGGTGGGTGGACTCAAATAAACCGGGCATAAAGATTAATCCGCTGCACAAAATTGGCTGGCACATGTTGAGTACATGCGAAGTTTATCTCGATAATGTCGAGGTGGACGAAAGCGACCGGGTCGGTGAAGAAGGCATGGGTTTCCTCAATGTCATGTACAATTTTGAAATGGAGCGTTTGATTAATGCGGCGCGCAGTACAGGTTTCGCCGAATGCGCATTTGAAGATGCCGCCCGTTACGCCAACCAGCGTATCGCCTTTGGTAAACCCATCGGCCATAACCAGATGATCCAGGAAAAGCTGGCGTTAATGGCCATCAAAATCGAAAACATGCGCAATATGGTGTTGAAAGTCGCCTGGCAGGCCGATCGGGAAGAGTCACTGCGTACCAGCGCCGCGCTGGCTAAGCTGTACTGCGCACGCACAGCGATGGAAGTGATTGACGATGCGATTCAGATTATGGGTGGGCTTGGTTATACTGACGAAGCCCGTGTCTCCCGCTTCTGGCGCGATGTTCGCTGCGAACGTATCGGTGGCGGCACGGATGAAATTATGATCTATGTGGCAGGACGCCAGATTCTGAAAGACTATCAGAACAAGTAAGGATCGTACCGGAACGTCTTATTCGGCCTGACTGCTTTACGGCATCAGGCCGAATAAATCAGATAAATTTCGCCGTCAGGTATTTGGCAGCAAATACGCCTGCTCAACCAGACTATTTTTAAATTGCTTACGATAATCGTTGGGAGAACATCCTACATGCCGCATAAACAATTTGGCAAAATGGTCCACATTTTCATATCCTACCCGCCATGAAATTTCTGCCAGTGGCGACTCAGTGTTTGTCAGCGCAAACTTGGCCTCGGTCATACGTCGTTGAATAACATAGTTGATAGGGGATATATGATATTCCTTGGCAAATTCATGGCATATATAACTGACGCTGGCGCGAAATTTTTTCGATAGCTGGTCAAGCGTGATTTTCTCACGATAATTATTATTGAGATAAACAAGTACATCCTTAATTAATACATCTTTTTTAATGTAGCCTTGTTCAGAACGATAGGCATTTTTAAAATTTTCATAGTAAAGTGCGGTCAGAGTGTAAGCAAATGCATCGTATACAGAGGAAGCCAATACGTTTTTCCCCTGCGGAAGTAACACGCTTAATTCATTAAAGATACTTTTAATGACCTCTTTCCCCTGAACCACGGAAACCACCGGACAGGAATGACTCTGCAATAGTTGGTTTTCTTCCCAACCTGGAAAACAAAACCCATACAGCGCACAGGTATAGGTGGTAGCCGGCGAATTGCTGTCGGATGCTACAGCGTGTAGCCGCCCCCGCTCAACGACGACAATATCGTCCGCATGCGCGACGTAGAGTGAAGAGTCAATAATTAACCTGGCTATCCCTTTTTTGACGTAAATAAGCTCTGTTTCATTATCATGCATATGATGGCCAGACTCCCAGTTTGGATCATCGCTAATGACAAAACGTGAAAATCGAGGGGTCTTGTCCTGTTCAAAAATCGTCTCCGCGGCGGAGTCAAAACAGCGCTGATACATAATAACCTCTGTCAGGTTTAAAAAGATAACCAGGATAAAATAAAGCGAGCGTCAGTGTTGTACAACCGTGGAGATTACCAGCAAAACAAGATTATTCGTTCCGAATGCAAGATATTATGTTCTTTTGCAGACAGCTCAGATTACCTGTCGATAGCGTATTATCAGACAAAAATACATAGCCGACATATCTTTGATGTTTTCTTTTAACCTCACAGAAACAACATCGCACGTTTCATGTTAAAAAATGATGATATGCTTCGCACTTATTATTCTCACTACCGTATTTATATTTTTATGACGCCCTTTTCAGATGGTTGCTAACGATTCTCTGTTCGCAGATTTTTTGTGCAAGATTGTTGGCAAGGAAAACAGATTGACCCATCGTAAACCTCTTCAGACTGCCGCAGACTATTTTCAGTCAGATTTACGTTACTTATCCGCACGCGACTCACTGGAGATGCAATGAAAATAATAACCTGCTTTAAGTTGGTGCCTGAAGAACAGGACATTACCGTGACCCCGGAGCATTCGCTCAATTTTGATCGTGCCGAGGCCAAAATCAGCCAGTTTGATTTAAATGCAATTGAGGCCGCCGCGCAGTTAGCTGCCGATGGCGACGAGATCGCCGCGCTCACCGTCGGCGGCTCTCTGTTACAAAATTCAAAAGTCCGCAAAGATGTGTTATCCCGCGGGCCGGATGCGCTTTTTATGGTTCAGGATGCGCAACTGGAGCACGCTCTGCCCAAAGAAACCGCGCTGGCGCTAGCATCCGCGGCGGAGAAAATCGGCTTTGACCTGCTGCTCTTTGGAGAGGGCTCCGGCGATATTTATGCCCAACAGGTGGGCCTGCTGACTGGCGAACTCCTGAAACTCCCCGTCATCAACGCAGTAAGCCATATTCAACGCGACGGCGACAAAATCATCGTTGAACGCACACTGGAAGAAGAAGTTGAAATTATCGAGCTCACGCTGCCCGCGGTGCTTTGCGTGACCTCAGATATTAACGTTCCACGCATCCCGTCAATGAAAGCCATTCTCGGCGCCGGGAAAAAAGCCGTTACGTCGTGGCTGGCGAGCGATATCCACTGGACCCCAACCACGCCACTGGCGGAACTGGTCGCCATCTTGGTACCGCCGCAGACAGAACGCAAGCATATCATTCTCGATAACGATTCGCCGGAAGCCATCACCGCACTGGCCGACCATTTGAAAAAATCCCTGAACTAAGCCCAACGGAGAAAAATTATCATGAATCATTTAGCTAACGTATGGGTATTTAGCGATAACGTAGAGCGTTATGCTGAATTAATGACCGGCGCGCGGCAGTGGGGAGAAAAAGTTTACGCCATCGTGCAAGGAAACACGGAGATCGACTACGTGAAAGCGCTTGGCGCTGATGAGATAGTCATTCTTGAATCGCATACGGATTTGCAGCGCGTGGAAAACTATGCCGAAACGCTGGCCTCGTTATTAGGCGACCAAAATGGGCTGCTGCTCATGGCGGCGACCAAGCGCTGTAAAGCGCTTGGCGCCCGGCTGAGCATCCAGCTTGACGCCGTGATGGTGAACGACGCGACGTCTATTGACCTCCTCGACGGGACGCTACACGCAGAGCATCGCATGTACGGCGGACTTGCTTTCGGCAAAGAGAAATTAAACAGCCCGCAGGCGATTATTACGCTGGCACCCGGCGTGCTGGAACCCGCCGCCCCTCTCCCCGGTCATACTTGCCCGCAAACCACGCTGGCATATATTGCCCCACGCCACGAGGTATTGTGCCAGCAGCGGCGCGCGAAATCGTTAAGCAGCGTCGATTTGAGCAAAGCCAAACGGGTCATCGGCGTAGGACGAGGCCTGGCGGCGCAAAGCGATCTGGATATGGTGCATAAACTGGCGACCGTCCTCGGCGCAGAAGTGGGCTGTTCCCGCCCCATTGCGGAAGGTGAAAACTGGATGGAACGTGAGCGTTATATTGGCGTATCCGGCGTTCTGTTGAAATCCGATCTCTATCTGACGCTGGGCATTTCCGGCCAAATTCAACATATGGTGGGTGGAAACGGCGCAAAAATTATTGTCGCAATAAACAAAGATAAAAACGCGCCCATTTTCAATTATGCCGATTATGGTCTGGTGGGCGATATCTATAAGGTTGTTCCTGCCCTCATCGACCAGTTAAGCCGCTAATTCCTTTTTCAACGCACATCTCCCGTCGTCGATACGGCGGGAAAGGAGCATAAAGCATGTCGGATGATAAATTTGACGCTATTGTGGTGGGCGCAGGCGTAGCAGGAACGGTCGCCGCGTATGTGATGGCAAAAGCGGGACTGGATGTACTGGTTATTGAACGCGGAAACAGCGCGGGCAGCAAAAATATGACCGGTGGCCGGCTCTACGCTCACAGTATCGAAAGTATTATGCCGGGATTCGCAACATCCGCCCCCATCGAACGCGTCGTTACCCGTGAAAAAATCTCCTTTTTAACCGAAGAAAGCGCCGTCACACTTGATTTTCACCGCGCGCCCCCTACTCCGCCCCTTACGTCATATACCGTACTGCGCAACAAACTGGACCCGTGGCTAATGGCGCAAGCGGAGCAGGCTGGCGCGCAGTTTATCCCAGGTGTACGGGTCGACGCTCTGGTACGTGAAGGCAATCGCGTCACTGGCGTTCAGGCCGGGGATGATATTCTGGATGCGAATATTGTGATTCTCGCGGACGGCGTGAATTCCATGCTGGGCCGTTCGCTGGACATGGTGCCTGTCTCTTCTGCGCATCACTATGCCGTCGGCGTAAAAGAGTTGATTGGGCTCTCTCCGGCACTTATTGAAGAGCGCTTTAATCTGGCGTCCCATGAAGGCGCCGCCTGGTTATTCGCTGGCGCGCCCTCCAACGGGCTCATGGGCGGCGGGTTTCTTTATACCAACCGCGATTCGGTTTCTCTGGGGCTGGTATGTGGCCTGGGCGACATTGCTCACGCGACCAAAAGCGTACCGCAAATGCTGGAAGATTTTAAACAGCATCCGGCAATACGCCCTTTGATTCAGGGGGGAACGCTGCTTGAATACTCCGCTCATATGGTGCCCGAAGGCGGCATAGCAATGATGCCGGAGCTGGCAAATGACGGCGTGATGATTGTCGGCGACGCCGCCGGTCTTTGCCTGAATCTCGGTTATACCGTCCGCGGCATGGATTTAGCCATCGCGTCCGCGCAAGCGGCCGCTCAAACCGCCATTGACGCTAAAGCGCGGCAAGATTTTTCCGCCGCGAGTCTTGCCGGTTACAAACGCGCGCTGGAGAAAAACGGCGTGTTACGCGATATGCGGCATTTCCGCAAACTCCCCGGATTAATGGAAAACCCACGGCTTTTTACCGAGTACCCGCGAATGGCGGCAAACATTGTGGGCGATCTGTTCACCGTTGATGGCGGTCCAGTCCCACCGTTGCGTAAAACTATCCTGTCACATGCGAAAAAAATTGGACTGGTGAATCTATTAAAAGACGGCATAAAAGGGGCTACGGCATTATGAGTTCGGACAATAAGGTGAATGTTGACGTCAAATTGGGCGTAAATAAATTTTACGTAGATGAAGGACACCCACATATCATTTTGCGCTCCTCGCCTGACATGCAGGAGTTTAATAAATTAATAAAAGCCTGCCCTGCCGGACTCTATAAGCTGGACGATGCGGGAAATATTCATTTTGACTCCGCGGGCTGCCTGGAATGCGGGACCTGCAGGGTTCTCTGCGGCAATACTCTTCTCGAAAAATGGGAATACCCGGCGGGAACGTTCGGCGTTGAGTTTCGCTACGGCTGACGCTCTGAAACACCGGATAACGACGCTACGGCGTCTTATTCGGCTTGCCCCCGGAGATTACGTCATTTGTATTAATAGAGAACAAGTCAATGAGTGTTACATTAACGTTTGACGCCGCAAGGCGGAAAACCTATCGCGAGTCCGGCTACTGGGGCGATGCTTCACTGGGCGACTACTGGCGGCAAACCGCACGCGCCGTACCCGATAAAATCGCCGTGGTCGATAATCATGGCGCGTCCTGGACCTACGCCGCACTCGACTGCGCGGCAAGCCGCCTGGCAAACTGGTTACTGTCTCAGGGGATTCAACCGGGCGATCGCGTGGCCTTTCAGCTTCCGGGCTGGTGTGAGTTTACCCTCATTTATCTGGCCTGCCTGAAAACGGGCGCGGTATCTGTCCCGCTACTTCCCGCCTGGCGAGAAGCAGAGCTGGTTTGGGTGCTGAACAAATGTCAGGCTAAAATATTCTTCGCCCCCACCGTCTTCAAACAGAATCGTCCGGTCGATCTTATCCTTCCGCTACAAAATCAACTGCGCCATCTGACGCATATTGTCGGCGTGGATAAACTGGCGCCTGCCACCACAGCGCTTGCGCTTAGTCAAATCATCGACCGCAGCGAACCGTTGCAGTCAGACATTAACATTCACGGTGATGAGCTGGCGGCAGTGCTGTTTACCTCCGGCACAGAAGGAATGCCGAAAGGGGTGATGTTGACCCACAATAATATTCTTGCCAGCGAACGGGCGTATTGCGCGCGGTTGAATTTAACCTGGCAAGATGTGTTCCTGATGCCTGCGCCACTGGGCCACGCCACCGGATTTTTACACGGCGTCACCGCGCCCTTTTTAATCGGGGCGCGTAGCGTATTGCTGGACATCTTTACCCCAGAAGCCTGCCTTACCTTATTAGCGCAGCAACGCTGTACCTGTATGTCAGGCGCGACGCCGTTTATTTACGATCTGCTTTGTGCCGTTGAGCAACAGCCTGCCGACCTCTCCTCACTGCGATTCTTCTTATGCGGCGGCACGACTATTCCCAAAAAGGTTGCCCGCGACTGCCAGCAGCGCGGTATCAAATTATTGAGTATTTACGGTTCTACAGAAAGTTCTCCACACTCGATGGTTAATCTGGGTGATTCGACTTCACGCATGATGAACACCGATGGTTATGCCGCCACCGGTGTAGAAATTAAAATCGTGGATGAAGATCGCAATACGCTTCCAGCAGGCCACGAAGGCGAAGAAGCCTCGCGCGGGCCGAACGTTTTTATGGGATACCTGGACGAGCCGGAACTTACCGCCCGCGCACTGGATAATGAGGGCTGGTATTACAGCGGCGACCTCTGCCGCATGGATGAAGACGGTTATATCAAAATTACCGGGCGCAAAAAGGATATTATTATACGTGGAGGTGAAAATATCAGCAGTCGCGAGGTGGAGGATATTTTATTGCAACACCCCCGCATACACGATGCTTGCGTCGTTGCTATGCCTGATGAACGCTTAGGCGAACGTTCATGCGCGTATGTAGTCTTAAAACCGCCGAACCTTTCGCTGACGCTGGAAGAGGTGATCGCTTTTTTCAGTCGAAAACGGGTAGCGAAGTATAAATATCCGGAACGGATCGTCATCGTAGAAAAACTGCCCAGAACCGCCTCTGGCAAAGTGCAGAAGTTTCTGTTGCGGCAGGATATTATTGAGCGGCTGCGCCAGGAGCACACTGCGGTATAAATTGCCGGATGGCGACGTTAACGCCGCCATCCGGTATTACACTACTTCTTCAGTTCCGCCAGACTCAGCCAGGTCTGAACCACGGTGTCCGGGTTCAGCGACAGGCTGTCGATCCCCTCTTCCATCAGCCAGGCGGCAAAGTCTTCATGGTCGGACGGACCCTGACCACAAATTCCAACATATTTGCCCTGTTTTTTCGCCGCGCGGATCGCCATCGACAGCAGCGCTTTCACCGCGTCGTTACGCTCGTCAAACAGTTCAGACACCACGCCGGAATCGCGATCCAGCCCCAGCGCCAGCTGCGTCATGTCGTTAGAACCAATCGAGAAGCCATCAAAATACTCGAGGAACTGTTCAGCCAGCAAGGCATTGGACGGGATCTCGCACATCATGATGATCTTCAGCCCGTTCTCGCCGCGTTTAAGCCCCTGGCGCGCCAGCTCTTCGATGACCGCTTTTGCCTGGTCGACCGTCCGCACGAACGGGATCATGATTTCGACGTTGGTAAGGCCCATATCGTTGCGCACGCGTTTCACCGCTTCGCATTCCAGCGCAAAACAATCGCGGAAACTTTCTGCGACGTAACGGCCCGCGCCGCGGAAGCCCAGCATCGGGTTTTCTTCATGCGGCTCATAACGTTCGCCGCCGACCAGGTTGGCGTATTCGTTGGACTTAAAGTCAGACAGACGAACGATGACGCGTTTCGGGTAGAAGGCGGCACCTAACGTCGCGATCCCTTCCGTCAGTCGACCAACGTAAAATTCACGCGGCGAGTCAAACCCTTTCATCATCTCACGAATGTCGTTTTGCAGCGCGGCATCCTGGTCGTCAAACTCCAGCAGCGCGCGTGGGTGAACGCCAATCATACGGTTAATGATGAATTCCAGTCGCGCCAGACCTACGCCTTCATTCGGCAGGCAGGCAAAGTCAAATGCCCTGTCCGGGTTGCCGACATTCATCATGACCTTCAGCGGTAGCTCTGGCATGGTGTCTACGCTGGAGCTTTTTACGCTGAAATCCAGCATGTCGGCATACACATAACCGGTATCACCTTCTGCGCAGGAGACGGTTACTTTTTCGCCATCTTTCATGCGTTCGGTGGCGTCGCCGCAGCCGACTACCGCCGGAATGCCCAATTCGCGGGCGATAATCGCCGCGTGACAGGTGCGCCCGCCACGGTTAGTGACAATCGCCGCCGCTTTTTTCATGATCGGTTCCCAGTCCGGGTCGGTCATATCGGTGACAAGCACATCGCCAGGCTCAATACGGTTCATTTCGCCGATATCGTGAATAACTTTTACCGTACCTGCGCCGATACGATGACCAATGGCGCGACCTTCGGCAATGATTTTCCCCTGCGCATGTAGCGTATAACGCTCCATCACCTGGCCACGAGAGCGCACGGTTTCCGGACGTGCCTGCACAATAAAGAGCTTACCGGTATGACCGTCTTTCGCCCATTCGATATCCATCGGACGACCATAGTGCTGCTCAATCTGCACCGCTTGTTTCGCCAGTTCCTGCACTTCTTCGTTGGTGAGCGAGAAAATGTCGCGCTGTTCCTGCGGCACATCTTCAATCTTCACTTGCTTGCCGTGCTCCTGGGTGGCGGCGTAAACCATGCGGATTTTTTTCGACCCCATGGTGCGGCGTACGATGGCCGGACGGCCTGCCGCCAGGGTTGGCTTATGGACATAAAATTCATCCGGGTTAACCGCGCCCTGCACCACCATTTCACCCAGTCCCCATGCCGAGGTGATAAAGACCACCTGGTCAAAGCCGGATTCGGTATCGATAGAGAACATCACCCCTGACGAGGCGAGATCGGAGCGAACCATCCGCTGCACGCCAGCGGAAAGCGCTACGCCGCGATGATCATATCCCTGGTGAACGCGATAAGAGATGGCGCGATCGTTAAACAGAGAAGCAAATACGTGTTTCACTGCCACCAGCACCGCGTCGAAGCCCTGAACGTTAAGAAACGTTTCCTGTTGGCCCGCAAACGAAGCATCTGGCATATCTTCCGCCGTGGCGGAGGAACGCACGGCAAAAGAGGCATTTTCATCATCCGACGAAAGCTGTGCATAGGCATCGCGGATGGCGTTTTCCAGCGCCGGCTGGAAAGGAGTGTCGATAATCCACTGGCGGATCTGCGCGCCCGCTTTCGCCAGCTGGGAGACATCATCAATATCTGTCTTATCCAGCAGCTCATAAATGCGCTGGTTTACGCCGCTTTGATCCAAAAACTGGTTAAACGCATCGGCAGTGGTTGCAAAACCATTCGGAACGGATACGCCCATGCCGGAAAGGTTAGTAATCATTTCACCCAGGGAGGCATTTTTGCCCCCAACTCTGTCTACATCATTCATGCCGAGTTGGTTATACCAAAGCACCAGCGGTGACGAGCCATTGTTGGACATCGAACAATCCTTTTGTGATAAATGAACGAGTTTAAGAAACACATAGTTGCGTATTTATCCTGGCATACTTAAACCCGCGAAAAAAACGGTGAATCGTTCAAGCAAATTTATTTTTTCATTTTTTCAGATTGTTTACGTAGTTGCGCAAACCCGCGCATAGCACGGCATTCCCTTAATCACCCATGGTATAAACTGCGTTTCCAGGAAATGAAACATGCTTTTCATTAATTATAAAAAGCGCCTGTCATTTTATAAAATAAGCGACAAGTTATACGTTTCCCGTTACTTTTAATTTATGCTTTCAGATAATTATGTTTACTCTTCAGGATGAACAGAATGGATAATGTTGTTGATCGCCATGTTTTCTATATTTCTGATGGTACCGCCATCACCGCCGAGGTCCTGGGTCACGCGGTTATGTCGCAGTTTCCGGTGACGATCAGCAGCATCACGCTGCCATTCGTGGAGAACGAAAGTCGCGCCCGCGCCGTCAAAGACCAAATTGACGCCATTTATCAGCAAACCGGCGTTCGCCCGCTGGTGTTTTACTCGATTGTTTTACCTGAAATTCGCGCCATCATCTTACAGAGCGAAGGTTTCTGCCAGGATATCGTCCAGGCGCTGGTGGCGCCGCTTCAGCAGGAGATGAAACTGGATCCGACGCCGATCGCTCATCGTACTCATGGGCTTAATCCGGGTAACCTGAACAAGTATGACGCCCGTATTGCCGCTATCGATTATACCCTGGCGCATGATGATGGCATTTCATTGCGCAACCTCGATCAGGCCCAGGTCATTTTACTTGGCGTTTCGCGCTGTGGAAAAACGCCCACCAGCCTCTATCTGGCAATGCAATTCGGTATTCGTGCGGCTAACTACCCTTTCATCGCCGATGATATGGATAATTTGACGCTGCCCACATCGTTAAAACCGCTACAACATAAACTGTTCGGCCTGACAATTGACCCTGAACGCCTGGCGGCAATTCGCGAAGAACGCCGTGAAAACAGTCGCTATGCCTCGTTGCGTCAGTGCCGCATGGAAGTGGCGGAGGTCGAAGCGCTGTATCGTAAGAATCAGATCCCCTGCCTGAACAGCACCAATTATTCCGTTGAAGAGATAGCCACCAAGATTCTCGATATTATGGGGCTTAACCGCAGGATGTACTAGCAAACTAGTTTAATGGGTTGGTTTTTGTTATCATGCCGTTCTGCCTGCGAGGTGTGACACGCCTCGCACTTGAAATCAGCAGGGATTGGTTTATCGTGATGCCCATCACTTCCCGGTAGTCCTGCCGTTGAAGCAACAAATTTCTGAGACTTGTAATGAACAGAACCGACGAACTCCGTACTGCGCGTATCGACAGCCTGGTAACACCGACCGAACTCGCGCAGCGGTATCCTGTATCGTCCTCCGTCGCCAGTCACGTTACCGACTCCCGACGCCGGATAGAAAAGATTTTAAATGGTGAAGATCCACGGCTACTGGTCGTCATTGGCCCCTGTTCGATTCACGATCTGAATGCTGCCATGGAATACGCGACGCAGCTCCAGGCACAACGCCAAAAGCATCAGGCGCGTCTGGAGATCGTCATGCGCACCTATTTTGAAAAACCGCGCACCGTCGTGGGATGGAAAGGCCTGATTTCCGATCCCGACTTGAATGGAAGTTACCGCGTCAATTATGGGCTTGAACTGGCGCGTCGCTTGCTATTGCAGGTGAACGAACTGGGAGTACCGACCGCCACAGAATTTCTTGATATGGTCACCGGCCAGTTTATTGCCGATCTGATCAGTTGGGGAGCGATTGGCGCGCGTACCACCGAAAGCCAAATCCATCGGGAAATGGCTTCTGCGCTCTCTTGTCCGGTCGGCTTTAAAAATGGTACAGATGGCAATACTCGCATTGCCGTTGACGCTATTCGCGCTTCCCGCGCCAGCCATATGTTTCTCTCGCCGGATAAAGACGGACAGATGACCATCTACCAGACGAGTGGCAACCCGTATGGGCACATCATCATGCGCGGCGGTAAAAAACCGAACTACCACGCTGAAGATATTGCCGCCGCCTGCGACACGTTGCATGAATTTGATCTGCCGGAACATCTGGTCGTCGACTTCAGCCACGGCAACTGTCAAAAACAGCATCGCCGCCAGCTGGAGGTATGTGATGATATTTGCCAGCAGATTCGTAATGGCTCCACGGCAATTGCCGGGATTATGGCCGAGAGTTTTTTACGGGAAGGCACGCAAAAAATTATCAGCGGTCAACCATTAATCTATGGTCAGTCCATTACCGATCCCTGCCTGAACTGGGAAGATACGGAAGTTCTGTTGGAAAAACTGGCCGCAGCGGTAGACAGCCGCTTTTAATAGCTCGCCCATCCTGCCGGGATGGGCGTTTCTTCGATGCGTTATCCGCCCTTTTCTCTCCGCGCGCGTATATCACTCCACAGAATTAGCACTTGCTGTTATTGCATTAATTATTGATAATAATAATCATTGTGAGTTTGATTATTAATAAATAACATGTCGCGTATGGATAACACCGAGCTGCCTCACCCTAAGGAAATGGACAATGAAACGCTTCTCCCTGCCGCTGAACGGCGCGTCAACAGTCAGGCGCTATTAGGTCCGGACGGCAAAGTCATTATCGATCACAACGGTCAGGAGTATCTGTTGCGCAAAACTCAGGCCGGTAAACTACTGTTAACCAAATAGCGCTCCCGCCAGCAGACGATGCTGCTGGCATCAGGCTAACTTGAACAACTGACCTCCAGCCGCTTTCCCCACTCCGGTGGTCGGCTGGCATAGTCATCATCTCGATCGGTAAAAGGTTGACGTAAAACTTCATGCAACCGATGCAGTTCCGCCATGTCTCCCTGTTCAGCCGCGTCTATCGCGCGTTGCGCCAGCCAGTTGCGCAACACAATCGCAGGATTCACGCGTTGCATCTGCTGCTGGCGCAGCGCGTCATCCACCGCCTCTGTGCGCAATCGCGCCCGGTAGCGATCGAACCAGGCATCGAACGCCGCGCGATCGATAAACGTATCCCGCAACGGCGAGGAAGCGCTCTGTTGCTCCGTATGGCTTAACATCCGAAATGTACGGGTATAGTCACTCCCTTCGCGCGCCATCAGACTAAACAATTCATTCAGTAAAGCGTTATCGTCTTTTTGCTCGGTAAAGAAGCCCAGCTTCTGGCGCATTCGCTGCCCATAGTGCGTTAACAACGCGTCCTGGTAGCGATCCAGCGCTCTGTTTAACGCGTCGATCTCAATAAAAGGGGTTAACGTCTGCGCCAGACGTTGTAAATTCCACAGCGCCACCGACGGTTGATTATCGAAGCGGTAACGTCCCTGATGATCGGAATGGTTACCAATGAAGCCGGGATCGTAGTCGTCGAGAAAACCAAAGGGACCATAGTCGATGGTCAGCCCCAGAATCGACATGTTATCCGTATTCATAACGCCGTGCGAAAAACCGACGGTTTGCCACTCGGCGATGAGTCTTCCGGTACGCGCCGCCACCTCTTCAAACCACAAAGCATATTTTTCCGGGACATCCTGCCATTGCGGCCAATAATGACGAATAGCGAAATCAGCCAGTTGCTGAACTTTTTCCGGCTCACGGCGGTAATAGAAATGTTCGAAATGACCAAAACGCATATGACTTTGCGCCAGGCGCATTAACATCGCGCCCGTTTCCTGCGTCTCTCGCTGAACCGGCGTATCGCTGGCTACGATAGATAACGCGCGCGTAGTGGGAATACCCAGATAATGCATGGCTTCGCTGGCAAGGCTTTCTCGTATGGTTGAACGCAGGACGGCGCGTCCATCCCCCATTCGCGAATAGGGTGTTAATCCGGCGCCTTTCAGATGCCAGTCGAGGGTCGAGCCATCCGCCAGGAGCTGTTCGCCCAGCAAAATACCGCGTCCGTCGCCGAGCTGTCCCGCCCAGACGCCGAACTGATGCCCGCTATATACCTGCGCGACAGGCGACATACCGGGTAATAAGGTTTCGCCGCCCCAAACGCCAGCGCCATTAGTAGCGTCAAATAACGACGCGGGAATGGCTAACTGCTGCGCCAGTTCGTCGTTATACCAAATCAGTCGCGCGTTTTTTAACGGTGTGGGTAAAAGCGCGGTATACGTTGCTGGCAGTTCATCGCGCCAACGGGCAGTAAAAGACAGGGTCATAGGGCCTCCTGTCTTCAGTGTAGACGGTTAATCACCGGTTAAACACCGGCAAACAGAAAGGTTATCGCTGAACGAGTTTAATGAGCTGGCTTACCGGCACCGAAGGCCATAGTCCGCCCTGGAATGCGCTAAACCCCAATGGCGCTGCGCGCGCAAACATCGCCTCAGTATCAATACCGGCAATCATCAGCGACTCGCAGCTGGAGGAGATCTGGGCAACGATAGCGTGCATGAATGGTTCGAATGAGATCATTTCAGCTCGCTGCTGAATAAAATTTTTATCCAACATGACTCGTTTGAAAAGCCCATCGAAAATAGCTTTAGTCGACGCCTCGCCTGCCCCAAAATTTGCCAGCATTAATGGGAAATGCATTGCCAGATTAGCTAACGTTTCATTGTTTTTGCCCTGGTTTAACCCAGGATAATTCTCATTTATAGCTAATTCAAGAAACGGAAAGCGCGCTGCCCGGGAAAAAAGTTCGCTATCTAATAATAATAAGTCACTAATTGCAGGCGGTAAATTAAGCCATGCAATAAGTTTATGCTGAATAAAAAAGTGCTGACAGGTTTCTAACAACGTCAGTTTTTCAACAAACAGACAGTATTGTTCCTCCACCGAAAGGCGAGGCGCTACCAACTCAGTCGGCATCCGCACGGCGCCGTCTTCAGCGGCAAACGTTGCAATAATCTCTAAACCAACAAGCCGAGCGTTTTCATCCATGACGGGAAGGAAAAAGAGTTCGGAATGGTAAAGCTCATCAAGTGAAGCAATCATTACGCCAGTCCCATGGTTAGGGCGCTATTCGCCATCCAGTCACTACGGACGGAAACAGACGTAACTTCAGATACTAATTGAAGCGTCATCATTTTTCTTGTTTACCGGTGAACCGGTTCCTTTTTTTAACTTACTCTGATTATAAACCAATATCCAATGTTGTACTTTTAACAGGGCGTGAGCACGCCCGTTTTTAATAAAAGTACGTTTGTAAATGCTACGGTTATATCATTATATATGATGACAACAGATGTCATAAGTTCAACCGGCGATATGTTAAAAATAGACTATAAAATTTATATCGTCTGCGGGGTTAAATTCGCCGTGCCTGCCAGAAGTTTTTTCGCCAGTACACATTATCCAGCGATGAACGCATCACGCCACGACTGGTAGAGGCATGAATAAACTCATTATTTGTATCGTAAATACCAACATGTAAACCACTTTCGCCCGAACCGGTTTTAAAGAAAACCAAATCTCCGGGCAGCAATTCATCTTTATCGATTCTGGTGCCGATTTTTGATTGTTCACGCGTATCACGAGGCAACTGCAAATCAAACTTGTCGCGCATAGTGACTACCACAAAGCCGGAACAGTCCACGCCTCTGCGACTCATGCCGCCGTAGCGGTATGGCGTACCGCGCCAGGACTGCAACTGATCGTTCAGACCCGCAATGACGGTAATGGAGTCTGATAATCTGGCATTTGGCGCCGGTGCCCGATGAGTACTGCATCCTGCCAGGAACAATGCTGTGATAACAAGAAGCCAAAAACGCATGCCGCAACAATCCTCTGTTTTTATTTTGGTATTAATTTAGCGTCGAAATTACCTGCTTTTCAAGAAACGATTTTACTTAAGTGGCCGAAATGAGCATTGGATGCCCCTCAACGTCGAGTCGTCGAAAGCGCAAACCGTAGGCTTGCGCCAGATAAGAGGGGGTGAGCACCTCTTCCCGGCGGCCGCAGGCAATGAGTTTACCGCGCTTTAGTAACCAGGCTTTATGCGCATGGCGCAGCGTGTGGTTCAGATCGTGGCTACTCATCACAATCGCAATTCCTGCCTGACATAAATGATGTAATACCCGATCCAGAGCGTTTTGTTGCGCAACATCGAGACTGTTCATCGGCTCATCAAGCAGCAATAATTGACCGACCGGATTAGCGTCGGGATGAATTTGTAGTACAACGGCAGCAAGGCGAACACGCTGCCACTCGCCACCGGAAAGCTGATTCACGCTTCGCCCCAGTTTGTCGCCCAATCCAAGCATATCGGCCACCTCGTTAAGCTGCCCGGTTCGCGTTTTATCAGGTTGATGCAATGTCAGGTAATGCCAGACCGGCATGGCGAACGGCGGATTTTGCTGTTGCGCAAGATAAGCGCGGTGTTGGGCAAGCGTTGCCGTCGCCCATGCCTCCAGCGGCGCTCCGCCAAACCTGATGCTCCCCTCGCCGGAGGTTAACCCCGCCATACGCGCCAGTAGCGTGCTTTTCCCGGCGCCGTTCGGCCCGACAAGATGAAGGATCTCTCCTGCGCTTACTTCGCCGGAAAGCGGCCCCAGGCGGGTGCTCTCGGCGACATCCTTTAATTGCATCAATTGAGACATTATTTTGCCAACGCGATTTTTATGCTTTCCATCACAATAGGATCTTCAGGCGTCATATCCGGCGAAAAACGCTGTACCACCTGACCATCCCGGCCTACCAAAAATTTTTCAAAATTCCACAGAATATCATCCGGATAGAGTGGCGTACGCCCTTTGCTTACCATCCGTTCGTAAAAGCCGCTCTTCTCCGGCGCGACTGCCGTTGGCGCAGCGGCTATCAGTTTTTGATACAGCGGATGGCGCGCGTCGCCATTCACATCAATTTTACTGAACATCGGGAACGTGACGCCCCAGGTGCTGGCGCAATAGGTTTTAATCTCCTCTTCGCTGCCTGGCTCCTGCCCCATAAACTGGTTGCAGGGAAAACCCAACACGACAAACCCCTGATCTGCCCACGCCTTCTGGATATTTTCCAACTGTTCATATTGCGGCGTCAGGCCGCATCTGGAGGCGACGTTTACAATGAGCAGCACTTTTCCGGCGTATTTTTCAAGTGTAGTGACCTCTCCATCAATCGTCGTAACGTGAGTATTAAGAAGCGAGTTTTGCATGGTGTCTCCCTGATGTCGGTAGAATAGCGGGTTTCATCGTTAGCCTTTAATCATAGACTGCGAATGATGAAAGCAGTTGTTTACCGATGCGCTAACGCGCGGATTTGAGCAGCAGCCAGATAAACACTGGTGCCCCCAATGTGGCGGTGACCACCCCGATAGGCAGTTCAGCCGACGCCAGCGCCAGTCGGGCGACCACATCAGCCAATAGCAGGGCGATAGCCCCGGCCAGCGCACAGCCGGGAAGTAAAACCCGGTGATCGGTTAAACCACATAAGCGCAGGATGTGCGGAATAACCAGACCGATAAAACCAATCGCCCCCGCCATCGCCACGCTGACGCCCACCATCCAGCCGGTGGCGATGACCAACAAATTGCGCCAGAACCACAGCGGCAGGCCAAGCTGCCGCGCCGAGGTTTCCCCTAGCGCCAGCATATTCAGCGGTTGCGACTGGCAACATATCCAGATCAGTACCGGGATGAGCGCAATCATTAGCCAGCTCTGCTGCCAGTCAACGCCGCCAAATCCTCCCATCATCCAGTACATTAATTGCCGCAGATCGAAAGAGGTGGAAAAATAGATAGCCCACGTCATCAGCGCGCTACAGATAATGCCCAGCGCGACGCCCGCCAACAACAAGCGGCTGGTAGAGAGATGGCGACGCGCAAAACGCAGCAGGATTAACGTAATAATGAGCGCGCCGGCTATAGCGCACAGCCCCAGCGCCCATCCTGGCAGTTGCCCCTGCCCCAGTAAGACGGCGGCAATAAGCCCAACACCGGCCCCATTCGAAACGCCGAGCAGACCCGGTTCAGCAAGTGGGTTTTCAAACAGCGCCTGCATCACAGCGCCAGATAGCGCCAGCGCAGCGCCAACCAGCAATACCGCAAGCGTGCGGGGAAGGCGAATTTGCCAGACAAACAGTTCCCCCCGGGCGCTTAACCAGTCACCGGGGGCAATCCACTGTTCGCCTGCGCATAAGCTCAGAAGTGTAGCCAGTAGCACCAGCAGTGACAGGCTCAGAAGCCAGCGAACGTTTCGTCGCTGTTGTTGGCGGGCAAAAGTCAGCATGTTATCCATTCAGCTGAAAAGAGGTAGCGTGATTTTACGGTGGGTATCCTTTACTTGAAAGAAAAAAGGCCGCAATGCGGCCTTTTTAGTTATACGGGTCATCTTTCAGGCTGACAAATACGCTGTCATCCCGCTGATCTACTTTCGGGATGGCAGCGTATCTGCCGCAATACACCCTGATGGATGTTATGCCTGGATCTGATTACTCTTCTTTGGGCGAAGCGTTTTCGACCCGGCTCTTTAACTTCTGCCCGGGTCTGAAGGTCACCACGCGCCGTGCTGTAATAGGAATATCTTCACCCGTTTTCGGGTTACGCCCCGGACGTTGATTTTTATCACGCAGATCGAAGTTACCAAAACCAGAGAGTTTCACCTGCTCACCGTTTTCCAGAGCACGACGGATCTCTTCGAAAAACAGTTCAACCAGTTCTTTGGCATCCCGCTTGCTAAGCCCAAGCTTATCAAACAGATATTCTGACATTTCAGCTTTTGTAAGCGCCATAGGTTCAATCCCTCAATGATGCCTGGAATCGCTCTTTTAATGCCTCTACACATTTGGCGACGGTAGCGGCAATCTCCTCTTCTTCGAGTGTACGGTTGGTATCCTGAAGGATCAGGCTGATAGCGAGGCTCTTATAACCCTCCGCAACACCCTTACCGCGGTACACGTCAAATAAGTTTACGCCAACTACCTGATTTACGCCAACTTTCTTACATTCGGATAAAATATCCGCTGCGGGAACGTTTTCTGCAACAACAACCGCAATATCGCGACGGTTGGCCGGGAAGCGTGAAATCTCCCGCGCCTGCGGCACGATACGGTCTGCGAGCTTATTCCATTCCAGTTCAAACACCAGCGTACGACCATTCAGATCCAGTTTACGTTCCAGTTCAGGGTGAACAACCCCAATAAAACCAATACGTTCATCTTTCAGATAAATCGCCGCAGACTGTCCCGGATGCAGAGCCGGATTCATCTCCGCCTTAAACTGGATATCACCCAGTTTGCCGGTTAAATCCAATACTGCTTCCAGATCGCCTTTCAAATCATAGAAATCAACGGTCTCTTTTGCCAGGTTCCAGTGCTCATCATAGCGGTTACCGCAAATCACGCCAGCCAGCATCAGATCCTGTCGAATACCCAGATTGGCTTGTGTATCCGGAACGAAACGTAAACCGGTTTCAAAAATACGCACGCGATTCTGCTGACGGTTTTGGTTATAGACCACCGTCGCCAACAATCCGCTCCACAGAGACAGACGCATCGCCGACATCTCAACGGAGATAGGGTTTGGCAGCAGCAGCGCTTCTGCGCCTGGATGGATGAGCTGTTGTACTTTAGGATCGACAAAGCTATAGGTAATCACTTCCTGATAGCCTTTGTCGTTCAGCATGGTTTTAACCCGCTTCAACGACAGATCGGCTTCACGGTGCGTCCCCATGATTAAACCGGCCTGGATTGGCTCGTCCGGAATATTGTTATAGCCGTAAACGCGGGCCACCTCTTCCACCAGATCTTCTTCAATTTCCATATCGAAACGCCAGGTCGGCGCTACGGCTTTCCACTCGTCCTGCCCTTCGGTCACTTCACAGCCCAGACGACGCAGAATATCACTGACCTGCTCATCCGCAATATGATGCCCGATCAGGCGATCCAGTTTACTGCGACGCAGCGTAATGGTGGCGCGTTTCGGCAACGTTGCTTCGTTGCTCACATCAATTATCGGACCCGCATCACCGCCACAGATATCAAGAAGCAGACGAGTAGCACGCTCTATCGCTTTATATTGCAGCGCCGGGTCCACCCCGCGCTCGTAGCGGTGAGACGCATCGGTATGCAGACCGTGGCGGCGAGCGCGACCGGTGATAGACAGCGGATTAAAGTACGCACACTCCAGCAGCACATTTTGCGTTTCGCCGTTCACGCCGGAATGTTCGCCGCCAAAAATACCGGCTATCCCCAGCGCCTTATGGTGATCGGCGATCACCAGCGTGTCCGCATTTAACGTCGCTTCGCTACCGTCCAGCAGGACGACGGTTTCACCCTCTTTTGCCATCCGCACGACAATACCGCCATCAATGCGATCTTTATCGAAAGCATGCATTGGCTGACCCAGTTCGAGCAGCACATAGTTCGTGACGTCAACCACCGCATCGATGGAGCGAATACCGCAGCGACGCAGTTTCTCTTTCATCCACAGCGGCGTCGGCGCGTTAACATTGATGCCTTTTACCACCCGGCCAAGATAGCGAGGACACGCATCAGCGGCCTCTACCGTAATCGGCAGCGTATCGCTGATGGTTGCCGTAACCGGCGCCATTTCAGGCTCCTGGAGCGGCGCTTTGTTCAGTACCGCCACATCACGCGCAACGCCGATGATACCTAAGCAATCCGCACGGTTCGGCGTGACGCTAATTTCGATGGTATTGTCGTCGAGCTTCAGGTATTCACGGATATCGGTACCCAGCGGCGCATCCGCAGGCAGTTCGATAATGCCGCTGTGATCGTCGGAAATCCCCAGTTCGGAGAAGGAGCACAGCATCCCTTCAGACGGTTCGCCGCGCAGTTTCGCCGCTTTAATTTTGAAATCGCCCGGCAGAATAGCGCCAATGGTGGCCACCGCTACTTTCAGCCCCTGACGACAGTTTGGCGCGCCGCAGACGATATCCAACAGGCGTTCTCCGCCGACGTTGACTTTCGTTACACGCAATTTGTCAGCGTTCGGATGCTGGGCGCACTCAACCACTTCCCCAACCACAACGCCATTGAAGCTTCCCGCGACCGGCTCAACGCCGTCTACTTCCAGGCCAGCCATCGTAATCTGGTTAGCCAACGCATCGCTATCAATTGCCGGGTTAACCCACTCGCGTAACCACAGTTCGCTGAATTTCATTGTTTTATCCTGCCTTTATTTAAACTGTTTGAGGAAACGCAGATCGTTTTCGAAGAATGAACGCAGGTCGGTGACGCCGTAACGCAACATAGTCAGACGTTCCATCCCCATACCAAAAGCGAAGCCAGAATAGATTTCCGGATCGATACCGACATTACGCAGCACATTCGGATGCACCATCCCGCAGCCCAGCACTTCCAGCCATTTGCCGTTTTTCCCCATCACATCCACTTCCGCAGAAGGTTCGGTGAACGGAAAATAAGAAGGACGGAAGCGAATCTGCAGATCCTCCTCAAAGAAATTACGCAGGAAGTCGTGCAGCGTACCTTTGAGGTTGGTGAAGCTGATGTTGGTATCAACAATCAGACCTTCCATCTGATGGAACATCGGAGTATGCGTCTGGTCGTAGTCATTACGGTATACACGGCCCGGCGCAATAATACGGATCGGCGGTTGCTGCGCTTTCATCGTCCGGATCTGGACACCAGACGTCTGGGTCCGCAGCAGACGGGTCGCGTCAAACCAGAAGGTATCATGATCGGCGCGGGCCGGATGATGACCCGGAATGTTTAACGCATCGAAGTTATGGTAGTCATCTTCGATTTCCGGGCCAGTCGCCACGGTAAAACCAAGCTCGCCGAAGAAACTTTCAATACGGTCAATGGTACGCGTGACCGGATGCAGACCGCCGTTCTCAATACGGCGCCCCGGCAGGGAGATATCGATGGTTTCAGCGGCCAGACGGGCGTTAAGCGCTGCGCTTTCCAGCTCGGCTTTACGCGCGTTAAGAGCCTGTTGTACCTGCTCTTTCGCGGCGTTAATGACTGCCCCGGCTGCCGGACGCTCTTCCGGCGGCAGATCGCGTAGGGTCGTCATCTGAAGGGTTAAATGCCCTTTCTTGCCCAAATATTCGACGCGTACATTGTCTAACGCGGCAACATCTGACGCCTGGTTAATGGCGGCCGCTGCATTGGCAACCAGCTCTGCGAGATGTGACATGGTTTTCCTCATTGTGTCGGTGAAGACACCGGTTCATTGGACGTAATCTCTCGATTTCAGATACAAAAAAAGCCTCCATCAGGAGGCTTTTTTGCGCTGTTTTTCGTTTCGTTTTTCACGCGCTAGCCTCCTGGGATCAGGTGCTAAAGTAAAAAAAGAAACGGAAAATAGCAGCGTTCATGCTTGCGTTACCTTATGTGGTAAAACCGAATATCCTTTATTGAAAAGGGTTACAGGTCAATTGTCAACTCACTGAACAGTAAATAAAAGAGAGGGAGCCAGGCTCCCTCTTTTCACTGGCTTATGCCAGAGCTGCTTTCGCTTTTTCAACCAGCGCGGTGAACGCGACTTTGTCGAATACGGCGATATCAGCCAGGATCTTACGGTCGATTTCAACAGAGGCTTTTTTCAGGCCGTTGATGAATTTGCTGTAAGAAATACCGTTCTGACGTGCTGCTGCGTTGATACGCGCAATCCACAGTTGACGGAACTGACGCTTACGTTGACGACGGTCACGGTAAGCATACTGACCAGCTTTGATAACTGCCTGGAAGGCAACGCGGTATACGCGAGAACGCGCACCGTAGTAGCCTTTGGCTTGTTTCAAAATTTTCTTGTGACGTGCGCGTGCAATTACACCACGTTTTACGCGAGCCATATGTGCTCTCCTGTATCTATTCTAATTAAAAAGTTAAAAACGTTAACGGCTTATGCGTACGGCAGGCACGCGATAACCAGGCCCAGATCGCCTTTAGAAACCATGGCTTTCGGACGCAGGTGACGTTTACGTTTAGTCGCTTTTTTGGTCAGAATGTGACGCAGGTTAGCGTGCTTGTGCTTAAAACCACCTTTACCGGTTTTTTTGAAGCGCTTAGCAGCACCGCGTACGGTCTTAATTTTTGGCATTTTAATAACTTCCACTTCGCATTGTTAATAAACGAAACATAGGCGAACAAAACCTGTGAAGCCCGAAGGCTTCACAGAATTGTTACTTGAAGGCCTTACTGTTTCTTCTTAGGAGCAAGCACCATGATCATCTGACGGCCTTCGATCTTCGTTGGGAAGGATTCGACCACTGCCAGTTCTTGCAAATCGTCTTTCACGCGATTAAGCACTTCCATACCGATTTGCTGGTGGGCCATTTCACGACCGCGGAAACGCAGCGTGATTTTGGCCTTATCGCCCTCTTCGAGAAAGCGAATCAGGCTGCGGAGTTTTACCTGATAGTCGCCTTCATCTGTCCCAGGACGGAATTTAATTTCCTTCACCTGGATAACTTTTTGCTTTTTCTTCTGTTCCTTAGAAGACTTACTCTTTTCATAGAGGAATTTGCCGTAATCCATTATACGACAAACCGGCGGCTCGGCGTTAGGGCTGATTTCGACTAAGTCTACTCCGGCTTCTTCAGCTTTTTCCAGAGCTTCTCTCAGACTCACAATACCAAGCTGCTCGCCTTCCAGACCTGTTAAGCGAACTTCTTGCGCGCGAATTTCGCTATTAATACGATTCGGACGCGCCGTTTGAACTCGTTTTCCGCCTTTAATACTTTATTCCTCCAGTTGTTGAAGACTGCGGCTGCGAATCTCTTGTTGCAGCTTCTCAATCACGTCATTTACGTCCAGACTGCCCAGGTCTTTACCGCGGCGGGTGCGAACGGCAACTTTGCCTGCTTCCACCTCTTTATCACCACAGACCAACATATAAGGGACACGACGTAAAGTGTGCTCGCGGATTTTAAAGCCAATCTTCTCATTTCTCAAGTCTGCTTTTACACGAATGCCCGCATTTTGTAGTTTCTGCGTCAATTCGTTAACGTATTCAGACTGCGAATCGGTAATATTCATCACGACTACCTGAACAGGCGCGAGCCATGTCGGGAAGAAACCAGCGAACTCTTCGGTCAGGATACCGATGAAGCGTTCCATCGACCCAAGAATCGCACGGTGAATCATTACCGGCACCTTACGCTCGTTGTCTTCGCCTACATAGGAGGCGCTCAGACGAGACGGTAAGGAGAAGTCCAGCTGTACTGTACCGCACTGCCATGCACGATCGAGGCAGTCATATAAGGTAAATTCAATTTTCGGACCGTAGAATGCGCCTTCACCCAGTTGATACTCAAACGGGATATTATTTTCTTCCAGCGCAACCGCCAGATCCGCCTCAGCACGATCCCACATCTCATCGCTGCCGATACGCTTGTCAGGACGAGTGGAAAGCTTGACGACGATCTTCTCGAAGCCAAAGGTGCTGTACATATCGTAGACCATACGAATACAAGCGTTAACTTCATCGCGGATCTGCTCTTCGGTGCAGAAGATATGCGCATCATCCTGCGTAAAGCCGCGTACGCGCATCAGACCATGCAGCGCGCCTGATGGCTCGTTACGGTGGCAGCTACCGAATTCCGCCATACGCAGCGGCAAATCACGATAGGATTTCAGACCCTGGTTAAAGATCTGAACGTGGCCCGGGCAGTTCATCGGCTTGATGCAATATTCGCGGTTTTCTGAGGATGTGGTGAACATCGCATCTTTATAGTTGTCCCAGTGCCCGGTTTTTTCCCACAGCACACGGTCCATCATGAACGGGCCTTTAACTTCTTGATACTGGTACTCTTTGAGTTTAGAACGAACAAAGACCTCCAGCTCGCGGAAGATAGTCCAGCCGTCGTTATGCCAGAACACCATGCCCGGCGCTTCTTCCTGCATATGATACAGGTCGAGCTGCTTACCAATTTTACGGTGGTCGCGTTTTGCGGCCTCTTCCAGGCGCTGCAGATAAGCGTTCAGGGCTTTTTTATCTGCCCATGCCGTACCGTAAATACGCTGCAACATCTTATTATTGCTGTCACCGCGCCAGTATGCGCCGGCAGTTTTCATCAGTTTAAAGTGATGGCAGAAACGCATATTCGGCACGTGCGGACCACGACACATGTCGACATATTCTTCATGATGGTACAAGCCTGGCTTGTCATCATGAGCAATGTTTTCATCAAGAATGGAAACTTTGTAGCTTTCACCACGCTTCACGAAGGTTTCACGCGCTTCGTGCCAGCTGACTTTCTTCTTGATAACGTCGTAATTTTTCTCGGCGAGCTCATGCATCCGCTTTTCGAGCGCTTCGACATCTTCCTGAGTTAGCGTGCGGTCAAGATCAACGTCATAGTAAAAACCGTTGTCGACAACCGGGCCGATCGCCATTTTCGTGTGCGGCCAAAGTTGCTTGATAG
This sequence comes from Salmonella sp. NW1250, assembly GCF_051812965.1. Taxonomy (NCBI): domain Bacteria; kingdom Pseudomonadati; phylum Pseudomonadota; class Gammaproteobacteria; order Enterobacterales; family Enterobacteriaceae; genus Salmonella; species Salmonella sp. NW1250. The sequence goes on along the minus strand of NZ_JAMNDD010000001.1, from coordinate 185,808 downwards.
CGTGACCTAACAGATGCGCGCAAGAGTGACGAATGATCTCCAGACCCTCTTCATCTTTTGCGGTGATGATGGAAAGCGTCGCATCATTTTCAATCAGATCGGAAGCATCAACCAGCTCGCCATTCACACGGCCCGCAATGGTGGCTTTCGCCAGGCCAGGACCAATGTCCAGAGCAACATCCATCGGGCTTACAGGGTGGTCATAATGGCGTTGGCTGCCATCAGGAAGAGTAATAACAGGCATGTAATATCCTTATTTGCAGTGGTGACCCATACGCAAGATCACATACAAAGAGAAAATGAATTTATTGACAGTGAGTTGTGTATCCATCTAGCCAACCATTGCTAAATTGGCGCACAACCTTCGACACAGACGAAAATCGCTATTTTCGTCCGGCATGACGATGGTAACACTAAAAAAAGGGAGATTGCATCACTCTGTAGCAAATCAAGACCCTTGACAGGGTTTCTCCATTATCTTTCTACGCGCCGTATAGCGCTTCTCATCGACAACCTAACTTCTGCGCCAGACTCCCCTTTGTCGTTTTCACCTCGCTGGCTACCGCTTCAGGCAAGGCAGACCACAGCGTCAGCACTGGCTTCGTTTTATGTTCGATAGCCTCCACGGTAACCTGATAGTCGCAAAAATTCGCCGAACGGGGCGTATTCTGATCCATAATAAACGCAGCGTAATTTCCTTCACTTTTTGACGGCGTCGTTCCGGTGAATAAAACCTTCCAGTACCCGCTGGGAATTTCTACCGTCGCATCTTCTGGCAATGTGGCGATATGCCGCTCAAAAAGGGGGCCGGTCACTACGTGCACTACAGATACATCAGCCTGTTTGGCAAGTTCGCGCACCCGGTTTTCCAGTGCAGCCCATGCTCCCTGATTCAGGGCGGATTTCTGCGGCGTAATATTCGATAAATAATTTAACGACGGCCAGTCCGATACGCCGCCCAATCCTGCCAACGGCGCCTGGTGTCCCCTGTCGACTTTTAATAGCGTATGGGCATTTTTATAGGCCGAAGGGGCCAACGTATCCGAGGGCGGTAAATCGGGGTCCTGCGCCCAGTTCCGCGGGCGACCGCTTGCCTGGCTGGTCTTTGTCACGCTATAGGCAACCCAGTTGGCAAATTTCGTGGCGCTATTATTATTGAGCGTATAGACATGGCGATAGATTGTTTGTTGACTTCCTCCTTGAGGACAGCCAACGCTACAGTTATCAGGTTGCTGAACGAGTACGTTACGATGGGGTAACTCGGGTGCCGATGTTGTATCCAGGGGAGGATACGATGTAGTACATGCGCTTAATAATACTACGGGCAGTAATTTTAGCAGATTAATGGTTTTATTCATTTTTTCTTCCTTAATAATAACTGCCCTAATAATTCAGATGGCAATAATTTGGTTATATTACCCTGCCAGCCGTTAGATGCGCTCATCATTAAAGACAACACTATCACGGTAAAAATTAATAACAGATAAACATCGAAGCCATCAAAGAAAATGAGCTCAAAAGAATACAACGTGATATTCATATTGATACCAAAAAACATCGTATTATATGCATAATCGTGAAGCCAATAATTTCTCGCACTCAGATAGCGAATGAAAAATGGATACTCAATAATATCTGGCGCATGTTTTTTAACACCATTTTTCAACATTAAGGCAACGTATCCTCTCAATGACTCGCTGCTGGCAGGAGTTTAGTTATATTTAAAGGTTTAATAAGCACTGCGCATCATGCTGCTGTGCTTATTACTTTGTAAAAATAAGAGTATTCACTTTCATATTCAGGGGTAAAAAGTGAACAAATACAGCTATTGCGCAACGATGATTGCCGCCATACTCAGTACGACCACAATGGCCAATGCCAGTAGCCTTGCTATTTCAGTGGCGAATGATGATGCAGGTATATTTCAACCATCCTTAAATGCCCTTTATGGGCACAAGGCTGCAGACCGGGGTGATTATACTGCCGGGCTCTTTTTAGGCTACAGCCACGATCTCACTGACGCCAGTCAACTCTCTTTTCATATCGCGCAAGATATTTATTCTCCATCAGGCGCCAATAAGAGAAAGCCTGAAGCCGTCAAAGGCGACCGCGCGTTCAGCGCCTTTCTTCATACCGGACTGGAGTGGAATTCATTAGCCACCAATTGGTTACGTTATCGTTTAGGTACCGATATCGGCGTTATTGGTCCTGACGCAGGCGGTCAGGAGGTTCAGAATCGGGCACATCGAATAATAGGCGCAGAAAAATACCCTGCCTGGCAGGATCAAATTGAAAACCGTTATGGTTACACGGCAAAAGGAATGGTCTCCCTTACGCCAGCTATTGATATTCTGGGTGTCAATGTGGGCTTCTATCCAGAAGTCTCTGCTGTCGGCGGCAATCTCTTCCAGTATTTGGGGTACGGCGCAACCGTTGCGCTGGGAAATGATAAGACCTTCAACTCTGATAATGGGTTTGGGTTACTGTCCCGCCGAGGGTTAATACACACTCAAAAAGAGGGATTGATCTATAAAGTATTTGCTGGCGTTGAGCGCAGGGAAGTTGATAAAAACTACACGTTACAGGGGAAAACGCTGCAAACAAAAATGGAAACGGTGGATATTAATAAAACCGTGGATGAATATCGCGTCGGTGCCACCATCGGCTATTCTCCCGTCGCATTTTCTCTTTCTTTAAACAAAGTCACGTCGGAATTTCGCACCGGAGACGACTATTCTTATATCAACGGCGACATCACCTTCTTCTTCTGAGGCGTCACCACGGAATAACCGGGTTACGTAACGTAACCCGGCGCAATATTACATCTTATAGCCCAGCGTTACCGTAGTGCGGCGATCGGTATGTTCAGGCGCTGATTCAGGCGGCTGCGAGTTCCACGTTAAATTATACCCCACCTTTAGACCAAAATGTTCGTTAATGGCGACATTGAGGGCTGTTTCCGAATTTAGTGTGGTGTCTTCTGCGCCAAATACTGACACCCCCTGTGTAAACTTAGCATTGTCAGTTAACTGCCAGGCATAGCTGCCGGAAGCATAACCCAACGGCTGCGTTTCAGTGGTATCGTCCGTATGTTCGTCATAGCGAACCCCTGGACCGAATTCAAAACGGAAGCTGTGCACTGGACCATTAAGGAACTGCCGCCCGTAACCGGCGGTCAGTACGTCGCGCTGACGATAACCGTTGAAACGGTCTGTCAGCCAACTGGCCTGGCCAAAGGTATAATCATAATCCGTCATATTAAAACGGTTACGCGCGCCTACCGCATATTTTTCTGAAGAGCGTTCATCATTAGAGGAGGTATTGCTGGCATTGCCCCATAATGACCAGGCGGTACGTTGTCCATACCAGGTCATCGCCGTGTCAGCCGTTAAGGAAGAACTTTTAGTATTGCCTGACTGAGCAAGGTAGCCCGCATTCAGATTACCTTCAAAAGGTTTTTTCGCGGTGGAGGGATCATCCATGACAGTAAAAACGGAATCATCGGCGGCGGCATACAGAGACGCGAACACGCCACCCGCCAGCATAACTACAGCGGGTACTGCCTTCAAAAGCTTCATTTATATAGAGTCCGTACAACTAAAAAAGAGACCACGACGGTCCCGGAAACTTTCATAGGGATCAATGACAAACGCCCCTGGAAAGGTAGCGAATTATAAGAAGCCCCGAATAACATAGCAATCAATTACTATTTCATTTTTTGAATAAGAACCCTCCCGAAGCATTCATTTATTTATATAACTTTACATCGTACTTCTTTAAATAAAGATCCGGAAAATCATATTGTTAATTCCTTCACTTTCCGGGGATTAAGTGCCAGACTGAAATCAGCCTAACAGGAGGTAACGATGGTACGTATCTATACGTTGACGCTTGCGCCCTCTCTCGATAGCGCAACAATCACGCCGCAAATTTATCCCGAAGGTAAACTGCGGTGCTCCGCGCCGGTATTCGAACCCGGCGGCGGGGGTATTAATGTCGCTCGCGCCATTGCGCATCTTGGCGGCGCCGCGACCGCAATTTTCCCGGCTGGCGGCGCTACCGGCGAACATCTGGTCGCACTACTGGCTGACGAAAATGTCCCCGTGTCTACCGTCGATGCGAAAGACTGGACGCGTCAGAACCTGCACGTCCACGTCGAGTCCAGCGGCGAACAGTATCGTTTTGTTATGCCCGGCGCCACGCTGGACGATGACGAATTTCGCCAGCTTGAAGAACAGGTACTGGAAATTGAATCCGGGGCAATTCTGGTTATCAGCGGCAGCCTTCCGCCCGGCGTTAAGGTCGAGAAACTCACGCAACTGATTTCCGCCGCGCAGAAGCAAGGCATTCGCTGCATTATTGATAGCTCTGGCGACGCGCTCACCGCTGCGTTGGCGCTTGGCGATATCGAACTGGTGAAACCTAACCTGAAAGAATTGAGCGCGTTGGTTAATCGCGATCTGACGCAACCTGATGATGTGCGTAAAGCGGCCCAGGAATTAGTGCAAAGCGGCAAGGCTCGCCGGGTAGTGGTCTCTCTGGGGCCGCAAGGGGCGCTGGGCATAGACAGTGAGAATTGCATCCAGGTTGTTCCTCCCCCGGTGAAAAGTCAAAGTACTGTTGGCGCAGGCGACAGTATGGTGGGCGCGATGACGTTAAAACTGGCGCAAGACGCGTCGCTGGAAGAGATGGTGCGCTTCGGTGTGGCGGCAGGCAGCGCCGCTACGCTCAATCAAGGTACGCGTCTGTGTTCCCGTGACGATACTCAAAAAATATACGCCTACCTTTCCGCGCAATAATCGTATCCCCCCCGGCGAGGGGGATACCGGAAAATCGGTTAACGGGCGGCGCATCCGCCGCTGTTAAAAACACAGTTGCTCCCAACGAGGTGAACGATGGCCAGTGGCGATATTACCCGTTATGTTATTACCGTAACCTTCCATGATGATTCCCTGACCGAGATTAACGAACTCAATAACCATCTGACGCGTAGCGGTTTTTTGCTGACATTAACGGACGATGAAGGGAATGTGCATGAGCTCGGCACCAATACGTTTGGCTTTGTTAGCGCTCAGAGCGCTGATGAAATCAAAGCGCTTGTCGCCGGACTTGCGAAAAGCGCGTTAGATAAGGATGTCGACATTACCGTGGCGACCTGGGAGGCGTGGAGTAAAAACGCACAATAAGTGCCATTCCCGCCGCGGCGCGTCCGCGATGTGCGTTAGTTCGTATTTTTTAACCGCATTTTTGCGCTAACCTTATGATCTGGCAGACAACGTGGGGAGAGACATTATGTGGCAAGCTATCAGTCGTCTTTTAAGCGAGCAAGTCGGTGAAGGCGAAATCGAACTGCGTAATGAACTGCCAGGCGGAGAAGTTCATGCCGCATGGCATTTACGTTATGCAGGCCATGATTTTTTCGTGAAGTGCGATGAACGAGAAATGCTTCGCGGTTTTACCGCTGAAGCCGATCAGCTGGAGCTGCTCTCCCGCAGTAAAACCGTTGTTGTGCCTAAGGTATGGGCGGTAGGTTCGGATCGGGATTACAGCTTTTTAGTCATGGACTACCTCTCGCCCCGCCCGCTGGATGCCCATAATGCGTTTATTCTTGGGCAACAGCTGGCGCGTCTACATCAATGGAGCGATCAACCTCAATTCGGCCTCGATTTTGACAACGCGCTCTCTACCACGCCGCAGCCGAATACCTGGCAACGCCGTTGGTCGACTTTTTTCGCCGAACAGCGCATTGGCTGGCAACTTGAACTCGCCGCGGAAAAAGGCATTACCTTTGGTAATATTGACGCCATTGTTGAACATGTTCAGCAACGTCTGGCGTCGCATCAACCGCAGCCTTCTCTTTTGCATGGCGATCTATGGTCGGCGAACTGCGCGCTTGGCCCTGACGGCCCCTATATCTTCGATCCAGCCTGCTATTGGGGCGACAGAGAATGCGATCTGGCGATGCTGCCGCTGCATACCGATCAGCCACCGCAGATTTATGATGGCTATCAGTCCGTTTCGCCGCTACCGCTGGATTTTCTCGACAGGCAGCCGATTTACCAGCTCTACACCCTGCTTAATCGGGCAAGGCTGTTTGGCGGTCAGCACCTGGCTACTGCGCAAAAAGCGATGGATCGGCTGCTTGCGGTATAGGTACAGCCCATGCCGGATACGCGCTATCCGGCATTTTTCAGTTTACATGAAGCCTAACAAGGAAAAGAAAAAGTAGCCGAGCACGATAATAATGACCGGCAAAATATAGAGCGGGAAAAACTGTAAAAAGATGGTATGGTGCGGCACCACGATACGTGACTCTATCTGCTCACGCGTTAGCCCTTCCGCGCCTTTTGCTTTTTCCAGGATCAACTGATCTTCCACGCCTTCACGCAAAAAACGTGACTGGCGGCTCATTCTGGCACCGGAATCCTGCATCGCCAGCCCGACAAAAATCAGAATAAAAATGAGCCAGAAACCGATATTCAGGCTTCCCTGAAAATTCGGCGTCGGCGAGTTGTACCAAAAAACATTCAGAAACGGCGTATTCACGCGCATCATGTCTATCATTACGTGGGTAAAATCCAGCATTACCGCATTTATCCCCTCCTGCTTTTCACTGTGCGCATACATAAATTTAAGGACTGAGATGAGCGTGGAAAGCAGTGCCGGAATAAAAATAACCCACCCAACAACTCTTTTTAGGATTGCAATGCGTCCAGCTTGTTGATACGTCATGAGTTCCCCTTGATAAAGACGCGTCGTTTTGGCCTAAGTCTACCTGTTGATTCCCGTTTTCGCCTGATCTTTAAGGGCGATATACTAAGAACATGGTCATAATAAACGCTTAATTCGTTATTTTTTAATCTCAACAGGAGAGGTTGTGATGTCAACCCCACGTCAAATTCTTGCTGCAATTTTCGATATGGATGGACTACTGATCGATTCCGAACCGCTCTGGGATCGCGCTGAACTGGACGTGATGGCAAGTTTAGGCGTAGATATTACTCGGCGCCATGAGTTACCAGACACGCTTGGGCTACGCATTGATATGGTTGTCGATCTCTGGTTTGCGCAGCAACCGTGGAGCGGCCCCGATCGCCAGGAAGTGACAAACCGTGTTATTGCCCGCGCGATTACGCTTATCGAAGAGACGCGCCCTCTTTTACCGGGTGTGCGCGAGGCCGTGGCGCTGTGTAAAGCGCAGGGGCTATTAGTGGGGCTTGCCTCGGCATCGCCGCTGCATATGCTGGAAAAAGTGCTCACCATGTTCGAACTGCGCGACAGTTTTGACGCGCTGGCTTCTGCGGAAAAATTGCCCTACAGCAAACCGCACCCGCAGGTCTATCTGGATTGTGCGGCCAAACTAGGCGTTGATCCATTAACCTGCGTGGCGCTGGAAGATTCGGTGAATGGTTTAATCGCGGCAAAGGCGGCGCGAATGCGCGCCATTGTGGTGCCAGCAGAAGAAAACCAGCATGATCCGCGCTTTGCGCTGGCGAATGTCAAACTTAACTCACTGACAGAGCTGACGGCGGCGCATCTACTCGGTTAAGATGTTTCCGAAACAAAGTCAACGGGCAATTAGCCGCTGAACCAGACGGCAAGCGGCTTTGACAGAGACAAAGAGTTACAACGTCACCACTTCCGCCTACTGTATAAAAACCCTATACTGTATGAATTGACAGTTTGATGGGTTTTATCATGACGGCGGAAGGACACCTTCTTTTTTCTATAGCCAGCGCGGTTTTCGCCAAGAATGCCGAGTTAACGCCCGTCCTTGCGCACGGCGACTGGTGGCATATTATTCCTTCGGCTATTTTGACCTGTCTGCTGCCGGATATCGACCACCCCAAATCTTTTCTTGGTCAGCGCCTGAAATGGGTATCGAAACCGATCGCCCGCGCGTTCGGTCACCGGGGGTTTACCCATAGTCTGCTGGCGGTCTTTGCCCTACTGGCGACCTTTTATCTCAAGGTTCCGGATACGTGGATTATCCCGGCGGATGCGCTGCAAGGCATGGTACTCGGCTATTTAAGCCATATCGTCGCGGATATGCTCACCCCCGCAGGCGTTCCCTTACTGTGGCCGTGCCGCTGGCGTTTCCGCCTGCCTATTCTGGCGCCGCGCAAAGGCAATCAACTGGAGCGATTTTTATGTATGGCGTTGTTTGCCTGGGCGGTGTGGATGCCGCAGTCCATGCCGGAAAACAACGTCATACGCTGGTCTTCGCAGATGATCACTATCCTGCAAATGCAGTTCAATCGTTTTATAAATCACCAGATTGATTAGTAAATCAACGCCAAAGTCATTTTTGGTATAAACCATTCCATTTGAATATAAGAGCCAGCTCACAGTTCTGCTAATCTTGCGCGAACAGAATCGCTAAAACACAGCGCTTCATAATAAAAAAATCAGGAGAACGGGGATGAATTTTCCATTAATTGCGAACATTGCGGTGTTCGTCATTCTACTGTTTGTACTGGCGCAGGCCCGTCATAAACAGTGGAGTCTGGCTAAAAAAGTGCTTGTCGGCCTTGTGATGGGCGTGGTCTTTGGTCTGGCCCTGCACACCATTTATGGCGCTGACAGTCAGGTGTTAAAAGACTCCATTCAGTGGTTCAATATTGTCGGCAACGGTTATGTGCAATTACTACAAATGATTGTGATGCCGCTGGTATTCGCCTCTATTTTAAGCGCCGTGGCACGACTGCATAACGCCTCTCAATTGGGGAAAATCAGTTTTCTGACTATCGGCACACTGCTATTTACTACCCTTATCGCAGCGCTGGTGGGCGTGCTGGTCACCAATCTGTTCGGACTGACGGCGGAAGGTCTGGTTCAGGGCGGCGCGGAAACCGCGCGTCTGAATGCCATTGAGACGAGCTATGTCGGCAAAGTGGCCGATCTCAGCGTGCCGCAACTGGTGCTGTCTTTTGTACCGAAAAATCCGTTTGCGGATCTGACTGGCGCCAATCCTACGTCTATTATCAGCGTGGTGATTTTCGCCGCATTCCTGGGCGTGGCCGCGCTTAAACTGCTGAAAGATGATGCGCCAAAAGGCGAGCGTGTGCTTGTTGCTATCGATACCCTGCAAAGCTGGGTGATGAAGCTGGTGCGTCTGGTGATGCAACTTACGCCTTATGGCGTACTGGCGCTGATGACGAAAGTGGTTGCTGGCTCCAATCTGCAGGACATCATTAAGCTTGGAAGCTTCGTGGTAGCGTCATATCTTGGTCTGGCGATAATGTTTGTGGTTCACGGCATACTATTGGGCGTGAACGGGATTAGCCCGCTGAAATATTTCCGCAAGGTGTGGCCGGTGCTGACATTTGCCTTTACCAGCCGCTCCAGCGCCGCCTCCATTCCACTTAATGTGGAAGCGCAAACCCGCCGCCTGGGCGTGCCGGAGTCCATCGCCAGCTTCGCTGCCTCTTTTGGCGCGACCATCGGCCAAAACGGTTGTGCCGGTCTTTATCCTGCGATGTTGGCGGTAATGGTTGCGCCGACGGTCGGCATCAACCCCTTAGACCCCGTATGGATAGCCACGCTGGTGGGTATCGTTACCGTAAGTTCGGCGGGTGTTGCCGGCGTTGGCGGCGGCGCGACCTTCGCCGCGCTGATTGTGCTGCCTGCCATGGGCTTACCGGTCACGCTGGTCGCGCTGTTAATCTCCGTCGAACCGTTGATTGATATGGGCCGTACCGCACTGAACGTGAGCGGCTCAATGACCGCGGGTACGCTGACCAGCCAGTGGCTGAAGCAGACCGATAAAACCATTCTCGATAGCGAAGAAGACGCTGAACTGGCGCATCGATAATACATTATCGGGAGTTCACATCGTCTGAGACACGACGATCGGCAACTCAAAATGTCTGTCACTAAAAACGCCGGTCTCCAGTACCGGCGTTTTGTTTTTTTCTTAGTCAGCGATTTCGTTTTCCTGGCGAACCTGATTCGCCCAACGCTGCGCCGATTCTGGCACGCTAAAGGCGGGCGACCGTTGAAATGACTCCCCCGTCAGAACAAAGGCAACATATTTACCGCGCAGTATCCAGACGTCGCGAAACGTATCCATTTTTATCGCATGTTCCGGCGGCGCGGGTTCAACACGCGGAATATAGCTAATAATCTGGCGATTTTGCTGGCGAAGAGGTTTCATCATTAATGCTTCACTAAAAGAGGCTAAGGCTAAAAATCAGAAAAACACTATTTTAGCCGATCTTCGCCCCCGACGTCCTGTTCCGCGCGTGCGATTTCCCTGTTATACCCTGTCTGCTGTTCCGCTCTCCCCCGGCATAATTGCTGAAATGTTCTATAGTTAGAGTGATTTTGACTACTACCACGCCCATTTCAGTGATGAAAGCAGGAGACGAGTTCAATGTCGCATAATGAGAAATCCCCCCATCAGTCCCCCGTGCATGATACCCGTGAATCACAGCCCGGCCTGGACTCCCTGGCGCCGTCAGACGGTTCACATCGCCCCACGCCAGAACCGACGCCGCCGGGCGCGCAACCAACGGCCCCCGGCAGCTTAAAAGCGCCCGAGACCGCGAATGATAAGCTCACCGCCCTCGACGCCTTTCGTAAAGGCAGCGAAAATTATGCGCTGACCACCAATCAGGGCGTGCGCATCGCCGACGATCAAAATTCTCTTCGCGCCGGCAGCCGTGGCCCTACGCTGTTGGAAGATTTTATCCTGCGCGAGAAAATTACCCACTTTGACCATGAGCGTATCCCGGAGAGGATCGTTCACGCCCGCGGATCTGCAGCGCACGGCTATTTCCAGCCATATAAAGACCTGAGCGACATCACGAAAGCCGCGTTTCTGTGCGATCCACAGAAAATTACCCCGGTCTTTGTTCGCTTTTCGACAGTACAGGGCGGCGCGGGGTCTGCTGATACCGTACGTGATATCCGCGGTTTTGCGACCAAATTTTATACCGAAGAGGGAATTTTCGATCTCGTCGGTAATAACACGCCGATCTTTTTTATCCAGGATGCGCATAAGTTTCCGGATTTTGTGCACGCCGTTAAGCCCGAACCACATTGGGCTATTCCGCAAGGGCAGAGCGCGCACGACACCTTCTGGGACTATGTTTCCTTACAGCCTGAGACGCTGCACAACGTCATGTGGGCAATGTCGGATCGCGGTATTCCACGGAGTTATCGGACGATGGAAGGGTTCGGCATTCACACCTTCCGTCTGATCAATGCACAAGGGAAAGCGACCTTTGTCCGTTTCCACTGGAAACCGTTGGCAGGTAAAGCCTCGCTGGTATGGGATGAGTCACAAAAACTGACCGGTCGCGATCCGGATTTTCACCGCCGGGATCTGTGGGAGGCCATCGAAGCGGGCGATTTCCCGGAATACGAGCTGGGCCTACAACTCATTGCCGAAGAGGATGAATTTAAATTCGATTTTGATCTGCTCGATCCGACCAAACTGATTCCGGAAGAGTTGGTGCCAGTACAACGCGTCGGCAAAATGGTGTTAAACCGTAATCCGGATAACTTTTTCGCTGAAAACGAACAGGCGGCATTTCATCCAGGACATATTGTTCCCGGCATTGATTTTACCAACGATCCGCTGTTACAGGGGCGTCTGTTCTCTTATACCGACACGCAAATCAGTCGTCTGGGCGGGCCAAACTTCCACGAAATTCCGATTAACCGCCCTACCTGCCCCTACCATAACTTCCAGCGTGACGGTATGCACCGGATGGATATCGACACCAATCCGGCGAACTATGAACCGAACTCCATTAATGACAACTGGCCGCGCGAAACGCCGCCAGCGCCAAAACGCGGCGGCTTCGAATCATACCAGGAACGCGTGGATGGCAATAAAATCCGCGAACGCAGCCCTTCTTTTGGTGAATATTACTCGCATCCTCGCCTGTTCTGGCTCAGTCAGACGCCGATAGAGCAGCAGCATATTATTGACGCGTTCAGCTTTGAGCTGGGTAAAGTCGCCCGCGCGTATATTCGGGAGCGGGTGGTCGATCAGTTAGCGCATATTGATGTCACGCTGGCTCAGGGCGTCGCGCATAATCTCGGTTTTGCACTCACCCATGAGCAAACGCAAATTGCCCCGCCTCCTGATGTCAATGGTCTGAAAAAAGATCCGGCGCTCAGCCTGTATGCGGTGCCGGACGGCGATGTTAAAGGCCGAGTGGTCGCTATTCTGCTGAACGACAAGGTTAACGCCGCCGAACTGTTGACCATTTTGCAGGCTTTAAAAGCCAAAGGCGTCCACGCAAAACTGCTCTATTCACGGATGGGTGAAGTAACGGCTGATGACGGTTCAACATTAACTATTGCGGCAACCTTTGCCGGCGCGCCGTCGCTAACGGTCGATGCGGTAATAGTACCGTGCGGCAATATTGCCGATATCGAGAGTTGCGGCGATGCCCGTTACTACCTTCTGGAAGCCTACAAACATCTGAAGCCCATCGCACTGGCAGGCGACGCCCGACGGTTTAAGGCGCTTTTAAACATTGATAGCCAGGGGGAAGAAGGACTTGTTGAGGCAGATAACGTTGACCACCACTTTATGGACACTCTGCTGACGCTGATGGCGGCACACCGTGTCTGGTCGCGTGCGGGGAAAATTAACGCGATTCCTGCATAAACGGCAAAAAATGCGGCGCATTCTTGCGCCGCAAACTCAGGAGCTAAATATCAAGAAAACTGCCAGGACGATATCCACGTTCCGCAATCGCTGCCTTGAGTGACGCAGACGTCAACACCTCCAGTTCAGTTAAGCGGGGGTAACAATAGGCGCTCTGGCGAATAATGTTATCCACAAACGCCGGATGACACATCACCTCCAGAGAGGCTTCTCCTCGATGCGCCGAGGCATCCAGAATGCGTAAAAAGCACGCTTCGGTGATCTCCTCGCCGTAAAATTCACTACTAAATCCTTGAGTGCTGCGCAAATCCGACGGCAGATCGTCGGCGTTCAACACCGTCTGGCGGTCAATACGTAACGCAATCCCGCGCTGCGCCGCAAAGCGAGCGACGATGGGGAAAATTTGCGGGAACATATGCACATGATGGTGGCTGTCGAGATGCGTTGGCTCGCGGCCAAATACGTCGATGAAACGCTGATACTGACACGCCAGTTCATGCGCAATTTCATCCAGCGGAAGCGTATCCTCCTCCGCCATTTGCCAGATCCATTTCCCCAACAGGCCGTCTCGCGTCAGGCCCGGCATCTCTGACACCGGTTTGCCTAACGTCAAAACAAAATGCATTCCCACCCCAAGCGCAGGCAGCTCGCGGCTAAGCTGCGCCGCATGATCAATAGCCTCGCCATTGACCAGCGCCGTCGTGGAGGTCACAACGCCGTTGCGATATGCTTCAACAATGCCGTAATTTTGCCCTTTACTCAGGCCAAAATCATCGGCATTCACAATCAACACGCGTTCCATAGCCTACCTCTGTCAGTGGTGCTTACCTTTCAGCGCTTCGATGCAAGCGGCAAAATTAGGCAGCCATTTTTCATGCGCCAGAATGAGCTCACGCGCCAGGACTTCTGCGTCGCGGTCGGAATGCACCAGCGGACTCAGGTTAAGCGCCAGCAGAACATCATTAAAGTTTCCGCTCAGCGCCGCATTGCTGGCCGCGACCTCAAATCCTTTAATCGTGTGGATAAGCCCCAGCACTTTTTCGTCAAAACGGGTGATACGCGGGTGCGGCGTCGCGCCATTGCGTCCCAGAATGCAGGTCATTTCCACCGCCCAGTCCGCCGGGATATTCTCGACATGCCCATGATGTGGAATATTAACGTAATGCTCAGTCTGCTTGTCATTATAAATAGCGTTAATGACTTCACAAGCGGCATCGGAATAATAAGCGCCGCCGCGTTGCTCAAGCTCTTTCGGCTTCACGTTTAGCTCAGGATCTTTGTACAAGTCGAAGAGTTGTTTCTCCACTTTCTGTACGACCTGAGCGCGCGCGCCGCCTTTGTAATATTCGCCCATTTCAATCGCCAACATCTCTTTTTGCTTGAAGTAATACAACAAATAAGAGCACGGCAGCATGTTCAGCGAGCGAATCAATCCTTCACTAAACGGCAGATCAAAGATATTTTTTACGGTTGACGCTTTCAACTGACCGGACGCCACGCCATCCAGTAATTCTGCGAACCGTGAGGTGCCATTCACCAGCACATCTTTAATAAAGACCATATGGTTTAGACCAAACAGGTCAATGGAAAGATCGTCATTCTCATTCAGCGCCAGCACGTCATGAATAAACATTTTCATGCCGACAGGAATATTACATACGCCGATGAATTTTTTAAAGTTGGTATGACGATAAACCGCTTCCGTCACCATCCCCGCCGGGTTAGTAAAGTTAATGACCCACGCATTCGGACATAATTCTTCAACATCCTTAATGATGTCAAAAATAACCGGAATGGTACGCAACCCTTTAAATAAACCGCCAGCGCCGTTGGTTTCTTGCCCCAGATAGCCGTGGCTAAGCGGGATACGCTCGTCCAGTTCACGGGCTTTGAGTTGACCAACGCGTAGCTGGGTAGTAACGAAATTAGCGTCTTTCAGCGCTTCCCGGCGATCCAGCGTTTTATACAATTTTAGCGGAACGCCTGCTTTATCAATCATTCGCTGGCAGAGATCATAAATAATGCCCAGCTTCTCTTTCCCGTCTTCAACGTCAACCAGCCATAATTCGGTGACAGGTAATTCATGGTAGCGCTTAATAAAGCCTTCAAGTAATTCAGGGGTGTAGCTGCTCCCGCCACCAATAGTGACGACTTTTAATTTCTGGCTCATAATATCTCCCTTCAGTGTATGACACTGATATGTATTACGCTATGCCCGCTCGTAAGAAATAGCGTGACGTTCCCCGCGCTATTGGGGCAAGCGTGAAATGTAATTAATCGAGCAATGCAAACCGTTACTCATTAATTTCCGTCAATCGTTTCCGATAACTATTCGGCGTAAATGAGGTCATCTTCTTAAACGTTTTAATAAACAGACTTGGACTGCTATACCCGGCTTCATAAGCAATATCCGTAACCGAATAGTTGGTCATTTCCAACTGTTTCTTGGCAAAATTAATGCGAATCTCATTAATGATTTGCATCGGCGTTTTGCTGTAATAACGTCGGGTGGCGCGCGTCAGATACTCCTGGGATTTTGCCGACAGGCGCACCATATTTTCCAGCGCATGTTCGCCAAACTGCGTTTTATCATGCATTATCTCCACGGTTGCTTTCAGCCATTGTGGAATATCATCATAAACCTGCTCTTCGCGGTAATGACGTAAGCGGTTTATAATATAAAATGTCACCACTTCGATAAATTCGTCGAGCCCATTGCCGCGAAAATTCAACGACGCAATCACCGTTTCAATATAGGTAAGGAAGGTGCTATTCGCCCTATATACCTGCGATGCCACAAAACAAAACGGCAGTAACGGAAGATAATGCTGTTCAAAAAAACGTTTACTAATTCCTACGTTCAGAATACGCGTTGCGCCAAACTCATAGAAACTTTGGTGATTCGACCCCACCGGGATAAAAACAAAATCTCCACGTTCCAGCAGCACACGCTTCCCGTTGATCTCCTGGTAATAACGTCCGGTTAATACCAGGGTAAATTCATAGTAGTCGTGCTGATGCAGCCCGGTGACGCTTTCCGTCTTGTTATAGATAAACACATGGAAATTTTTGCCATTGAAGAGCTGCTGCTCATAAACCGTTTTGATTTCCGTTGCGTTAACCTGTAGCTGCATCATCCGCCCCCTGTTATTTCAGTTTCTCATGGAGCTCAATCAACTCGGCGATCAGTTCACGAGCCAGCATTGAGGTCATCAAATGATCCTGAGCGTGAACCAGGACCAGACTGACTTTCATTTTGCCTTCGCCCTGATCGCCTTCGATGAGTTTTGTCTGCACAAGATGCGCTTCATTGAGCGCTATGCGCGACTGGTCCATCATCGCTTTCGCCGCCTCAAAATCGCCTTCTTTCGCTTTTCTGAGCGCGCCATATGCCAGGCTGCGCGCCTGACCAGAATTGATGATAAGCCCCATAACGACTTCTTCGAGTTCCTCAGCCGCTGTCTGGTTATCTACAACATTTTCAAGATCAAACATAGTCTTTCCTCTGATTCAGCCCGGCATGGCATCCCATGCCGACGCGGAGTTTAGAATTTCAGTGCGTTAGCGATATCTTCTTCGCTTTCTTCCTGCTCAATGGCGTTCTGCGCTTTGTTAGCCACCACCACGAAGGGGAGATAAATCAGGGTAGCGACCGCCAGGTTAAATAGCGCAACCAGTAATGCGGCAACGCTGCCGTTGGTGTTAAAGAACGCCCCCAGCCCGGTTGGCATGGTCCACGGCGCAATATTGGTAATCGGCGGAATAATACCCAAATAGTAAGCCACCAGCGTAATCGCC
Organism: Salmonella sp. NW1250; assembly: GCF_051812965.1. Lineage (NCBI taxonomy): Bacteria > Pseudomonadati > Pseudomonadota > Gammaproteobacteria > Enterobacterales > Enterobacteriaceae > Salmonella > Salmonella sp. NW1250. Next base: position 169,382 of record NZ_JAMNDD010000001.1, on the reverse strand, counting down.
GCCAGAATCGGCTGTACCAGAATGAAGGGGATAAACATCACCGGGTTCATAATAATCGGCAGGCCAAACAGGATGGGTTCGTTAATCTGGAAGATACCTGACGGCAGCGCCAGTTTTGCCACCTGGCGATAGTCCGCGCGACGGGATGCCAGGAAGATAGCGATGATCAGACCCAGCGTTGCGCCGCTGCCACCGAGGAAGATATAAGAATCCAGCATCGGTTTCGCCCAGATATGGAACGTTTTACCGGCTTCCAGCGCCGCATCGACGGAGCCATACTGCTGGTAAATAGAGATGTTTTCCAGCGCCCAGGGCGTCATGATGCCGCTATCCAGCGCGGTCAGCGCCAGCGAACCATGAATACCAAAGAACCACAGCAGCGGTACAAAAATGACATATGCCCACCCTACCACGCTACCCAGCGATGCCAGCGGCGTAGAGATAGTGTCCATAATAATCTGATGGAAGTTAGAACCGTAATTAGACAGCGCCCAGGAAATAATCCCCATAATAGAGAGAATAATAAAGCCGGGAATTAATGCTGAGAATGAACGAGACACCGAAGCCGGTACGCTGTCCGGTAGCTTAATCACCCAGTTGCGCCGGACAATAAATGTAAACATCTCCGCGACCACCAGGCCAATAATAATACCGGAGATAATATTTGCACCACCCAGCCAGTTAGCGCCTACGGCATAGGCCTCGCCGACACTATACGGCGTTACGGTCATAAATGCCGCCACGGAAAGCAATCCGGCGGCCAGCGCATCAACCTTGCGCTCTTCCGCCAGCGCCATGCCGATAAAAAATGGCGCCATGAGCGACATAATGCCCAATGTGCCGTTATAGACGTTCCCGCCGATGCCTTTCAATCCATTAAGTGTTTCAATGGTTGAGGCATCAAGCCGAATGCCCATGGAATAAAAAAACGACCCCTCCCCAAAGCTCAGGAAAACGTTATTAATTAATACAAACATCGCCCCCGCAAGGGTTAATGGCATTAAACGAATAAAGCCGTTCTTGATTGCATTAACGTGTGGCTGCTTTCCTATTTTTACAGCAAAAGGAAGGAGTACCTTTTCAAGTGAAGCAATGACGTTACTCATAGAAAAATACCCTTAAATACCGCAATAAAATATTGCGGTTAGTGTATGAAATAACTCTTTGACGGGAAAAATTAAAAAATAATTAATTCGCGGCGGCTTTTTTAATTGCCGCTACCGCAGCTTTAAGCACGCCTAAACCATCTACCTTGCCGTACAACATTGAATCAATGACTTCTACCGGTTTACCGGGTAATAAACGCTGAATTTCGGGGAGCATATAAGCAATTTGCGGGCCTAATAACACGACGTCCGCTGCCGGGCCTTTTTCACCGGCCAGGGTTTCAGGGAATGCTTCAATAATCACCGGCACTTCATATTTTTCAGCCTGAGCGCGCATTTTTGATACCAGTAACGATGTTGACATGCCCGCAGAACAAAACAGATAAATGTGTTTCTTTTCCATAAAAACCTTCCTCATGTGCGATTATCTGTCAACCAGATACGCCGCAAGCCTCAACCTGCATCCATACTCTGGGCGACTTGCGTAACCGGATTTACTTTTTTAGGTGGCTGAAATGAGTATACGGGATCGGACCGCCGGATGGTATTTCCTTGACCCACTAAATTGTCTCTCATTGACCTGGCGTTATGACCCCCCTCACATTTCGGGCAAATAATTCGCGATAATAAATAAGGTTATGGCAGGCACAAAAAAACCGGCTCGCAGGCCGGTTTCCTTGAATGTTCAGGCAATGTACAGTTGTTACTGCTTCGGCGCCTGTGGGTCAGTGTCGTACTCCGCACAGGTCTGGTAGCCGGAGTTAATCACGTGCCCGGTATCATCCAGCGCAACAAAGTAGGTTTCCGCTTTACCATCACGTTGACCCAGGATGTAGGTCTGACAGGTACCGCGCGCATGAATCATGCTCACTTCAGATGACGGTTTGCCCGCAATCTGCGCAACCTGTGCCCTGCTCATTCCTTTTTTAACATCTTTAACGACAGGCTCAACAAATTGGTCTTTTGTACGATCATACGCCGTACAGCCTGCCAGCATAGTCATTACCGCCGCTGCGCTTAAAATTCCTGCTACGTTCTTGTTCATTTTCCGTCCTCTTGTTTATCAGCGTGTTATGTAAGCCTGGAATACATCAGAATATTTTTCAAGCCGCGACCCGCCACAAAAAGTCTTTCGGAAAATTCTCTAACGCAGCGATATGTTGTTTTAAACACCGCTTAGCCCGCCAAACCTTGTCGTTTCAGCGGCGAAGGGTTAGCTTTAACAGGGTAAAGATTCATTTTTTTAATGTCGAAGGGGGTTAAATGACTCTGCAGCAAGAGATAATCCAGGCGCTTGGCGCGAAACCGCATATCAACCCTGAAGAAGAAATTCGCCGCAGCGTGGATTTTCTTAAAGCGTATCTGAAAACCTATCCCTTTTTGAAATCGCTGGTGTTAGGCATCAGCGGCGGGCAGGATTCGACGCTGGCCGGGAAACTCAGCCAGATGGCTATCGCCGAATTGCGGGAAGAGACCGGTGATAATGCGCTGCAGTTTATCGCCGTTCGTCTGCCTTATGGCGTGCAGGCCGATGAACAGGATTGCCAGGACGCCATTGCTTTTATTCAGCCGGACAGAGTACTCACCGTCAATATTAAAGGCGCCGTCCTCGCCAGCGAGCAGGCGCTGCGCGAAGCGGGAATTGAGCTGAGCGATTTTGTTCGCGGCAATGAAAAAGCGCGTGAGCGAATGAAAGCGCAATATAGCATCGCCGGTATGACTCACGGCGTCGTGGTGGGCACCGACCATGCGGCGGAAGCGATAACCGGGTTCTTCACCAAATATGGCGATGGCGGTACCGATATTAACCCGCTTCATCGCCTTAACAAACGCCAGGGCAAACAGCTTCTCGCAGCGCTGGGCTGTCCTGAGCATCTGTATAAAAAAGTCCCCACCGCCGATTTGGAAGACGACCGCCCTTCACTGCCTGATGAAGCCGCGCTGGGCGTAACGTATGACAATATTGACGATTACCTGGAAGGCAAAACGCTGGACTCCGCCATCGCTAAAACTATCGAAGGCTGGTATGTAAAAACTGAACATAAGCGCCGTTTGCCGATTACGGTATTCGACGACTTTTGGAAAAAGTAAGCGTACTTCTACTGTTGTGCCGGATATCGCTCGTCTATCCGGCCGCCTCTCTTCCCAGCCTCTTTTTTAATCACCCATCCGCTGTTATACTGGATGAATAACCAGTTAACGGAGATCACTGTGGTACGGCGTCAATCAGCCCCCCGCCTTGAGTTTGAAGCAGCGGCCATTTACGAATATCCAGAACATTTACGTCCTTTCCTCAGCGAAGCGCCAGCCTTACCGGGCGTCTATATATTTCATAGCGAAAGCGATACGCTGCCGCTTTATATCGGTAAAAGCGTAAATATTCGCAGCCGGGTGCTCTCACATCTGCGAACGCCTGACGAGGCCGCTATGCTGCGACAGGCGCGGCGGATAAGCTGGATCTGCACCGCTGGGGAAATGGGCGCGTTGCTGCTGGAGGCGCGGCTGATCAAAGAACAACAGCCGCTGTTTAACAAGCGGTTACGGCGTAATCGCCAGCTTTGCTCTCTACAGTTGAGCGAACAAAAGATTGAGGTCGTTTCCGCCCGCAGCGTCGATTTTTCCCATGAGCCGAACCTGTTTGGGCTCTTCGCCAACCGTCGGGCAGCGCTGCAAAGCTTACAGAACCTCGCCGATGAACAAAAATTGTGTTATGGCCTGCTGGGGCTTGAACCGGTAAGCCGTGGGCGCGCCTGTTTTCGTTTCGCGCTGAAGCGCTGCGCTGGCGCGTGTTGTGGGCAAGAAACCCCGCAGGCGCATTTTCTTCGTCTGCAGGCCTCACTGGAACGGTTACGTGTGGTTTGCTGGCCCTGGAAAGGCGCTATCGCGTTAAAAGAGAGCCGCCCACAAATGACCCAGTTCCACATTATCAACAACTGGTTATGGCTGGGGGCGGTACCCTCGCTGGATGAGGCCGCCACCCTGGTGCGCACCCCTGCGGGCTTTGATCAGGATGGCTATAAAATTCTCTGTAAGCCACTAATGTCAGGTCAATATGAGATCATCGAACTGCACACCGACTGTCGCCAGTCATAAAGAAAACCGCCGATCCTGTCCACCTCAACGATTGTGTTGTCGACAAGACCGGCGGTCTTAAATTATGCGGAAAGTTATTCTGCCGCAGCAGGCATTTTACCTTCTTGCGCCGGGCGTTCTGTCAGACGCTTCTCAAAATTAGCGTTATATTGCTTTTTCTGCTCCGGTGTCAGAACGTTATAAATTTTATTCTGGGTTTCCATATGCGCCAGCATATTGGCCTTGCGCTGCGCTTCCATTTTCGTAATTTGCGCTTCGGCTTTGGCTTTATCGAAGGTATCGCTGGCAATAATATCATGCATGGCGCGACGCTCTTCCAGCGGCGGACGTTTCATTTGCTCGCGCTGCGCTTTCATAATGTCGCGAATTTGTTGCTTCTGTGCGTCTGTCAGGTTCAGGTTTTTAAACATCATATCGTGATGTGGGCCAAATTTACCTTTATGCTGCATCATTGGCTTCGCATCCGCTGGCGCGGCGGTGGTAGTCTCAGCGGCATGAGCGAGATTCGCAGCACCCATCGCCAGGGTAGAGGCAACAAATAGAGCAGTCAGTTTACGCATATTTCCATCCTTCCTTTCAGTTATTTTTACGGCATATTTAAAACAGCGCCGTGTTGTCGTGATTAACTTTAACCGTCTTAGCGTCAATTAGTCATAACAACGGTAAAACAATGAAAGTATAAAAAACACTTTTTCGCCAATTGTGAAGAAAAAAAGAATAAATTGCGCAGAGTTGAAAGAGAAATATACAACAGCATGATATAGCAGAAATTATGCAGAACTATAACGCAGCAACGCTTATTAATAAAGCAATTCTCCAGGAATAATCCGTAATAGCATGAAACTGTGTCCCAAATCATCCCTGTAATCCTAACGTGAGCTTACAGGGACATTTATCAGGGAAGTCTTTCCAGCATTAATCCAGCCCGCAATCCGCAGGCGACAGAGGGATTAGGAAAGAGAACATATTCAACGTCATGCGTCACCGTCACGCGCTTATCCCCCTCCTCGGCCAGCAACGTTCCCTTCGCAAAGGCAGTAAAATTCAGCGTTTGCGCATCCATATAAAGCGCGAACTTGTCGCTGTGACGCGTGATTTGCGACACCACCCGATAGCGTAGCGGCGGCGAAAACGAGGTTGACGTTTCGACACCGCTCAGCAGCGCCGACAACGCCTGCGAGGTTACACTGAACTGCGTCAGATCGTTTTGCCCAAACGGCAACGCCTTTCCCAACTCCAGCGTACAGGAAAGCGCGCCGAAATGTTCAGAGCTAAAGTGCGTAAACGTACCGCCTGGCGCCTGATGAAATACCAACGCCTCCAGTCCTGCCGCGCCCAGCCACGCCAGAAAATCCGCCTCCCACGGGCGGTCGCGCTGCGGCAATACGCCAAAACGCAAATGATGCGAGCCACGAATGGCGGTATGCAGATCCAGATGCCAGCGTACCCGCGCCTGACCAGAGGAAAAGAAGGTCTCCAGACTTAGCTCCAGCTCACGCGCCCGCCGCGTTTCATCGCTTTCGGCAAAGGACTGCCAACGCCCGCCAAACATACGGTTCATATCGCTGTGACAATAGCGTATTCCCGCCGCCAGCGCCTGCGGATTGCCGAGTACCACCAGCACTCGCCACGTTAACGTTAAGCTGCCTGAAAACAGCGCCGACAGCAGCTTATCCAGCATCTCGACCGGCGCGGTTTCATTGCCGTGTATCCCCGCAGAAAGAATTAACGCGCGGTCGACCGGCGCATCGGGCGTGAGTTCAAGCAGACCATGGTTTAACCAGCGCCAGCGAAAACCCGCGCCCTTCCCCTGCGTCACCCGTGGTGTCGTGCCACTTAGCGTCAACGCCAGAAAGTTATCCATCAGCCGCCCCCGTTTGCTGGAAAGGATAAACCGACCCCAAATCCAGCAGACGCGTTAACACATCCAGCGCCTCCCGGCCTTCTCGCAATAATAACGGATCGGCCAGATCGGCAGCGGTCAGGCGATCGCGATAATAACGATCCGCCCACGCGTTAAGGGCCGTAAACAGAGCGTCATTCATCATTACCGCTGGATTCACCGCCCGTCGTTCTTCTTCTGTTAACACCACGCGTAATCGCAGACAGGCCGGCCCGCCACCGTTAGCCATACTTTCTCGCAAATCAAACACCTGCATCGCGCTGATGGGGTTATCCTCCGCCACCAGCTTATTCAGATAGCGCCAGACGCCGACATGATCCTGACATTCCCGCGGCAACACTAGCAGCATTGAGCCGTCGTCACGGCTTAACAACTGACTATTAAACAGGTAGGTCGCCACAGCATCTGATACAGAAACCTCTCCGGCGGGCACCTCTATCGCCATAAAACCGTCAACGCGCGTACGCAACTGATTAATGAGCACTTTCTGACGGGCAAATGCCGCTTCGTGACAAAACAATACCTGTCGATTCGAAACGGCGATGACATCATTATGGAATACGCCTTGATCGATGACCTCCGGGTTTTGCTGAGCGAAGATAACCTGTTGCGGATTCACCTGATTAAGACGCGCCACGGCCTCGCTGGCTTCGCGGCTCTGGCGCGCCGGATAACGAGCGGGTCGTATTTCATTCTCCTCTTCGCGCCCATAGACAAAAAGCTGAACGCCTGCCGAACCATACTCGCCGCCAAGACGGTTATGATTCGCCGCGCCTTCATCTCCCAATAATGCGACCTGCGGTAACGCGCTATGCACTGAAAACTGACTTTCATCGCGAAATATGGCGCGTAGCAGCGCTTCGGTAACAGGCGCCTCAAGAGCGCGATGAAATTTATTATTTAAATTCGCCACCGTCAGGTGAACTTTCCCGTCCAGCGCGTCTGCCGATGGGCAAACCGTCGCCGCATTCGCAACCCACATTGGCGACGCGGAACTCACGCTGGAAAGCCAGCGTGGCGCCTGACGCGCAACCTTATCCAGAATCTGCTCATCGCTACCCGTGAAGCCGAGCTGACGCAACGCCGGAATAAAAGGCCGCTCATGCGGCGGGATCACCGCCTGGGGAAAGCCGGCATCCGCCAAAGCCTTCATCTTTAGCAGCCCCTGCTTTACTGCCAGACGAGGATTCGACACCTGAAAACGGTGGCGGGTCGATGCCTCATTGCCGAAGGATAGCCCGGCATAATGGTGCGTAAGCCCCACCAGCCCGTCAAAATTAACTTCATGCGCCGTCATACCGCCTCCCTGCGAGAAAAGTCGAGGCCGGGGCTTAATGTCGCAGGCAACGTTAGTTCGGGAGATTCCAGACTGGCCATCGGCCAGGCGCAATAATCGGCGGCATACCAGGCGCTGGGCCGATGGTTGCCAGACGCGCCGACACCACCAAACGGCGCAGTACTCGCTGCCCCGGTGAGCGGTTTATTCCAGTTAACGATCCCTGCCCGTGCCTCCAGCAAGAGCTGTTCGAACTGCGCGCGATCCGTCGACACCAGCCCACACGACAGACCAAAACGGGTATTATTCGCCAGACGAATCGCCTCATCGAAATGCGCATAACGCCAGACGTTCAGCAGCGGACCAAACACCTCTTCATCCGGCACATCCGCGACGCCGGTCAGCTCAATGATGCCAGGCGTCAGCAGAGAGGTTCCCTCTTTGACCTTCCGCGGCGCCAGTAGCGTGCGACCGCCTAATGCCTCTCGTTGACGCCAGGCCTCCATCACATGCTGTGCCGCCTGCGCTGAAATCAGTCCGCCGATAAACGGCTGCGGATCGTCGTCCCATCTGCCGGGCTGCAGACGTCCGGCGACGTCAACCAGCCGCGCCAGAAATGCATCTCCCTGCGCACCCTGTTTTACCAGAAGGCGTCGCGCGCAGGTACAGCGCTGTCCGGCGGTAATAAACGCCGATTGCAGCGTCAGATGTACCGCCGCATCTATATTTGCCGCATCCTCAATAATGAGCGGATTGTTTCCGCCCATTTCAAGGGCCAGGATTTTTTCCGGCTGGCCGGATAGCTGGCGATGAAGCTGATATCCGGTACTGGCGCTGCCGGTAAACAGCAGTCCGTCGAGATCGTCGAGCGAACTCAGCGCTTGTCCGGTTTCCCGGCCGCCCTGCACCAGATTAAGAACGCCTGCCGGTAGCCCGGCCCGTTCCCAGAGTTTTATTACCGTTTCCCCGGTCCATGGCGTTAGCTCGCTAGGTTTGAAGATCAGCGTATTGCCTGCCAGCAACGCGGGCACAATATGACCATTCGGTAAATGGCCGGGAAAGTTATAAGGGCCGAATACCGCCAGCACACCGTGAGGACGATGGCGCAACGTCGCGGCGCCATCGACAAGTTCGCTTTTTTGTTCGCCTGTTCTGGCGTGGTAAGCCTTAATCGAGATGGCAATCTTATTGATCATCGCCGTCACTTCCGTTGCCGCCTCCCAGCGCGGTTTACCGGTTTCACGCGCGATGACCTCCGTGAGCTCGGCTTTATGCGCCTCCAGCAGGGCGGCAAATTTCTCTACGATAGCCTGTCGTGCCGCAAAAGGCTGTCTGGCCCAACGAGGAAACGCCGCGCGCGCCGCCTGACAGGCCTCGGCGACCTGTGCCGCATTAGCGTCATTCCCCTGCCAAAGTATCTCCGCGCTCACCGGGTTCGTTTTGCGGCGGCGTTCGCCCTGACCGGTTATCCAGTCGCCGTTTATCCATAGCGTCATACGGTTTTCTCCTCAGCGCAAAGGCGTACCAGCCGAACGTGGTCGCCCGCGCGACATTTCAGCGCATCCAACTGCGCGGCGGTAAGTACAAGTCGTGAAGTCTGCGGATCGGCACGCACCAGCGCGGCCCGAAAGTGGTGATAGTTTTCATTGGCGACCAGACATGCCGGATAGTCGCCAGGCGCGGGTTGCCCTTCCACGACTTCCACCAGTCGGCTTTTACGAATGGCCCGCACGCGGTCAATATCACACTCCAGCGTCGGCCCACCGTCGAAGATGTCGATATAGTGGCGATAGCGAAAACCTTCCTTTTCCAGCACCGCGCGGGCTGGCGCCGTTTGCGGGTGGACTTCGCCAATCACGGCCTGTGCCTCTTCAGATAAGAAGTGGGTATAAATAGGATGTTTGGGCATCAGCTCGGCGATAAACGCTTTTTGCCCGGTACCGCATAAAAAATCCGCCCGGCTGAAATCCATAGAGAAAAAGCGTTTGCCGAGACTTTGCCAGAAGGGAGAATAACCGTGCTCGTCAATGACGCCGCGCATTTCCGCCACCACTTTCTCATTGAATTTATCGCGAAACGCGGCCATAAACATAAAGCGCGATTTTGACAACAGGTAGCCGTTACCCTCTTTACGCCATTCGGGATCGAGAAACAGCGTGCAAAGCTCACTGCTACCGGTATGATCATTACTCAGGAATAATGTTGGCAACGCGTTATATACATTCAGCTCTTTGGAAGCATGAACCAGCGTACCGACACGATAGTTATACCAGGGGTCGTTAAGACCGACCGCGACCTCAATGGCGCAGATCCCGCCGACCTCACCCGTTTCACTGTCTTCGAGAACGAATACATACCCTTGTTCGCCTTTTGGCAGCTCGCCGGACCAGGTTTTTAGCGCGCGTTCAATGCGGGCCGCCAGCGTCGCTTCATTTGCCGGTAGCGAGGTTAAGCCGCCGCCCGTTTTGCCTGCAAGCTGCATCAGCGCGGCGATATCCGCATGTTCGACAGGACGAATCACCCGCATGATGCGCCTCCCGTCTGAAGGCGTTCGCACGCCATGGCAAAACGATCAAGCCCGGTGGCTATCTCCTCGTCGCTCACATTTAACGCTGGCGCAAAACGCACCACGTCGCCACCGGCAATGAGCACCATCACGCCTGCTTTTGCCGCTTCCTGGGCGATGAGTTTGGCTTTTCCGGCAAACTCCGTCTGTAGCACACAGCCAAGCAGTAGCCCCAGCCCGCGAATTTCACTGAACATGCCAAAACGCACATTAAGGGTATTTAGACGTTCAATAAACGCATCGTGGCGCTGTCTGACGCCGTTTTGCATCTCCGGCGTATTGATGATATCCAGTACTTTTCCGGCAACTGCCGTCGCCAGCGGATTACCGCCGTAGGTGGTGCCATGCGTGCCTGGCGTCATGACGCTGGCATAGTCTTGCGTGGTCAGCATCGCGCCGATCGGGAAGCCGCCGCCCAACGCTTTAGCGGTCGTCAGGATATCGGGCGTAACGCCATAATGCATATATGCATACAGTTCGCCGGTACGTCCGACGCCCGTCTGCACCTCATCAAAAATCAGTAACGCCTGATGCCGGTCGCACAATTCACGCAGCCCCTGCAAAAAAGCTTTCGTGGCGGGGATCACGCCGCCCTCGCCCTGCACAGGTTCTACGATCACGGCGCAGGTATTGTCATCAATGAGCGCGCTGGCGGAGTTCAGATCGTTATAGGCTGCATGACGAATATCCGGCGGCAGCGGCGCAAAGTCCTGTGAATAGGTGGGTTGACCGCCAGCGCTGACGGTAAAGAGCGTGCGGCCATGGAACGCGTTTTTAAAGGCCACAATGCCGCTTTTATGATTGCCGACACGATCGTGGGCATATTTGCGCGCCAGTTTTAATGCTGCTTCATTTGCTTCAGCGCCTGAATTACAAAAGAAAACGCGTTCGGCGAAAGTCGCGTCGATCAGTTTTTTCGCCAGTCGCAGCGCCGGTTCATTGGTGTAACCGTTCCCGGTATGCCAGAAGCGATTCGCCTGTTCATTTAACGCCTCGCGCAGCGCCGGATGCGCATGTCCCAAGGCGTTGACCGCGATCCCGCCAGCAAAATCAATATACTCTTTCCCCTGCTGATCCCACAGGCGTGAGCCTTCTCCGCGTACAGGAATAAAAGGCGCGGGAACATATACCGGCACCATCCATTCATCAAAGTTTTCGCGCGTAACTGACAGAGACATAGCGACCTCTTTTGGTAAAAATAAAGTTATTTATATGTTAATTAATATGAGTGTTTGCGCTGTAAATGTAGATTGCAGCATTCGTGCCAGCCAGCGTTAACATTGCATAAACAGAAGTGATAAACGGTAAATCAATGGGTTACAGCGTAGCGATATTCACTTTTACCGCATGAAAAGTGAATATTCCCGCATAGTCGGTGGCTAAAAAGAGGAAAAAGCGAAATATTATTCAGTTGCCAAATATAATTCTGGAATTGTGATCTTATACGAAATTTACTGGAAATTACCGCCCCGTTCTGGCGCATCTGCACGCAAACTGTGCCATTTTCGCGCTATAGAAAACACCATACGCTTCCATTGGCCGAATCTGACGATGAGTGGCAGTCACCCGGTAAAATTTCTGTTACCATCCCAACACGATTCACCTTGCAAAGTGGCAGTGACTATGAAATTTGTCTCTTTTAATATCAACGGCCTGCGCGCCCGTCCCCATCAGCTTGAAGCGATTGTCGAAAAACACCAGCCCGATGTGATCGGCCTACAGGAGACAAAAGTCCACGACGAAATGTTCCCGCTCGAAGAGGTCGCGAAGCTGGGCTATAACGTTTTCTATCATGGACAAAAAGGCCATTACGGCGTCGCGCTGCTAACAAAAGCCACGCCCATTTCCGTCAGACGCGGTTTCCCGGATGATGGCGAAGAGGCGCAACGCCGCATTATCATGGCGGAAATCCCCTCGCCGCTGGGTAATATTACCGTCATTAACGGCTATTTCCCGCAGGGGGAAAGCCGGGATCATCCGTTGAAGTTCCCCGCGAAAGCGCAGTTCTATCAGAACTTGCAGAACTATCTTGAAACGGAACTCAAGTGCGATAATCCGGTATTAATTATGGGCGACATGAATATCAGTCCGACCGATCTGGATATTGGCATCGGCGAAGAGAACCGCAAACGCTGGCTGCGTACCGGTAAATGTTCCTTCCTGCCGGAGGAGCGTGAATGGATGTCACGGTTACTGAAGTGGGGATTAGTGGACACGTTCCGTCAGGCGAATCCGCAAACGATGGATAAATTTTCGTGGTTTGATTACCGCTCAAAAGGTTTCGTGGATAATCGCGGACTGCGTATCGACCTCTTGCTGGCAAGCGCTCCGCTGGCGGAACGTTGCGCAGAAACCGGTATAGACTACGACATTCGCAGTATGGAAAAACCCTCCGACCATGCGCCGGTCTGGGCGACGTTTCGTGTTTGATTCCGCTTTCTGATTAACCGTAAGGCCGGGATAGCGCGACGCTTCCCGGCAGGAATAACGACCTTAACGACAATGATAAAAAAACTCGATGTTGTTGCCGCCATCATTGAACGCGACGGCAAAATTCTGCTGGCCCAGCGCCCAGCTCATGCGGATCAAGCCGGTTTATGGGAGTTTGCCGGCGGTAAAGTCGAACCCGGCGAAACCCAGCCGCAGGCGCTTATCCGCGAGCTACGCGAAGAGTTAGGGATTGACGCCACGCCCGGCGTCTATATCGCCAGCCATCAACGCGACGTGTCTGGCCGACGAATTCATTTGCACGCCTGGCATGTGCCTGCGTTTAACGGTCTGATACGTGCGCTGGAACATCAGGCATTAGCCTGGTGTACGCCGGAAGAGGCGCTGGAGTACCCCCTCGCCCCGGCGGATATTCCGCTATTGCAGGCGTTTATGGCTTTACGCGACGCCAGACTAACGGATTCGTGCTGATGGTTTTTTCGTCACGCTGGCACTGGAGCACGACGCCTTCCACTTTTATTACTGCGCCTTCGGAGTAATTCTGATCCTGGTAAACGCAGCACTGAATGCAGGGCTGGGACGACTGACCGCGCGTGCTGAAAACTTCCGGCGGGACATTCACCTGAATATCAGGACGACTGTTCTGGTTTGCCAGCCCGACCATTGGCATTATCGCCATCACGGCGACCACGAGGCTTCGGCACATAGGAGTTCCTTATTTTTCTAAGTATATTCTCAGTATAACGGTAAGCCGCCGTGAAAACTTTAATCCTCTTTTGTCATCGCTTTTAGTTATGACCCTCGCCCCGTTATGAATTTACTTAGCAGCGTCATTTTTTTCTTGCTTACCGTCACATTGCTGATGGTATAGTCGAAAACTGCAAATACATATTCTGATAAAACGCAAATACAACCACATTAATATATAAGAGGTTTTTATATCTATGGATCAGACATGTTCTCTGGAATCGTTCCTCAACCATGTACAAAAGCGCGACCCGCATCAAACCGAGTTCGCGCAAGCCGTCCGTGAAGTCATGACCACCCTGTGGCCGTTTCTTGAACAAAACCCCCGTTACCGCCACATGTCTTTACTGGAACGTTTGGTTGAACCAGAGCGCGTAATTCAGTTTCGCGTAGTGTGGCTGGACGACAAAAACCAGGTGCAGGTAAATCGCGCCTGGCGTGTGCAGTTCAACTCTGCTATCGGCCCCTATAAAGGCGGTATGCGCTTCCATCCTTCGGTAAACCTTTCCATCCTTAAGTTCCTCGGCTTTGAGCAAACCTTTAAAAATGCCCTCACCACGTTGCCGATGGGCGGCGGTAAAGGCGGCAGCGATTTCGATCCGAAAGGGAAAAGCGAAGGCGAAGTGATGCGTTTCTGCCAGGCGCTGATGACTGAACTGTATCGCCATTTAGGGCCGGATACCGACGTGCCTGCCGGGGATATCGGCGTGGGCGGGCGCGAAGTGGGCTTTATGGCGGGAATGATGCGCAAGCTTTCCAATAACAGCGCCTGCGTCTTCACCGGCAAAGGGCTTTCCTTCGGCGGCAGCCTGATTCGCCCGGAGGCGACGGGCTATGGCCTGGTCTACTTTACCGAAGCGATGCTTAAACGTCATGGTCTCGGTTTCGAAGGGATGCGCGTCGCCGTGTCCGGCTCCGGCAACGTCGCGCAATACGCCATTGAGAAAGCGATGGCCTTTGGCGCGCGCGTGGTTACCGCGTCGGATTCGAGCGGGACGGTGGTCGATGAAAGTGGCTTCACGCCAGAGAAGCTGGCGCGTCTGTGTGAAATTAAAGCCAGCCGTGACGGTCGCGTCGCTGACTACGCCCGTGAGTTTGGCTTAACCTATCTGGAAGGCCAGCAGCCCTGGAGCGTACCGGTGGATATCGCCCTGCCATGCGCGACGCAGAACGAACTGGACGTTGACGCCGCGCGCGTACTGATTGCCAATGGCGTAAAAGCCGTGGCGGAAGGGGCAAATATGCCAACCACGATTGAAGCGACCGATCTCTTCCTTGAGGCGGGCGTACTGTTTGCGCCGGGTAAAGCCGCCAACGCGGGCGGCGTGGCGACATCGGGGCTGGAAATGGCGCAGAACGCCGCGCGGTTGAGCTGGAAAGCCGAGAAAGTGGACGCCCGTCTGCATCACATTATGCTGGATATCCACCACGCCTGTGTCGAGTACGGCGGCGACAATAAGCATACCAACTACGTTCAGGGCGCCAACATCGCCGGTTTCGTGAAAGTCGCCGACGCCATGCTGGCGCAGGGCGTCATTTAATCCCGTCGTCAGGCCAGATAGCTTTACGCTTATTCGGTCTGACGGCCTGTCTCCTCAGCAGGCGGGCTTTTTTTGCCCGCTCGCTTACGCGGCGCGCTCTTTTTCTTTTCTCCACCGCCTGGCGCGACTATCCCTCTGAAGCGCTTCACCGGCGTGCGCTTAGCCTGCTCGATCAGCTGATATAACGTGCCGACCAGCGGTTGCATAAAATCCTGGTAACGGCACTGTTTTTCGCTGATTTGCGTCAAAACAGATTCCCAGTGCGCGGTCATATCTGGACGGGCCGCCATTTCCGGCAGCGAATGTATTAACGCTTTGCCAGCATCGGTAGAATGAATGTAGCGCCCTTTTTTGGTCAGAAAGCTACGTTTGAACAGCAGTTCGATAATCCCGGCGCGCGTGGCTTCCGTCCCCAGTCCATCGGTCGCGCGCAGGATCTTTTTCAGATCTTTATCCTGCACGAAGCGGGCAATTCCGGTCATCGCGGAAAGCAATGTCGCATCGGTGAAATGACGCGGCGGCTGGGTTTGGCGCTCGACCACTTCCCCCTTTTCACACAGCAACTCATCACCTTTGGCGACAACCGGCAGCGGCGTACCGTCGTTTTCCTCGTCGCGCTCTTTACTGCCCAGTAACGTCCGCCAACCGGCCTCCGCCAGAAAACGCGCTTTGGCGACAAATTTTCCTTTGGCGATTTCCAGTTCAATAACGCATTTACGAAACACCGCGTCCGGGCAGAACTGCATCAGATACTGACGCGCAATCAGGGTGTACACTTTCGCTTCGTTTTCCGTCAGATGGACAGAAGAACTGCGCGCCGTCGGGATAATCGCGTGGTGCGCATCCACTTTTTTGTCATCCCAGCAGCGATTGCGCGTATCAGGGTTAACCACAGGCTGCGGCAGTAAATCCGGGGCGTGGACGCTAATCGCGTTCATGACCGCCTGCCGTCCGGCAAAGTGTTCTTCCGGCAGATAACGGCAGTCGGAACGCGGATAGGTAATCAGTTTGTGGGTTTCATATAGCTTCTGACAAATATCAAGCACGTTTTGCGCGCTCAGGCCAAAGCGTTTAGCGGCTTCAATCTGTAGCGTCGAGAGCGAAAACGGCAGCGGCGCGGATTCTGATTCCCGTTTATCATTATAACTGGTTACCAGCGCGGGCTGACCGTTGATTCGGTTCACTACATGCTCCGCCAGCGGACGATGAAGCAAGCGCCCCTCTTCATCCTGATAAGGTTCGCACGCCTCGCTCGGCTGCCAGATAGCGGTAAAACGCTCGTCGGCAGGCGTAACGATGTGCGCCTTCACTTCAAAGAAGTCTTTGGCGACGAAGTTCTCAATCTCTTCGTCTCGCCGCACCACCAGCCCCAGTACCGGCGTCTGCACGCGTCCCACGGATAACACGCCCTGATAGCCGGCATTCCGGCCCAGGATCGTGTAAGCGCGGGTCATATTAATGCCATACAGCCAGTCCGCTCGCGCTCGCGCCAGCGCGGAGACGCACAGCGGCACGAAGTCGCTGTTCGCCCGCAGCCTGTCAATAGCACGCTCGACCGCCTGCGGGTTAAGGTCGTTTATCAGACAACGCCGCACCTGCTGGCGCTTTTCGGCAGGAAGCTGGAGATAATCCAGCACTTCATCAACCAGAAGCTGCCCTTCGCGATCCGGGTCGCCGGCGTGAATAATTTCACCGGCTTGATGCAAAAAGCGCTTAATCACATTGAGCTGTTTGGTGACGGAAGGACGAGGCTGAAGCTGCCATTTTTCCGGCACGATAGGCAGGTCAGCCAGATTCCAGCGCGCATAACGGCTGTCATACACATCCGGCTGCGCCTGTTCCAGCAAATGACCAATACACCAGGTGACGACCTGCCCGTTTCCGCACTCAATAAAACCATCGCCTTTACGGTGCGGTTTTGGCAGCACATCCGCAATGGCGCGCCCCAGACTCGGTTTTTCGGCAATAAACAACCGCATCAGGTTAACGAATCTCAACCATAGCGCGACCGCCGCGGGCCTCGACCAGTTCGCCAATCGCGGTCAGATCGATACCAAATTCCGCCGCGGTGGCTTTAACATCGTCTTCGGCGTCCGGCGTTACCGCCAACAACAGACCGCCTGACGTTTGCGGATCGCACAGCAGGCTACGAACTTCACGCGACATGTCGCCCATCAAATGACCATAGCTGGCGAAGTTGCGCTCTGTGCCGCCCGGTACGGCGCCCAGAGCAATATACTCTTCCACGCCCGGCAGTTTAGGGATGTCCTGATAGCAAAGCAGCGCCTGCACGCCTGCGCCCTGGCACATCTCGCTCAGGTGCCCCAGCAGGCCAAAACCGGTAACGTCAGTCATAGCTTTTACGCCGTCGATATTGGCAAACGCCGCGCCAGCAATGTTCATCCGACACATGACTTCCGTCGCCAGCCCCTGATGTTCAGGCTTAAGCAGCGATTTTTTCTCGGCGGTGGTCAACACGCCAATCCCCAACGGTTTGGTCAGAAAGAGTTTGCATCCCGCCTGCGCGGTACTGTTTTTCTTCACCCGTTCGGTCGGCACTACGCCTGTGACCGCGAGACCAAAGATCGGCTCCGGGGCGTCAATAGAGTGTCCGCCCGCCAGCGCGATACCGGCCTGACGGCAGGCAAAACGCCCCCCCTCGGTCACTTCACGCGCAATATCGGGCGACAGGGTATTAATCGGCCAGCCAAGGATCGCGATCGCCATAATCGGTTTGCCGCCCATCGCAAAAATATCGCTGATGGCGTTTGTTGCCGCAATGCGGCCAAAATCAAACGGGTTGTCGACTATCGGCATAAAGAAGTCGGTGGTGCTGATAATACTGGTGCCATTACCCAGATCGTAAACCGCCGCATCATCGCGGGTTTCATTACCCACCAGCAGGTTCGGGTCGACGAACTTCGCCTGCTCGCTATGCAGGATAGTCTCCAGCACTTTAGGGGAAATTTTACAACCGCAACCAGCGCCGTGGCTGTATTGCGTTAAACGAATGGCTTGCTCGCTCATGGACATCTCCTGTCATTGCATTCGCGCTATGGTAGCGCTCATTCCCTGATGTGGTAAGTATCACTGTCTGAATTACCGCGCCTTTGCTCAGAATCCAGACAGTTTTATCCCTCAGCGTCAGAAATAACGCACAAACGGCGTGGGGTCGGGGGTACTGATCGTCGTTGACGCTTTGAGCTGCGGCGTGCCGAGATAGAGAAAACCAACAATTTTATCCTGCGGGCGGCACTCAAAGGCTTCCCGCACGATAGCGCTCTCCGTTAATGCGCCGCTACGCCAGATACCATTAAACCCTTGCGCAATCGCCGCCATTTGCATCGCCATCACCGCGCATCCGGCAGACATCTCCTGCTCCCACACTGGAACCTTATGGTTTTCTTCGCATTTCGCCACCACGGTAATGATCAGCGGTGCGCGAAACGGCGCATTACGCGCTTTTTCGATCGCTTTCTCATCGCCCCCGGCAGCGACAGCGCCTTGTTCAAGCACGGCGCTGAAGCGGTCGCGCCCCTCTCCTTCAATCACAAAAAAACGCCACGGCTGTAGAGATTTATGATCGGGAACACGCATTCCCGCCCGCAGAATGTTCTGTAATTGCTCGCCGACAGGCGCCGGTTCTGCGAGACGAGAGGCGCTACGACGGTTGACCAGCAGTTCTAGTGCATCCATTTGATTAACTCCAGCAATGATATTTATTCACAAAATTAACACGGGAGCGGATTTTGTTACAGCGCAGGCAGTGATTCCTGCTGACAACTGCCTGATGGGTCATTACGATAGCCACATCTTAATGCTTTATCCTCACCAAGGTATAAGCGTTGTTACTCAGATAGGGAGAATACATGCGAACCCTGTGGCGATTTATTGCCGGATTTTTTAAATGGACGTGGCGAGTGTTGAACCTCGTCCGTGAAATGGTACTCAACCTGTTCTTTATTTTTTTGGTTCTGGTGGGCGTTGGGATCTGGATGCAGATCGGTAACGGCAGCAACAGTGAGCAAACGGCGCGCGGCGCTTTGCTGCTGGATATTTCCGGCGTCATTGTGGATAAACCCTCCACCAATCACCGTCTGGGCGCGCTGGGACGCCAGTTATTTGGCGCCAGCTCCGACCGTCTGCAGGAAAACTCCCTGTTTGACATCGTCAACGCTATTCGTCAGGCGAAAGATGACCGTAACATCACGGGTATCGTTCTGGATCTGAAAAACTTCACCGGCGCCGATCAGCCGTCAATGCGCTATATCGGTAAAGCGCTGCGCGAATTCCGCGATAGCGGCAAACCGGTTTTCGCCGTGGGTGAAAACTACAGCCAGGGTCAGTATTACCTCGCCAGTTTCGCCAATAAAATTTGGCTTTCCCCACAGGGTCAGGTAGATCTTCACGGCTTCGCTACGAATGGCCTGTACTACAAAACGCTGCTGGATAAACTGAAAGTCTCTACCCACGTTTTCCGGGTCGGCACCTATAAATCCGCCGTCGAGCCGTTTATCCGCGACGATATGTCGCCCGCCGCCCGCGAGGCCGACAGCCGCTGGATAGGCGAACTGTGGCAGAACTACCTGCATACCGTTTCCGCCAATCGCCAGATTTCGCCGCAACAACTCTTCCCCGGCGCGCAGGCTATTATCGACGGGTTAACCAGCGTGGGCGGCGACACCGCCAAATATGCGCTCGACCATAAACTGGTGGACGCCCTCGCCTCCAGCGCAGATGTTGAAAAAGCGCTGACGAAGCAGTTTGGCTGGAGCAAAACCGAAAATAACTATCGCGCGATCAGCTATTACGATTATTCGCTGAAAACGCCTGCGGATACCGGCGGTACTATTGCGGTTATTTTCGCCAATGGCGCGATTATGGATGGCGAAGAAACGCCAGGGAATGTCGGCGGCGACACTACGGCATCGCAGATCCGCGACGCACGCCTTGATCCTAAAGTGAAAGCGATTGTGCTGCGCGTCAATAGTCCAGGCGGTAGCGTCAACGCCTCCGAAGTTATCCGCGCCGAACTGGCGGCGGCAAGAGCGGCTGGCAAACCGGTGGTGGTCTCAATGGGCGGTATGGCGGCCTCCGGCGGTTACTGGATCTCTACGCCGGCAAACTATATCGTGGCCAGCCCCAGCACGCTGACGGGTTCAATTGGCATCTTCGGCGTCATCAATACGGTAGAAAACAGCCTGTCGTCGATTGGCGTACACAGCGACGGCGTTTCCACCTCGCCGCTGGCGGATATTTCGATGACCAAAGCGCTGTCACCGGAAGTGCAGCAGATGATGCAACTCAGTATTGAGTACGGCTACAAACGCTTTATCACACTGGTGGCAGACGCGCGTAAGCGTACGCCGGAGCAGATTGATAAAATCGCACAAGGCCATGTCTGGACCGGAGAAGACGCGAAAGCCAATGGTCTGGTGGACAG
Organism: Salmonella sp. NW1250; assembly: GCF_051812965.1. Classification (NCBI taxonomy): domain Bacteria; kingdom Pseudomonadati; phylum Pseudomonadota; class Gammaproteobacteria; order Enterobacterales; family Enterobacteriaceae; genus Salmonella; species Salmonella sp. NW1250. Next base: position 149,259 of record NZ_JAMNDD010000001.1, on the reverse strand, counting down.
TCTCGGCGACTTTGACGACGCCGTCGCCAAAGCGGCGGAGCTGGCGAAACTGAAACAGTGGCATCTTGATTACTATCAGGACGAACCGACGGTCCTTGATATGGTCATGGACAGTATGACCGGATCAGTACGCGCCATGCTGCCGGAGGCCATTCAGGCGATGCTCCCGGCGCCGCTCGTTTCCGCCGCCAACACGGTGAAGGCCGAGGGGGATAAACTAGCGGCATTTAACGATCCGCAAAACCGTTATGCGTTCTGTTTGACTTGCGCGAACGTTCGCTAATGCTTCATCAATAGCCATACCGGATGGCGGCGTCTGCTCATAGCCGCCATCCGATAATCATTAATACGTCCTTCGCGACACGACTGAACATTATCATGCAAAAGAAATCAATTTACGTTGCCTATACCGGCGGTACTATCGGTATGCAGCGCTCAGATAAAGGGTATATCCCGGTGTCCGGGCACCTTCAGCGTCAGCTGGCGCTGATGCCGGAATTCCACCGCCCGGAGATGCCGGATTTTACCATCCATGAATATGCCCCGCTGATGGATTCATCAGATATGACGCCGGAAGACTGGCAGCATATCGCTGCAGATATCAAAGCGCACTACGATGAGTATGACGGTTTTGTTATTCTGCACGGCACCGACACGATGGCGTTTACCGCATCGGCGCTCTCTTTCATGCTGGAAAATCTGGGTAAACCGGTTATTGTGACAGGGTCACAAATTCCGCTGGCTGAGCTGCGTTCCGACGGGCAAATTAATTTGCTGAATGCGCTTTATGTCGCCGCCAACTACCCTATTAATGAAGTAACGCTGTTTTTTAATAATCGTCTGTTCCGCGGTAATCGCACGACCAAAGCCCATGCGGATGGGTTTGACGCTTTTGCCTCTCCCAATCTGCCGCCCTTGCTGGAAGCAGGAATTCACATTCGCCGTTTAAATACGCCTCCCGCGCCCTACGGTTCTGGTGAATTAATCGTTCACCCTATTACGCCGCAGCCGATAGGCGTAGTGACGATTTATCCGGGGATTTCCGCCGAGGTAGTACGTAACTTTCTGCGTCAGCCGGTAAAAGCGCTGATTCTGCGCTCTTATGGCGTAGGCAACGCGCCGCAAAATAAAGCGTTTTTACAGGAGCTGAAAGAGGCCAGTTCGCGCGGCATCGTGGTGGTTAACCTGACGCAATGCATGTCAGGGCGAGTCAATATGGGCGGGTACGCTACCGGTAATGCGCTGGCGCACGCTGGCGTGATTGGCGGTGCCGATATGACCGTCGAAGCCACCTTAACCAAACTGCATTATTTGTTAAGCCAGGGCCTGGACACTCAGGCGATTCGTAGCGCGATGGCGCAAAACTTGCGTGGTGAATTGACGCCGGATGATTAAAAAATCCCGACGACAAGGAGAAGATAATGACAAACCGGGCCTTATTACTGGTCGACTTGCAAAATGACTTTTGCGCCGGCGGCGCGCTGGCTGTAGCGGAAGGCGACAGCACCATCGACATCGCCAACGCTCTTATTGACTGGTGCCAGCCCCGGCAGATTCCGGTGCTGGCCAGCCAGGACTGGCATCCCGCGCAGCATGGCAGCTTCGCCAGCCAGCATCAGGCGGAACCCTATAGTCAGGGAAAGCTGGACGGGCTGCCGCAAACGCTCTGGCCGGATCACTGCGTTCAACATACCGACGGCGCGGCGTTACATCCCCTGCTTAACCAACATGCGATTGACGCCTGCATCTATAAGGGTGAAAACCCGCTGATTGATAGCTACAGCGCGTTTTTTGACAACGAACATCGGCAGAAAACTACCCTTGATACCTGGCTTCGCGAGCATGACGTTACCGAGCTTATCGTGATGGGGTTGGCGACCGATTACTGCGTAAAATTTACGGTGCTGGATGCGCTAGAGTTGGGCTATGCCGTTAACGTTATCACCGATGGCTGTCGCGGCGTGAATATTCACCCGCAGGATAGCGCACACGCGTTTATGGAGATGGCGGCGGCAGGCGCGACGCTGTATACGCTGGCAGACTGGGAAGAGACGCAGGGCCAGGCTGTCGCCAGGTAGCGGAGCAGGTATCGTATCCGGTCAATACATCACGCAACGGTGAGACCATTGCATAGATCTTTGGGCCGGATACGTCACGTCAGCGTCGCTACCAGGCAAAGCTCAACGCAGGCTGGAGAGCGCTTCTAACAAAACAGATTAAAAAGCGCGTGCTGGCCGGCGCAATGTTCTGGGAATAGGCCGCCAATGACAATAATCAGTTAGCGAAACAGTTGGCGGACTCGCTGGACATTAAGCGTAATGGGTAAAAATATGGCGGGCCTGTGCCTGACAGCAATGTGCAGGCCCGGTAAGCACAACGCATTGGCAATGAAACCGCCGGATGGCGGCTACCTCTTATCCGGCTGCCGTTACTGCATTTTCAATGTCGCAATCGGCTTTGACGTAATACCGAAATCCGCTTTGAGCTGCTGCTTGCTTTTCATCACCATCTGACCGTGAGTATCGATCGTCATATGTTGCGCTTCGGTATTGTGCCGCGCCTGCCATAGCATCACCAGTTGCAGGCTGTTTTCTTTCTGTTCCGGCGTCAACGCCACGCCATCCGGCCATTTACCCAGCTCAACGGCGGTGGATAAACGTTGATACACTTCCGGCGTCATGCTGTTAATGATCTCATCAAGATTCATGATGTGTCCGCTCCTGTGGAATAATTTGCTGAATCGTTTTTTCAGCCTTTCAGTTGATCGCCGTTTTTCTCGTCAGAAAAGGCCAGCGAGGCCGAGTTAACGCAATAGCGCTCACCGGTTGGCTGCGGCCCGTCCGGGAAAACGTGTCCGAGATGCGCATCGCAGTTACCGCAACGAATTTCGACACGCTGCATGCCATGAGAAAAATCGTCTATGTAACGAATCGCCTCTTCGCTGACGGGCTGGTAAAAGCTAGGCCAGCCGCAGCCTGAATCGTATTTGGTGTGGGAGTGAAAAAGCGGCGTATCACAGACCAGGCAGTGATAAACCCCATCGCGTTTATTATGTAGCAGGCGTCCGGTAAATGGCGGTTCTGTGCCACGATCCTGCGTCACGTAGAATTGCATTTCGGACAATTTTTTCTTGAGTTCTTCTGCTGAAGGTTGGTTAGCCATTTGCTCACATCTCACTTTAAACGTGCTCACATTGCCTGACCGATTCTAACAAAACATTAACACCTCAGTACCAACTTTTGTTCTAAACTTGATCATTGCGAAATGGCGGCTCACGAATCGTGACTGATGTCACATTATTATCTCGGTTGCCCTTTAAAATTCGGGGCGGCGCCCCCATGTGGTTTCAAGCCGAAAGGAAGAGTGAGGCGAATCAGCCGCGCAAAGGTTGTGCAGAGGATTGATTTGTCGCAATGATTGACACGATTCCGCTTGACGCTGCGTAAGGTTTTTGTAATTTTACAGGCAACCTTTTATTCACTAACAAATAGCTGGTGGAATATATGACTATCAAAGTAGGTATCAACGGTTTTGGCCGTATCGGTCGCATTGTTTTCCGTGCTGCTCAGAAACGTTCTGACATCGAGATCGTTGCAATCAACGACCTGTTAGACGCAGAGTACATGGCATACATGCTGAAATATGACTCCACTCACGGCCGTTTCGACGGTACTGTTGAAGTGAAAGACGGTCATCTGATCGTTAACGGTAAAAAAATCCGTGTTACCGCTGAACGCGATCCGGCTAACCTGAAATGGGACGAAGTTGGTGTTGACGTAGTGGCTGAAGCTACCGGTATCTTCCTAACTGACGAAACCGCGCGTAAACACATCACCGCTGGCGCGAAAAAAGTGGTTCTGACGGGTCCGTCTAAAGACAACACCCCAATGTTTGTTAAAGGCGCTAACTTTGACAAATACGAAGGCCAGGACATCGTTTCCAACGCTTCCTGCACCACCAACTGCCTGGCGCCGCTGGCTAAAGTTATCAACGACAACTTCGGTATCATCGAAGGTCTGATGACTACTGTTCACGCGACTACCGCAACCCAGAAAACCGTTGACGGCCCGTCTCACAAAGACTGGCGCGGCGGCCGCGGCGCATCTCAGAACATCATCCCGTCCTCTACTGGCGCTGCTAAAGCGGTAGGTAAAGTACTGCCGGAACTGAATGGCAAACTGACTGGTATGGCGTTCCGCGTTCCGACTCCGAACGTATCCGTTGTTGACCTGACCGTTCGTCTGGAAAAAGCGGCTACTTACGAGCAGATCAAAGCTGCTGTTAAAGCTGCTGCCGAAGGCGAAATGAAAGGCGTTCTGGGTTACACCGAAGACGACGTTGTATCTACCGATTTCAATGGCGAAGTATGCACTTCCGTGTTCGATGCTAAAGCAGGCATCGCGCTGAACGACAACTTCGTGAAACTGGTCTCCTGGTACGATAACGAAACCGGTTACTCCAACAAAGTACTGGACCTGATTGCTCACATCTCCAAATAAGTTGAGATGACACAGTCATTGGTAAGAGCGACTCAGGTCGCTCTTTTTTTTGCTTAAAGATATACCCGTCATACTTCAAGTTGCAGGTGTGTTGGCTATGCTTTCTCACCCGAATCACTGACGGAAGTCGAACTTATCGGGATGAATCAGGGATGTCCATGTCCCTGGCCGGAGATGACCTACGGTTGTTCAAGTTCGTTCCCGATGAATTTGTCGTTCACTTGCCGCGTTACTCGGCCTGCGGCCTCGCCTCTACGGGCCAGCGCAAGCACTGGTCAAGGCACAAGCGCCTTGTCATGCAACTCGAATTATTTAGGGTTAAGAGGATTGCGTAATGATTAATAAAATTTTTGCCCTCCCGGTTATCGAACAGCTTACCCCTGTCCTTTCCCGTCGTCAGCTTGATGACCTGGATCTGATCGTCGTTGACCATCCGCAGGTTAAAGCCTCTTTTGCATTACAGGGCGCGCACCTTCTCTCCTGGAAACCCGTTGGCGAGGAAGAGGTATTGTGGCTCAGTAATAATACGCCTTTCAAAACCGGCGTGGCGCTACGCGGCGGTGTACCGATCTGCTGGCCCTGGTTTGGACCTGCGGCTCAACAGGGTCTGCCGTCACACGGCTTTGCGCGTAATCTACCGTGGGCGCTAAAAGCGCATAATGAAGATGATAATGGCGTAATGCTGACATTTGAGCTGCAAAGCAGTGAGGCCACCCGGAAATACTGGCCGCACGATTTCACGCTGCTGGCACGTTTTAAAGTGGGCAAAACCTGTGAAATTGAACTGGAAGCGCATGGCGAATTTGCAACCACATCCGCGCTCCACAGCTATTTTAACGTTGGCGACATCGCCAACGTTAAGGTCAGCGGACTCGGCGATCGGTTTATTGATAAAGTTAACGACGCTAAAGAAGATGTCCTGGCCGACGGTATACAAACCTTTCCGGACCGTACCGATCGCGTTTACCTCAATCCTGAAGCATGTAGCGTGATCCACGATGCGACATTAAACCGCACGATTGATGTAGTTCACCACCATCACCTTAACGTCGTAGGCTGGAACCCTGGCCCGGCGTTGTCCGTCAGCATGGGCGACATGCCGGATGACGGCTATAAAACGTTTGTCTGCGTTGAAACGGTTTACGCTACTGCGCCGCAACAAGCCACAGAAGAAAAACCCTCTCGTCTGGCGCAGACTATCTGCGTCGCTAAACGCTAAAAGTGAATGGATAACGGCGTTGCTATAGGATCTGAAAGGCGTCAGCCGCCATCAGGCATGACCTGCCGGATGGCGGCGCTTACACATTTTATCCGGCGTCACACCATATCCAACGCGGTTTTCCCTTTTGGCGCAGGCCAGGCGTTGTCCAGTAAGGCAAGTTCGTTTGCTGACAAGGTAATCTCAAGCGCCGCCGCATTTTGCTTCACGTGTTCTGTACTTCCGGCTTTCGGGATCGCCATCACGCCCGGATGCGCAATCACCCACGTCAGTAAGATTTGCGCCGCCGTTGCGTTATGCGCTTGCGCAATTTCATTCACCACCGGATGATTCAGTAAACCGCTACGTAACCGGCCAGCCTGCGCCAGCGGGCTATAGGCCATCACTGGCATTCGCTGTTGTTGACACCACGGCAATAAATCATACTCAATACCGCGTGACGCCAGATGATAGAGCACCTGATTTGTCGCGCATTGCTGTCCCCCGGGGATGCGCCACAGCGCCTGCATATCGTCATAATCAAGATTAGAGACTCCCCAACGGCGAATTTTCCCCTGCGCGATTAGCCGCTCCATACCTTCAACGGTCTCTTCGAATGAAAAGCTTCCGGCCCAGTGCAATAGATAGAGATCGAGATAATCTGTTTTCAGACGACGCAGGCTTTCCTCACAGGCGGCAACTATCTTCTGGCCGCCAGCGTTCCACGGGTACACTTTTGACACCAGAAATGCCTCATCGCGTCGCCCTGCTAACGCCTCGCCCACGACCTTTTCCGCCCCGCCGTCGGCATACATTTCCGCCGTATCAATAAGGCGTAACCCCAAATCCAGCCCCGCGCGCAGCGCCGAAACCTCGCGCTGACGTTGATCCGCGCGCTCGCCCATATACCATGTTCCCTGTCCGATGGCAGGAAGCGTCACCTGCCCGCAAAACGTTACGTTTTTCACTGATTTCATTTCCTTTTCAATGTCACTCGACGGTAAAACAATACAGGACTCTTAGACCCTACGGTAATGTCCGGCATCATACCGCGCAAGGGGGGCGATTTTCTTGTCACTGACGAACGTCATCTGCAATCATGTCGACGATGCGGGTAATATGCGCGGCGGGTCGCTGATTCAGTAATAATTGACGCATCACATTCATATAGGGCGTCACATGTTGAAAGAACTCCAGATATCCTTTACAGAGATAATTTTGCCGTTCGCCGCCGTCCATACAAATTCGATGTTTCGGACAACCGCCGTGACAGGCAAAGCGCCACGTACAGTTCTGGCAGCGTGAGGAAAGGTTTGCTTTAGCCGCGCCAAACTGCTGCTGAAAAGGAGAGGCCGCCATTTCTTCTAAAGAGTGTTGCTGCAGATTGCCCAGTTTATAGGCGGGAAAAACAAAATGGTCACAGCTAAACACGTCGCCATTCTGCTCCACCAGCAAACTTTGCCCGCAGGTCGACTGCATCGTACAAAGCGTGGCGGGCTCCCCCATCCAGACGCCAAGTAAGTTGTCAAAAAGCTGTACGAATATGCGTCCGACATCGTGACGTATCCATTGATCAAAAACATCGCACATAAAGGCGCCCCACCCTTCAGGCGTGACGGAAAAGGGCATCAGCGAAGGCGAATCTTCATTGTCAGATAACGTCAAAGAACGCTGCGCTTTTTGCGCGAGCGGCTCAACAATGGGAATAAATTGCAGGTGTTTACTTTCCAGTTCCTGCGTCAAAAAATGATAAATAGCGTTGCCATGACGGCATGACGCATCATTCACGACAGTGAGCGTGTTGAACTCGACATCATTTGCCTGCAGAAGGCGGATAGCATTAACGACTCGGGAAAAAGACGCCCGCCCTGACGGCGTTTTCCGGTAATTATCATGAACGACTTGCGGCCCATCAATCGATATACCAATCAGGAACTGGTGCTGCGCAAAGAAAGCCGCCCACTCTTCATTGATTAATACGCCATTGGTTTGCAGACTGTTGTAAATAGTTTTGCCGTTGGCATAACGTTGCTGCAAGCACACCACTTTTTGATAAAAAGAAAGACCGCATAGCGTCGGCTCTCCCCCCTGCCAACAAAACGAGACCTCTGATGATGGCGTATCATCAATTACCCGGCGGATATACGTCTCCAGCACATCGTCAGACATGACGCGCTGGCCCCGGGGTTTATCAAGATAGAAACAGTACTTGCAGGATAAGTTACACAGACTGCCGCTGGGCTTGGCTACGGTATTGAATACTATGCTCATTCGTCTTACTCACTGTGAAGAATGGGTATAGCATAAGCGGGACGTGACAGGGCGATATCAGCCAGCATTGCAACAATTATTACGCTAATTGTTAGCGCAGTTGTAATCACCTGGATTTTTCATATAAAAGGCTAGTTTTTTAAATTGATGTAACAAAGTATAAATCACGTAAGGCTGTGCCATCCCCAGGCAACAGCGCATTTATGCAAGCCGCCATGTTCGCGTTTCAGTTAGCACAAAGCCTGCATAACGCAGGCTTTGTCATGGTTTTTCCGGCAAATTCAATCAATCAGAATCTATAGGTCACGCCAGTAGAAAGGATACCGGTCCAGGATTTATCCACCATCGGGCTGTCGGTAATTTCATCCGACAGGCGGGTGTAGCGCGCAGTACCATATACGCTCCAGTTACCGGCGAAATTATAGTTAGCGCTAAGTTCAAGATACGGGTTCCAGCTATCGTTCGGGTTATAGCCGCGCAGGCCGCTACGCGAAGATTCTTTACGTGATACGCCGTAATAGTAATCGTTCTGGTTCTCGCTATTCCATTCAACCCCGATACCTGGCGTTAAGGTCAGCCCGCCATTGGTATACCGATACAGCCAGGCCAGATCCCAGACAATACCGTTACTGTTATCCAACGTATCCCCTGCCAGTGAGGTACGCAGGAATCCATACTGGGTGTGATGCGCGTAAGAAACGCCCGCCATCATAGTACTTTTACGCCTGTCCAGACGACGCAACTGATGGTCATCGCTGTCGCCCGGTTTGAAGTACATCGGGGACCAGTATGCCATGATTGACAACTTATCGGCATTGTCATTCCACAAGTAGTACCCGCCGCCCAGACCACGGAACCAAAAGTTTTCGCTTTCATAAGCGATGACCGGTATCGGATAAACATCGCTATCGTAATCTTTATAAGGGTGTTCAACCACACCAACGCCTGCGCCCAACGTCAGGTTGCTTTCAGCGTGCGCGACGCTGGCGGATGTTGCAATAAACACGCCAAGAGCCAGAAGTTTAAGTTTGGTCACAATCCATAATTCCTTATTCAAATGTTCTGCGGCAAAAGTGTAACCGCCAATATCTGTAAGCCCAACTATTTTACACAATGTAACCGTTTAATATCACCACCACCGATTATTTTCAGATGATCGGCTGATGATCGTTATGTGACCGGGAGCGCTTTTTCTGATATCCACCAGCCTTTTCTACCTGATGAGTTATTGATATGTCATCGAAATCCACTGACGCGTACAGGCAAGTTTTGCAAATGCCATCTACGCTTAATGTTAAGAAGGTGTATCACCGGACACGTTGATCTTCTGACCAATAAAATGGCATGAGAGTTGCTTTTTTTTCCTTAGCAGAGACGGCGTTCAGTCTACCTCTTCCGGGAGCCTCTACTATTCATATGAACGGCTCTTAACATGTGCGAAAAAACGAAAGGATGGCATATCATGAATATATTCGATCACTATCGCCAGCGTTACGAAGCTGCCAAGGACGAAGAGTTCACACTGCAGGATTTTCTTACCATTTGTCGGCAAGATCGCAGTGCTTATGCCAACGCGGCAGAGCGGCTATTAATGGCTATCGGCGAGCCTAATATGGTCGACACTGCCCAGGAACCCCGACTTTCCCGACTCTTCTCCAACCGGGTTATTGCTCGCTATCCTGCGTTTGAAGAGTTTTACGGCATGGAAGACGCGATTGAACAGATTGTCTCTTATCTGAAACATGCGGCGCAAGGGCTGGAAGAGAAGAAGCAAATTCTCTATTTGCTGGGACCTGTGGGGGGTGGCAAATCATCGCTCGCTGAACGGCTAAAATCGCTAATGCAGCGCGTGCCAATTTATGTTTTAAGCGCCAACGGCGAGCGTAGTCCGGTCAACGATCATCCGTTATGCCTGTTTAATCCGCAGGAAGACGCGCAGATTCTGGAAAAAGAGTACGGTATTCCGCGCCGCTATCTCGGTACGATTATGTCCCCGTGGGCGGCCAAACGCCTGCATGAGTTTGGCGGCGATATTACTAAATTCCGCGTGGTGAAAGTCTGGCCCTCCATTCTGGAGCAGATTGCCATCGCCAAAACGGAACCCGGCGATGAAAACAACCAGGATATTTCGGCGCTGGTCGGCAAGGTGGATATTCGTAAACTCGAACATCACGCCCAGAACGATCCGGATGCGTATGGTTACTCTGGCGCGCTATGCCGCGCTAACCAGGGGATCATGGAGTTCGTCGAGATGTTTAAAGCGCCTATTAAGGTGCTGCACCCCTTGCTGACCGCAACTCAGGAAGGTAACTACAATGGCACGGAAGGTATTTCCGCCCTGCCCTTTAATGGCATCATACTTGCCCACTCAAACGAATCTGAATGGGTGACTTTCCGTAACAATAAAAATAACGAAGCGTTCCTCGACCGTGTCTATATTGTGAAGGTGCCTTATTGCCTGCGAATCTCCGAAGAGATCAAAATCTACGAGAAACTACTTAATCATAGCGAGCTGGCTCATGCGCCCTGCGCGCCGGGCACATTGGAAACGCTTTCGCGCTTCTCGATTCTTTCCCGCCTGAAAGAGCCGGAAAATTCCAGTATTTACTCGAAAATGCGCGTTTATGACGGTGAAAGCCTGAAAGATACCGACCCCAAAGCTAAATCGTACCAGGAGTATCGCGACTATGCGGGTGTGGACGAAGGGATGAACGGTCTCTCCACCCGATTCGCCTTTAAGATCCTCTCCCGCGTATTCAACTTCGACCATGCGGAAGTGGCGGCAAACCCGGTACATCTGTTCTACGTTCTGGAACAACAAATCGAGCGTGAACAGTTTCCGCAGGAGCAGGCTGAGCGTTATCTGGAGTTCCTGAAAGGCTACCTGATCCCGAAATACGCCGAATTTATCGGCAAGGAGATCCAGACGGCCTATCTCGAATCTTACTCTGAGTACGGGCAAAACATTTTTGATCGTTACGTGACTTATGCGGATTTCTGGATTCAGGATCAGGAGTATCGCGACCCGGATACCGGTCAACTGTTCGATCGCGAGTCGCTGAACGCCGAACTGGAAAAAATTGAAAAACCAGCGGGTATCAGTAACCCGAAAGATTTCCGTAATGAGATAGTAAACTTTGTCCTGCGCGCCAGAGCCAACAATAGCGGCCGTAATCCAAACTGGACCAGTTACGAGAAGCTGCGCATGGTGATTGAGAAAAAAATGTTCTCTAATACTGAAGAGCTGTTGCCGGTCATTTCTTTTAACGCCAAAACGTCGACTGACGAGCAGAAAAAGCATGACGACTTTGTCGATCGGATGATGGAAAAAGGGTATACCCGTAAGCAGGTTCGTTTGCTGTGCGAGTGGTACCTGCGCGTGCGTAAATCGTCGTGATGTTAATGCCCGGTGGCGCTTGCGCTTACCGGGCCTACAAAGTAATGTTCTGTAGACTGGCTAAGCGTTAGCGCTATCCGGCACTGACAGAACAGGCGCTCAGTTGGCAGTACGGGGGGCATATGACCTGGTTCATAGACCGACGTCTTAACGGCAAAAATAAAAGCACGGTGAATCGCCAGCGCTTTTTGCGCCGTTATAAAGCACAAATTAAGCAGTCGATTTCCGAAGCGATTAATAAACGCTCTGTGACCGATGTCGACAGCGGAGAGTCCGTCTCTATTCCAACCGATGATATTAGCGAACCGATGTTTCATCAGGGGCGCGGCGGTCTGCGCCATCGCGTCCATCCGGGTAACGATCACTTTATCCAGAATGATCGCATTGAGCGTCCGCAAGGCGGTGGCGGCGGCGGTTCCGGCAGCGGTCAAGGTCAGGCCAGCCAGGACGGCGAAGGCCAGGATGAGTTTGTTTTTCAGATTTCAAAAGATGAGTATCTGGATCTGCTCTTTGAAGATTTAGCGCTGCCTAATCTGAAAAAAAACCAGCATCGCCAGCTTAACGAGTATAAAACTCACCGCGCCGGTTTCACCTCAAACGGTGTACCGGCCAATATCAGCGTGGTACGTTCGCTACAAAACTCTCTGGCGCGCCGTACAGCAATGACGGCAGGAAAACGCCGCGAACTGCACGCGCTGGAAACGGAACTGGAGACCATCAGCCACAGCGAACCAGCGCAACTGCTTGAAGAGGAGCGGTTACGTCGGGAGATTGCCGAACTACGGGCTAAAATCGAGCGAGTGCCGTTTATCGACACCTTTGATTTACGCTATAAAAATTATGAAAAACGGCCTGAGCCCTCCAGCCAGGCGGTGATGTTCTGTCTGATGGACGTCTCGGGTTCGATGGACCAGGCAACCAAAGATATGGCCAAGCGTTTTTACATTCTGCTTTATCTGTTTTTGAGCCGAACGTATAAGAACGTAGAAGTGGTTTATATCCGCCACCATACCCAGGCGAAGGAAGTGGATGAACATGAGTTCTTTTATTCGCAAGAGACCGGGGGGACGATTGTCTCCAGCGCGCTTAAACTCATGGACGAAGTAGTTAAAGAGCGCTACGACCCCGGTCAGTGGAACATCTATGCGGCGCAAGCTTCAGACGGTGATAACTGGGCCGACGATTCACCGCTGTGTCATGAGATTCTGGCGAAAAAACTGCTGCCGGTAGTGCGCTATTACAGCTATATCGAGATTACCCGCCGCGCCCACCAGACCTTATGGCGCGAGTATGAACATCTGCAGGCGACGTTCGATAACTTCGCCATGCAGCATATTCGCGATCAGGAGGATATTTATCCGGTATTCCGCGAATTGTTTCAGAAACAGAGCGCCAATCAAAGCGCATAAATAAATCCGCCCGTTCATATGTCGGGCGGGTTTTAATAAGCCTGGTGTTCGGTTTTTATGACTGAAGCAATTACCCACGAATAGTCTGAATGAAGGTATTCCAGCATATCGGGTAATTTAACCCATTAATAGAATTCCATCATGTTAATAACACCAAGGCCAAGACCAAGGCCCCAAATGTCCTGGTTGCCCCACTCCAGGAGGAACAATGTGACAGGCAGGGACTTTATCAAAAACATGATCCAAAACATGTGAAAAAGGATCATCCGCCATCGCCGACGACGTAAAACCTGCTGCCAGTAATGCAAAAAATAAAATCACAGCCATCTCTTTAAATCGTTTCATAGAGCCTCAGAACGGAAGTAAATTATTATCCTTACCACTTCACACTCCTTTCATCATCATAATAAAGGTTATTTTCTTTTTGTCACAAATAGATCAGTATTGTTGGTTAAAAATTTAGTTTTTATCACAATAGTCACACCTGAAAATATAAACAAAGCGTATTAATTGGTTTATTAAACCGAGAATGATTTTTATTCCATAACATCAACACGTTTTATTTTTAAACAGTCTATTAGAGGAATTCTCATCGCTATGGTAAACTAACGCATCCGACTTTCAGGGCTGTAGTTCATCATGAATTTGCATCATAAAGCGCTCAGGCACTTTATCTCGGCAAGCGTCATCGTTTTGACATCGTCCTTCCTGATTTACGAACTTATTGCCAGCGACAGGGCAATGAATGCCTATATGCGTTATATCATGGAGAGAGCCGATTCGTCGTTTTTGTACGATAAGTACCAGAATCAAAGCATCGCCGCACATTTGATGCGAACTTTTGAAGCGCCGGGAGACCCCGTCACTGCAGAAAAACGCCGCGCGTTTTGCGACGCCTTTGAGGCTATTAACGGTACGCACGGTGTCAACCTGACCCGGCATAATTATCCGGCGCTACATGGTACCCTGCAAACCGCCGCTACACAGTGTACCGATAATCTTGATGACGCCCTTTTACTGCCTGCATTTGATCAGGCGGTAAGCATCAACCGTTCGCAGGACGACCACAGTCACGGGCTGGGCACACTGGAGCTTAAATTCCGTTATTACGTTGATTTAAATAAACATTATGTCTATTTCTATGATTTAATCAACTCACGGCGCTTCGCCATGCATCGTTGGACTTTTTTACAAAAAGGCACAATGGGTATTAACAGAAAAGATATAGATAAACTTTTTACCGGCCGTACGGTTATTTCAAGTATTTACATGGATGATATTACCCAGGAAAACGTCATGAGCTTTTTAACGCCAGTCTATCTGGCGGGAACGTTAAAAGGTATCGTGATGGTGGATGTTAACCAGGATAATTTAAAAAATATTTTTTATACCCAGGATCGTCCGCTGGTTTGGCGTTATCTTAACGTAACACTAAAGGATATGGACTCCGGAAAAGAAATTATTATTAATCAAAGCAAAAATAATCTGTTTCAATATGTGAATTATAGCCATGATATCCCTGGTGGGCTGCGCGTTTCGTTGTCCCTTGATTTTACCTATTTCCTTGTCTCGTCCTGGAAAGCGCTGGCCTTTTACTTACTGGCAACGGCGCTCCTGCTTAATATGGTACGGATGCACTTTCGGCTTTATCGCAACGTCACACGCGAAAATATTAGCGATGCCATGACCGGGCTTTACAACCGTAAAATATTAACACCGGAGCTGGAACAGCGACTGCAACGCCTGGTCAATGCCGGGACGCCGGTGACATTTGTCGCTATTGATTGCGATAGGTTAAAACTGATCAACGATACCCAGGGGCACCAGGAAGGCGACCGAATTATTACCCTGTTGGCGAAAGCGATTAAAACATCGATTCGTAAAAGCGATTACGCCATTCGCCTCGGCGGCGATGAGTTCTGTATTATTCTTGTTGATTACGCGGCGGATTTGGCTATCCATCTGCCGGAGCGTATTATTCGTAACCTGCAAATTATCGCACCGGATAAGACAGTCAATTTTTCTGCCGGGATTTATAATATGCAGCCCAATGATACGATTAATGATGCCTACCAGGCTTCCGATGCGCAGCTCTATCTGAACAAACAACAAAAACAACATCGTTCATCATAGTGCTTCGCAGTAAATGTTCATATTGCACCAGGAGTGAGAAATGGCCGAAATGACTGAAGTCGCGAAGGGTGTCGCTACACACCAACGTTTAGTGGCTTTATTAACCCAGGAGAACGCGCGCTATCGTGTGGTGAACCATGAAGCGGTAGGGAAATGCGAAGCGGTATCTGAAATACGCGGTACTGCGCTGGGCCAGGGCGCAAAAGCGCTGGTCTGTAAAGTCAAAGGCAACGGCGTCAACCAGCACGTTCTTGCTATTCTGGCGGCCGATCAGCAAGCCGACCTCTCTCAGCTTGCTTCACATCTGGGCGGCTTACGCGCTTCCCTTGCCAGCCCGGCGGAAGTCGATATGCTGACCGGCTGCGTTTTTGGCGCGATCCCGCCTTTCAGTTTTCACCCCAATCTGAAACTGGTCGCCGATCCGCTCCTGTTTGAGCGTTTCGATGAAATTGCCTTTAATGCCGGCCTGCTGGAAAAATCAGTCATTATGAATACACAGGACTATCTGCGCATCGCCCGACCAGAACTGGCAGTCTTCCGCCGCTTTCAGTCATCGCCAACGGCTTAGAGCCTATCCCAGTAGGCGTTATTGGCGCAGCCAGTTTGGACACGGACAGCGCGCAAAAACCGGAGCGTACACGTAGTACGTGAGGATTTTGAGCACTGCCCAGGTCCAAAATGGCAAGTAAAATAGCCCTAATGGGATAGGCTCTTAGTCCCTTCCCCTTCAAGGAGCAATACAGACACAACGATAATGATAAAAATGGCGAAAAACGACGCCGTAATCATCAGCGCTTCAAGAAACGGTGGATCGTACATAATTGTATCCTCAGGAAGACAACAATGACGGTTCACCTGTTAGCAATACGCGGCGTTGATGGCAATTTAATGACAACGCCGTTTTTCACGTAGAGATTGTCTTTCAGGCAGTTGCCTGAAATCCGCATCAATCGTTAAAAAGGCCTGTGCGCTTTGCCGTTTGGGCGTAAAGTAGTCAGGCTTACTTTTTGGCAAGGAAACCATAATGTTTGATGTCACTCTGCTGATCCTGCTCGGACTGGCAGCTCTGGGATTTATCAGCCACAACACCACTGTCGCCGTCTCAATTCTGGTGCTGATTATTGTCCGCGTAACCCCGTTGAATACCTTTTTTCCCTGGATTGAAAAACAGGGACTCACCGTCGGGATTATCATTCTGACCATCGGCGTAATGGCTCCCATCGCCAGCGGAACCCTACCGCCCTCCACATTGATCCACTCTTTTGTGAACTGGAAATCGCTGGTCGCGATTGCCGTCGGCGTTTTCGTCTCCTGGCTGGGCGGTCGCGGCATTACGCTGATGGGAAACCAACCGCAGCTCGTCGCCGGGCTGCTGGTCGGTACGGTACTTGGCGTCGCGCTGTTTCGCGGCGTGCCGGTCGGCCCACTGATTGCGGCGGGGCTGGTCTCTTTAATTGTGGGGAAGCAGTAACTCGCCCGTCAGATACTGGCCTGGCGTCTGCCCCAGGCCTTTTTTAAACATGGTAATGAATGCCGTGGTGGAATCATAACCCAGCATTTGCGCCGTCTGCTGTACATTACGTCCCGCGATCAGCGCTTGTAGCGCCAGAATTAATTGCAACTGATGACGCCAGCGACGAAAGCTTAGCCCCGTCTCTTTGACGACCAACCGGGCAAGGTTACGCTCGCTCATCGCGAATACGCTGGCCCACTGCCCTAATGTATTCCATCGCGCGGGCTCCTGCGCCATTGTCTCAACCATTTGGCGGATTTTCGGATGCCCCGATACCGGTAATTGCAATTGTTCCTGCGGCTGCTGCGGCAGTTCATCAAACAACACCTGAATAAGGCGCTGCGTTGGCATTTGCGCTCTTTCGGGATCGGTTCTGCGCGCCAGCGACAAAATCAACTCCCGGCATAACGGCGAAATTTTCAGCGTGCAGCAACGCTCCGGCATGACGACCGCCGCAGGTTCAATAAATAAAAAGCACAGCTCCGCCCCTGCGGTCACATGATTACTGTGCGGCAGCGAGCCGGGGAGCCAGACGGCATACTGGGGCGGAACCATCCACATCGCATTTTCCACCTCACAGGTGATCGCGCCGTGCAGAGCGAGGATCAACTGTCCCTTGCGATGCTGATGGCGAGGGCTAAACAGTTCATCATCCCTGGCGCGAATACAAAAGGCCACAGCGGCATCGTGGTGAAGGTCGGGATCGTAACCATCCAGTCTCAGGCCAATCATTATATTGTCCGATTTTAGCGATAAATTGTCATTTTAGCTTGATTCATCCAAACAGTAAAAACTGTTAAGGTATCGCCTCGCCTGACGAGATGAGAAAACGATGACGACAGCCCTTTCACCACGCGGCAAACAGGGCGCTTTACTGATTGCCGGTATTTTGATGATAGCCACTACGCTGCGCGTAACATTTACCGGCGCTGCGCCGTTGCTGGAGACAATCCGTTCGGATTACGGTCTTTCCACCGCCCAGACGGGCCTGCTAACAACCTTGCCGCTTCTGGCGTTTGCACTGGTTTCGCCGCTGGCGGCCGGTATTGCCCGCCGGTTTGGGATGGAACGCAGTCTGTTTGCCGCAATGCTGCTGATTTGCGCGGGTATTGCTCTCCGCTCCCTGCCCTCCGCTGCATTGTTGTTTGCCGGAACTGCCATTATTGGGTGCGGGATAGCGCTGGGTAATGTGCTGCTACCAGGATTGATTAAGCGCGATTTTTCACAACATGTCGCCAGGCTGACGGGCGCGTATTCATTGACGATGGGCGCCGCCGCCGCGTTGGGGTCCGCGCTGGTGGTTCCGCTGGCGTTGCACGGTTTTGGCTGGCGCGGCGCGCTGTTAATGCTAATGCTGTTTCCGCTGTTGGCGTTTCTTATCTGGTTGCCGCAGTGGCGCACTACCCGCTCAGCTAACCTGAGTAGCTCCCGGGCATTACATGAACGCGGTATCTGGCGTTCGCCTTTAGCCTGGCAAGTTACTCTGTTTCTTGGGCTTAACTCACTGATTTATTATGTGATTATCGGCTGGTTACCAACAATACTCATCAGCCACGGTTACAGCGAAGCACAGGCAGGATCGCTACATGGCCTGCTGCAACTGGCGACCGCGGCGCCTGGGTTAGCTATTCCGCTTATTTTGCATCGCTTTAACGATCAACGCTGGATTGCCGCGCTGGTCTCACTATTGTGCGCAGTGGGCGCGGCGGGGCTTTGGTTTGTGCCGGGCCAGGCGATCATCTGGACGCTACTGTTCGGCTTCGGTTCAGGCGCGACGATGATCCTCGGCCTGACGTTTATCGGCCTGCGCGCCAGTTCGGCGCATCAGGCGGCGGCGCTTTCCGGCATGGCGCAGTCGGTCGGGTATTTACTGGCGGCATGTGGGCCGCCCGTCATGGGAAAACTTCATGATGCCAGCGGTAGCTGGTATCTGCCGCTATCAGGCGTGACGGTTCTGGCTATCATCATGGCGATTTTCGGCCTCTACGCCGGACGCGATCGAGAGATAGCGTCATAAATAAACCTGATACCCACTTGAATGCCTGATGGCGCTTCGTTTATCAGGCCTGATCCATTAAAATCATTACCGCTATCCGACAAAAGTACCGTAAGCGACACCATCACAGGAGGGAAAAATGCGAATCCAGTGTAAGCGCGTCTATTTCCCGGCGGAAAAAGACGATGGTTATCGGGTATTGGTTGACAGGCTATGGCCGCGAGGCATTAAAAAATCGGCGCTGGTCTATGATGAATGGAATAAGGCCATTACGCCCTCAACCGAATTGCGCAAAGCCTTTCATAGCGAACTGATTGATTTTAACCACTTCGCGCAGCAATACCGGGCAGAACTTGCGCAACAGCATCAAGAAGGCAAACGGCTGGCGGATATTGCCCGACACCAGCCGCTAACGTTGCTATACGCCGCTAAAGATACTCGCCAGAACCATGCCATTGTGCTGGCAGAGTGGCTAAGAGAGCTGTGATTGTCGTGCCGCCGCCTGGCCTGGTTGTCTGTCCGGGGACAACGGCATCAAATGTTCTTCCCGCACCCAGGCAAAACCGTGCTGACCATCGGCGGAGGCTACGTCGCCCGTAACCAGCCACAGCGCCCGAGGCGCTTCTTTCGGCAGTAAGGTGACGTGTCCATTTACCGGGTTAATGAATTCATCTCCGGGTTGGCACAGGCAAAATAGCTCAACCGACTTACCAATATTCCGCCGTCCGGCGGGTGTTTTAGCGCCAATAACTATTGCCAACGCGCCCGGCTTTAACTGAAACATATTTTCTTGCGCCGCATGAAACTCATTATCAGATTGTTCTTAATCATATCCCGTCGGACCGCAGGTTGTCACTTTTTCGTATCAGGGTGCTCTCTGCGCCATAATGTCCACTCATCAATGATTTCGCCATTGGGCAATTTGCAATCGGAACGCACGCCTTGTGGGGTCTGCACCGGCATCAGCGTACCGCCCTGTTGCTCACAGTAGACGGCTGCCGGATTAGGCATCCCAATACGCGGCGGCCTGGGGGCGTTGGGTTGCGACGATGAACAAGCGCTCAGCAGCAATACGCCTGGCAACGCAATCCACGTAAATTTCATAACGACTCCTTAAAGCGATATTTTGTCCAGGATAACCTGGCGGGTACGCTATTTCCATACTTTCTGTCAGCGCTTTAGCGGGTGTTTATCCCGGGTTAAGTCAGTAATAGCCACGCCCTGTCACAAAGCAACCGACCTTTTGTCGCTGAGAAAACCCTGCTATTCTGGCGCCCCCTGAACAGTGAAGGTAATAGCATGAGAGTGGGTATCCTCTTCCCTGTCGTCATTTTCATTACGGCAATATTATTTTTGGCATGGTTTTTTATTGGCGGTTACGCCGCGCCAGGAGCATAACCATGAGGAAAACAACGATGGTGTTGATGGGCATCGCGCTAATTGCGGCGGCGGGTACCGAACTGGGCTGGTGGTAAATTCATTTTGAATAATAAAGGCTACCTGTCGTAGCCTTTATTATCTCTGAAAGTTCTGCGTTTAGCTTTTGATTTTTCTGTAGATTAACAGCACGACAATCGCGCCGATCACCGCGACTGCAAAGCTGCCGAAGTTGAAACCATCCACTTTGCCAAAGCCAAAGAACGTACTGATCCATCCTCCGACTACCGCACCAACGATCCCCAGAATGATCGTCATAAAGAATCCGCCGCCATCTTTACCTGGCATGATCCACTTAGCCAAAATACCCGCAATAAGTCCAAAAATAATCCATGAAAGAATGCCCATTTTTTCCTCACTTATGTCTTTACGTTAGCGGTTTATTTGCCGTTAAAAAGAATAGCACATCGTCAGGAAAGTGAAGTTTGTGATATCCATCACCTTTTAGCGTCGTGGATAAAAGCGCATAAATATCAGGGTTGCAATCATTAATGATAACGATTATCTTTATCAATACCGAGTGGTTGAGTTTATAACCCACCTGTTCGGTACGACATTGCTCACATTGCTTCCAGTATTATTTGCCCGCCTCACCGAGTGCGGGCTTTTTTTGCTAACCGCTATCTATCCCATGCCGAATTCATGGTCTTTTTCAGCCGCGCTATTTTGCGTGATACGGGGTCATCTCCAGCGCAGTACATTCATCCTGCTTGTCCTGCTGCATAAACCCCACGGTCACCATAAACAAACCGATCATAAATGGCACTTCATAAAGCTCTTCAATCAAATCTGTGTAACGAGCGTTATGCAGGAATATCGGCGACAACCACCGATGATGCTCGACAGTGTCGGAAATCAGATATGAACATGCCGTCACGGCAAAAAGCCACAATGGCAGAGGAACGTCCCGCAGACGACGAACAATCTCCTTACGTAGCCCGGCAGAAAACAGGACTGGCAATACCAACGCAGCAATTAATAGCACTGAAATCGTTCTGAACAGCATACGCGGCTCGTCAGGGAAATAGTCACGCCCCCAACTGGTGCTTCTACCCAATAGCACCACCCACCAGACAACAGCCCATAGCCAAAACTGCTTTGCCCCTTCGGGACGGGAAAGTGGCCGTATATACCAGGCGGTAAATAGCGCCCCAAACAGTAACCATAACGCTTGTCCGTTTTCAATCCATCGGACCACCACGCCGTTAAGCAAAGGCAATTGCCAGTCCGCCGTAAACGGGATGACCACAGCGGCAAGCGCAAGAGTAAGTGCTGACGAAGTTAATCGGGTATCGAGTTTCATGATTATAAGACTCTTCTGGTTTTTAATACCCAATCATAAGTTTTATGAATACGCTCTCATTAGCAAACAATGCGATATTCTTAATGTTTTCTTAATGTTTCTTTTCAACCCATGTCTGATGTAAATAAACAGCGCTTTTCAATACGCAAAAACCGCATCACGCTGGCGACGCGCGATGCGGCTTCTCATTTAAAGAATCACTTTATATCAAATAGATACTACAAGATCCTTACCAACCGCAAACGTCGTGTTCGTTTTCGGTATCGTAGGAACGCACGGTATTGACCAAATCCTTCACAACTTCTGCTGCAACTTCAGGTACCAGCAACGTCATCGGTGCTTCCGTTTCATAGTCCACAGAGACGCCGTTGCTATTATTCGTGACCGTGACGGTATAAGTAGCTTTTCCCATTATTATTCTCTCCCGGCATGAATGACTTTTCGTGAGGTCGCCCCTTCCATCAGTACTTCCGGCGCGACAAAAAAGTCGATGTTAAAATAGGTATCATCCGTCATGACCTCAATATTGTGCCACTTTTCCGGAGGAAACACGCCAAACTCGCCGGCATTGATCACCATGATCTCTTCCGGCTCAGAGCAATGTTCATCAGCGTATCCGAGATATTTGACCGCCCCCTGCATCACCGAGAGACGAGGATAAACGCCGGGTCGCGTTCCCTTATCAAGGTGGCGTTCGAAAATTCCGGCAGGCGCCGTCTCTTTGTTCCAGAATGGCGTGGAACGTGTATGGATATGATTTTGTGGAATTTGCCGCATTTGCTTCCCTCTTCCCGCAGGTTACTCAACGATAATCTCATCGCTGTCGTAAAAAGGTTACGCTCCAAAAACAGCATTTTAAATACCATTTATTGGTTACTATTTTGCTGTTTTCCACGCGATAAAACCGAAAGGAGAGCAATGACCCGCCGTTGTCGACGGGTTCAGGGGGTTAAGACTGGAGCGTTGCCAGCCTGGCGGCAAACCCGACGAAAAGAAGGCCAATCAAAGAATTGCCCACTTTTGCCAGTTTCTTTTTGGTACCAATATAGTGGGTTACAAAAGCGCCAGAAAGAATTAAAAAGCTCAGATAGCAAAAACTGACGATTTCAAGGGTGGTAGCCAAAATAAAAAATGACACCCCAGTATGCGGCGCAGTAACGTCAATAAATTGCACAAAAAAGGAAACATAAAAAAGTATGGCTTTAGGATTCGTCAGGCTAAGAATTAAAGCACGCTTAAAAATAGCGCCAAAAGGAACTACCGTTTCCGTCGCCGCACGCCCCTTTGAGGTCAGCGTGGCGTAAAGGATTTTTGCGCCAAGGTAGAGCAGATAAAACGCGCCGAGATAGCGAACAATGTTAAACAGAACCGGCGTTGTTTTGATCAGCGTCGCCACGCCCGCATACGCCAGAAACATTAATATCGCATCGCCGATAAACACGCCGCATGCGGCAAGATATCCTCCTTTAACCCCGCGTCCCACGCTGTTTTTAAGCACAAAAAGCGTATTCGGCCCCGGTACCAGAACGATAAAAATCGCCCCAACCAGGTACGTCCAATAATTCAGAACACCATACTCCGCGAACACATTAACCTCTTCCTGAAAACATTTACGCTTAGCTGCGAAACAGTATGCTAACGAATGCACCGGAAGATGGGAAGCGAAACCACGTCTCTCCAGCCGCTATTCCGCCACGCTTATATCCACATCACCCAAAAACGTTCTTGTATCGCGCCCCCCGCAGGCAATCACCCGGTATTGGCCCACGTTTCCTCATGGGGAATTAACGCGCGCGTCGCACCAAAGACAGAGATGCCAACACATCACTGATATCGCTCTCATTCAGATTCGGCGCATTAAACTTCGCTCTCAGCCACACCATATCCTCGTGGCTGAAAGCGCCGACCATCAAGCGCTGGCTGATAATGATCAACATTTGATTATCAAGTTGTCGAATACGTTGCCGGGTGACCGACAAGGTTTGTATCGGAAAGGAGGGTTCTGAGCCGGTTCGCCACTGCGCTAAATAGCGGTACTGTATCGCTTTACTGGCATCCATTAGCGAACGAATAAAAGGGGTTATCGAATGCGGGTCCAGACCGTTATTTTTCGCTTCTTCTTCGGCCTCGGTGAAAACATTTTGTTCACGCGTGAAATCCTCTATCGGCAGATGGTGCTTCATTTTATAAGCAGCCACATCTTTCATTAATAACATGCGTTCATTGAGCGCGGTTAAGAGCGCGCCAAGCGATACCGACGTTACCGAATCGGCAAAAGTGGTGCTGCACATCAATAAAGAACAAAGAAAAATGGCGATATGACGAATCATTAATCAACCTCTTTTTACGGAGGCCTGACAGTAATTTACCTTTATTAAGATAACATTAAGTAATTATTACAGATGGGTATTAATGCTTATTCGTTTAAACTGGAGTGATAAAAAGAACAGGCCGTTGATTCTACGGAATCTTCACCTTCACTTAAAGTGTATAAAATATACAACAAATCACACAAATGTGATGCACATCACGTTTTTATGATTTTTTATTACGGTTTTATGATATAGGTCTAATTTTAATAGGTCACTAATTTCTCTCCCCCGCTCAGGGAGATCGGCTTCAATTTACATCGAATATGGTGAAATATGACTACCATTACACTAGTCAACGAACAAAATAGTACTGGCAATCCTTTTTCTGCACATATGTTATGTGAACAGCGAGCTATTCAGGAAATTACTTACGAACTATTGCAATCGCAGCAGCATGTCTCAAATAAGGATATCATCGCCAAACTTATTGAAAAACTGGAAACAGAAAAAGACGTAGTGCAGCTTGATATTTACCGTAATGCCTTAGAAGCCGTTTTGTTTCAGACACCTGACGACATCTAATATATACCCAAAATAATTCGAGTTGCTTAAAGGCGGCAAGGGAGTGAGTCCCCAGGAGCATAGATAACTATATGACTGGGGTGAACGACAAATCTGCCGGGAGCAGATTTGAACGTCGCGTGCGACGGCCCGTCAGGGCGAGGCCCATGGATGGGCCGAGTAATCCGTAGCCAACACATAAGCAACTTGAAGTATGAAGGGTATAAACAAGGGAGGGGGTTACTCCTCCCCTGTTCGTTAATAATGCAGATGCCTCAACGTGCGGTGCCTGATTTTTCGTAGCCGTTTGCATGGATTTGCGGTGCAACATGCTGCATGCTTTCTGGCATCTCATGCTGCCGATATACGGCTGGCAGTAATGTTAAGCATGAGCCATTTTTCACATGAAGACTAAATTTACCCGATTCTTTTAAAGCCTGAATAAGATTTTCCTGCGCGGGAGTTAATGTCTCATCATGCCACAGAACAATATGCTCGAAAGACGTTGATAAAAGATCGGGCATCGGCGCCTGCCAGGGGATGACTTCAACTCGCATACCTTCACTACAATATTTAATCGTTTCCAGCCATAGCTCAATGGGGTCGTTCAGCGAAAACGCAGCAATAAGCATTGTGCCTGCTGGCGCCTTTCGTACGCTACTTAGCTGGAACGTGGCGTATTCAATAATCGCAGTATCCAGTAATGCCTTTTCAAATCGGCGTGCATCATCATCGCCTGCGGACAACCACAGCCGTAAAGGACGCAGTATTGACTCAATGACGATACACGGCGGAATTTCCCGACCATAACGCCAGAGTAATTTCCGCAATTTGGCGGGTTCGAATTTTCTACACTGCGCTAAAATCTCTTCCTGGTAAAATAACCATCCCGAGCGGCAATGCGTTTCTTCACCATAGAGTGCAGGTTTAATCTCTTTTAATGAGAAGCCTTTGCTTAACGCGTCGATAATATGCTGTATTCTGATAGCATCTTCTATGCAATAAAAAAACGATTGCCAGCTTCATCTTTGGTAGGTTGAAGCAGGCCATAGCGTTCCCAGGACCTGATATTTGCTGTTGTGACACCACACTGTGCCGCCATTGCGCTAATACTAAAAGTAGCCATGCCTGTCTGGCCTCATGATGATGTAAGAAAGCATAGTGAACCTAAACGCCATCAGAAGCAAATCATTATTAAGCAATGACCTTACTATTTACACGGGAAATTACATTATCAACATTATTTATTGTAAGCCAGTGCGTAAAGGCTTTAGAGACGGACAGTATTTGATAATCCAGAACTGTTCTACAACCTAATTTAGTCAGAACATGGTAGCGTACTGAGTAAATAGTTTTTAAATGTACATTTAGCTCACAGCTTATTTGTCGGATATCCATTCCTTTAACAAGCATCGCCAAAACATTTCTTTCATTCGCCGTTAATCTGACTTTCTCTGGCCTGGGAAAAAATTGACCAGCAGCGGCCAAAATCAGTAACTCACGCCACTCAGCAATAGAGGCATCGACCTTTATTCGATATATGACATGATGTTCATCAATAAAGTTATATTCATTATGGGTAACAATTCCAATGAGTACCGTTTTAAATGTGGAAGTAATATACTGCTGTACGGTGTAGTAATCGTCGATATCAAAAATAATATAATTTACGTTGCCAGCTATTATTGCGACGTCCTTAAATAAGGACTCCAGACCATAATTAAGAAACAGGTTTTCGCTCAATAGTCTTGTATCTGTCTTTAAAACAGATGATGCGGAACCAGTCATATCCACCTCAACAAAACGAGAGCCATGTGGAAATATCCATTCGATGGCCCGCATAAGATCATCTGCTTACTTCAGCGATGAGAACCTATTAAGTAGTAGTTGAGGAACGCCGTTTGCGCAACCTGACAGACGTCCTGGGGCATCTTATGTGAACTGCGTGGGGATGTGCGCTTTGGCAAAATCCACAAAGCGTACGACCGCAGGCAGCAAAATATGCCAGTCCTGCTGCTCCAGACCTAAATATTCACGCTGCGCCGCACGCAACGTGGCAGCATAATCTTCTGGCAACTGAGGTCACAGCCAGTCAGCCGCCGCATCCTTAGAGGTAAATCTCCCGGTAGAAAGGGTGTACCAGATACGCGCCAGGGTTAAAACGATATAATACTCATCTCCCTGCACATCTGCCGTGGATTGCCAAAGGTCGAGGGGATAACGCAAGGCCTTCAGCAACTGCGCCGCAGGGGCTGGCGTGAACAGCCGTTCCGCGCGTTCGCCCTTTAGCGGTATACTGGTTTCCAGAATTTGGGTTATCAGTAACACTATGTCCCAGTCCTGTTGCGCTGGTTCATAAATCCCCTGGCAAATGTCCTCTCTTAGCCACTCGCCAAATTGCATTTCCCGGGCAGGTGGAAAACACCAGGGAACCAGCTGCGAATAAAGCACGACAGTGACCTCCAGAGCGCGTTTTTCTGCTGACGCCCCCGGCGGCGATGAAAGCGCCAGCAATTCCTGCATCAGCGTTGCGCGTTGGGCCTCCGTCAGCGGCTGGCATATTGTCACCAGCAGATCAATGTCGCTGTTTGGCTTCAGACCGCCCGCGACAGCGGAACCATATAAATGAATAGCACGCAATGTATCGCCTGTGACACGAGTAATCAGGCGACATGCCGCTTCCGTTTGGCATTGAATCGAGGGCGGTATGGACAGCGTCATCATCGCTCCGGGGGCGCAGGTATTTTTTATATTGATTGCCAGAAATATGGCATAACGGCAGAAAAAAAGCTCGCTATTCATAGCGAGCTTTTAACATTGCAATCAGACTTAATGATGTAGCATTTCGTCAACGACCTCATTCGCCTTTAACTGATAAGGATAATAGGTAGGCCAGTTTTCCATCTCTTGCAACAATGCCTGCTGCGAGGTATTTCCCATAAAGATATGGAAATGCGCCGATTTGCGCGGGGCAATGATATGATCGCTAAACTGAACATATTTAGGCGCTTTGCTATTCGCATCTTTACATTCGAACAGGTAGCGCACCCCTTTTTTACCCGATGCGTAAGTCAGAATTTTATAGCCGGCATAATTGTATTTACAGGATGCAACGTTATTGTCGCGATGGAATTCTATAACGCCATTTTCAATACCGATAGTCTCAACATTCGTCGCGTATCCTTTGCGATAATACGCTTTAATATCCTCAAACGTTTTCTCCGGGTCTTTCTTCGCCTTTTGTCTGAAGACAGGGTCCAGCTCGCCGCTAACCAGATAAGGATAGACGGATTGCCACATACCATCCCAGTCGGTGAGCGCGCGATCGCGTACATTAGCGTCATCAAACACGCCCGCTGCCGCTTTTTGCTCAACCTCCGTCATCGGCGCGCCATGAGCATGATGACCATGCGCGAAGGCAGGACTATTTACCAACAGCATTCCCAGAAGCATTGTCAGTTTTTTTAAATGAATCACCAAAACGTTACCCTCATCTTTCTTAGAAAGATGATTGTTATATTATAACATTGCATTTATTTCAACAGAAACTCAGCGGCCACCGCGCAGGTGGCCTTTTTTGATATCAACTGGTCCGCCATCGAGGAATTGAACCCCGAACCTTAGAGGTAGAAGCTCTATGCTCTATCCGGTTGAGCTAATGGCGGAAGAAAAATTACGCGGCCATTTTAAGGCAGGCGTCTGCGCATTGGCTGCATGCCCGCGCGCAATTCTGGCAATGATCGTGATCGTGCCTTGCACACTCTTCGGCGCAGGCTTTGCAGATATCCGCGCACAGGCGGCATAATTTTTGTGAGTACTCGCTTTCCAACGCCATAAATTGCGCCGCCAGGCGACAAATGGCCGCACATTGCATATCTAACTGGATGCAGTGCTTCATCATTTCGACGTTATCTTCACGCAGACAAGAAGAGGCGCAGATATCACACGCCGCCGCGCATTCATAACACTGCTCAATACACTCACGATGTTCTTGTTGCATAAATGACTCCTTATTTTATTAAGAGGAGTAGATAAGTCTGCACAGAAACGCCGGGATAGCCAAACGGCTACCCCTCTTTTTCATACTTTTTGAACAAAAGTGCTGAATAAAACAGCAATAGTAAAGCCGGAAATCGGCCTCCGTGATGTGACGTCTATACTGTAATGTTCATCTGCTTTTCATCGGAGGTAAAATGGAGTATTTAGCACGACTAAATATCGTTGCGATGCTGATGTCAACGACGTTCTGGATCAATCTGGCGGTCGTTTTTTTCGTCACCCTCATTACTTACTGGCTCATCAACTGGCTACTTAATGTGGTCTATAAAGCGCTACAACGCCCGGATAAAAAGGATGATGCTCATGGGCGGCTGCGGCCTATTGTTTTCGAGATGCTGAAAAAGACCAGTAAGATGCTAATCTTTTTTGCCGCATTTCTCTTTAGCCTGCGCTTTGTCGCCCTGCCCGACCGGTTATTCTCTACCCTCTCTCACGCCTGGTTTTTAGTGGTTGCGATTCAAATGGCGATTTGGCTTGATCAGGGCGTACAGTCATGGATGCGTCATTTACTGTATGCCCCAGGCTCCAATAAAAACCCGGTGACGTTAGTCATTCTTGGTATGATTTTGCGCGTGCTCGTCTGGTCTATGATGTTGCTCTCCATCCTGGCGAACGTCGGCGTGGATATTACCGCACTGGTAGCCAGCCTCGGCGTGGGCGGTATTGCTATTGCCCTGGCGGTACAAACCGTTCTGAGCGATGTCTTCGCTTCGCTGTCGATTGGTTTCGATAAGCCCTTCGAGATCGGCGATTTCGTCGTCTTTAATGATGTAGCCGGTACGATTGAACATATCGGTTTGAAAACCACCCGCATCCGTAGCCTCAGCGGCGAACAGATCGTTTGTGCGAACGCGCAGTTGTTGCAGCAAACCATACACAACTATAAGCGGATGCAAACGCGTCGTATCGTGTTTACTTTTGGCGTCGCCACTGCGACACCGCCGGAAAAGTTACGCCTCATCGGCGATATGGTGAAAAAGATTATTACCGATGTCGGCGAAACACAATTCGACCGCGCCCATCTACTGGCCTTTGGTCAGGATCGGCTGACCTATGAGGTGGTGCATATCGTCAATACCGCGGATTACAATAAATACATGGATATTCAGCAAGAGATAAATATCCGTATTATTGAAAAACTCATTGAGAATGATATCGAACTGGCGCTGCCAAGTCTGGTCGTCAGAGCCCCTGTACAGGTTGAAGAGACCAGGGACTACAGTAATACCGCTGATGCAAAAAACGCAGATAAACGCGTCATGCAGTAAAATCTCTGCCGACAATACCGGGAACCCATGGGTTCCCGGTGCGTTAACGGCGACACGGCAATGCGGAGAAACGACTTGCGGCTATTCCACCTGTAAATGGCGGGTACAGACTTGATCAAGTAGCGCAGACTGATGGCTAATCACCAACATCCCTAATGAACGGCTGCGACACACCTCAAGCACGTATACCCATATCGCTTTTTGAATAGACGGATCGAGTTGCGCCGTCATTTCGTCGGCAATCAGAAAACGCGTTCGCGGGTCAAGCGCGCGCAGTATCGCAATACGCGCCAACTCCCCGCCTGAGAGCTGCATTGGCCGACGCGTCAGCCACTCGGGCTGCACATGCAAACGCCTCATCGTTTCCGGGTCAGGCTGCCAGGCATCACGCACAGCGTCTCCGGCGCTTCGCCAGGGATTAAACGTCAGTTCAGGATGCTGGGGGACCAGCTGTACCGGACAATACTGATGCAGGGGTAGCGGGCTGCCGTCCAGCAGAACATCGCCCGCCGTCGGCTTTTGCCATCCGGCCAGGACACGCCCCAACGTTGTTTTCCCCGTTCCGCTTGGCGCATGAATTCCTACCCGTTCACCGGCAGAAATCGTAAACGTCAGGTTCTGCCATAAGACTTTCCCACCCTGACGAATAACGAGGTCGCGGCAGCTTAGCATTCTATTCCCTCTCCGGTCGGCATAAATAACGAGTTTAGTTCAGGCAATGCTTGCCATTGCCGTTTTAACGGCTCACTCATCTCTTCCGGCTGTAACTGCTCGCAGCGGATATTGTCCGTGATATAACCCTGATGCAGCGCCACAATGCGATCGGCATACCGCGCCGCCAGCAGCAGGTCATGAGTCACCCACAGCACGCCGCATCCCCGCTCGCAGAGACCTCGCAAGTGCTCAAGCAACTGGTTTGCCAGTGCGGTATCAAGCCAGGCGGTGATCTCATCCGCGAGGATATAACGTGCCTGGCTGAGCGAGGCGTGGCACGCCAGAATTCGTTTAGCCATCCCACCGGAGAGCTGGCGGGGAAAGCGTTCCAGGACTGTCGGTGCAAGATCGCTTTGCTGTAATAGCTGTACCATTTGCGTCTCATCCCAGGCGCGTCCGGTCAGATGACATGCTCTGTTCAAATGTTTTCTGATATTCAGCATGGGATTAAGCGCCTGTACCCCCTGCGGCACGTAGCTAAACGTATTGCCCCTAAGCTGCCTGATGGTATGTCTGTCCAGCCGGTTGCCATCAAGCGTAATCTCCCCCCGAAAGCGTAAATTTTCCGGCAGCAGATCGAGCAGACATTGCAGCAGCAGACTTTTGCCCTCCCCGCTGCCGCCAACCAATGCCACCATTTCGCCGGGCGCGATATCAAAAGAGACATTCTGTAATAACGGCGACCAGCGTCTCGCGCCATACCAGCGATAACGCGCACTTTCCAGCGTAACCTGTTGTAAACTCAGCATACGTCACTCCTTAGCCACAGCCGCTGAATGGCGCGCGCAAACTGATCGAAGAGCATCACCAGCGTGAATAACATTAGGCCGGGAAACAGCACCAGCCACCAGTTACCATGGCTAATAAACCGTAACGCATCCGCCAGCAACAGCCCCAGCGAAGGCTCATGCGGCGCCAGCCCAAACCCCAGAAAACTTAACGCCGCGCTGTGCAATACCGCATGAGGAAACATCAATAACGTTCCCGTCAACCATTGCGGCAATAGCGCCGGAAAATAGTGATATCGCCAGCAATAAAGGTGTCCATGCCCCAGACGATAGGTCAATGTCAGGTAGTCACTCTGCGCTACCCGCTCCGCGTCGGCGCGCAGAATCAGCGCCAGACGGGGCCAGTGCGTTAACGCCACGGCCGCAATGACGCCGCTTTTACCGCCGCCGAGCGTAAAACAGATAAGGATCAGCAAAAGTAAATGCGGCATGGCGAGCATGGCATCGGTTATCAGCCGCATCAGGAGATCCAGCCGGGGATGAATGCGCGCCACTGCCGCCATCACTAGCGCGATAACGCCGCTGCACAGCGCGGCGCCAACGCCAATTTGTAAACTGGTGAAGGCCCCCTGAAAGCAACGAAGCCATACATCACGCCCCAGATTATCGGTGCCAAACCAGTGCTGGATATCAGGCGACAGATGCCGGGCAAGCAGATTAACCTCTGGCGGCTGGCTCAACGTGGCATAACCGTATCCGGCAATAAACAGCAGACAGGTAACGGAGAGGATCAGACGAAACAACGTCGGGGCAGGATTATAGAGCATCGGGACGCTCCAGCGATCGATTAAGCACCACCACAAGCCAGGCTGAAATCGTATTTCCGGCAAACACTAATAGCGTACAGAATAAAACGATCCCCATGAGTAGCGGGACATCGCCACGCAGGCCGGCATCGATAGTGGCCTGTCCCAGCCCCGGATACGCAAAGACTTTTTCTGCCAGTAACGCTCCCCCCATCAGTTCGCCCAGAGAAGCAAACTGTAAGCAGAGCGCTGGGGTAATCGCATGACGTAACACCTGGTGACGTAACAGCGACCATCCTTTATCCCCCTGAGCGCGCGCAAAACGAATAAATTCGCTCTTCATTACGCTGGCTATTTTTTCTCGCGTATGCAGCGCAATTTGCCCCATGCCCAACAGACTTAACGCACATACCGGCAACACAAGATGGCGTAAACGTTCCGATAAAAGAGCTGTTCCTGCATTATTTCCGGGGTCCCAGGCGCAACAAACAGGTAATACCGGCCAGCGGACGGCAAACAGCGCCAGCAACAGCATTGCTATCCAGAAGGTGGGCAACGATGACAATAAGTAGCTGATACGGCAAATCATCTTATCCGGCCAGCGGTGAAGAAAACGTCCGGCCAGAAAACCCAATGTCACGCCCAGCACACCAGACAATAGCCAGGCGCCTGCCAGCAGCGCGAATGACGTCGCAAAACGTTCCCGGATCACGCTGGCGACAGGCATGTTGAACAGCATGGAATACCCCATGTCACCCTGGAGCAAACGCCAAAACCAGTGACCGAAACGCTCCCACAGCGGCTGGTCAAGCCCCCAGCGCGCCGCAATCCGCGCATATTGTTCTGGCGGAACATGGAGCAGATCGTTGCCAATATAAGCGCGGATAGGATCAACGGGCGAAAAGCTAAGCAAAATGAAGGTGCCGGCAGCCACCAGCATCAACAGAATAATCAGCCGCAAAAAATGACTGAAGAACAATTTCATCACCGACAGGTCCAGGTCCAGTCATCAAGATTGTTTAACACCGACCAGCTACCGTGGATTTCTGGCGCGCCTTTCCCCAGATCAATACAGGGGTTGGCCAGATAGGTATGCTGAATATTAAGCAGCCATGCCCATGCCGCATCGCCCTGAACGCCCGCGCCCTGCTTTCCATCCCACTCAACCTGCTGCCAGAAAGGAATCGCCTTTTGCCAGTCAGGCGCATCTATAGCCTGTTTCAGATGTGCTTCTACCGCAGGGTTGCTGTAATAGCCCGGGTTATAATATTCCACACCAGCGGCTTTCCCGCTGTAGTGATGGAAGAGTTCCATCGGGTCCAGACTTCCCCAGCCAAACAGCGTAGGGTTAGCGTGCATATGGCGCTCTACGGTTTCCCAGCTTCCCGACTGCAACGAGACGACAATGCCTAAAGGCTGCAACATGGCGCGCACCGCCTCGGCCAGATCCCGTCGGGTGCTGTCGCCACTGGCATACCATAAGGTCAGACGAGCTTCTTTACCTGCTTTTTCACGCACGCCCGCACGGTTTATCTTCCAGCCAGCCTCTTCCAGGATGGCGCGCGCTTTTGCAATATCGCCATCGCTGAATATCACTGAAGGATTTTGCCACGGCAATCCCTGCACCGCGCTATAGGCGGGTATCGCATGGCCTTCCATCACCTGTTCCGCCAGTTGCTTACGATTAATGGCATAGTTAATTGCGCGTCTGATAGCGACATCAGCGGTCACATCGTTGCCGACAGGATAACCGTTAGCATCCTTTTTACCGGCAGGCACCATCGGGAAGACAATGCCCCGGTTTTCAACGCTATCGCGTACCCAGAGTTTAAGATTATCCTGCTGCGGGGCCACCGCCATAGAAGGGGCAATGCGCACCAGTCCCAACTGTCCGCTGCGCGCGGCGGCATAAGCATTATCTTCATCCAGAAAGACAAAAACCAGCCGGTTAAAGTCATTCTTTTTACCCGCATACCAGGGATTAGCTTCAACGATCAGTTGCTGACCCGGCTGAAAGCTGACCAGTCGGTACGGACCGGCGCCTATCGGTTCGCGGGCAAACGTTTTTTCATCATAACGGCTGGCCGGAACAATCCCTAACGACCCGAGTACATTCACAAAGGTACTCTGCGGATGGCTCAGCGTCATCTCAATTCGGCGCGCATCCAGCGCTCGTGCATGACTAAAGTTGCCCATGTCAATTTTACCGCCGCTCTTCGCCGCTTTGTTGTACGTAAAAACGACATCTTCGGCAGTTAATGGCGAGCCATCGGAGAATTTCAGATCGGGTTTTAAGGTCAGTATCCAGGTTTTACCATCGGGGCTGGTATCCACTTTTTCCGTCAGTAAATTACCCCAACTCATATCGGCGTTTTGCTTGAGCAACGGCGCATGAAGCAATAAGTAACTGCCGTGGCTCCAGCCCAGCATAGGATCAAAGCCTTCCGTTGGCTCAGGGCCAATGGCCAGCTTTAAGGTATGGCCATCTGCCGTGTCCGACGCAGCGAAAAGCGGCGAGGTGAATACCAGAGTCAGCGCGCACGTCACGAGCGCCAGTTTGCCTTTAATCATCAATTTGTCCCAGATTATGCGTTGTTTTTGTTTCTCCCGGCGCAGCATAAACGTCGGGAGACCTCCTGAGGACGGCATTATGGCGAGCATTTGTAATGAAAAAATTGATGCAGAACAGAAAGTATGACGATCTTTTAAAAACATCATACGCACAAGCGCCGGGAGCGCCAACGTGGGCTAAAGGCCGCTTTTGACGGGGATAAAACGCAAGGGAAATGACGCCAGGAATACCGGGTTAATTAACGCCATCTTATTCTCTTATTGCCTTTCTATTCTGTATTACGTCTTCCCATCCGACGCTGTTCATTTTCTCAACGTTATTAGTCAGTACTGAAACGTAAGAAGGTATCGTAATTAGCGCTTCCTGGCTTTAAACCTAAACCAATATTAAACGAACCGGGCGTTAATGAAACTTACCAGCAGAACGCCAGTCATATGGCAACCCGATGAAATGACATGCTATGGAGTCCAACCGAAAAATGTTAACGCCGCCAGGGCTCGTGATGATTTTTTTAGCCGTACTGTTCTCATTGCTGACAGGATGCGCAAGTTATAAAAACACGGCATGGGGAATATATCCGGCTTCAACGGATATTTGTCCATCAGGTACGACATCAACAGGAGGGTGCAAAGAGTAATATCGCATATTTAATATACACCACTTTTTAAATGACTGTCCGGACATTTTCGGACGGTAAGTTTTCTATTAATTTATAATGGACTAATCCCATGACAAATAAAAAACACATTTTTTCAATTATCTTTATTGGTTCTCTTTTAACGGGGTGTGCTACAGGACCATCACCGACAGGGATTGGCTTATATACGGATGTTAAAGGGCCAATTACTGCCACGAGTCTCCCGGCAACCAAAACCGGTAAAGCGTGTGCGCAAACGGTATTGGGTATTGTAAATACCGGCGACGCATCTATTGATTCAGCGAAAAAAGCGGGCGATATTTCTTTAGTGTCGAGTGTTGATTATGAAACTACAGGCTCATATCCGTTTTATGGTAAAACCTGTGTTGTCGTAAGAGGACAATAACAACAGTAAGCCGGCGATGCCGCCGGCTTTTTATCCCATTTTACGTGCCGCTATCTCTGTCTGTTCCTTGCGACTCAGCCCCCGCTTTAAGGTTCTGTTAAGATTTTACGCATACCCTACAAGCAGTTGTTAATAAAGGATAATAATAATGGCACATTTCTCAAGACTGCAAATAACGCTTCACTGGTTAACACTGCTCCTGACAGGCATCGCATATGCGGCTATTGAGTTACGGGGGTGGGCGCCAAAAGGCTCCAGCGTTTACCTGTTTATGAAAGACATGCACTATGACATGGGCGTTCTGGTCTGGGCGCTGATGTTTTTACGGTTATATCTTAAACACAAATACCCGGATCCGGTCATTACGCCTCCCCCTCCTCACTGGCAGCACGTAGCCGCTAAATTAATGCATATCGCGCTTTATCTCACTTTTCTCGCCTTACCGCTGCTGGGCGTCGCGATGATGGCGTCAGGCGGGAAAAGCTGGAGCTTTTTTGGTTTTACTGTACCGGTATTTTTGACGCCAGATAGCACCCTAAAATCGGATATAAAGCGTATTCATGAAATGCTGGCCAATATCGGCTATTTCCTGATTGCCATGCATGCAGCAGCGGCATTGTTTCACCATTACATACAAAAAGACGATACATTTTCAAGGATGTTACCCGGTAAATCATGACTATTTCGGCCATCCCGACGTGAGAGAGCACGCCGGGCAAGGCATTATTATTCCAGCGCTATCGGTTTCGACTGATAGCGCCTTATACCGTTTGTAATCGACAATATACGATATTTTTCCGGTTCCACGTGTAGGTGATATGTACGACGCCGCCCTCGCTAATAATAGCGGGATAAGAATACTCACCGCGGTCACTTTCCAGGTCCAGTAGCGGTAGCCATGATTCGCCATTATCCTGGGAAGCAATCAGTGAAAGCGGATAGCGCTTTCCCCAGTTGCCGTTGACCGGATTTAACGCAAGAATCAGCGTACCGTCCTGCATACTAACCAGATCGATACCACTATTATTATTCGGTAAAGATATCGCGCGGGCAACAGACCAGGTAGCGCCATAGTCGATTGAATCACTGCGAAAAATTGCCCCGCGTGTGCTTCGTAACAACATATGGATATGCCCCGGAGAAGACTCCCACAGCGTAGGCTGAATAACGCCATCCCAGCGCAGGAGGTTTTCCAGACAACATTCCCACAACATCCCCTTTTTTACACCATCCCACAACGCTACGTTTGTCCCGGGAATAGCGTTATCAGGCTCCAGCGGAACAAAAGAGATATTCCAGTGTTTTCCTTCGTCAGAGGATCGATCCACAAATGCCCTCCACCGTTCAGGGCTTTCAATCGACCCTGGCGCAATCCAGGCGCCATTTGATGCCAGCAGGAGTTTATTTTTCACGGGACCACGCGGCAAAATATCACCGTTGACCAACGGAGCTGGCGTACTCCAGGTAAATCCTCGATCGCTGGAGGTGATAAACCAGGTTTTCCACACGTGTACGTCGCTGCCTACTTTATAAAATAACCACAATTTATCCGACGGGTAAAATAACACCGGATTCCAGTGCGCTTCCCCCTCGCGTGCCGCCACTCGCTGCGGTGTTGTCCAGATATTATGTTCATAGCGAGATAGCCAGATGGCTGTATCTTCGCTTCCTTCGCGCAACCCCGCGAACCATGCGGCCACGAGCGTACCGCACGGTAAGCGAACAAGCGTAGAGGCATGGCACTGTAAGGACTCGGTTCCGCTTTCCGGTAAAATGACCTGCCGATTGACGAGCGCTAATTTCATACCTGCCTCGATTAAATAAGGTAAAAAGCATCAGCTTTTTTACGTATGAAAGTAGTGTTAGCAGAAATAGCATCAACGCGGTGAAAACGATGAACCGCTATACGAATTTATGTTCAGATATCGCGCCCATAACAGGCAGAATGTCGAGAGTGGACAAAAATTGGACTGACCTCGCGGATAATTCCAACTTACCGCCGTCCAATGGCGACGAGGTCAGTGGCACGGGATAATATAGAGGTCAGGGCTATAATATTTAGCGATCTGTGCCTACAAGCATGACGGGATACTTTTCGCTACAGGCAATGAAGGCCCGTCTAAACGGGCCTCTATTAACGCGATTATGATTTGTGTTCAATCGCCTTTGGTTTACTTTCTATGGCAATTTTTTTCGGTTTCTCGCTTTCAGGGATCTCCTGGTAAATCTCTACCAACAAGAGGCCCTGTTCCAGTTTCGCATTATTCACCTTAGCATGTTCAGGCAAAGAAAAACTCAACTGGAAATCCGCCTTACGAATACCACGATAAATCCAGTGCGTCTGATCCTCTACCGTCTCTTCAGTGTGTTTACCCGTAATATTCAGGTTGCCGCCAACCGTTTCAATTTCAAGCTCTTCCTCTTTCCAGCCAGGAACGCTCACGGTAAGCAGATAGTTATTCGCATCGCGCTTTTGCAGATCGTAAGCTGGCGTCGCAGCGACTGGCGTATCTCCTGTTAATTGACTGAAAAGTCTATCAATACGGTTGAAACGGTCAGAGAAAAGAGAATCAGCAAACACGGGAAGTGCTGACAAGGTTCTGAGTGCCATCATTAACCTCCTGAATCACTATTCAAAAGTTCAACATCAAGGCAAGCATTGCTTGTCCACTGACTACATAGGGACGGAAAAAACATTTTCAAGTCTATAAAAGCCTTTTTTTAGTCACGAATTTAAGTAGTTAACGAAAAGTCTCATCCCGTTCATTGCCATTTCCGCTGTCCCTTCATCTTTACAATTTTTCTTCATCATCACAATTGATAATAATTATCAATTGCATTAGTGTATACAGGTTGGTTATGGCAGTGACCAACGCCCTTCTCCATTATCAAACCCAGCGCCGCCTTCGGGCGGCCTTTTGGGAGGAAATATGGTCGCCAAAAATAAAATTCACGGTCGTCGTATTCGTCAGTCTCTGCAACAGTTACATCATCGTTGTCTTTTTCAGCAACTGGCGGTAAGCCCACCAGGAGCAAAATATGTTTCAGTCACCGCTGAAACAAAAAACTGGCTTATTCATCTTGTGACTTCAGAGGGCCGCTAGCACGCGGTAGTGACTGTCCATGTTGTCGCTAAAATTTTAATGAAATGACTTTTATACACCTACAATTTGCGCCCGGCTACTCCGGGCGCCATACCTGAAGATATGACCCCCGTTGCCAACTGACTGGAATTTTAGCTATCGTCTCCGACGTAGAAAAATTCGATATCTTTATTAAACCATTTATCAATGTTGTGCCACATCAGACAACCGGTCAGAAAACTTGCGATCAATATCCCTCCTATAAGCCACTTTTTCACATATACTCCTGAATAACCCCTGTTGATGCCATTATCTGATCGATAATAAAAAGACCATCATTTAAAGAAATAGTTTCACTGACAGATACCGTATGAAACGAGACAGTGAACAGTACCGTTTTCTTCGGTTTTTATGCCATAGTATTGAGCAGTGGTGACAATCATTTTCTATCGCACCATAATGATTTGCAGCCTATAGTTTATGATTTTAAGATTTGTCTACTCATCACATATGTCAGTAATAGATAAATTATAATACGCTTTTCTGGCGCACTTTTCGTCAGTAAACAGGAATACTACAGCATTCATCGTATTGATGCCGCTTTATCTCCCGTACTCCAGGGAATTAACGACAATTTTATGCACAAAGGATACTAATGATGAAACGTAAATTGATCCCATTTACCCTCTTTCTCGCGACACTTAGCGCCAGTACCACCTCTATAGCAGCTTCGCAGGAGATTTCTAAATCTATATACACCTGTAATGATAACCAGGTTATGGAGGTGATTTACGTCAACACCGAGGCTGGAAACGCCTATGCGATTATCAGTCAGGTAAACGAGATGATCCCGATGCGGTTAATGAAAATGGCCTCCGGAGCAAATTACGAAGCCATAGACAAAAATTATACTTATAAACTTTATACCAAAGGCAAAACGGCTGAACTGGTGGAAAGTGATGATAAACCTGTTCTCAGTAACTGTTCCTTAGCTAACTAACCTTAAGAAATGCCTGAAGGCTCATCAGGCATTTCCACT
This sequence comes from Salmonella sp. NW1250, assembly GCF_051812965.1. Taxonomy (NCBI): domain Bacteria; kingdom Pseudomonadati; phylum Pseudomonadota; class Gammaproteobacteria; order Enterobacterales; family Enterobacteriaceae; genus Salmonella; species Salmonella sp. NW1250. The sequence goes on along the minus strand of NZ_JAMNDD010000001.1, from coordinate 109,918 downwards.
TCAACCTTCCTGTAACGTAACGTTAAAGAATATGTGAATCACTACCGTAGTATAATGGCTAATTAGTAACCACTTTTAAGCATGGTTAATCCTATTTTTAAAGAAAAGTTCGAACTGTCTGAATTGTCGTTGTTGAGCGTTTAAATGTTTTGCTTTATTAAGTGACCCAGGTAGAATTCGCAGCGGCTGGTAACCATTCATATTCGCACTATTGAACGATCACCGGCCAACCGCGCCAGGGTCTTGCATACGCTCTGGCGCGGTTAAATCCCCAGGCCATAAACGAAATCACTGGTTTCTGCTATTGATCGTATCTTTCAAGTTAACCTGCATTATGCTTGCCCACCTGATGTAAAAAGACACCGCTCTGAACCATAGGGTGTGAATTTTATTTTATAAAAAATTGCGGTGCCGGGTGCCTCCCGGTGAACCATACCACAGTCAATATGGTTCGCGAGGAACATTAACTATTTGACTGGACGCCCCGCCGCAAAGGGGGATTCACCGCATAAGAAAAATCTACAACTCACAAGTAATAAAAGACAATAACATTTTTGTGCATTTTTTATAAATGACTATCTTGTCACGTAATAAATGAAATTATTCTGTAACAGGATTGCAAGACAATACTTATTCAAAACTGAAGTGGTCAGTGGGAGTCGAACCCACATCATCAGCCTGACACTGAGGTAATAACATTATACGATAACCACATTGGACCGCCACCGAGGCCTCGAACCTCGCACCATCAACTTAGGAGGTTGATGCTCTATCCAGCTGAGCTAGTGGCGGCTGGGGACTTCTGCCAGGCGCAAAAAAGGTGCTCTCCTGGATAAAATACATACCTTGCTACTTTTCAGTAGTCGTTCAACGGTGGGTACAATATGCGAAGGCGGTCACAAAATCTTGATGACATTGTGATTAATTCCAGGAAAATTTTTCAGAGTGAATCTTGTGAGATCTGGCGTTATTTACACCAGATTTTCCTTCCTGCTTATCACCTACCTGAGCAACCTTGATTGCTTACCACAATCCTTTATCTGTGCTTATGCTGGTGAGATGTTATGTACAGCGTCACTATGACGAAGAGAGTATGACGAAGAGAGAAAAGACAGGCAGGTACGTGTTACTGGTAAAGAAGCCCTGTTTTATTGACTGGCGGTGCGGAAGGCGAACCTTCCGCATAGCTTATGCTTTTCAGAAACGGTATCCAACCCCGACGTTGAAGCCGTTTATTTTTGTAGAGGAGATGTTGCTTCCTTCATACCCAACATCGACGACGATATTCTCCAGCGGATTCATCTGTACACCCGTGCCCCAGGCAAATCCCGTTTTCCTTGAGGAAATTTTGTTAGAAAAAGAATCGCCATCCTGAGTGGAATGTTCTTTAAACGTCGCCTTTACCGTGCCGACACCCGCCAGCGCGTATAACGAAAAATTGTCAGACAATCGATAGGCTGGCCCAACCATAAAAGAGCCGTACTTCACCTCAAACTTGTCATGGTAATGAATACCTTCAGGCTCAATAGACCCGGAAGCCTGGCTGTCTCCATATAAGTAACTTAGCGAGGAAATAAAACTTACCGGAGAGTCATCCTCATAACGGTATTTCACATTTACCCCTCGAATATTTTTGAAATCCTGAACTTTACTTTGTGCATACCCCACGGAAAAGGCGTTAGTATCGGCCTGTGCAACATTTACAACCAAAACGCTTGTAGTAATAACTAAAGTGGATAAAATAATATTTTTCATAACAACTCCTTAATACTACTTATTATTTACGGTGTGTTTAAACACCTGCAGTACCGATCCGGCATTCAGTTATCGCCACTATGCCGAATCGACAAAACCACGAATAATTCACCGCTATCGCTCCTGATGTGTTTACTTCCTGAAAGATATTTTTACTACCGAAGCACTCTATCGCTCATTTAGGTAACCGGTTCTACAATGTCATCTAACTTTTATAGATTTGAATGCTAATTTTTCTCACGCATATATATTTAACAGAAACCATAAAGTGTTTAGCCACTATAGAACAACAAATCACCCATGCAACATTTTGATATTTAAAGAGAAAATCTCACAACCACATTAAGAAACCTGACGCCGATCGGCTAAAACATGTCATTAAGCAAACTCGCCATATAACCAGAACATATCGCATTGTGCTTCACAGTCCTCACGTGACGCTCCGGCCGCAATACCGTTATATGCCATCGCAGGCGCTGTAATCATATTCACGATGATGCTTAGCACGATTTATTCCCGCTCCGATTTAATCTTTTAATATGTCTATCAGTTACAACATTTCTTGTTATAAGGATAGAATCAACACCACAATTCCAACATAAATATCACCTGTGTTGAGAGAGAATTTACATTCCAGGAAAATAATAACGGACGCAAATATTGAACACGCGATAAAAAAGTCTATTTCGCTATAAAACCCATTATTATTAAGAGTGGTTAACTCTTCGTTGAATAAAAAATGCCAATGACGTTCCATAATTCATTAGATGAACTTCACAAGTCATTACATATAACAGGAGGTGTTATGAGACATCATGCTTTTATGCTTTGGTCATTACTTATTTTTTCATTCCATGTTTTGGCCAGTTCAGGCCATTGTTCTGGTTTACAACAGGCATCATGGGATATTTTTATCTACGATTTTGGTAGTAAAACCCCGCAACCACCTACAAATACTGATAAAAAGCAAGCCAGGCAGATTAGTTCACCATCCTGCCCAACGGCAAAACCCATGATGTCCGCACCAACCAACGACGTCAGGAAAGGGAATACTTTCTCCAGAACATAATGTTATTTATCTACAATGGTGCCGAACGACTACTTTTAGCCATCCGGAAATCTTGATTGCCATCAAATATAGCTGGCATTATTTTTCCTGACGTGTATAGTGCGCCTCGTTATCCCCATTAAGGAATTTGTTTGTCTCGTAAAATGACAGGAATTGTCAAAACCTTTGATTGTAAGAGCGGTAAAGGTCTCATCACCCCCTCCGATGGACGCAAAGATGTTCAGGTCCACATTTCAGCATGTCGCCAACACGAAACAGAAGCGCTTATCCCCGGTATACGCGTTGAGTTTTGTCGTATTAATGGCCTCCGCGGACCTACCGCCGCCAACGTTTATCTTTCATAATTCGTCACTCGGCATTTTTTCAGAAAAATTTAGCGAGCCCGTATACCTCCGCAGTCTGCTATGAGGCTTTGCCTGAAAGGCTGCAGAATGTTTTCAGTGGCGAAAATCTAAAGGATTTATTTTGCTAATGACTCCTGTGAGCTCTTTTATCATATATCGGGTGTCCCCCCTTCTCACTTTGTTTAACGTGAAGAAATGTACAGCCGTTTTTCACTGTGATAGCATCTAATATTGCAAAAGTATTTAACGCTATATACCCATCGTCACAGGAGTGGCTGGCTGCGCGCATTTAACCGAAGTATTTATGTGATTCTATCGGAATTATCTCTATTGCCGCTCAATGCTACGTCATATTCAGTGGGTATAAATCGCCAATATAGTTGTAACGCTATTTATTTTTAGGGTAATAATTGAATGACTTTGCTTTCAGGAAAAACCACACTGGTTCTCTGCCTCTCCTCTATTTTATGTGGATGTACGACGAACGGCTTACCCGCACCTTATAGTATTAATTTGTCGTTCCCGGTCATTACGCAAAACCAAATTAATTCCGGTGGTTATTACATAAATGACGCGGAACAAATTCGGACAACTGATGGTCTGTGCCTTGATGCAGGCCCAGATCAACAGAATCGTTTGACGCTGCGGGAGTGTAAGCATGTGCAATCTCAGCTTTTCTCATTTCACCGAGATAGAATCACGCAGGGTGAGAAATGTCTGGATGCCGCAGGACAAGGTACAAAAGAAGGCACACCAATCATTCTTTATTCATGCACGGGTAATGATAACCAGCGCTGGCTCACTGATGATAACAAAATTAAGGGGAAACAGAGCCGAAAATGCCTGGGCACAAATAGCATTATTGTCAGAAAAGGCGACCCTGTTGTGTTGGCCGATTGCGATTTTAGTCGCGCCCTGGAATTTACCATCAGGTAGCAGGACACCGCTGTGAAGAGAGAGCCGCTAACCTCATGACACGACAACAGGTTAGCGACCTTTACTTCCACGTGCGGTCACGTCCGCAACGTCAGGATGACAAAACGGCGGCTAAACCTTGACACCAGTTATATACCCAGCTTAAATACTGGTCATCCAACCAGTAAAAAGGAAATGGCGATGTTCGTCGAACTCGTTTATGACAAGCGAAATGTTGAAGGTTTGCCAGGCGCACGCGAAATCATCCTCAATGAACTCACAAAACGCGTACATCAACTTTTTCCCGATGCGCAAGTGAAAGTTAAGCCAATGCAGGCGAACGCATTAAACAGTGACTGTACAAAAACCGAGAAAGAACGACTGCACCGTATGCTGGAAGAGATGTTTGAAGAGGCTGATATGTGGCTGGTCGCCGAATAACGTCCCCTCCTGCGAAAGCGACATGTCCGATCGAAAACAGCGCCCTGAGGCGCTGTCTGTGACGATATAACGCAAACGCCACCACTCAGAACATGTCGTTGTTGATACCTCAGACCGGTATGTGGAACCGACATTCATCGCTTCACTGGCCTGTCGGTATGAATAGCCCTTATCAACAATCAGCTATGCGCATTCCAGCCTGAACTCTGAAAGTACGTTTGGTTTTTTTGTTTATTAAGAGCCTATCCCATTAGACTCTTTTATTCGCCAAACTGGCTTTAACGATTACGCCTACTGGGATAGGTTCTAAACTTATCATCAATACGTAAAATACCTATTTACGAACAAAAAGTAACAGGTAAAAATCCGAAATAAAACCAGCATAACTAAAACTTACTGCAGATATGCACACGCATTATTACTATGTTTCCAGGATAGTCTCGACCAGTCAAGGCATCTATTTTATATAAAAAAGGGAAATACTTCACATGAATAAGATACATGTTACATATAAAAATCTCTTACTTCCGATTACCTTCATCGCGGCAACTCTAATTAGCGCCTGTGATAACGATAAAGATGCCATGGCGGAAGCTGAAAAAAATCAAGAGAAATACATGCAAGAAATCCAGCAAAAAGAGCACCAGCAATCAATGTTCTTTTACGACAAATCCGAAATGCAAAAAGCTATTGCCAATATCAACGCAAAAGGTGGAGCCAATCTTGCGATTATTGAAGTCCGTTTCTTCAAGGGCGGGTATTCATTCATTCGACAGAGCGTTAACACCCCTGCTAAAGTAGAGATGTTTAAATTTAACAACGGCTACTGGGGGGGACCTTCGCCTGTCAACTTAACCATCTTTGGCACTATAACAGAGGAGCAAAAACAAGAAGCACTAAAAGAAGCTTTATTCAAATTCGACTCGATCAATTTCAGCATTATACCAGAGCGTATTCAGGAAGCAATTAAACGCGCTAACGCCAGTGGCATCATTTCCGTTACGGAAGATAGCGATATCGTTGTACGAGCAGAGATAGCTCATAATGGCGAATTCGTCTATGACATTACCATCACTGCTAAAAATACAGCACGTGCGGTAATGACCTTAAATAAGGATGGTTCTATTGCCGGATATGAGATCAAAGAACCTTTCGACCCAAAAAAAGAAGCCGAAAAAGCACAGCAACTTGTTGAACAATCGAGAAAAGACATTGAAAGTCAGCGTAAAAAAGCAGCTGAAAAGATGAACGAAATACAACAGACATTTAAAAAATAGCAGGCGATACAAACATTGATAAAAATTATAGCACGAAAGAGCGCGTGCCAGGTACTAAGGCACTGCCTGAAGACAGCGAATCGCCATTTCATTCTCTGACACTGTAATTTTTCGTACTCAAAATATTTATTTATTGAGTCTTTTTTGGATAACCAGGTGAAGTTATGTGACGCCAGGAACCTGGTCCAGCGGGCGTACTTGTTGGAGCCAGTGTGAAGCCGGGCAGCGCGCAGAAACCGGAGCGTACACGTTGTACGTGAGAATTTCGAGCACTGCCCGGCCTAAAAATGGCGAATAAGATAGATATTTTAAAGAGGTAATATGAAGAATTTTTTCAAAATAATTACTGATTTCATCGCGAATATTTCCCTTGATCTATTTGCTATATTTTTATGCATGTTATTCGTATACAAAACAGGACCATCAATTGGTGTGATATCATTTTTTATTGCATTAATTATGTATCTCATTCTTCATTTTGTTTTTTACTCATTTCGTGAAAAAATCATAAAAAAACATTCAAATAAGTATTGAAAATTATTTTTTTGAGGTACAAGTTCAGCGCAATAAAACAGAGCAACTCAAAAACAAAAAATTAGGCGTAGCGAAGTGGTAGAGGACTGTCATGTACTGGACCGTGAGCTGGTCGGGAGAGCAATGTACGGGAAAGAGTGCAATACTGTCATTGATGGCAACAGATGATGAGCGACAAATGGAAAAATACAGGGTGTTGGTAAACCGTGTGGACACATCAAAACCTGACTGGCCTGATAAGCCTGTAAGCCAGTAATATAACATTGTGAAAAATCAGGCTGGCGTTAATAAAACACACCAGCCTGAGTTAATATTCAGTTCAGGATGAGCTGATGAAACATAATAGCCTGATATACCCTCAGTCCTGATATGGTTGATATAGTTTTCTGTAAAAAACTAACAACCACAAACCTGACACCACCCCGGTGGCTTCAGCTCACCTTCTGGCCAATGTTCACACCATTCTGGGTGAATAAATGCTTCGGGGCCTAACGGCCAGCCACGGGAGGCGTGTTTTGTATTATCTGGTGGGGGTTTTGAATCACTGGCAGCCATCGCCGATGCCGAAAAGGCTGTAGCCGACAACACCAGAAGCAATGGGAAAAATACACGATGTCTCATAATATCACCCGTAAATATTAAGATTATCCTTGCTGTTAACTTCCCTCATTTTCAGCATAACTCATGCTTCATCATCATTGAATAAACAATTAAGTTTGTTGAACGAAAATTTACTTAAAGAAAAAATAATAAGCCTTAATATTTTTTGCAGTATTTAAATTTATAGCAGAATAAATGTACGTAGATGGCGTAAAAACCTGATGAGCAGGAATATCGATAGCCAGTAAATCACTCCTGTGGTAATGCAGGACACCTGATGACTGTGAAGGTAGCTTCATCTGTAGCGCCGGTGAAGTTCAGCGATTTAAGTGAAAAGTAGCCAGCAGGCGCTTCTGCTGGTCCATATTCCTCTATTTTGCCAGGCCATACTGGAGCGCCACCCAGGTATCTGCCAGATTGATCCTAAGCTAATAAATATGAAAAGATAGCAGCTACTGCCTACCTCAAGGAGTATGCGCTCATGATCATTTAAAGCTCTTTTAAAGAGCCTGATACTAAGCTTGTCAATATAATATTATGCAGTCTCTATTAAGCGCCTGGTTTATTTGTTTTGCATAATCATATAGTTGACTTTTCGAGTAAGAGTTTTCTTGCAAAGACAAATAAACGTGTTTTATATCTCTAAATAAACACACATCACCATGAATATGAGCCTCTATATAATTCCCTTCATAGCCTGTACCATAATTAGAATGAGCTAAAAATTTTTCGCCCTTAGCCATTTTAACCAAACTCTTAAAGCAATTATAACCAAAAAAATCATTTTGACAGGATGCAATCAGGTTCTCCATATGCCAAAATGTAGATAATTTACTCGTATCCAGGCCAAATCTGTGGCCGTAGATATCAAAAGGTGAGAATGTACAATTTGTTTTTACATTATCATTTAATTCAAAAAATGATTTCCCATAGGCGCTGGCACCTCCGTTTTCACCGTTCAGAAAGTCCAGTGCAGCATAAATTGGTCTGCTTGTAGGGCTAAAAGTTCTACTGTTGGGAGTATATGCTACGGAAAAACCGCCTGTCTGACCATATGGGGCATAAGGTGAATCTGCAAGCTTCTCCAGTTCAAATGCTTTAGTTTCAACTGAATCACGTCCGACATTATAAGCAGGTAAATCTCCTGGTCTGCAACCTAATGCATAAGAGTTCAGATATTCTTTATTTTTTAAGAGAGAGACAAAGTCAATTTTGGCTGCATTAAAATTTATTGTCAGCCGGGCATTTTGTAAAACATCCACCATCTTATTTAGCAAGAGAGCGCAATCTATTTCGGCACCACACTCACGGCTTATCCGCCTGAGCGCTTTTTCTCTTATTATGTCAGCGTCGCGCTGACACCTGGAATGAATATGCGCAAGTACTTGTTTTCCAAAAAGGCGACCATACACCTTTTTACGCTCTTCATTGCTGAGACCGCAAAACACTTCGTCAAAAGAAAGCCTGTACGCTGCGCTTACAGAACCTCTCGCCGCTCTGCTTTCTGGAAATGGCGGAACATCTTCAACAAAATTTTTAATTTGCTGAATGTCTGAAGACAGAGGAGTACGTCCGACATTTTTTTCCTTATCTGTTTCCAGATATTCCGGAACCTTCACACTTCCACTGTAGAAGATAGGTTTGAGCATATGTCTCCTGAATTTTTATGACTAATATAGCATTCACTTTCGCTGACGTATTCTTTACCAGGCTGATATTTCAACACCTCTTAACAGCCTTGTAGAAGTGCAAATAAAGACACTAATAATTTCATAAAATGCTTAATCTACCTACTATTGCAGGCAATAAATCATCACCTTTTATTGAAATAATCCCCTGATAATAACAATAAATCTGGTAAGGCACTTTCAAAAAATAGCCAAACCACACATCATAAAGAAAACCACCACAATCAAAATCGGTAACTATCAGCTTTCAGGGGGTCTCAGGTTATCATGACGATCGGCGTAAAGGATGGATTACTATTGCGGTCAGAATTGAGGGAGTTTTGATAAATTTTTTTGATAAAATTTTGATAACCGTTCGAATGCTAATAATAAAAACGGGGACGTTAAGTCCCCGTTTTTGTTTTTAACAATTATCGTTATTACATATTTGCGATAATCGCGTCGCCAAACTCACTACATTTCAGCAGCTTAGCGCCTTCCATCAGGCGTTCAAAGTCATAGGTCACGGTCTTCGCGGCAATCGCGCCTTCCATACCTTTAACAATCAGATCCGCCGCTTCGAACCACTGCATGTGGCGCAGCATCATCTCCGCAGACAGAATAATGGAGCCTGGGTTGACTTTATCCTGGCCCGCATATTTCGGCGCAGTCCCGTGAGTCGCTTCAAACAACGCGCATTCGTCGCCGATATTCGCACCCGGTGCAATACCGATACCGCCAACCTGAGCCGCCAGGGCATCGGAAATATAGTCACCGTTCAGGTTCATACAGGCGATAACGTCGTATTCCGCCGGACGCAACAGGATCTGTTGCAGGAACGCATCGGCGATAACGTCTTTAACCACGATCTCTTTACCCGTGTTCGGGTTCTTAATTTTCAGCCACGGACCGCCGTCAATAAGCTCACCGCCGAACTCGTCGCGCGCCAACTGGTAGCCCCAGTCTTTAAACGCGCCTTCGGTGAACTTCATGATATTGCCTTTATGTACCAGCGTAACGGAATCGCGATCGTTGGTAATAGCGTATTCAATCGCCGCGCGAACCAGACGTTTAGTGCCTTCTTCAGAACACGGTTTGATACCGATACCGCAGTGCTCCGGGAAGCGAATTTTCTTCACGCCCATCTCTTCGCGCAGGAACTTGATCACTTTCTCAGCGTCTGCAGAGTCAGCTTTCCATTCAATTCCGGCGTAGATGTCTTCAGAGTTTTCACGGAAGATGACCATATCGGTCAGCTCCGGATGTTTCACCGGACTTGGCGTGCCCTGATAGTAACGAACGGGACGCAGACAAACGTACAGGTCAAGCTCCTGACGCAGGGCAACGTTCAGAGAGCGAATACCGCCGCCAACCGGCGTGGTCAACGGACCTTTAATCGCTACGCGGTAATCACGAATCAAATCAAGGGTTTCAGCGGGGAGCCAGACATCCTGGCCGTAAACCTGTGTGGATTTTTCTCCGGTGTAAATTTCCATCCAGGAAATTTTACGCTCGCCTTTATAGGCTTTCTCGACGGCGGCATCGACCACTTTAAGCATGGCTGGAGTGACATCAACACCGATACCATCGCCTTCAATAAACGGGATAATCGGATTCTCAGGAACGTTGAGTTTGCCGTTTTGCAGGGTGATCTTCTTACCTTCCACCGGAACAACTACTTTGCTTTCCATTCACCTCTCCTTCGAGCGCTTCTGGTTTGCTCGTCTGTCATCGCGCTGCATGTGCAATGGCGTCCTGCTGCACGACTGCGTTAGAGCAATTTTTTGTTAATGTTTTGTAATGAGCATGTCAATACTACCCTATTGTTTGCCGCCATGAAAGACACTCATTATTGCGCTATAATGCGGCAATTAATAAGTTCTGAAAACACCATGCAAAAAACTTCTTTTAGAAATCACTACGTTAAGCGATTCAGCTCACGACAAGCATCTAAATCACGGAAAGAAAACCAGCCAAAACGCGTGGTTTTGTTCAATAAACCTTACGATGTGTTGCCGCAGTTCACGGATGAAGCAGGTCGCCGCACGTTAAAAGATTTTATTCCTGTGCAAGGCGTTTATGCCGCAGGCCGCCTGGACCGCGACAGCGAAGGGCTTTTGGTGCTGACTAATGACGGCGCGCTGCAGGCGCGCCTCACGCAACCGGGCAAACGCACCGGCAAGATTTACTATGTTCAGGTAGAAGGTATCCCGGATAATGCAGCGCTGCAGGCGCTTCGTACTGGCGTCACGCTCAACGATGGCCCTACCCTGCCCGCCGGTATTGAGATTGTCGCGGAGCCTGACTGGCTGTGGCCGCGCACCCCGCCGATTCGCGAACGGAAGAATATTCCCACCAGTTGGCTAAAAGTCACCTTATATGAAGGCCGCAACCGCCAGGTAAGACGCATGACAGCGCATGTCGGTCATCCCACTCTACGATTAATTCGTTACAGCATGGGCGACTACACGCTCAACGGCCTCGATAATGGACAGTGGCGCGAGATCGCACAGGAGAAAGACAGATGAAACGGCTTCTCATTGCTTTTGCTTTATTAACACCGTTATCCGTTAATGCGGCCAGCTTCGACTGCCAGAAAGCGCAGGCTGCGGATGAAAAGGCTATCTGCGCGCACCTGACGCTGAATGATAAAGACGTGGAAATGCACACCAAATATCAGTTTCTGAAAGGGTTGTTCGCGATGGGCAGTCGCGGCGCCCTGCAGGACGCCCAGCAGAGCTGGCTTAAACAGCGTCAGCAGTGCAAGGCCGACGTCACCTGCCTGACAAAAGCTTATAACGAGCGTCTGAAACAGCTTGACGCGATCTATGACCACATTGATAAACCGCTTTAATAAGGATGCCTATGTTCAAGCCGCACGTGACCGTTGCCTGCATCGTACATGCCGAAGATAAATTTCTGGTGGTGGAAGAGACCATCAACGGTAAATCGTTATGGAATCAACCTGCCGGACACCTGGAGGCAGATGAAACGCTGGCGCAGGCCGCCGCGCGTGAACTGTGGGAAGAGACTGGCATCACGGCGCAACCACAGTATTTTATCCGTATGCATCAGTGGATTGCGCCGGATAAGACCCCGTTCCTGCGCTTTTTATTCGCTATCAAGCTTGATCATATTTGCGCGACCGAACCCCATGACAATGACATCGATTGCTGCCGTTGGGTGAGCGCCGACGAGATTCTGAACGCGCCGAATTTACGTTCTCCGCTGGTGGCTGAAAGCATTCGCAGTTATCAAACGGGACAACGTTACCCCTTATCTATAGTGGGCGAATTTAACTGGCCGTTTACAGAGGGTGTCAAGTAAAGGGCTGCGTGGTAGAATACGCCGCCTTGAAGTTCAATGTCGCGAGTATTCCAATGTCAGAAAGCCCAAAAAAAGTGATCGTCGGCATGTCCGGCGGTGTCGATTCCTCCGTTTCCGCCTGGCTGTTGCAACAACAGGGTTATCAGGTAGAAGGCCTGTTCATGAAGAACTGGGAAGAGGACGATGGTGAGGAATACTGTACCGCAGCAGCCGATCTGGCTGACGCGCAGGCCGTGTGCGACAAGCTTGGCATTGAACTGCATACCGTTAATTTTGCCGCAGAATATTGGGATAACGTCTTTGAACTGTTCCTTGAAGAGTACAAAGCGGGCCGTACGCCGAACCCGGATATTCTGTGCAATAAAGAGATCAAATTTAAAGCCTTCCTTGAATTTGCCGCAGAAGATTTAGGCGCCGACTATATCGCCACCGGTCACTACGTTCGCCGCGCGGATGTAAACGGCAAAAGCCGGTTGTTGCGCGGGCTCGACGGCAACAAAGATCAGAGCTACTTCCTCTACACACTTGGCCATGAGCAGATTGCGCAAAGTCTGTTCCCGGTTGGCGAGCTGGAAAAACCGCAGGTGCGTAAAATCGCCGAAGATCTGGGGCTGGTAACCGCAAAGAAAAAAGATTCTACCGGTATCTGCTTTATCGGCGAGCGCAAATTCCGCGACTTTTTAGGGCGCTATCTGCCTGCGCAGCCGGGGAAAATCATTACCGTTGACGGCGATGAAATCGGCGAGCATCAGGGTCTGATGTATCATACGCTCGGTCAGCGTAAAGGGCTGGGAATCGGCGGCACCAAAGACGGTAGCGAAGACCCCTGGTATGTGGTGGATAAAGACGTTGAAAACAATGTGTTAATTGTCGCCCAGGGGCATGAGCACCCACGCCTGATGTCGGTAGGCCTCATCGCCCAGCAGCTACATTGGGTCGATCGCGAACCGTTCACCGGCACCCTGCGCTGTACGGTAAAAACCCGCTACCGCCAGACCGATATTCCGTGCACGATTAACGCGCGGGATGACGATCGTATCGAGGTCATTTTTGACGAGCCGGTTGCCGCCGTTACGCCGGGCCAGTCCGCTGTCTTTTACAGCGGCGAAGTCTGCCTGGGTGGCGGCATTATCGAGCAGCGACTGCCGCTGACGGTCTGATTATTCAATACACAACACCATTCAAGTCGCCTCAAAGCGGCTTAAAAGATGAAGTGTATTTTATTTGATACAAGGAAGCAGTGATTGTGGCAAAGAATTATTATGACATCACCCTCGCGCTGTCTGGCATTTGCCAGTCGGCACGCCTGGTGCAACAACTGGCGCACCAGGGGCACTGTGATGCCGACGCGTTGCACGTTTCACTCAACAGTGTCATTGATATGAATCCCAGTTCTACTCTGGGCGTGTTCGGCGGCAGCGAAGCTAACCTGCGTCTTGGTCTGGAAACACTGCTCGGCGTGCTGAATGCCAGCAGCCGACAAGGACTTAACGCCGAACTGACGCGTTATACGCTTAGCCTGATGGTGCTGGAGCGCAAGCTGTCATCCGCCAAAGGCGCATTGAATACGTTAGGCGATCGCATTAACGGCCTGCAGCGCCAGCTTGATCATTTTGATTTACAGTCAGACACGTTAATGAGCGCCATGGCGGGCATCTACGTGGATGTGATTAGCCCATTGGGCCCGCGCATTCAGGTGACGGGCTCCCCGGCCGTTCTGCAAAGTCCGCAGGTGCAGGCCAAAGTCCGCGCCTCGCTACTGGCAGGCATCCGTGCAGCCGTGCTCTGGCATCAGGTAGGCGGTGGTCGCCTACAGCTTATGTTTTCTCGTCATCGCCTGACGACTCAGGCAAAACAAATTCTTGCTCATTTAACCCCGGAGTTATGATCTATGGAATTATCCTCACTGACCGCCGTTTCCCCTGTAGATGGACGCTACGGCGATAAAGTCAGCGCGCTGCGCGGAATTTTTAGCGAATACGGTTTGCTGAAATTTCGTGTACAAGTCGAAGTACGTTGGCTGCAGAAATTAGCCGCGCACGCAGCGATCAAGGAAGTTCCTGCTTTTGCTGCCGACGCAAACGGTTACCTGGATACGCTTGTGGCAAACTTCAATGAAGAAGATGCCGCGCGCATTAAAACCATTGAGCGCACCACGAATCACGATGTGAAAGCGGTTGAGTATTTTCTGAAAGAAAAAGTCGCCGCGATCCCGGCGCTACATGACGTTTCCGAATTTATCCACTTTGCCTGCACTTCTGAGGACATTAACAACCTGTCGCACGCGTTAATGCTCAAAACCGCGCGCGATGAAGTGATCCTGCCTTACTGGCGTCAGGTGATTAACGCGGTTAAAGATCTCGCCACGCAGTATCGCGACATTCCGCTGCTCTCCCGCACCCACGGCCAGCCGGCAACGCCTTCCACTCTGGGTAAAGAGATGGCGAACGTGGCGTATCGTATGGAGCGTCAGTTCCGCCAGCTCAACCAGGTGGAGATCCTCGGTAAAATCAACGGCGCCGTAGGCAACTATAACGCGCATATCGCCGCCTATCCGGAAGTTGACTGGCATCAGTTCAGCGAAGAGTTCGTCACCTCGCTGGGCATCCAGTGGAACCCTTACACCACCCAGATTGAACCGCATGATTATATTGCGGAACTGTTTGACTGTATCGCGCGCTTTAACACCATCCTGATCGATTTCGATCGCGATGTCTGGGGCTATATTGCGTTGAACCATTTCAAACAGAAAACCATCGCCGGGGAGATCGGTTCTTCTACCATGCCGCATAAAGTTAACCCCATTGACTTTGAAAACTCAGAAGGCAACCTCGGTCTGTCTAACGCAGTGTTGCACCATCTGGCAAACAAACTGCCGGTTTCCCGCTGGCAGCGCGATCTGACCGACTCAACCGTCCTGCGTAACCTGGGTGTCGGCATCGGCTATGCGCTTATCGCTTATCAGTCCACCCTGAAGGGCGTCAGCAAGCTGGAAGTAAACCGCGATCATCTGCTTGACGAACTGGATCACAACTGGGAAGTATTAGCCGAGCCGATCCAGACCGTCATGCGCCGCTATGGTATTGAAAAACCATATGAAAAACTGAAAGAGTTGACCCGTGGCAAGCGTGTTGATGCCGAAGGAATGAAACAGTTTATTGATAGTCTGGCCCTGCCGGAAGCAGAAAAAACGCGCCTTAAAGCCATGACGCCGGCAAATTATATCGGTCGCGCTGTGACTCTGGTCGACGAACTTAAATAATGCCTGCCTCACCCTCTTTTCTTCAGAAAGAGGGTGACTATTTGTCTGGTTTATTAACTGTTTATCCCCAAAGCACCATAATCAACGCTAGACTGTTCTTATTGTTAACACAAGGGAGAAGAGATGATGCGCGTACTGGTTGTAGAGGATAATGCATTATTACGCCACCACCTGAAGGTTCAGCTCCAGGATTCAGGTCACCAGGTCGATGCCGCAGAAGATGCCAGGGAAGCTGATTACTACCTTAATGAACACCTTCCGGATATCGCTATTGTCGATTTAGGTCTGCCGGATGAAGACGGCCTTTCCTTAATACGCCGCTGGCGCAGCAGTGATGTTTCACTGCCGGTTCTGGTGTTAACCGCGCGCGAAGGCTGGCAGGATAAAGTCGAGGTTCTCAGCTCCGGGGCAGATGACTACGTGACAAAGCCATTCCACATCGAAGAGGTAATGGCGCGTATGCAGGCGTTAATGCGCCGTAATAGCGGTCTGGCCTCCCAGGTGATCAACATCCCGCCTTTCCAGGTGGATCTCTCACGCCGGGAATTATCCGTCAATGAAGAGGTCATCAAACTCACGGCGTTCGAATACACCATTATGGAAACGCTTATCCGTAACAACGGTAAAGTGGTCAGCAAGGATTCGCTGATGCTTCAACTGTATCCGGATGCGGAACTGCGGGAAAGCCATACCATTGATGTTCTCATGGGGCGTCTGCGGAAAAAAATACAGGCCCAGTACCCGCACGATGTCATTACCACCGTACGCGGACAAGGATATCTTTTTGAATTGCGATAATGAATAAATTTGCTCGCCATTTTCTGCCGCTGTCGCTGCGGGTTCGTTTTTTGCTGGCGACAGCCGGCGTCGTGCTGGTGCTTTCTCTGGCATATGGCATAGTGGCGCTGGTCGGCTATAGCGTAAGTTTTGATAAAACCACCTTTCGTTTGCTGCGCGGCGAAAGCAACCTGTTTTATACCCTCGCCAAATGGGAAAATAATAAAATCAGCGTTGAGCTGCCTGAAAATCTGGACATGCAAAGCCCGACCATGACGCTGATTTACGATGAAACGGGCAAATTATTATGGACGCAGCGCAACATCCCCTGGTTGATTAAAAGCATTCAACCGGAATGGTTAAAAACGAACGGCTTCCATGAAATTGAAACCAACGTAGACGCTACCAGCACGCTGTTGAGCGAGGACCATTCCGCGCAGGAAAAACTCAAAGAAGTACGTGAAGATGACGATGATGCGGAGATGACCCACTCGGTAGCGGTAAATATTTATCCTGCCACAGCGCGGATGCCGCAGTTAACCATCGTGGTGGTCGATACCATTCCGATAGAGCTAAAACGCTCCTATATGGTGTGGAGCTGGTTCGTATACGTGCTGGCCGCCAATTTACTGTTAGTCATTCCTTTACTGTGGATCGCCGCCTGGTGGAGCTTACGCCCTATCGAGGCGCTGGCGCGGGAGGTGCGCGAGCTTGAAGATCATCATCGCGAAATGCTCAATCCGGAGACGACGCGTGAGCTGACCAGCCTTGTGCGCAACCTTAATCAACTGCTCAAAAGCGAGCGCGAACGTTATAACAAATACCGCACGACCCTGACCGACCTGACGCACAGTTTAAAAACGCCGCTCGCGGTTTTGCAGAGTACGTTACGCTCTTTACGCAACGAAAAGATGAGCGTCAGCAAAGCTGAACCGGTGATGCTGGAACAGATCAGCCGGATTTCCCAGCAGATCGGCTATTATCTGCATCGCGCCAGTATGCGCGGTAGCGGCGTGTTGTTAAGCCGCGAACTGCATCCCGTCGCGCCGTTGTTAGATAACCTGATCTCCGCGCTCAATAAAGTTTATCAGCGTAAAGGGGTGAATATCAGTATGGATATTTCACCAGAGATCAGTTTTGTCGGCGAGCAAAACGACTTTGTCGAAGTAATGGGCAACGTACTGGACAACGCTTGTAAATATTGCCTGGAGTTTGTCGAGATTTCGGCTCGCCAGACCGACGATCATTTGCATATTTTCGTCGAAGATGACGGCCCAGGCATTCCCCACAGCAAACGTTCCCTGGTGTTTGATCGCGGTCAGCGCGCCGATACCCTACGACCAGGACAAGGCGTGGGGCTGGCTGTCGCGCGCGAGATTACGGAACAATACGCCGGGCAGATCATTGCCAGCGACAGTCTGCTCGGCGGCGCCCGTATGGAGGTCGTTTTTGGCCGACAGCATCCCACACAGAAAGAGGAATAAACATTTCTGCGCGTTCTTCCACGCATCTCGTTAAGCATCCGTTATAATCGGTGTCAGATACCAGCCTGCGGATACTTAACATGGAATACCAATTAACTCTTAACTGGCCCGACTTTCTTGAACGCCACTGGCAAAAACGCCCGGTGGTCTTAAAACGTGGGTTTAGCAACTTTATCGATCCGCTCTCGCCGGATGAGCTGGCGGGGCTGGCGATGGAAAGCGAAATCGACAGCCGACTCGTTAGCCATCAGGATGGCAAATGGCAGGTCAGCCATGGCCCTTTCGAAAGCTACGATCATCTGGGTGAGAGCAACTGGTCGCTGCTGGTACAGGCGGTAAACCACTGGCATGAACCCACCGCCGCCTTGATGCGCCCGTTCCGCGCTCTGCCGGACTGGCGTATCGACGATCTGATGATCTCCTTTTCCGTTCCCGGCGGCGGCGTTGGCCCGCATCTGGATCAGTATGATGTGTTTATTATCCAGGGAACCGGTCGCCGTCGCTGGCGCGTGGGCGAAAAGCTGCAAATGCGTCAGCACTGCCCACATCCCGACCTGTTACAAGTCGATCCGTTCGAGGCCATTATTGATGAAGAGCTGGAGCCGGGCGACATTCTGTATATTCCGCCAGGATTCCCGCATGAAGGCTATGCGCTGGAAAACGCCATGAACTATTCGGTCGGTTTTCGCGCGCCCAATAGCCGTGAGCTGATCAGCGGTTTTGCCGATTACGTCCTGCAACGGGAGTTGGGCAATACCTACTACAGCGATCCGGATATGCCGTCCCGCAAGCATCCGGCGGATATCCTGCCGCAGGAGATGGATAAACTGCGTAATATGATGCTCGATTTGATCAATCAACCCGCGCATTTCCAACAGTGGCTTGGCGAGTTTCTCTCTCAGTCACGCCACGAACTGGATATTGCGCCGCCGGAGCCGCCGTATCAGCCTGATGAAATTTACGATGCCTTAAAGCAAGGCGAGGTATTAGTACGTCTCGGCGGGCTTCGCGTATTGCGTATCGGCGATGAGGTCTATGCGAATGGCGAAAAAATAGACTCTCCGCATCGCCCCGCTCTGGAGGCGCTCGCCAGTCATATTGCACTGACCGCTGAAAACTTCGGCGATGCGCTGGAAGACCCGTCCTTCCTCGCGATGCTGGCGGCGCTGGTGAATAGCGGATACTGGTTTTTCGAAGGATAAGAACATCGCAATGCCCGGCGACCGCCGGGCTGACGCAAACTATCCACAACGATCGCCGCCAGGTTTGGCGAAATCGTTATATTGCGGATCGCCCGGATAAAGCGAGTGGGCCATTCGATGGCGAAATGACATTTGCCGATAGCGCCGCGCCAGTACGTTATCGCCAAGACCTTCGGCAATATTAGCCAGTTGCTGTAATCGTTCATACTGCATCTTTGCTGGATAAGCTACGGCATCAAGCGTAAAGGCGCGTTCCGCAAAGTCTTTTGCTTGTTCAAACTGTTGATTATTCTGATAAAGCAGCGAAATACCATACAACACCATGGATACGTCGGACTGCCGACGTTTATATTCTTCCAGCAATGGGAGATAGAGGGAGGTACTGTCCAAGTCGATGTTTTCGGGCAAATAAAAGCGTAATCGTGATATTACCGTCGCCATTGGCGTTAAACGGCTCTGGTAATACGCGATAAGTTTAAGATAGAGATCTTTCGCTTCCTTATAATGATGGCCCTGTGCATAAAAGCCAGCAAGATTATTGCTGTCAACCGTCATTTCGCCGAATTCGGCGCCATAAAGCGTTTGCTTAATTTTTAGCGCCTGACTTAGCGCATTAATCGCCTCGCTAATATGCCCTGCATTATAAGCAATATCCGCTTTCTGCTGCAAAAAAGAGGCGACGCGCTCACGATTATCCCAGGTTTTATCCCGTAAAATAACGCCCAGCCACTGCTGCTCCGTTGCGTCTATCTTCGCCAAATAATAGGCTTTACGCGCACTATCACATTCGACATCCCGCTCCTCCAGCGCATCAGAATAAGCGTCGCGCATCCTGTTTAAGGTATAAACCAATGCTTCCGTCGATGCCTTTTTGTCTTTAAGACGCCACGTTAATGCCTGCTCTTGCCAGGCTATCCGCTGACGGTAATCAACCTTGATCTCGTATCGCCACTGCTCTGTAGGTGAATACTCTATATGGCGATCGTCACTGTAAACATAAAAGGCCGCCAGGTGTTCAAACATATCGGCCCGATCGCCCGGATAAGTGCCCGCCGGAAATGTTTTCATTATTGCCCGCGCTCGCAGCAGCATTTGCGGCGTTAATTCAGGTTTACCCAGCCATTGATAAATATCGCTTTGTAATAGCAGGCTACGAACAAGCTGTATTGAGCGTTTGCCATATTGCCGCGAGGCCAGCCTCACCGCATCATCAATAAACGTCATGCAGGTTTCATCGCCGGTCATAAAACATGCTGAAGATTGTTGCTGGCGCAGGGACCAGGAAGGCGTATATTCGGCGCTCCAGGCAGAAAAATTGATGGCGGAAAATATCCCGCCATAAATAATAAAACGCTTCACCACAATGCGTAACATTCGCTACTGGCCGCGCTTCGCCGTCAGCTCCGCGATACGTACAATCACCTGTACCGCTTTTTCCATCCCCTCCAGCGTCACAAACTCATGCTTACCATGATAGTTATATCCGCCGGTAAAGAGATTAGGACACGGCAGGCCCATAAACGACAGTTGCGCCCCGTCTGTACCGCCGCGAATCGGTTTCATCTCCGGCGTAATATGACAGTCGCGCATGGCCTGCTGGGCGATATCGAGAATATGCGGATGCTCAACCACTTTTTCGCGCATATTGTAATAACTGTCTTCAATCACCAGTTCGATATAGCAGTCCGGATGCAGCCCCTTGCCGACTTTTTTGGCAATCTCCATCATTTTGCGTTTACGCGCTTCAAACTGCTTACGGTCGAAATCGCGAATGATGTAGTGCATTTCGGCCCGGTCAACGGTGCCTTTCATGCTGGCCAGATGATAAAACCCTTCGTAACCTTCAGTGGTTTCAGGCGCTTCATCCGCCGGCACTTCCGCGTGAATCCTCGCCGCCAACGACAGCGCATTGACCATCACACCTTTCGCCGTACCAGGATGCACGTTATTGCCGACGATTTTGATATTCACCGAGGCGGCATTGAAGTTTTCAAACTCCAGTTCGCCCACGCCGCCGCCGTCGACCGTATAGGCCCACTGCGCGCCAAAGGCCTCAACATCGAAGTGCTTCGCGCCTTTCCCTACCTCTTCGTCAGGCGTAAACGCCACTTTAATGTCGCCGTGGGGAATAGGATTACCTTTCAGCACCGCCAGCGCGGTCATGATCTCCGCAACACCGGCTTTATCGTCCGCGCCCAGCAATGTCTTACCATCGGTAGTAATCAGCGTCTGTCCCAGTAATTGATGCAGTACCGGGAACATCACGGGTGACAACACCTCATCGCCAATCCCTAATGCTATATCGCCGCCGCGATAATTCTCGACAATCTGCGGGTTAACGTTTTTACCGCTGAAATCCGGAGAGGTATCCACATGGGAGATAAAACCAATGGCGGGAATATCCCCCTCAACATTGGCCGGGAGCGTCGCCATCAACGTCCCTTTTTCACTTAATGTAATGTTAACCAGCCCCATCTCTTCGAGCTGCTGTTTGAGCAAACGTAGTAACTTCCACTGCCCCTCAGTGCTGGGAACCTGCCGAACACCCGACTTTGATTGGGTATCCAGCGATACGTAGTGTAAAAAACGCTCAAGTAGTTTATCCATGCAGTCACCCTCACTTTTCGTGACAACATTATTAATAAGCAAGAAAAGACAAATATTGCGTCAGGTCACTTTTATCCCTGCAAACAAGAATATTTCACTTTGACACGCTTTCTGACTATAAAGCTAAGTCAGTAATTCGCAACAAGGATTGGCGATCACAGTGGTTTGCCGTAGAATGACCGCCCTCATTAAGAGTGATTAAGGTGGTTAACCACAAACCCCGCAGCGGTCAGCCATCCGTTGCGTTTACATGGGACAGAGTAAGAAATTGAATAATCAACCGCGTTCGCTTTCACCGCTGGTGCTTTTGTCGGGAATTAGCAAAAGTTTCGATGGCAAAGAGGTCATTTCACAGCTGGATTTGACCATTAACAATGGCGAATTCCTCACGCTGCTTGGCCCTTCCGGCTGTGGTAAAACAACCGTTCTTCGCCTGATTGCCGGCCTGGAAACCGTTGATGCCGGGCATATCATGTTGGATAACCAGGATATCACCCACGTTCCCGCCGAAAATCGTTATGTAAATACCGTATTTCAAAGCTACGCTTTATTTCCGCATATGACGGTGTTTGAAAATGTCGCGTTTGGCTTACGGATGCAAAAAACGCCAGCCGCCGAGATAGCGCCTCGCGTGACCGATGCGCTGCGTATGGTGCAGCTTGAAGAGTTTGCACAACGTAAACCGCACCAGCTTTCCGGCGGACAGCAGCAGCGTGTGGCTATCGCTCGCGCGGTGGTGAATAAACCTCGCCTGTTATTACTGGATGAATCGCTCTCCGCGCTGGACTATAAATTGCGCAAACAAATGCAGAACGAGCTTAAAGCATTACAGCGTAAACTCGGTATCACGTTTGTTTTTGTCACTCACGATCAGGAAGAAGCGCTCACCATGTCCGATCGTATCGTGGTAATGCGTAATGGCGTGATTGAGCAAGACGGCACGCCGCGTGAAATCTATGAAGAGCCAAAAAACCTGTTTGTCGCCGGTTTTATCGGCGAAATTAACCGCTTTGACGCGACCGTCATTGAACGGCTTGATGAACAGCGCGTCCGCGCCAGCGTAGAAGGTCGGGAGTGCAATATATACGTCAATTTCGCTGTCGAACCAGGCCAAAAACTGAACGTCCTGCTGCGACCGGAAGATCTACGCGTCGAAGAGATCAACGATGATAACCACATCGAAGGGCTTATCGGCTACGTGCGCGAGCGCAATTATAAAGGTATGACGCTGGAGTCGGTGGTTGAACTGGAAAATGGCAAAATGGTGATGGTCAGCGAATTCTTCAACGAAGACGATCCTGACTTCGACCATTCACTTGACCAAAAAATGGCCATTAGTTGGGTAGAAAGCTGGGAGGTCGTACTGGCTGATGAAGAACACAAGTAAATTCCAGAATGTAGTGATTGTCACTATCGTCGGTTGGCTTGTGTTGTTTGTTTTTCTGCCCAACCTGATGATCATTGGCACCAGCTTTCTGACCCGTGACGACGCCAGTTTCGTCAAGATGGTCTTTACGCTGGATAATTACGCACGCCTGCTCGATCCGCTCTATTTTGAAGTGCTCCTGCACTCTCTGAATATGGCGCTGATCGCCACCCTCTCCTGCCTGGTGCTGGGCTATCCTTTTGCCTGGTTCCTGGCGAAGTTACCGGAAAAGATACGTCCGTTATTGCTGTTTTTGCTGATCGTTCCTTTCTGGACCAACTCACTGATCCGCATCTATGGGCTAAAAATATTCCTGAGCACTAAAGGTTATCTCAATGAATTCCTGCTGTGGCTGGGCGTGATTGATACGCCGATTCGCATCATGTTCACCCCGAGCGCCGTTATTATCGGCCTGGTTTACATTTTGCTGCCGTTTATGGTCATGCCGCTCTACTCCAGCATTGAGAAGCTCGACAAACCGCTACTGGAGGCCGCACGCGATCTTGGCGCCAGTAAAATGCAAACGTTCATCCGCATCATTATTCCATTAACCATGCCGGGCATTGTCGCCGGTTGCCTGCTCGTGATGCTACCGGCAATGGGCCTGTTCTACGTCTCCGATTTAATGGGTGGCGCGAAAAACCTGCTGATTGGTAACGTCATTAAGGTACAGTTCCTGAATATTCGCGACTGGCCGTTTGGCGCGGCGACCAGCATTACGCTGACCATTGTGATGGGACTCATGCTGTTGATTTACTGGCGGGCTTCCCGCTTGTTGAATAAGAAGGTGAGTGATATAAGCGATTAATTGCGCAACGCTAACAAATCCACACGCATCCAGGCATGAAGTTTATTCAAGGGTAAACTTCATGCCTCCGGCATAAAAAACGCATGAAAGCAGTTGCCGCCAGTATTGCAAATCTACAACATCATCCGCGCCAGGCCTTCTTTTATTTTTACCTGTAGCGACGCTATCACAGACAGTAATGCGTTTATACGCGAAGCTCTCAGGTTTTATACTGATTGCCAGTCTCTTTTAAATATTATATTACATCTGATGCGCCCGCAGTTGAGATAAAAAGGGTCGATTTAATCAATTATGTAGTCATTTTTACTCCAGTTTAAGTGAGATTATTATGCCGATTACAATAGGGAATGGTTTTTTAAAAAGCGAAATACTTATCAATCCCCCAGGGAATACGAAAGAAACATGTTGCAAAGTTTTATGGGAAAAAATTAAAGACCTCTTTTTTTCTACTGGCAAAGCAAAAGCGGACCGTTGTCTACATGAGATGTTGTTTGCCGATTGCACCCCCACACGAGAGCGGCTTACAGAGATTTTTTTTGAGTTAAAGGCATTAGCCTGCGCATCGCAAAGAGATAGATTTCAGGTTCATAATCCTCATGAAAATGATGCCATCATGATTCTTCGTATCATGGATCAAAACGAAGAGAACGAATTGTTACGTATCACTCAAAATACCGATACCTTTAGCTGTGAAGTCATGGGGAAGGTCTATTTTTTAATGAAAGATCGCCCGGATATTTTAAAATCGCATCCACAAATGACGGCCATGATTAATAGAAGATATAGCGACATCGCAGATTACCCCCTCCCTTCGACATTATGTCTCAATCTTGCTGGCGCGCCGACATTATCGGTTTCATTAGACAACATAGAGGGGTATTTATATTCTGAATTGAGAAAAGGACATTTAGATGAGTGGAAAACGCAAGAAAAGGTAACCTACCTGGCAGCGAAAATTCAGTCTGGGATTGAAAAGACAACGCGCATTTTACAGCATGCGAATATATCCGAAAGTACTCAGCAAAACGCATTTTTAGAAACAATGGCGATGTGTGGATTAAAACAGCTTGAAATACCACCACCGCATACCCACATACCTATTGAAAAAATGGTAAAAGAGGTTTTACTGGCGGATAAGACGTTTCAGGCGTTCCTCGTAACGGATCCCAGCACCAGCCAAAGTATGTTAGCTGAGATAATCGAAGCCATCTCTGATAAGGTTTTTCACGCCATTTTTAGAATAGACCCCCAGGCTATACAAAAAATGGCGGAAGAACAGTTAACCACGCTACACGTTCGCTCAGAACAACAAAGCGGCTGCTTATGTTGTTTTTTATAAAATCAGACGACGCTTTCTCAGACGTCACGTTCAGGGTTTACTCACGTACTTCCTGTTTGCCTACAGAGTAACCTCTTGCCTGGCGCAATAATGCCGCATATGACCGGATCGGATGAGAATAGTCATTTAAATGGCCTTTTTTTCCCGCTCGTCTGGCAATTTGTTGTAAAATTCGCGGCTTCAAGCGGCAGCTTGCTTCTTCCTGGCTGCTGATAACCGCGAGACGTTTTGGAGAGATTTTGGAGAAGAGAAAAAATTGATCATTTTCAATACTCTAAAAGCACCCCATCCTCTGAATAAGAAGGTGGAACTTGAATGATCGGTCGGCTGCTCCGTGGCGGTTTCATGACTGCCATCTATGCGTATCTGTATATTCCCATCATTATTCTGATCGTGAACTCCTTCAACAGTTCGCGGTTCGGCATTAACTGGCAGGGCTTTACCACTAAATGGTACGAACTCCTGGTCAATAACGACAGTCTGTTGCAGGCCGCTCAACATTCACTGACGATGGCGATTTTTTCAGCGACCTTCGCCACGTTGATTGGCTCGTTAACCGCGGTGGCGCTTTATCGCTACCGCTTTCGCGGGAAGCCATTCGTCAGCGGGATGCTGTTTGTAGTAATGATGTCGCCGGATATCGTGATGGCGATCTCCCTGCTGGTGCTGTTTATGTTACTCGGCATTCAACTGGGCTTTTGGTCGTTGCTGTTCTCGCACATCACCTTTAGCCTGCCGTTTGTGGTCGTCACGGTCTATTCGCGCCTGAAAGGCTTTGATGTCAGAATGCTGGAAGCCGCAAAAGACCTGGGGGCCAGTGAGGTAACGATTTTACGCAAAATCATTCTGCCGCTGGCGATGCCGGCGGTGGCGGCGGGCTGGTTGCTGAGCTTTACGTTGTCGATGGACGATGTAGTGGTCTCGTCGTTTGTCACCGGGCCGGGCTATGAAATTTTACCCTTAAAGATTTATTCCATGGTAAAAGTCGGCGTTTCACCAGAAGTGAACGCGCTGGCGACCGTTTTATTGGTGCTGTCTCTGGTAATGGTCATTGCCAGCCAGCTTATTGCTCGTGATAAAACCAAGGGCCGATAAGGCCCGTAATTCAGGGGACGTTAAATGAAAAAATGGTCACGCCACCTGCTCGCGGCGGGTGCCCTGGCGCTGGGTATGAGTACCGCTCATGCCTCCGACAACGACACGCTCTATTTCTATAACTGGACTGAGTATGTGCCGCCGGGCCTGCTGGAACAGTTCACTAAAGAGACCGGCATTAAGGTGATTTATTCGACCTACGAGTCGAACGAAACCATGTATGCCAAACTCAAAACCTATAAAGATGGCGCGTATGACCTGGTTGTTCCTTCTACATACTATGTCGACAAAATGCGCAAAGAAGGCATGATCCAGAAGATCGATAAGTCGAAATTAACCAATTTCCACAACCTCGATCCGGAAATGCTCAACAAACCGTTTGACCCCAACAACGATTATTCTGTCCCGTATATCTGGGGCGCAACGGCGATTGGCGTGAACAGCGATGCTATCGATCCAAAAACCATTACCAGCTGGGCTGACTTGTGGAAACCGGAATATAAAAACAGCCTGCTTTTAACCGACGATGCGCGAGAAGTCTTCCAGATGGCGCTGCGCAAGCTAGGTTATTCCGGTAACACTACCGATCCGAAAGAGATTGAAGCGGCATATGAAGAGTTGAAAAAACTGATGCCGAACGTAGCGGCCTTCAACTCCGATAATCCGGCGAATCCGTATATGGAAGGGGAAGTCAACCTGGGGATGGTGTGGAACGGTTCGGCCTTCGTTGCTCGTCAGGCTGGCACGCCGCTGGAGGTCGTCTGGCCGAAGGAAGGCGGTATTTTCTGGATGGATAGCCTGGCTATTCCGGCGAATGCGAAGAATAAAGAGGGTGCACTGAAGCTAATCAACTTCCTGCTGCGTCCTGACGTCGCGAAAGAGGTGGCAGAAACCATCGGCTACCCTACCCCCAACCTGGCGGCGCGTAAGCTGTTAAGCCCGGAGGTCGCCAATGATAAGTCGCTCTATCCGGATGCGCAAACCATCAGCAAAGGCGAGTGGCAAAACGATGTCGGCGACGCCAGCGCCATTTATGAAGAGTATTATCAGAAGCTAAAAGCAGGACGCTAATTCAGCCAAAGCGCCTGT
The DNA here is from genome assembly GCF_051812965.1 of Salmonella sp. NW1250. Lineage (NCBI taxonomy): Bacteria > Pseudomonadati > Pseudomonadota > Gammaproteobacteria > Enterobacterales > Enterobacteriaceae > Salmonella > Salmonella sp. NW1250. The sequence goes on along the minus strand of NZ_JAMNDD010000001.1, from coordinate 82,900 downwards.
CGGGCCTACAGATGAACGTAACGTGAAATGTAGGCCGGATAAGGCGTTACCGGGCAAACAGCACTACAGCCCCTTCAGGAATTTATCAACAAATTCCGGCACAACCTGGCTTGCCGGGCCGTAGTGCTTCTCTTCAAACTCGCTGCCGACCTGGCTTGGCTCAAGATTCAGTTCCACCGTATGTGCGCCGTGCAGTTTTGCTTCATGCACAAAACCCGCAGCCGGATAGACATGACCGGATGTGCCAATGGCGATAAAAATATCCGCCATCGACAGCGCCATATAAATTTCATCCATGCCAAGCGGCATCTCGCCAAACCACACCACGTGCGGACGTAGCGGCGCCGGGAACTGGCAGCAGTGACATTTATCTTCCGGCATCACATCGCCGTTCCATTCCAGAATTTGGCCGCTTTGCGAACAGCGCACCTTCAACAGCTCGCCATGCATATGAATGATGTTGCGATTGCCCGCGCGTTCATGCAAATTGTCGATGTTTTGCGTCACCAGCAAAAAGCGATCGCCAAGCGCTTCTTCAAGCTTCGCTAACGCCAGATGCGCCGCATTGGGTTGTATTTCCGGCTGTTGAAGCTGCTGACGGCGGGCATTATAAAATGTCTGCACCAGCCCTGGATTACGGGCGAATCCTTCCGGCGTCGCCACATCTTCAACCCGATGCTCTTCCCAAAGGCCATCCGCCGCGCGAAACGTACGAATACCAGACTCTGCAGAAATTCCTGCACCTGTAAGGACTAATACTCTTGGGTTTTCCATCATTTCCGGCACCACTCTGTCTCTGAAAAAGATCCGCTGGCGCAGACGTTCACGCAACAGACGTTTATTTTTACGAAAGCGGCTTAATCGATGAAACCGACGCGACTGCATAACAACCTCTTTTTTTGATTAGTCGGTAAGATGTAAAAAAGCAGCACCGCGCATCCCACCTGCATCCCCATGCCGCGCACGCTCAATGCGCGGCGCGCGGGCAACAGGGAGGAGATGGCGCGGCAGTCTTTCCGCCAGTTGCGTTGTTATTGCCGTAAAGTTCGATAGTCCGCCGCCGATCACCAATAAATCGGGATCGACAATCGTCAGTATATTCCCCAGACAAACCGCCAGTAAATCCAGATAGCGCTCAACATGCGCGTGCGCCTGCTCATCGCCTTGCTCCCACAACGCGATAATCTCCGGCGCCTGCAGCGATTGATCATAATAATGCTGATATAGCCACGCAAACCCGCGCCCGGACAGATAATTCTCAATGCAGCCCATCTGACCGCATCCACAACGGCGGAGAGGAAAATCAAACCCCATCAACGTTAGCGCGTCAACCGGCAAACGCATATGACCAAACTCGCCAGTGATATAGCTCTGACCGGTAATCGGCTTCCCATTTAGCACCAGGCCGCCGCCGACGCCGGTGCCGAGGATAAGCCCCATAACCAAAGGGTATTGCGTGAATTCATCATCCCAGGCTTCGGACAAGGCAAAACAGTTAGCGTCATTGTCCAGACGCACATCGCGATCCAGTCGGGCGCTGAGATCGGCGCGCAACGGCTTACCGCTGGCTGCCGGGACATTCGCGGCGTACAGCGTGCCGTCTTCGGTTTCCGGCATACCGGGTATGCCAATCCCTACCGACCCTTTTACGCCAAATCGCTGGTCGGCTTCCGCGACCAGTTCGCACACAGCGTCTAAAAAGGCGCTATAGCTGGTATGAGGCGTGGGAACCCGTTTTTCCCACTGCAGCCGCCGCGTTGAGTCAAATACGCCTAACGCAATCTTTGTTCCGCCAATGTCAAACCCGTAATACATCACCGCTCCTTGTTTTTATATTCCGCGATTACTGGCCGCTCAATACTCGCGCAGGGTCAATGTTGCTCGCCCGCCGCGCCGGATACCAGCTCGCCAGTAAGCTTAACAACAACGCCGTGACCAGTACGTAAACAACGTCCAGCCAATGTAATTCGGATGGCAGGAAGTCGATAAAATAGATATCGCCGGACAAAAACTGATGCCCGATCGCCTTTTCAATCCCATTAATAATGGCGGTAAGCTGAAGCGAAACGACAACGCCGATCGCCACGCCAATCAAACTGCCCAGCAAGCCCGCCAGTAGCCCGTACCAGACGAAAATGGCACGAATCAAACCATCTTTCGCCCCCAGCGTTCTTAATACCGCAATGTCGCCGCTTTTGTCTTTTACCGCCATCACTAAGGTGGAAACGATATTAAAACAGGCCACGCCGATCACCAGAATCATCGCCAGATACATAATGGCGCGAATCATCTGGATATCGCGATACATATAGCCGTAGGTGCCGATCCAGCTCTTAATGTAGACATAGCTGTTAGTCACTTCACCCGCGTCACGCACCAGTTTGTTCGCATTAAACACGTCGTGGACTTTAAGCGCGATACCGGAAACGCTGGACCCCATATCCAGATACTGCTGCGCATCCTCAAGCGGGATCATGGCGAAGCTGTGATCGAGCTGGCCGCTCAGTTGCAGAATCCCGATGACATGCAAACGCACGCGTTTGGGCTGGAGCAGCTTATGGTCGGCATTCGCATTGGGGATCATGATGGACACCCAGTCGCCCTGTTTCACGTTCAGCGCATCGGCGACGCCTTTACCGATAATGATCTGCTGCTCGCCCGCTTTGAAATGATCCCAGGCGTGATTTTGCACAAATGACGGTAACGCGCTAAGCTGCTGCTCTTGCTTAGGGTCGACGCCTTTAACCTGAATGGCGCGCAAATTCGCCCCGCTCTCTACCAGGCCGGTAAAATTGATATACGGCGCGGCGGCGGCAATGCCCGGCACCTTCTGCACTTTTGCCAGCGCTTCACGCCAGTTGGTCCACGGCTGATTGACCGCTTCAATCTCCCCGTGCGGAACCACCGCCAGAATACGGTTATTCAACTCGCGTTCGAAACCGTTCATCGCGCTTAAACCGACAATCAATACCGCCACGCCCAGCGCGATACCGATGGTAGAAATGACGGAAATGAGCGAAACCATACCGCCGCGCCGCCGTCCACGGCTGAAACGCAAGCCAATTAACAATGATAAAGGCGACGCCATTACTCCGCCCCCATCAGGCTCAGTTCCGCCGTCAGGCGGCCATCGCGCATCTCAAGCTGGCGGCTCATACGTTTCGCCAGTTGCAAATCGTGAGTCACCACCAGAAACGCGGTTCCCTGCAGACGATTTAACTCGCCCAGAAGCTCAAAAATACTGTCGGCATTACGCGCATCCAGATTACCGGTCGGCTCATCCGCCAGTACCAGACGCGGGTTATTCACCAACGCGCGCGCTATCGCGACACGCTGGCGCTCACCGCCGGAAAGTTCCGAAGGTCGATGGGTTGCGCGATGCTCCAGCCCTACAGCATGCAACATTTCTCGCGCCCGAGCGTCAATCTCCGCCGGTTTCTTTTTGCCAATCAATAATGGCATCGCCACGTTTTCCAGCGCCGTAAAATCCGGCAGGAGATGATGAAACTGATAGATAAACCCCAGTTTCTGGTTACGTAATTCCGCTTTTGCCGCAGAAGAGAGTTTGCTCATCGGCTGGCCGCTAAAAATCACATCGCCGGAGGTAGGCGTATCCAGCCCGCCTAACAGATGCAGCAACGTACTTTTACCCGAACCGGAACTGCCGACGATCGCCATCATTTCGCCTTCGCCGATACTGAAGCTGACATCGTGCAACACGTCGGTTTGTACGGTGCCTTCCTGATAGCGTTTGCACAGGTTGTCGCATTGCAACAGGATCTTATTCATAACGTAAAGCCTCAGCGGGTTGAGTGGCGGCAGCGCGCCAGGAAGGATAAAGCGTAGAAAGCAGCGCGATGGCCATTGCCACCAGCGCGATAACGATCACCTGTAACGGCTCTATCGCCACGGGCAACGCAGCGCCATCCAGAAACGCGCCGATGATCGGCATCAGGTTATTCAGTTGGCTGGCAAGCAATGCGCCCAGCGCGGCGCCCAACAGCGCGCCGATAATCCCGGCGCTGGCGCCCTGCACCATAAAGACCATCATAATTTGTCGCGGTGTCAGCCCTTGAGTTTGTAAAATCGCCACTTCGCCCTGCTTCTCCATGACCATCAGACCCAACGAAGTAATAATGTTAAAAGCCGCGACCGCCACGATGAGGCTCAGCAACAATCCCATCATGTTCTTTTCCATGCGCACAGCCTGGAACAACTCGCCTTTACGTTCGCGCCAGTCCTGCCACTTAGTGCCTTGCGGCAGCGTCTGTTGGCTGAGGGTATCGACTTGCAGCGGTTCATCCAGCCACAGACGCCAGCCGGTAATATTGCCTGCCGGATAGCGCATTAAACGCGATGCGTCCTGAATATTGACCAGCATTTCATAGCCATCGACCTCGCTATTGGCGGCAAATGTGCCAATCACCGTAAACAGACGCTGGCTGGGCAGACGTCCCATTGGCGTAAACTGGCTGGCAGATGGCACCATTAGCCGAATCTGATCGCCGCGGTTGACCCCTAACTGTCCGGCGAGCTGCTCGCCGAGGATGACATTATACTTACCCGGCTGTAATTCGCTTTGCTTCACATTGACCAGATACGGCGTTAACGGATCTTTTTGCGCCGGCTCGATACCCAACATCACGCCAACCGCAACGCTACGCGCGCTTTGCAGTACGACATCGCCCGTCGTCAGCGGCGCAATACGGTTAACGCCTTGCAGATTCACCGCTTTTTCCGGCATCTGATTCGGGTTAAGAGAACCATGTTCAGCAGAGAGGATGGCCTGAGGCATCAAACCAAGAATGTTATTTTGCAGTTCGCGCTCAAAACCGTTCATCACCGACAATACCGTGACCAGCGCCATCACCCCCAGGGTAATGCCGATAGTGGAAAGCCAGGAAACGAAGCGACCGAAGCGATCTGCTGCACGCCCGCGCATGTAACGCAGGCCGATGAATAGAGCGACAGGTTGATACATGTAATCCGTCTGGTTGCTGTTAGCAAAGTCCCGAGTATATAAGCGAAAGCGGAATGCGTAAATGTCTGAACCGTAAGAGTTCGTCAGCGCTATTCTGAATAAGGCCGACAAATCAAGTCACTTACATGTTCATACTTTACCTGTTCGACGTGTTATCCGGCGGATTCAATTTGCTAATAAACAACGATCGCGGATAATAAAGAACATTGCTTATCAGTCATATGCCCCTGAATACCTGAGTCCTTCATGCTGTCCCGGCGCGCAGCCAACCATGAAGCAGCCTGAAGGGTGACGCGTAGAGTGCGGCGTAAAACAAAAAGAGATACTGACAACCGTTATGCCTGAAAAACAACGTTACACGCTGCCGACAAAAGCGGGCGATCAGCGCCAGTTGGGCGAACTTACCGGCGCCGCCTGCGCTACGCTGGTGGCGGAGATAGCCGAACGCCATGCCGGTCCGGTGGTACTCATAGCGCCTGACATGCAAAATGCTCTGCGATTGCATGATGAAATCCGCCAGTTTACCGATCAGATGGTGATGAACCTGGCGGACTGGGAAACGCTACCGTATGACAGCTTCTCCCCGCATCAGGAAATTATCTCTTCGCGCCTGTCCACGCTCTACCAGTTGCCGTCAATGCAGCGCGGCGTCTTGATTGTACCGGTAAACACCCTGATGCAGCGCGTTTGTCCGCATAGCTATCTGCATGGTCATGCGCTGGTGATGAAAAAAGGCCAGCGGCTGTCCCGCGACGCTCTGCGCGCGCAGCTTGACAGCGCCGGTTATCGGCATGTCGATCAGGTGATGGAGCATGGCGAATACGCGACGCGCGGCGCGCTGTTGGATCTCTTTCCGATGGGCAGCGAACAACCTTATCGCCTCGACTTTTTTGATGATGAAATCGACAGCCTGCGTCTGTTTGACGCGGATACCCAACGTACGCTGGAGGAGGTCGAGGCCATCAATTTGTTGCCCGCGCACGAATTTCCTACCGACAAAGCCGCTATTGAGCTTTTCCGTAGCCAGTGGCGCGATACCTTTGAGGTAAAACGCGACGCCGAGCACATCTATCAGCAGGTCAGCAAAGGCACTCTGCCCGCCGGGATCGAATACTGGCAGCCGCTCTTTTTCAGCGAACCGTTACCGCCATTATTTAGCTATTTCCCCGCCAATACTCTGGTGGTGAATACCGGCTCGCTGGAAACCAGCGCCGAACGCTTTCAGGCCGATACGCTGGCACGTTTTGAAAATCGCGGCGTCGATCCTATGCGCCCGCTTTTGCCGCCGGAAGCCCTCTGGCTACGGGTAGATGAGCTCTTTTCCGAGCTTAAACGCTGGCCTCGCCTCCAGCTTAAAACCGACCATCTGCCGGAAAAAGCCGCCAATACCAATCTTGGTTTCCAGAAATTACCGGATTTGGCTATCCAGGCACAGCAGAAAGCGCCGCTGGACGCGCTGCGTAAATTCCTCGAATCTTTCAGCGGTCCGGTGATTTTTTCGGTGGAAAGCGAAGGACGCCGCGAAGCGCTGGGAGAGCTCCTGGCTCGCATAAAAATCGCGCCGAAGCGAATATTACGCCTGGACGAGGCGCAGGATGCGGGACGCTATCTGATGATTGGCGCCGCAGAACATGGCTTTATCGACACCCAACGCAATCTGGCGCTGATTTGTGAAAGCGATCTCTTGGGTGAGCGGGTGGCGCGTCGCCGCCTGGATTCCCGCCGCACGATCAACCCGGATACGTTGATTCGTAACCTGGCGGAGCTCCACGTCGGTCAACCGGTAGTGCATCTGGAGCACGGCGTCGGACGCTATGCCGGCATGACCACTCTGGAGGCTGGCGGCATCAAGGGTGAGTATCTGATGCTCACCTACGCCAATGACGCCAAACTGTATGTGCCGGTCTCCTCATTGCATCTGATTAGCCGCTATGCCGGCGGCGCGGAAGAAAGTGCGCCGCTGCATAAACTGGGCGGCGACGCCTGGTCGCGCGCCCGGCAGAAAGCGGCGGAAAAAGTGCGCGATGTCGCAGCGGAACTGTTGGATATTTATGCGCAACGGGCGGCAAAAGAGGGTTTTGCCTTTAAGCATGATCGTGAGCAGTATCAGTTATTCTGCGACAGCTTCCCGTTTGAAACGACGCCCGATCAGGCACAGGCGATTAACGCCGTATTGAGCGATATGTGCCAACCGCTGGCGATGGACAGGCTGGTGTGCGGCGACGTCGGCTTCGGCAAAACCGAAGTGGCGATGCGCGCCGCGTTCCTGGCAGTGGAAAACCATAAACAAGTAGCGGTACTGGTGCCGACTACGCTGCTGGCGCAGCAACACTATGACAACTTCCGCGACCGTTTCGCCAACTGGCCGGTACGCATTGAGATGCTGTCCCGCTTTCGCAGCGCCAAAGAGCAGACGCAAATCCTGGCGGAAGCCGCCGAGGGTAAGATCGATATTCTGATCGGTACGCATAAACTGCTACAAAGCGATGTGAAGCTGCGCGACCTCGGCCTGCTGATTGTCGATGAAGAGCACCGTTTCGGCGTGCGCCACAAAGAGCGAATTAAGGCGATGCGCGCCGATGTCGATATTCTGACGCTCACGGCGACGCCGATCCCGCGGACGCTGAATATGGCGATGAGCGGTATGCGCGATCTCTCCATTATCGCCACCCCCCCTGCCCGTCGTCTGGCGGTAAAAACCTTTGTCCGCGAGTATGATAGCCTGGTAGTAAGGGAAGCGATTCTGCGTGAAATCCTGCGCGGCGGTCAGGTTTACTATTTGTACAATGACGTCGAAAATATTCAGAAAGCCGCAGAGCGGCTGGCGGAACTGGTGCCGGAAGCGCGAATCGCTATAGGCCACGGGCAGATGCGAGAACGTGAGCTGGAACGGGTCATGAATGATTTCCACCATCAACGTTTTAATGTGCTGGTGTGTACTACCATTATCGAAACGGGGATCGACATTCCCACCGCTAACACGATCATCATTGAACGCGCGGATCATTTCGGCCTCGCGCAGTTGCACCAGCTGCGTGGCCGCGTTGGGCGCTCGCACCACCAGGCCTACGCCTGGCTGTTGACGCCACATCCTAAGGCCATGACCACCGATGCGCAAAAACGGCTGGAGGCGATTGCGTCGCTGGAGGATTTAGGCGCCGGGTTTGCGCTGGCGACTCACGATCTGGAGATCCGCGGCGCGGGCGAACTGCTTGGCGAAGAGCAAAGCGGCTCAATGGAAACCATCGGCTTCTCACTCTACATGGAATTGCTGGAAAACGCCGTCGATGCGCTGAAAGCAGGCCGCGAACCCTCGCTGGAAGATCTCACCAGTCAGCAAACGGAAGTCGAGCTGCGAATGCCGTCGTTACTGCCGGATGATTTTATTCCGGATGTTAATACCCGGCTGTCATTCTATAAACGCATTGCCAGCGCGAAGAACGAAAACGAGCTGGAAGAGATCAAAGTGGAATTGATCGACCGCTTCGGCCTGCTGCCCGATCCGGCGCGTAATCTGCTGGATATCGCACGCCTGCGCCAACAGGCGCAAAAGCTCGGCATCCGAAAACTGGAGGGTAACGAGAAAGGCGGAACGATTGAGTTCGCCGAGAAAAACCACGTTGACCCCGCCTGGCTTATCGGGTTGCTGCAAAAACAGCCGCAGCATTTCCGTCTGGATGGCCCGACGCGCCTCAAGTTTATTCAGGATTTAAGCGAACGTAAAACGCGTATAGACTGGGTACGCCAGTTTATGCAGCAACTGGAAGAAAACGCTATTGCATAAGCGTCAGGCCGGGCGTCATTACTCTGCGTCCGGCCTAATCTTTACAAATTCTTTGCACTTCCCTGCAGTTCCAGACACAGCCAGCCGCCATAATTCTTATTTCCTCTTTTATAAAAATAACCACATAATAATCATGGGTTTATTATAATGTTCAACAATACGCGACTCTCTCGCTGGTGGGCGTTGCTTGCGCTTACCGCGACCATCATGCTTGCCCTTCCCGCGCAGGCGAATACGTGGCCTCTTCCGCCCCCCGGCAGTCGACTGGTGGGAGAAAATAAATTCCATGTCGTTGAAGACGACGGCGGCTCGCTGGAGGCGATCGCCAAAAAATATAACGTGGGCTTTTTAGCCCTGTTACAGGCCAACCCCGGCATTGATCCTTACGTGCCACGCGCAGGCAGCGTGCTGACGATTCCGCTGCAAACGCTGCTACCGGACGCGCCACGTGAAGGTATCGTCATTAACCTCGCGGAATTACGGCTTTACTATTATCAACCGGGGAAAAATACGGTCACGGTCTACCCTATCGGGATTGGCCAACTAGGCGGCGATACCCTGACGCCAACGATGGTGACGACCATTTCGGATAAACGCGCCAATCCAACCTGGACGCCGACCGCCAATATTCGCGCCCGTTATAAAGCGCAAGGTATCGATCTCCCCGCCGTGGTGCCTGCCGGTCCCGATAACCCAATGGGGCATCACGCGATTCGTTTAGCGGCCTACGGCGGCGTCTATCTGTTACATGGCACGAATGCCGATTTTGGCATTGGTATGCGCGTCAGTTCCGGCTGTATCCGTCTGCGCGACGGTGATATAGAGACATTGTTCCGTCAGGTCACGCCGGGAACCAAAGTGAATATTATCAATACGCCGATTAAAGCCTCGGTGGAGCCAGGCGGCGTGCGACTGGTGGAAGTTCATCAGCCGCTGTCTAAAAATATAGGCGACGATCCGCAGGTGCTGCCGATTGTGCTGAATGGCCCGATGCAGACCTTTAAGGACGCGCCGCAGACCGACGCCGCGGTGATGGAACATGTTATGGAAGTGCGCTCCGGAATGCCGGTGGATGTAACCCGTCAATCAGAGGCGAAACCGCAGACGCTGTAAGCGTGAATAGCTGACCGACAAAAAAGCCTCGCGATGCATCGCGAGGCTTTCTCTTTTTATTGTGGCAATCGCAGCGGCATTAATGAGGGTTAATGCTTACTTATAGATTACCGCCGTACCGTGGAGGGTATTCGGGCCGGTAACAGAGGTAATACGGAAAGACTTCGCCCCCATCTCCTGCGCTTTTTGCGCCAGCTGATCTTCCAGCGAGCCCAGATTCGTGCCGCCATTCGCGGAAATGGTGCCGAACTTCTGTTGACCTTCTGGCGTTGCCTGAACTTCAACGGCGGCGAAGCTGGCGAATGAGAGCGAACTCAGTACCGCAGCAGCGATGAGGGTTTTTACGTTTTTCATAGTGATGACCTTTAGCAGATGAATGGGTGTCGTAAGCATTAACTTAACGATCGATAAATTAATCATAGATGTGATCTACATCACACGTCAACCTATTTTTATAATGATCGTTATATAATTTATAAAGATGTTATTTTTCATGTGAATAGAATTGATTTATTTTTCTAATGAATACTCTGGAGCCAGAAGTGGTTTGTTTTTATAATAGAGAGACCGCTCTTTAAACAGGTACAACGGCATCATGACAACGGATACCACGAGTTGCGCGAAGAAAAGCCGTGGCCGACCAAAAGTGTTCGACAGGGAAGCCGCGCTTGATAAGGCCATGACTCTCTTCTGGCAGCACGGCTATGAAGCAACTTCGCTTGCCGATCTCGTAGAGGCTACCGGGGCGAAAGCGCCTACTCTCTATGCGGAATTCACTAACAAAGAAGGATTATTTCGCGCTGTCCTGGATCGCTACATCACTCGCTTTGCCTCAAAACACGAAGCCCAGCTCTTTTGTGAAGAGAAAAGCGTAGAATCGGCGCTGGAAGATTACTTCACAGAAATTGCCGCCTGCTTTACCAGTACAGACACGCCGGCTGGCTGCTTTATGATTAATACGTCCGCCACCCTGGCCGCCTCCTCGCGCGATATCGCCCGCACGGTAAAATCACGCCACGCCATGCAGGAACAGACGCTCATCCAGTTTCTGCGCCAACGTCAGGAGCGCGGTGAAATTCCGGCGCACTGTAACCCGCAGGCGCTCGCAGAATATATAAACTGTATTTTACAGGGAATGTCGATCAGCGCCCGTGAAGGTGCCACCTTCGAACAACTGATGCAAATTACGCGTACGACTCTGCGCATCTGGCCTGAACTGCTCAAGTCCTGAACGACGCGGCTTCGGATAAAAAAAAGCCCCTCAGCCTGAGCGAATGAGGGGCTAACTTGCAGAGTACAGCTTTTTTATGCTTTGTTATTCAGAACCAGTTGGCCATTGCCGTCGAGGGGAATTTGCGTTCCGGGGTCTTTATCCATGCGGATTTTGCCCTGCTGATCGCCAATTTTGTAGGTCACGTCGTAGCCAAGCATCTTTTCAGATTTGTCATACACCGTCTTACAGCGTTGCTGCGTGGTAGTGTAAGTATCACTTTCCTGCATTGACCCCTGGATTTGATTGCCAGCATAACCGCCGCCCAGCGCCCCGACGACCGTCGCCACATCTTTACCACGACCGCCGCCAAATTGATGTCCAATCACGCCGCCTGCTACTGCGCCAAGCACCGAGCCGGCAATACGGTTTTCGTCCTGAACCGGTCTGCGATGCGTGACCGTGACATTACGGCACTCCTGACGCGGCGTTTTTACCGTCTCTTTAATCGGTTTAGCCGATATCACCTGCGCATACTGCGGACCACGATCAAATACGTTGAGACTGGCCACTGCCGCCACACCCAGCGCAGCCGCTACGCCAATCCCTATACCCGCCAACATTGATTTATTCACGGGAGTTCCTCCTTCGTTGCTATTGGTAACAATTTTGCAACCAGTATGCGAACAAAGCCAATCGGAATGAGGATGAAAAATGCGGGATGAGGCGGTAAAGCTGAAGGATTCGGACAACTCCGAAGCGAGTGATGGAGAAGCGCTCACCGGCGCGAGCAGCCGGTGAGACGCAGAGAAATTAATGCAGTTTCAGGCGCGGACGAATGACGCGGTTAATACTGCCCACCAGCATCATCAGGCCGGTTTTAAAGTATCCATGCAGCGCTATCTGGTGCATACGGTATAGCGAGATATACACGAAGCGGGCGATACGTCCTTCAATCATCATTGAACCGCGGGTCAGGTTCCCCATCAGACTACCCACGGTAGAGAAGTTGGACAGAGAGACCAGCGATCCATGATCTTTATACTGGTAAGCTTTCAGCGGTTTGCCATTCATCTGCGCCAGAATGTTATTCATCGCGCAGGTAGCCATCTGATGCGCCGCCTGAGCGCGAGGCGGCACAAAACCTCCCTCCGGACGTGCGCAGGAAGCGCAGTCGCCAATCGCATAAATATCAGGATCGCGCGTGGTTTGCAGCGTCGGTTCCACCACCAGTTGGTTGATGCGGTTCGTTTCCAGACCACCAATCTCTTTCATAAAATCTGGCGCTTTGATACCCGCCGCCCACACCATCAGATCGGCCTGAATATATTCACCTTCTTTCGTATGCAGACCGCCTTCGTCGGCGCTGGTGACCATAGTTTGCGTCAGTACGCGAACGCCCAGTTTGGTCAGTTCATTATGCGCGGCGCTGGAGATACGCGGCGGCAACGCAGGCAGAATACGCTCGCCAGCCTCAACCAACGTCACGTTCAGCGCGTCGTTGGTCAGCCCCTTATAACCATAGCTATGCAGCTGTTTTACCGCATTATGCAGTTCAGCCGACAGCTCAACCCCCGTCGCACCGCCGCCAACGATGGCGATATTGACCTTACCGTTCGCGCCCAGATTAGCCGAATACTTGAGGAACAGGTTCAGCATCTCCTGGTGAAAACGGCGCGCCTGATGCGGGTTATCGAGGAAGATACAGTGCTCTTTCACGCCCGGCGTGTTGAAATCATTAGAGGTGCTGCCCAGCGCCATCACCAGCGTGTCATACGCGATTTTGCGCTCCGGCACCAGCAGTTCGCCCTTTTCATCACGCAACTCGGCAATGGTGATGGTTTTCGCTTCGCGATCGATATCCATCACCGACCCCAGCTGGAACTGGAAACCATGATTACGCGCATGAGCCAGATAGCTCAGTGCATCCACGCCTTCGTCCAGCGAGCCAGTCGCCACTTCGTGCAACAATGGTTTCCACAGATGGCTGTGATTTCTGTCTACCAGCGTGATTTTCGCTTTTTTCTTGCGCCCCAGTTTATGGCCTAACTGCGTCGCCATTTCCAGCCCGCCAGCGCCGCCGCCGACAATCACGATCTTTTTTAATGGTGTAGTCAACGTGACCCCCTTAAATTTATTAACCAATTGTTAATTAAAAGTTATTAGCATAGCCTTTAATTAACAACAAGTTACGTTAATGAGAATAAGCTTCTGATATGAGAATAGCATGAACGGTGCATTGGTCATACCAAAATTGATGTGCATCAAGTTTTCATGCTGAAAAGATAGACAGTTTGCGAGAATTGAGCATAAAAAAACCAGCCGCAAGGCTGGTTATCCGGTCACTGATAACGCCATATTGCCGGGGGCGTTATCCCAGCGTTTTAAACGCTTTGATACGTTGCAAATGCGGCGAAATATTTTTGAATTTGTGAGTCTGTTCCTCATCCCACACAATTTCATAAAACGGGTGAAGCGCTTGCGCTGAGCGTTGGCTGTCCAGCGCTTCGTCATGACGCGAGAGGATCACCAGACAACGATCGCGATTTTTTTCGCGAAAGTTGGTCACGCACTTTGTAGCGATGTCCGCATATTCTTCCGGGCGATCGATTTTCCCCTCCATGTTTTCATAGGGGAACAGGTTCGGGTTAAAAACCACCTGACGGATATCGCACAAAAAGCCAATCCGCTCCGCCCAGTAACCGCCCAGCCCCACGCCACAGATTAAAGGGCGCTCGTCCACATTCAACTGCAACATTTTGTCCACTTCTTTCAGCAGATGCTGCATATCGTGCTTAGGATGCCGCGTACTGTAGCTTACCAGCCGAACATCCGGGTCGATAAACTGTAATTGCAACACTTTTTCATGGTTGCCCGGACTATTTGAATCAAAACCGTGTAAATAAATAATCATCTGGCACCCTCACGAAAACTCGAGTTAATGACCTGCTTTTTCTTCCTGCCAGCGTTCATGTAACTGGTTGAGCTGGGCGCTGGCTGTTTTCCAGCGTGCTGAGTCCATGAGCTCCCGGCGTGAAAATGAACCTTTATGATACAAACGTGTAACACGTTCTGCTTTGATCGGCGACAGATTATCCAACACGCTGACTGCGCCTTTACGATTATTGCAGACCAGAATCATATCGCAACCCGCATCCAGCGACGCCTGAGCGCGCTCAGCATAGCTGCCCATAATCGCCGCGCCCTCCATCGACAGATCGTCGGAGAAAATGACGCCGTCAAAGCCTAACTCCTGACGCAGCACCGTTTTCAGCCAGTACGGCGAACCGCTTGCCGGGCGTGGATCGATAGCGCGGTAGATCACGTGGGCAGGCATAATCGCATCCAGTTTATTCTCGCTAATCAGCGTGCGGAACACCGACATATCTTTGCCACGGATATCCGTTTCAGGACGTGGATCGCACGGCGTCTCTTTGTGGGAGTCCGCCGTGACCGCGCCGTGGCCGGGGAAATGCTTACCGGTCGTTTTCATCCCGGCGTCATGCATGCCGTCAATAAAGCGCGTTGCCATTGCCAACGCTTTTGCGGGATCGGCATGATAGGAGCGCTCGCCAATTGCCGCGCTGATATGCCCGACGTCCAGCACTGGCGCAAAACTGATATCAATATCCATCGCGATCATTTCGCTGGCCATCAGCCACCCTGCCTCCTGCGCCAGTCGTCCCCCCTCTTCCAGCCCATGCAGCGCAAAAAAAGATTGCGCCGCGGGCAGGCGGGTAAACCCTTCACGGAAACGCTGTACGCGCCCGCCTTCCTGATCGACGGCCACCACCAGATGGTTACGCGATGCCGCCCGAATCTGGCGCACTAATTCGCGCAGCTGTTCCGGGTCATGGTAATTACGCGTGAACAGAATAAGCCCGCCAACCAGCGGATGCGCCAGTATCTCGCGCTCCTCCGCATCCAGCTCACATCCTTCGACATTCAACATTACTGGGCCCACACTGCTCTCCTTATCCTTTCATACGTAGCTGGCGCCAGGTTTCATCGGCCAGCCTGATAAATTGTTGCTCGCCGGTTTGTCGCCAGCGGTATTCGAACCACCCTGCTTTTAGCATAATGACCCAGGGGTGCCATAATCGTATCTGTCGCCATAGTTGCCGGGCGTCGATTCGCGCGCGCGCGGCATAAGCGTCTGCCAGTTGTCGGTGCTGGCGTTCATCCTCAACCCATACTGCCGCCAGCTCCAACGCAATATCGCCGTCTCCGGCATACTCCCAGTCAATCAGTCTCAACCCGGCGGGCGTTAATACTATATTGTCGCCATGGACATCCATATGCAAAGGCGCGAGCCGCAGCGGGCGAGGTTCTCCGTTTTTTTGCAACTGTTTGAGCCGCCGCAACCAAAACGGCGTACGCCTTGCCGGATCGCAACACGACCAGTACTGCGCCAATAGTGGCGATAGCGCGATACGCCAGCCAAAACGCGGCTGTTGATGCAAATGATACAGTAAGGCCGCCAGTTCGTCGGCATCTGGCAGAGCGGAATTTACCACACCATGCAGATATTCTACCGCCATCCAGCCTGGCGTATAAAAAAGCGCTCGCGGCGCAAGACAGGCCGGCAATTGGGATAAGGCGCGGTAATGACGTAAAAAATGGGCTGGTGGAGCGTCGGGGTCGTGATGACGGCGCAGCACGATACGGTGAGTATCGTGGGCAATAATACCGCTCCCGCCGCTTAGCCCCTGCGATGCGGCGACGGCGGGACGATACTGGGGAAAATAGCGCGACAGGATCTCGTCGCGCGTTAAGGGATTATTGTTGTTGGACCGCACCTTTACCTGACCAGATTATCTCGCCAGTTTGCACCAGCATTAACTGCATCTGTAATGCAGGCGCGTTAACGTTACCGGATGCGCTGGAGTAAAGTACATATTGCGCCCCGACATTGCGCGCAATGCCAATAGCTTTACTGCGCGTTCCCAGACTATCCTGCGGAGACAACCCTAGCTGCTGTTTTGCCATCGCGAGTTGCTGTACGGAGACCAGCGTAAATTTACCGTTGTTCGCCAGCGCATTACGTAACGTTTCCGTTGCCTCGTTCGCATTTAATGACCCATTCGTCCGGTTATTCACGCTGTCGACAAGCAATACGCTTCCGGCCATCACGCCATCAGCCTGCAACATTTTGCTGACCAGCGGTTGCATCGCGCCGTTCCAGTCATAGTGGCGCACCTTAGGCGCTGGCTGGCCCGTTTGATCTTCATGTTCGATCGGCCCCGGTTGCTGTGGAATGGTTGGCACAGACGGCACAACAGGAGGTTGCGGCGGCTGCGCGGGTTGTTCTGGCGCTGGTTTTACCTCTTCAACTGGCGCAGGTTGACGTTGCGCCATACACCCGGAGAGAAATATCGCCAGCGCAGCAATGGCAGCGTAGCGATGCATTTTTGTCATCAAAATTCACTCCTCACAAATAAAGATAAAGCCTGACCTTATGCGCCCCCAGATAATTGGCGCTGCCAAATAGCGTTACCGACGAACGCGCGGGTATGGTTACGCTACGCGGCGCCTCCAGCGGATGCATCTCCAGCCCCCGCGCGTCATACCAGTAAAACCGATAATGAACGGTTATGGGCTCTTGCCTTTCGTTATAGACGCGGGAAGAGGCTGATGGCTGGATATCAGACGCCGTCAGTTCAGGCGGCTCTGCGGTGACGCCCGCCGCCAGAACCGTGGACTCCATCACCAGCGACTGCGCGTCGCTTACCGGAATTTCAGGGTGTGACCGGCAGCCGGTAAGCAGCAGCAAGCCCAGAGAAACCGCGATGCATCCTTTGATCATACTTACAAGCCTTTATGCGCCAGCATCGGGCCTAGCGGGCGGCCGCCCAGTAGGTGCATATGGATATGATAAACCTCCTGGCCCCCATGACGGTTGGTATTCATGATTAAACGATACCCATCTTCGGCAATGCCTTCTTGTTCGGCGATTTTCGCCGCCACGGTGATCATCCGACCTAACGCCTGTTCATGTTCCGCCGTCACGTCATTGACGGTTGGGATCAGGATATTGGGAATAATCAAGATATGCGTCGGCGCCTGCGGTGAAATATCACGAAAGGCGGTGACCAGCTCATCCTGATAAACGATATCCGAAGGGATTTCACGACGAATAATTTTGCTGAATATAGTTTCTTCTGCCACGACGTTTTCCTTTTTCATAATAGCCCTTGCAGCGCACATGCTACGCCGAGCCATACTGCGAGTATAGAGTATGAGCGAGTTACCGACGCTCTTTCAACTTTAACCCACGATTTATTAAGCGAAAAATGACTACATGCTGGACTTACCGCCATATCCCCCTGCCATGACGCCTTTGTACGCTTAAAAAATATTTTTAGTTTCCCTGTTTATACCGTTTTACACATTTAATACAAATGCGTATATTTCTCATTTGCATTTTTATGCGCATTAACTAGCAAAGAATGAAAAGGTTCAACGTCATACGTCCTGAACTTACCCCAATAACAAGCAAGGATTTTCAGATGTCTTTCATTCAATACCGCCGGGACAAACACCTTCCGTCCACCGCCGCACCGTCGCTGTTAGCTATGGGTATGGCGATGGCATTTATGCCTGCCGCCTTCGCGGCTGAGGATACCGTTATTGTCGAAGGCGCGACGACCGCTGACGCCGTAAACCGCGAAGAACAGGATTACAGCGTGAAAACGACCGCTGCGGGCACCAAAATGCCGATGACTCAGCGCGATATCCCGCAGTCGGTCAGTATTGTCAGCCAACAGCGTATGGAAGACCAGCAGTTGCAAACCCTGGGCGAGGTGATGACCAATACGCTGGGGATCAGCGGAAGCCAGGCTGACTCCGATCGCATCAGCTATTACTCGCGCGGATTTGAAATTGACAACTATATGGTTGACGGTATTCCAACGTATTTTGAGTCCCGCTGGAATCTGGGCGATGCGCTAACGGATACCGCGCTGTATGAGCGCGTGGAGGTGGTTCGCGGCGCGAATGGGCTGATGACCGGAACCGGTAATCCTTCTGCCTCAATAAATATGATTCGTAAACACGCCACCAGTCGGGAGTTCAAAGGTAACGTCTCCACAGAATACGGTAGCTGGAATAAGCAGCGTTACGTCATGGATCTGCAAAGTCCGCTCACCGCAGACGGCAATGTCCGTGGGCGCATCGTGGCGGGTTATCAGAATAATGATTCCTGGCTGGACCGCTATAACAGTGAGAAAGCGTTCTTTTCCGGAATTGTCGATGCCGATCTGGGTGCAACCACTGGCCTTTCAGCCGGTTATGAATATCAAAAAATTGATGTCAATAGCCCGACCTGGGGCGGTCTGCCGCGCTGGAACACCGATGGCAGCAAAAATAGCTATGACCGCGCGCGTAGTACCGCCCCGGACTGGGCTTATAACAACAAAGAGATAAATAAATTCTTCGTCACGCTTAAGCAGCGTTTTGCCGAAAGCTGGCAGGCGACCCTGAATGCGACCCATACTGAGGTCAAATTCGACAGTAAAATGATGTATATCGATGCGTTAGTCGATAAAGAGACAGGTACGCTAGTGAGTCCTTATGGCGCAAGCTACCCCGTGGTCGGCGGTACGGGCTGGAACAGCGGCAAGCGCAAAGTAGATGCCATAGATCTCTTTGCCGATGGCGCTTATGAGCTGTTTGGCCGTCAGCACAATATGATGTTTGGCGGCAGTTATAGTAAGCAGAATAACCGCTATTTTAGCGCCTGGGCGAACGTCTTTCCGGACGACATTGGCAACTTCAGCGCCTTTAACGGTAATTTCCCCCAAACCCACTGGGCGCCACAAAATCTGGCGCAGGACGATACCACGCATATGAAATCGCTGTATGCCGCTACGCGCATTTCGCTGGCCGACCCGCTGCATCTGATTCTTGGCGCTCGTTATACCAACTGGCGTGTTGATACACTGACCTACAGCATGGAGAAAAACCATACCACGCCGTATGCCGGGCTGATTTATGATATCAACGACAACTGGTCCGCTTATGCCAGTTATACCTCTATCTTTCAGCCGCAGAATAAACGCGACAAAGCGGGTCAATATCTGGCTCCGATTACCGGTAATAACTATGAAGCGGGCCTGAAGTCCGACTGGATGAACAGCCGCCTCACCACCACGTTGTCCGTGTTCCGCATTGAGCAGGATAACGTCGCTCAGGCAACCACTATTCCCATCCCTGGCAATAATGGGGAGTTTGCCTGGAAGTCTACTGACGGAACGGTGAGCAAAGGCGTCGAATTCGAAGTGAACGGCGCAATTACCGATAACTGGCAGATGACTTTCGGGGCTACCCGATATGTTGCCGAGGACAATGAAGGTAACGCCGTGAACCCTAATCTCCCGCGCACCAGCGTGAAGTTATTCACCCGCTATCGTCTGCCGGCGATACCGGAGCTGACGGTCGGCGGCGGTGTGAACTGGCAGAATCGGGTTTACAAAGATACCACGACGCCGTACGGCACTTTTCGCGCCGAACAGGGCAGCTATGCGCTGGTCGATCTGTTTACCCGCTATCAGGTGACGAAAAATTTCTCCGTACAGGGAAACATCAACAACCTGTTCGATAAAACCTACGACACCAATATTGATGGTTCCATTGTTTACGGCGCGCCGCGTAACGTCAGCCTCACCGCCAATTATCAGTTCTGACAGACTGTCGGAGAGCGGCATATAAAGCGCCATTAAAAAAGGCAGCCGAATGGCTGCCTTAATTCTCCCCAACATCATTACTGCTTAGCTGTTACGGATGTACTCATCCATTTCCGTTTTCAGGTTATCGGATTTCGTACCGAAAATAGCCTGAACGCCGGAACCCGCGACGACAACGCCTGCCGCGCCCAGTTTCTTCAGGCCAGCCTGATCCACTTTCGCTACATCGGCTACGCTCACGCGCAGACGCGTGATACAGGCATCCAGGTTAGTGATGTTCTCTTTACCGCCAAACGCCGCAACCAAAGCCGGCGCCATTTCGCTGGTCGCGCCCGCTTTTGCGTCATCAGTAGTGTCTTCACGACCCGGCGTTTTCAGATCCAGCGCTTTGATCAGCACGCGGAACACGGTGTAGTACACAATCGCATAACCGGCGCCAACAATCGGGAACAGCCACAATTTGCTGCTGTTACCGGACAGCACGATAAAGTCGATCAGACCGTGGGAGAATGACGTACCGTCACGCATCCCCAGCAGGATACAGATCGGGAATGCCAGACCAGCCAGAATCGCGTGAATAATGTACAGAATCGGCGCCACGAACATGAAGGAGAACTCGATAGGCTCGGTAATACCCGTCAAAAACGAGGTCAGCGCGGCGGAAATCATGATACCGCCCACTTTTGCGCGGTTTTCCGGTTTAGCAGAGTGCCAGATAGCAATGGCCGCAGCCGGCAGACCGTACATTTTGAACAGGAAGCCGCCAGACAACATACCCGCCGTCGGGTCGCCCGCCATATAACGCGGAATGTCGCCGTGGAATACCTGACCCGCTGCGTTGGTGTATTCGCCGATCTGCATCTGGAAAGGAACGTTCCAGATATGATGCAGACCAAACGGCACCAGGCAGCGCTCGATAAAACCGTAAATACCAAACGCGACAACCGGATTCTGATAAGCCGCCCACTGCGAGAACGCCTGGATAGCCGTACCGATTGGCGGCCATACGAAAGACAGCACCACACCGGTAAAAATAGCGGCCAGACCCGAAATGATCGGCACGAAGCGTTTGCCCGCAAAGAAGCCCAGATACTCAGGCAGTTTGATACGGTAGAAGCGGTTAAACATATACGCTGCGATCGCACCGGAGATAATCCCCCCGAGAACACCCGTATCAGCAAGGTGTTTAGCGGCGATCTCTTCAGCAGGTAAATGCAGAACCAGCGGCGCAACCACAGCCATGGTTTTCACCATGATGCCATACGCTACTACCGCCGCCAGAGCCGAAACGCCGTCGTTGTTGGTGAAGCCCAACGCCACGCCGATAGCGAAAATCAGCGGCATATTGGCAAAAACAGATCCGCCCGCTTCTGCCATAACGTGCGATACAACGGCTGGCAGCCAGCTGAAGTTAGCGGAACCGACACCCAGCAGGATACCTGCGATAGGGAGTACGGATACCGGCAGCATCAGCGATTTACCGACCTTTTGCAGGTTAGCAAATGCATTCTTAAACATAATTGAGAGTGCTCCTGAGTATTTGTGCTTTTCTACGTTCTCACGCATTGGCGAGGGGGGAGAACCCCGCCGTGGACAGGACATCTAAGTGCCCTTTTATTTATTACACAGAGTAAAATAAATACGTCTGATTTTGTTTGACGGCTATCACGTTTCAGCGCCAGATAGCCTAAAAAGTATCACATTCTGCCAAAATGAGTTTCCGAATGTTTCCATAAGCTCGCTCACCGCCCCTTTTGTGGCGGTGAACTTTACGCGCTTTGCTTATTAATTACGAGCTTTAAAAAAACTCGTTTAACGGATTGATGACAGGCGAGACGCGTCAATATGGAACAGGCGAGCAAAGTTATCGGTGGTGATCTGCGCCAGTTCTTCAACGGCAACCCCTTTCAATACCGCCATATATTCTGCGACGTCGCGTACCATCGCAGGCTGGTTCTCTTTACCGCGATGCGGCACCGGCGCCAGATAAGGAGAATCGGTCTCGACTAACAACCGATCCAGCGGCACATAGCGCGCCGCATCACGCAACTGTTCAGCGTTACGGAACGTTACGATGCCGGAAAAAGAGATATAAAACCCCAGATCCAGCAATTTGCCGGCCGTTTCTCTGTCTTCTGTAAAACAGTGTAGTACGCCGCCGCAATCCGTCACTTTTTCTTCGCGCAGGATAGCCAGCGTATCGGCACGCGCGTCGCGAGTATGGACAATCACCGGTTTATGCAATTCGCGGCCAATCTGAATATGATGAATAAAAGACGCCTGCTGGCGGATTTTGGTCTCAGGCGTGTAAAAGTAATCAAGCCCGGTCTCGCCCATCGCCACCACATCGTCTTCTGCAGCAAGGAGGCGCAGTTCTTCTACGTCATATGCTTCATCCTGATTTAACGGATGCACGCCACAGGAAAAGACCACATTATCGCGCTTGCCCACCAGCTCGCGCATATGGCGATACCCCGGCAGCGTCGTCGCCACCGCTAAACAGAACTTCACATCGCGCGCGGCGGCTTTCGCCAGCACATCGTCCACGTCCTTATGCAAAGATTGATAATCCAGACCATCAAGATGGCAGTGTGAGTCGACTAAAAACATAATGTCTCTCTCAAAGATGAGGAACAGGCAACAAGGTGCCTGGTTGCAGGTAATGCTCGATGCGGAGAATGAGATCGGTTAATACCAGTTCGCGGTTTAATCCGGTCACATGAAGTAATTGATCACGACAATGACAAACATCGTTCAGGATTGCCTGAATACGCGCCGGGGATAGCGGCCCCGCCAGCGCGGCAACAACCGCGTCCGCATCAACGTTTGTCAGGTACGACGCGCCGTGCTGACGTTTCAGCGCGTCTACCAGCAGCGTCGCCAGCCAGTGCAAGCGCGCCGGGGCTTGCTCATGATTGAGCGCCGTTAATAACGCATACCAGTCGCCCGTATGCAAACTGTCCATTAACGCCTGACACAGCGCCTCACGCTGCGCCCAGCGTTCAGACTGCAACAGCGCCAGCGCGGCGCCGGGCGACCCCGCATTCAGACGTAGCGCCGTGAGCAATGCTTCTTGTGACGCCGTCACTTCTCGCGACAGCCATGACATCGCATACGATTCGGACGGCGGCGCCAGATGATGCAGCCGGCAGCGGCTGCGTAATGTCGCCAGCAGACGAGCAGGCTCCGGGCTGGCAAGGAAAAACCAGGTTTGCTCCGGCGGCTCTTCCAGCGTTTTGAGCAACGCATTGGCGGCGGCGTCGGTTAATAGCGCCGCATCCGCAATCCACACCACCTTCGCGCCGCCCAGACGGGAGTGCTCGTACAATTTCTCGCTGACCTCGCGTACCGCATCTACGCCGAGGCTGCTTTTGCCTTTATCCGGCGTCAGCGTGTAATAGTCCGGATGCGTGCCAGCCTGCATAAGCTGACAGCCACGGCAATGCCCACAGCTTTTGTGGCCCTCAGGCTGCTGGCATAACAGATAACGGCTCAGCGCATAGCACAGCGCCTCGTCGCCCATGCCAGGTAAGGCCTGAATCAGTAGCGCATGGTGCCCACGTCCCGCCTGGTAACTTTCTACCAGTTTTTCATAGGCGGGCCGTAACCATGGATACCATTTCATGCCGCTTGCTCCTGCACCCACTTCGTCACCGTGGCGCGAATGTCGCGCATGACGGCATCCAGCGGCTGGGTCGCGTCAATGGTGCGGATACGCGAGTCTTGCGCCGCCAGTTCCAGATAGCGCGCGCGAGTCCGGTTAAAGAAATCAAAAGATTCCTGCTCAATGCGATCCAAATCGCCGCGCGCTCTGGCGCGTTTTAGCCCGACTTCCGGCGTGACATCCAGATACAGCGTCAGGTCAGGGCGAAAATCGCCCAGCACGGCATCGCGTAGTGTCGCCAGCATGGTTTGATCAATGCCGCGCCCTCCCCCCTGATACGCCTGGGTCGAGAGATCGTGGCGATCGCCGATCACCCATATGCCTTGCGCCAGCGCGGGTTTGATTACCGTTTCGACGAGCTGTACGCGAGCGGCATAAAACATCAGTACTTCCGCTTTATCGGTAATCACTTCGTCGCCTACCGATCGGATATCCAGCACCAGACTTCTTAGTTTTTCGGCAAGCTGCGTACCGCCCGGCTCACGGGTAAAAATCATATTACGAATACCCAGTTGCTCAAGGGTCTCCACCACCACGTCGCGCGCAGTGGTTTTTCCGGCGCCTTCCAGGCCCTCGATGACGATATAATTACTGCCCATTTTTTTCCTTAAGCACTTTCAGGTACTCCTGCACTGACCGATTATGGCTGGCAAGATTGGTGTTAAATGTGTGACCGCCTTTACCGTCGGCCACAAAATAGAGATACGGCGTTTTCGCCGGATGCGCCGCCGCCTGCAATGACGCTTCGCTGGGCGATGCAATCGGTCCTGGCGGCAGCCCGGTTATAGTATACGTGTTATAAGCCGTCGGCTTTTCCAGATCCGCACGCGACAAGTTACCATTATAACTCGTCCCCATCCCGTAAATCACGGTGGGATCGGTCTGAAGGCGCATACCGATTCTCAGGCGATTAATAAAGACTGAGGCCACCTGATCGCGTTCGCTGGCGACAGCCGTCTCTTTTTCAATAATCGAGGCCATTGTCACCAGTTGGTTCTGATCTTTATAAGGCAGCCCCTCGGCCCGGCCTTTCCAGACAGTATCGACAGCTTTCACCATCTTTTGATGCGCTCGCTTGAGAATAGCGACATCGCTGGTGTTGGCGGTATACATCCAGGTATCAGGCCAGAACCACCCTTCTACCCATTCCGGGTGCGCAAGCTTTAATGCCTGAGCGACAGTGGCGTAGTCATCATCCGGCAATGTATGGCGAATATACGGCGCCTCTCGTAACTGTTTCAGGTAATCGCTAAGGCGCATCCCTTCCACAAACCGCAACGGGAATTGCGCTTCTTTGCCGCTCTCCAGCAACTCAAGCATCTCCCGTACGGTCATCCCCGGCGTAAAACGGTAAGTTCCCGCTTTAAAGTGCGATAACTCAGGCTCCACGCGCAGCAGCCACTGAAATACCCGGGGGCGATTAATGATTTTTTCATCATAAAGCTGGTCGCCAAGCGCCAGCCGCCCCGTTCCCGCCTTGAGCGTAAAGATAGTCTCGTTTTTAATAAGTAACGTGCTGTTCGCCAGATGGCGAACTTTCCACATCCCCACGCCCGCGGCAATACCCAGCACAACCAACAGCAGAAGGAAAACGCCTGACAATTTTTTCATAACTAATTCGGATGCTCACAAAATGGGGCTAAAAATTGAAACAGTGTTCGCGAAGAATACGACGTCCCGTGATAGGCGCGTATGGGAATAATCGGCATTAGCGCGTTGCAGATGATAATCTCATCCGCCTGCCTGACTGCCTCCTCTCTCGCCTGTACTTCAAGAACCTGGAAAGGAGATTGCGCCAGTTGGCGTAAACAAAATTGTCGCATAATGCCGTTCACCCCAGCCTGATCCAGACGCGGCGTAAAAACAATGTCGCCTGTACGCCAGAACAAATTAGCCGCACAGCATTCCGTAACCCATCCCTCGCTGTCAAGAACCAGCGCCTCATCGGCGTCCGTCTGCTCAAGATGAGAGCGAATCAACACCTGTTCGAGGCGGTTCAGATGTTTTAATCCGGCAAGATAAGGATTGCGCCCAAGCGGTATGGGACTAAGGGTAAGAGTGATGCCTTGCTTACGCCACTGAGAATAATAAGCGGGATAAGCAGAAACGGAGAGGATTCGGGTAGCTGCCTGACAATTCATGGCGCTGTATCCCCGGCCGCCGCTACCACGGCTAATGATCACTTTCAACACACCTGAATCATGCCCTGTGGCCAACATTGTCATCTCTTGCCGAAGGGTCGACCAATGGCTAAAAGCGATCCGTAATTTTTCACAGGCAACCTGCAAGCGCTGAAGATGCGCTTCCAGATGGCAAATGTTGCCATCAACAATACGTGCGGTCGTAAAACTGCCATCGCCGAACTGCGTCGCCCGGTCGCTTGCAGCAAGTTGATCCTGCGCATGGCCATTAATTAAAAACATAGTGGCTCCTTATCCGTCGCCTGCTAGTGTGGCAGGATGAATAACGCAGAACAAGAGGTGATATGCCTGATAAAAAAGGCCCGACAAGCGGACCTTTTTATTAATGTTTGTCTCTGGCTTAACTTAGATCTTTTTAAAAATCAAGGAACCGTTAGTTCCGCCAAAGCCAAAGGAGTTACACAGAGCGTACTCCAGATCGCTGACCTGGCGCGCTTCATGCGGCACGAAGTCCAGATCGCAACCTTCATCCGGGTTATCCAGATTAATGGTTGGCGGAATGGCCTGATCGCGTAGCGCCAGAATAGAGAAAATAGACTCTACTGCGCCTGCGGCGCCCAACAGATGGCCGGTCATCGATTTGGTCGAGCTCACCATCACTCGGCTTGCAGCATCGCCAAAGACTGACTTAACTGCCTGCGTCTCAGCTTTGTCGCCGGCAGGCGTCGACGTGCCGTGCGCGTTGACGTAGCCAATCTGAGCAGGCTCAATCGCGGCATCACGCAACGCGTTAACCATCGCCAGCGCAGCGCCTGCGCCATTTTCCGGCGGCGACGTCATATGGTAAGCATCGCTGCTCATACCAAAGCCGACGATTTCGGCATAGATTTTCGCACCACGCGCTTTTGCATGTTCGTACTCTTCAAGCACCAACATACCGGCGCCGTCGCCCAGTACAAAACCATCGCGTTCTTTATCCCACGGACGGCTCGCCGCCTGTGGGTTATCGTTGCGGGTCGACAGCGCGCGCGCTGCGCCAAAACCACCTACGCCCAGCGGCGTACTGGCTTTTTCTGCGCCACCTGCCACCATCGCGTCCGCATCGCCATAGGCGATGATACGCGCGGCATGGCCGATGTTATGCACGCCTGAAGTACAGGCAGTCGCAATAGAGATGCTTGGCCCACGCAGGCCATACATGATAGTCAGATGGCCTGCTACCATGTTAACAATCGTTGACGGGACAAAGAACGGGCTAATCTTACGCGGTCCGCCTTTTACCAGCGAACTGTGGTTTTCTTCGATCAGACCGAGACCACCGATACCGGAGCCGATAGCGGCGCCAATACGGCTTGCGTTCTCTTCCGTCACTTCAAGGCCAGAATCCTGCATGGCCTGTACGCCAGCGACAATTCCATATTGAATGAAGGCATCCATCTTGCGCTGTTCTTTGCGCGAGATAATGTCATCACAGTTAAAATCCTTTACTAAGCCAGCAAATTTCGTTGCATAGGCGCTAGTATCGAAATGGTCGATCAGGCTGATGCCACTCTGACCGGCAAGGAGAGCTTTCCAGGTAGACTCTACGGTATTGCCGACAGGAGACAACATGCCCAGTCCGGTCACAACTACACGACGCTTAGACACGGTTGTCCTCCAGGGAGGGAAAATGATTCTAGTGGGACAAAAAGATAAAACTCAGGCGGTCGAACGACCGCCTGGAGATGTTCACTTACGCCTGGTGGCCGTTGATGTAATCAATGGCAGCCTGAACGGTGGTGATTTTCTCAGCTTCTTCGTCCGGAATCTCAGTATCAAACTCTTCTTCCAGAGCCATTACCAGCTCAACGGTGTCAAGAGAATCTGCGCCCAGGTCTTCAACGAAAGAAGCATTGTTGGTTACTTCTTCCTGCTTAACGCCCAGCTGTTCGCCGATAATTTTCTTAACGCGTTCTTCGATAGTGCTCATACTCTTAAATTTCCTATCAAAACTCGCTTTCGCGATGGTTTTCGTAGTGTATAAAATGTTGAAAAATTTGCAACTAAATCCCGGCAGGTCTTACCACGATTTTACGTTATTTTGCGGCCTTTCGCCCTAATAACGCAAATATTTTTCAATCGTGATTAAACCATGTACATTCCGCCGTTGACGTGCAGAGTCTCACCAGTGATGTAACTCGCTTCGTCAGAGGCTAAAAATGCAACCGCGCTGGCGATTTCCTGAGCGCCGCCGAGGCGACCCGCAGGCACCTGCGCCAGGATACCCGCACGCTGATCGTCAGACAGCGCACGCGTCATGTCCGTTTCAATAAAACCCGGAGCCACAACATTGACAGTAATACCACGGGACGCAACTTCACGCGCCAGTGATTTACTGAAACCGATCAGGCCCGCTTTCGCCGCAGCGTAGTTTGCCTGACCTGCATTTCCCATGGTACCAACCACAGAACCAATAGTGATAATGCGACCACAACGCTTTTTCATCATAGCGCGCATTACCGCTTTTGACAGGCGGAAAACGGATGATAAGTTGGTTTCGATAATATCGTTCCACTCATCATCTTTCATTCGCATCAACAGATTATCACGAGTGATACCGGCATTATTAACCAGGATATCCACTTCACCAAATTCTGCGCGAATATTTTCCAGAACAGATTCAATAGATGCAGGATCGGTCACATTCAACATCAAACCTTTCCCGTTAGCACCTAAATAGTCGCTAATGTTCTTCGCACCATTTTCACTGGTCGCAGTCCCGATAACTTTCGCGCCGCGGGCAACGAGAGTCTCTGCAATTGCGCGGCCTATGCCACGGCTTGCACCAGTCACCAGCGCAATCTTTCCTTCAAAGCTCATGGTTTTCCTCTTTTATTGCGTAAGTGCCGCAGACAGCGCCGCCGGCTCGTTCAGCGCCGACGCTGTCAGGGTGTCGACAATACGTTTCGTCAGACCAGTGAGGACTTTACCTGGACCCACTTCATAAAGATGTTCAACGCCCTGCGCCGCGATAAATTCCACGCTCTTCGTCCACTGTACCGGATTGTACAACTGGCGAACCAGCGCATCGCGGATAGCGGCGGCATCGGTTTCACATTTCACGTCAACGTTGTTCACTACCGGCACCGTTGGCGCGTTAAAGGTAATTTTGGCTAATTCAACCGCCAGCTTATCTGCCGCTGGTTTCATCAGCGCGCAGTGCGACGGTACGCTCACCGGCAGCGGCAGCGCGCGTTTCGCGCCAGCGGCTTTACAGGCTGCGCCCGCGCGTTCTACCGCCTCTTTATGCCCGGCGATAACCACCTGTCCCGGCGAGTTAAAGTTAACCGGCGAAACAACCTGCCCTTCGGCAGATTCTTCACAGGCTTTAGCAATAGAGGCATCATCCAGCCCGATGATCGCAGACATGCCGCCAGTACCTTCCGGAACCGCTTCCTGCATGAATTTACCACGCATTTCCACCAGACGAACGGCATCAGCAAAGTTGATGACGCCAGCGCAAACCAGCGCGGAATATTCGCCCAGGCTGTGACCTGCCATTAACGCAGGCATTTTACCGCCCTGCTGCTGCCAAACGCGCCAAAGCGCGACGGAAGCGGTTAATAACGCCGGCTGCGTCTGCCAGGTTTTATTCAATTCTTCCGCTGGACCTTGCTGGGTGAGCGCCCACAGATCATATCCCAGAGCCGCAGAAGCTTCAGCAAACGTTTCTTCTACGATAGGGTAATTTGCCGCCATTTCGGCCAACATCCCAACGCTCTGAGAACCCTGACCGGGGAACACAAATGCAAATTGCGTCATGTTTAAATCCTTATACTAGAAACGAATCAGCGCGGAGCCCCAGGTGAATCCACCCCCGAAGGCTTCAAGCAATACCAGCTGACCGGCTTTAATTCGCCCGTCACGCACGGCTTCATCCAGCGCGCACGGCACAGAAGCCGCGGAGGTATTGCCGTGCCTGTCCAGCGTGACGACGACATTGTCCATCGACATGCCGAGTTTTTTCGCTGTCGCGCTAATGATACGCAGGTTAGCCTGATGCGGCACCAGCCAATCGAGTTCTGAGCGATCCAGGTTATTAGCCGCCAGCGTCTCATCGACAATATGCGCCAGTTCAGTGACCGCCACTTTAAAGACTTCATTACCCGCCATCGTCAGGTAAATCGGGTTATCCGGATTTACACGATCGGCATTCGGCAGGGTCAGTAATTCACCGTAACGGCCATCGGCATGAAGATGAGTGGAGATAATACCCGGTTCTTCAGAAGCGCTCAGTACGGCCGCGCCTGCGCCATCGCCGAAAATAATGATCGTACCGCGATCGCCAGGATCGCAAGTGCGGGCTAATACATCGGAACCGACCACCAGCGCGTGTTTAACCGCGCCGGATTTAACGTACTGGTCGGCGATGCTTAACGCGTAGGTGAAACCTGCGCACGCTGCCGCGACATCAAACGCCGGGCAACCTTTAATACCGAGCATACTTTGAATCTGACATGCCGCGCTTGGAAATGCATGCGTTGCTGATGTGGTAGCCACCACAATCAAGCCAATTTGGTCTTTATCGATCCCCGCCATCTCAATCGCGCGATTCGCAGCGGTAAAGCCCATCGTCGCGACAGTTTCATTCGGCGCGGCGATATGGCGTTCACGAATACCTGTACGAGTGACAATCCACTCGTCAGAGGTCTCAACCATTTTTTCCAGATCGGCGTTAGTCCGCACTTGTTCGGGCAGATAGCTGCCAGTACCAATAATCTTCGTATACATGTACGCTCAGTCACTTTTCGGTTATATACCGTTACCTGTAAACGTCTGGCACGCTGGCGGCGCCGGGGAGACAGCGATATTATCTGTGCGCCCGCAGGTTTACGCCTTTGCCATCGTCCAGCGGTTCAAATCCGGCTGGGTATACAGATTCCAGGCGAGCGGCAATTCGCTGAGGAACTTGTCGCTGCACCGCCTGCACTGCCTGTTCAATCGCGACTGCAAATGCTCGCTGATTGGCCGCACCATGACTTTTTATCACCGTGCCGCGCAATCCTAACAGACAGGCGCCATTATACTGGTCGGGGTTGAGGTGACTGAATCGCCTCGTCAGGCTTTTTTGTAACCAACGTTTTAATAACAGCAGCCACCACGACCGTTTTTTCCCCTCGCCCTGTGATTTCAGCAGTGAAAGGAACATTCTGACAACCCCCTCCATCGTTTTAAGTGTGACATTGCCTGTAAAGCCGTCACACACCAGTACATCGGTTTTTCCCGTCAGTAACTCATTCGCCTCAAGGTAGCCGATGTAATTGATGGTTGGGACTGTTTTTAACATTAAAGAGGCTTCGCGAATACTGTCGAGGCCTTTGGTTTCTTCTTCCCCGATATTGAGTAGCGCCACGCGGGGATTTTTGATCCCGACGACCTCTTCCGCCAAAACGGCGCCCATCACGGCAAACTGCACCAGCATGGTACTGTCACAGTCGACGTTGGCACCCAAATCAAGCACTACCGTTTTGCCCTTTTGCTGGTGCGGTAATACCGTCACCAACGCCGGACGCTCAATCCCCTCAAGAGGCTTGAGCAATAATTTCGCCAGCCCCATCAGCGCCCCGGTATTACCGGCGCTAACGCAAGCTTCGGCTCGGCCTTCTTTCACAAGCTCCAGGGCCACACGCATGGATGTCCCGCGACTGGCGCGGATCGCCTGCGAAGGCCGGGCATCACTGGCAATAACTGACTGTGCAGGGATAATCTGCAGACGCGAACGTTGTTCAAAGTCAGCTTTGGCAAGTAATGGCGTGATAATATCGGGATTCCCGACTAAAAGAAGAGTGAGCTGCGAATTAGCGTTCAGTGCCTGCAATGCTGCAGGCACCGTCACGGAAGGACCAAAATCGCCCCCCATGACATCTAACGCCAGGGTTAGACGTGTCAAGGTATCGTCGCTGCCTGGTTCGGTGTTCTCCGCTTACGCGGAGAAATCCTCACTAAGCTTTATCACGCTTGTACTCTTCGGCTTTTACACCACAGGCACGCCTGTGATGTAAAAGGCATCGAGTATCGCGCGATTACTTAGCGATGACCTTACGGCCGCGGTAGTAACCGTCGGCAGTGATGTGGTGACGCAGGTGTTTTTCACCAGAAGTTTTGTCTACAGACAGGCTGGTGACTGCGGTCAGAGCGTCATGGGAACGACGCATGCCACGTTTGGAACGGGTTGGTTTATTCTGTTGTACGGCCATGGACCTTACTCCTCAATTACGGTTTATCCCTGCGTCCGCGGGGAAGACCTATTACTTACGCTTTAAGCTGGCTAATACGGCAAATGGGTTTGGCTTTTGCGCTTCATCAGGCAGTTCGCCAAAGACCATGTCCGCCTCGGACACTTCACAGTGTTCAGAATCATGCACCGGAACTACCGGCAAGGCGAGGATGATTTCATCTTCAACCGTCGCCAGCAGATCGATTTCGCCGAATTCGTTTACCTCAATCGGCTCATACGCTTCCGGCAGTGCTTCAGCCTGCTCGTCGGAACGGACAGGGCTAAAACAATACGTTGTGTGAACCTGATGGGTAAACGGTTTCCCGCAACGCTGGCATTCGAGCGACACCGTAACGACCGCATCGCCAGTCAAAACGGCGAGACGCTGGTTATCGATAGCGAACGACATGGAGCATTCCACATCACTGTCCACACTGACTACAGATTCGGCAACGCGCTCAACCTGATCGGGGGTATAGATACCCTGGTAATCAAGGCGTTTTTGAGCGGTACGAACCGGATCAAGAGTCAGGGGTAATTTTACCTTTTGCATAGGGCGCGCATATTAACTTCGTAACGTCATATAGTCAAAGAAAAAGGCAGCCTGCGGTTGCCTTTTGCCAATAATTCGCACACATTGCGGGTTACAGACTTATTTTCGCTCAAGACGAGTCAGTATGACAGGCTTGAAGACCGAAGAGCATAGTTTAAGATGGCTCTCATCATTACGCTATATCTGAGGGAAAAAATATGCCCCGTCTCATCCTTGCGTCTACCTCTCCCTGGCGTCGCGCGCTGCTGGAAAAGCTGACGATTCCTTTCGAATGCGCCGCGCCGGATGTTGATGAAACCCCCATGCCGGGCGAAGCGCCGCGTCAGTTGGTGCTGCGGCTGGCGCAGGCGAAGGCGCAATCGCTCGCCACGCGTTTCCCGAATCATTTGATTATTGGCTCCGACCAAATTTGTGTTCTGGACGGCGAAATCACCGGCAAACCGCTGACGGAAAAAAAAGCGCGCCAGCAATTAGCCAAAGCCAGCGGAAATATTGTGACGTTTTATACCGGACTGGCACTGTATAACTCCGCCTCCGGGCAATTACAAACCGAAGTGGAGCCTTTTGACGTTCATTTTCGCCATTTAAGCGAAGCGGAAATAGACGACTATGTCCGTAAAGAGCATCCGCTGCACTGCGCGGGAAGTTTTAAAAGCGAAGGTTTAGGCATTGCATTATTTGAGCGCTTAGAGGGCCGCGATCCGAACACGCTGATCGGCTTGCCGCTTATTGCCCTGTGCCAGATGCTGCGACGGGAGGGCTTCAACCCGCTACAGCAGTAAACGGCCTACTCTGTAGGCTTTTCAAATACCCCTAAAAGCCGTTTCTGCACGTGTTGGTAGTTATCTCCCGTTTATTGGGGAGCAGTTTCGACCGCTTCCAGTTCTAACCAACTGGAAAGCGCTTGTTGTGAACAATTTAGCGCCTGCCGATCTTCACTCTCTTCGTGCGGGCCCGTTTCCTGGTCAATCCATTCACCGACCAGAAAAAAAGCATTGGCATTACGAACCGATGTACGGTGCGTTTTATCCCATAGGGTATCAACAGCGGTGTACGTGCGCGTTAATGAATTCCCCATCTCAGTTCAGTTTTGTAAAAACACATGTTCTCAATACTCGCCTGACGCGCTCTACGGCGTCAAAAGCGGCTTACGAACTTCTTCTCGCGAGCAACTCTCAGGACGTTTACTGTCCTGAAACCTTCCCCTTGCGACTCGTTAAATTCCATCTCGCGATGAGTTTACGCCCCCCTAACATTGCTTCACCTCACGACACATTCCTTTAATTAACGCCGCCAGCATCAGCCGCATCTTGTTGACTATGTATAAATTCAACCATCTGCTGAGTAAGATGGTTTATATCATTCTGCGTAATGAAAAAATTAAATTGTTGATCCTGAAAGTGTTCTTTTGCTGCCAGGTCGGCAAAAACCGCTTTTCCATTCGTTTCAAAGCGGACTTTATTTCCCTGTTTTTGCAGAAACTCGCCCATTGCGACCAGTTGGTCGAGCCGCTTTCCGCGCAGAAAATAATAGCGAGTCATCGTTTCATCCAGCGGTGTTACGGTTTTATTCCACGCAGCGTCAAAGACAGGCTTCACATCAGAGGGGAGCTTTAAAGCAGAATATTTTTTTCTGTTTTCACTACTCACATTTTTCAACCGAAGGATAAATCGATTGTTTACGTCACGAGCCACACGTAGCTCGTTCAGGAAAACCAGATTATCACGCTCAGACTGAATAACACCGGTGATCTTATCCTCTTGGCCGGTCTCATACACCACAGCAAAGATTTGCCCGTAGGCAGCTAATAGTACATCGTAGTCATCGGCGTAATGACCAAAAGCCTGACGTTGGGCTGGCGTCAACTCACAGACGCCCACCACGGGAGACGTAATGATTTGCGTATTCAAATACTCAACGAAAGCCCGTCGTGAACTATCGCCCTTTCCTTCGCAACCGGTCAGCATCGCGATCACGAGCGGCACGATAACGTATTTTCCCCAACGCTGAGTAAATGAGCGCATCCAGCTAGTATTGGCCATCTGTTCGTCCTTAAACACGCCGAAATCCGGATCGCAAGAATAAACAGTACACAACGGTAAAAATGCGTCGGATACAGCAAAACAAAAATATTATGAGAAAAGTGAGATTCGGGCAGATAACCTGCCCGAGAGAGGAACTATTTTGCGTTACGCAGCACCTGCAGACAGCGCTTCAGGGCGTTATCCATTGGCGCTTCAATGCGCATGACTTCGCCCGTTCCCGGATGCGTGAACTTCAACGCCGCGGCGTGCAGAAAGAGACGTTTAAGACCGGTTCCCGCTTCGGTAAGCTGTTGATCAAACTCACGGTCGCCGTAGCGATCGTCGAACGCAATAGGGTGACCGGCATATTGGGTATGGACGCGAATCTGATGCGTACGGCCCGTGACCGGGCTACAGCGCACCAGCGTGGCGAAGGCATAGCGCTCTTCCACCTTGAAGCGCGTTTCTGACGGTTTACCTTCCTGGCTCACGCGGACAATGCGTTCGCCGCTTTGCAGAATGTTCTTTAATAATGGCGCCTGTACGGTTTTAACGTGCGATTGCCACTGGCCTCGCACCAGCGCCAGATAATCTTTCTGCATTCCCTTTTCGCGCAGTTGCTCATGCAGCGAACGCAGCGCGGAGCGTTTTTTCGCCACCAACAGCACGCCGGAGGTATCGCGGTCAAGACGATGCACCAGTTCCAGGAATCGCGCTTCCGGGCGCAATGCCCGCAGCCCTTCGATGACGCCGAAACTTAACCCGCTCCCGCCGTGTACGGCGGTGCCGGAAGGCTTATTCAGCACCAGAATATGGTCGTCTTCATACAAAATGACGTCCGCCAACGCCGCCACTTTTTGCAAATGCGGCGACACGACCTCTTCTTCGCGTTCAGCAACGCGAACCGGCGGAATGCGGACTTCATCGCCCGCTTCCAGTTTGTATTCCGGTTTAATGCGTTTTTTGTTCACCCGCACCTCGCCTTTACGCAAGATGCGATAAATCATACTTTTTGGTACCCCTTTCAGTTGGGTGCGCAAAAAGTTATCAATGCGTTGCCCCGCTTCGTCAGCGGCGATAGCAACAATTTTTACGGATGGCGTTTCTGTTTTCATGGGGGGCGATTCTAAATAGCCTGTGAGATTCGCGCCACACATTTTTCTATGCTTATAGAGACGTCTACGCCAGTGGATGAACATTTTTCACTGCGGTTTTGCTGGTTATTAAAGCGATTGGCTCACGCTGGTGAAAAAACTGTGAGTAAGCGGGTGATAAATGGTAAAAGTCATCTTGCTATAACAAGGTTAGCAGTGGAATAATGATGCGGTTTCCGCACCGAAACTTGTTAAAACAAAAAGTTTAGCGGAATAACCCATTTTGTCTGACCGATCATCAACGCAGCAATGGCGTAAGACGTATTGATTTTTCAGACAGTTAGCGGGCTGCGGGTTGCAGTCCTTACCGGTAGATAGGATCTTCTCTGGAGAGTAATGCCCAGGCTGCTTCCCTGATAATTGCGCTGTGTTTCCGTATGAAATACAGGCAACCGACACTCTGCGCCTCTTTGAGCTGACGATAACCGTGAGGTTGGCGACGCGAAATAGTCACGAGGCCATCGGTTCATGCCCGGTAAGGCGTCACCATGCCCGCAGCTTAGTCGTCAACGTAAGAATAATGAGTAAGTTACGATGAAAAGAATGTTAATCAACGCGACTCAGCAGGAAGAGTTGCGCGTCGCCCTTGTAGATGGGCAACGTCTGTACGATCTGGATATAGAAAGCCCCGGACACGAGCAGAAAAAAGCGAACATCTATAAAGGCAAAATTACCCGTATTGAACCGAGCCTGGAAGCGGCTTTTGTTGATTACGGTGCAGAACGCCACGGTTTCCTCCCGTTAAAAGAAATTGCCCGCGAATATTTCCCCGCTAACTACAGCGCTCATGGTCGCCCGAACATTAAAGACGTTTTACGCGAAGGCCAGGAAGTCATTGTTCAAATCGATAAAGAAGAGCGCGGCAACAAAGGCGCGGCGTTAACCACCTTTATCAGTCTGGCGGGCAGCTACCTGGTACTGATGCCGAATAACCCACGCGCGGGTGGTATTTCCCGTCGCATTGAAGGCGACGATCGTACCGAGTTAAAAGAAGCGTTGGCCAGCCTGGAACTTCCTGAAGGGATGGGGCTTATCGTGCGTACCGCTGGCGTGGGTAAATCCGCCGAAGCGTTGCAGTGGGATTTAAGCTTCCGCCTGAAACACTGGGAAGCCATTCAGAAAGCCGCTGAAAGCCGTCCCGCGCCGTTCCTGATCCATCAGGAAAGCAACGTCATCGTACGCGCGTTTCGCGACTATCTGCGTCAGGATATCGGTGAAATCCTGATCGACAATCCCAAAGTGATGGAAATGGCGCGTCAGCATATCGCCGCGTTGGGCCGCCCGGATTTTAGCAGCAAAATTAAGCTGTACACCGGTGAAATCCCGTTGTTCAGCCATTACCAGATCGAATCGCAGATCGAGTCTGCGTTCCAGCGTGAAGTGCGCCTGCCCTCCGGCGGCTCCATCGTCATTGACAGTACCGAAGCGTTAACCGCCATCGATATCAACTCCGCCCGCGCGACTCGCGGCGGCGATATCGAAGAAACCGCGTTCAACACCAATCTCGAAGCGGCCGATGAGATTGCCCGCCAGCTGCGTCTGCGCGACCTGGGCGGCCTGATCGTTATCGACTTTATCGATATGACGCCGGTACGTCACCAGCGCGCGGTAGAAAACCGTCTGCGTGAAGCGGTACGTCAGGACCGGGCGCGTATTCAGATTAGCCATATTTCCCGCTTCGGCCTGCTCGAAATGTCTCGTCAGCGCCTGAGCCCGTCGCTGGGCGAATCCAGCCATCACGTGTGTCCGCGCTGTAGCGGTACCGGCACCGTGCGCGATAACGAATCTCTGTCGCTGTCCATTCTGCGCCTGATTGAAGAAGAAGCGCTGAAAGAGAATACGCAGGAAGTCCATGCCATTGTTCCGGTGCCGATCGCCTCTTATCTGCTTAACGAAAAACGGACGGCAGTTAACGCTATTGAGACGCGTCAGGATGGCGTCCGCTGTGTCATCGTCCCGAACGATCAGATGGAAACGCCGCACTATTCCGTGCTGCGCGTACGCAAAGGGGAAGAAACGCCGACCCTGAGCTACATGCTGCCGAAGCTGCACGAAGAAGCGATGGCGCTGCCTTCTGAAGAAGAGTACGCCGAGCGTAAACGCCCGGAACAGCCTGCGCTGGCGACATTCGCTATGCCAGATGTGCCTCCGGCGCCGACGCCTGTCGAACCGGCGGTTAGCGTCGCCACGGCGAAAAAGGATAATGTTGCCGCCGCGCAGCCTGCCCAGCCGGGTCTGTTTAGCCGCTTCCTTAACGCGCTGAAACAACTGTTCAGCGGTGAAGAAACGAAAACCGTCGAAACAGCCGCGCCGAAAGCGGAAGAAAAAGCGGAGCGTCAGCAGGATCGTCGCAAGCCACGGCAAAACAACCGTCGCGATCGTAACGAACGCCGCGACACCCGTGATAACCGTGCCGGACGTGACGGCGGCGAGAGCCGCGACGATAATCGTCGTAACCGTCGCCAGGCGCAGCAGCAAAATGCGGAAACGCGCGATACCCGCCAGCAGGAAACGGCGGAAAAAGTGAAAACCGGCGATGAGCAGCAACAGACGCCGCGTCGCGAACGCAGCCGCCGCCGCAATGATGACAAGCGCCAGGCGCAGCAGGAAGTAAAAGCGCTTAACCGCGAAGAACAGCCTGTCCAGGAGACCGAGCAGGAAGAACGCGTTCAGCAGGTTCAGCCGCGCCGCAAGCAGCGTCAGCTTAATCAGAAAGTCCGCTTTACCAACAGCGCAGTGGTTGAAACGGTTGACACGCCGGTCGTCGTCGACGAACCACGCCCGGTTGAAAACGTTGAACAGCCCGTTCCAGCGCCGCGTACCGAGCTGGCGAAAGTTGATTTACCTGTCGTCGCCGATATCGCGCCGGAGCAGGATGATAGCGTAGAACCTCGCGATAATACCGGTATGCCGCGTCGCTCCCGCCGTTCTCCGCGCCACCTGCGCGTAAGCGGTCAGCGTCGCCGTCGCTATCGTGACGAGCGCTACCCGACACAATCGCCGATGCCGCTAACCGTCGCCTGCGCGTCGCCGGAAATGGCGTCCGGTAAAGTCTGGATCCGCTACCCGATTGTCCGTCCTCAGGAAACGCAGGTTATTGAAGAGCAGCGTGAAGCAGATCTGGCGCTGCCACAACCGGTTGTCGCTGAACCGCAGGTTATCGCTGCGACCGTAGCGTTAGAACCACAAGCGTCGGTACAGGCGGTAGAAAACGTTGCCGTTGAGCCGCAGACCGTCGCCGAACCACAGGCGCCGGAAGTCGTCAAGGTCGAGACAACGCATCCGGAAGTGATTGCCGCACCGGTTGATGAACAGCCGCAACTGATTGCCGAAAGCGATACGCCGGAAGCGCAAGAGGTTATTGCTGACGCCGAACCGGTAGCAGAAACCGCCGACGCGTCCATTACGGTGGCTGAAAACGTAGCTGATGTTGTCGTTGTCGAGCCAGAAGAAGAGACAAAAGCGGAAGCGGCTGTTGTGGAGCACACGGCAGAAGAAACCGTTATCGCACCGGCCCAGGTGGTGGAAAAGCCGCAGGACGTTGTCTGCGTTGACGACGAACATAATCACGCCAGCGCGCCGATGACGCGTGCGCCAGCGCCGGAATATGTGCCGGAAACCCCGCACCATAGCGACTGGCAGCGCCCTTCCTTCCACTTTGAAGGTAAAGGCGCAGCAGGCGGACACAGCGCCACACGTCACGCCAGCGCCCCGGCAACACGACCACAGCCGGTAGAATGATGTAAATGCTGATACAAAGCCGACCGCCAGGTCGGCTTTTTTATGCCCCTTACAGGGCGATGCCTCACCCCATGGCGTCTTTTAGTTACTCCAGGCGTTTATGAGATTGGGCGGGATAATACGTACGGATGGCGTCGCTACGGGCGCGACAATATGACCACTAACTCAATGACGACTAAAAAAATGCCCGCGCCGGGGTGGATGGCGCGGGCAGACAAAACATATCCAGTTTCGTGATATGTTTCAAAAAGAGGCGTTACCGGTTCAACTGGAAAAGCGACATTCCCTGCATGTCGGTAAACGTTTTATAGGACGCCTGTAATGCCGCCTGTTGCATGACGTAGGAGGAAATGACCGAGTTCCAGTCCACATCTACCAGGTTGCTCATCTGTAGCTTCTGTCCCAGCGCACGGTCGCTTCCCAGTGAATCCAGCGTACTGAGTTCGCTCAGTTGCGTTCCCAGTTCCGCACGAACGGTCAGGACGTTATTAAGCGAATTTTTTAAGCCGCGATTGGTTTTATCAATGGCGGCAGCGGCTTTTTCTTTTTCCACGTCATTGCCTTCCACCGGGGTCTTGAGCGCGGCAATTGCCGTATCGAGCATGACAAACAGATTCTTTTCGGAGTCCGAGCCATCCGGTTCCGGCACCGCATTGCTGGTGATGCTATTAAAAATTTGCGCTCCCGTATGGCCAATTACCATCGTGCGTGCGGAATCCACCTGCTGGGTAACACTTTTCTCGCCGCCATGATAACCACCTGTCGCCTGGTCGAATGGCGCCGCTTCCGTTTTATACCCGGCAAAGATATAGCGACCATTGCCGTCAGTGCTGTTTGCCAGGTTCATCAGCTGATCGCGGATGCCCTGTAAATCCGTCGCCAGCGACGCGCGGTCATCGTCGCTTAACGTGCCGTTTCCGGCATAGACGATTTTTTCCTGCGCGGTTTGAATCGCCGTCGTCACCTGACTGAGTACGCTTTCTTCCAGCGACACTTTTTGGGTGGCAAACGTACGCGCCAGGGCGTACTGGCTATTCTGCGCCTGCGCCTGAGAGAGTACTACCGCCTGCGACGCGGCGATCGGATCGTCAGATGGGTTGGTAACGCGCTTACCGGTAGACATCTGCTCGCCCAGCTTCATCCATTCGGCCTGAGAATTAGTGATGCCGCTCATATTTTGTTCGTACATCATCTGGGTACTGATACGCATGTCATCCTTCTCCTTTAGCGAATATTCAGTAACGCATCAAACAGCGCATTCGCGGTCTGCAATACTTGCGCATTCGCCAGATAATACTGCTGATAACGCTGCAAATTGCCGTACTCTTCGTCGAGGTTAACGCCGGAAACCGACTGTTGCTGTTTATAAAGCTGTTTAACCACATTCGCTTGCGTGGTGCTGCTGGTTTTCAGCGTTGACGTTTTGTTACCCACATCGCTGACCAACGTGGCGTAAGCATCGTTAAAGGTTTTGTTGCCGCCCACTACATTGCTGTTTTGTAAGTCCAGCAATGCCTGACCATTGCGGTTATCGCTGTCGCCGGTATCCACGTCAGGATCGAGTTTTGACTCAGACGCCATCGCAATCTCGGCTTCATTTGTCACTTTAACGTTCATGTCGACGATAGCATTGCTGACCGGCTTGAGAAGAAAACTGTCGTTTTTCTGTGCGCCGGTTCCTACCGTCACTTTCAGACCGTCAATCTCCAGTTTTCCGTCAGCATCTTTTGTCGCCGTGAAGGTGGTGTTATCCGCAGTGCGAGTAACCTGCCAGTCTGTACCGTCAAAAACAATCTTATAATCCGTCGCCTGAACCTTCGTGCTGTCGACCACCTTAGCGGTTAGCGATACCGTTTTATCGGCATTATTACTGTTGCTATATACCACCGGCGAGCCAATGCTAAAGAAGTCTTTCCCTTTATTGCCGTCGGCGTCATAACCTTTGGTATGCTGCGCGTTAAACGCATCGGCAAACGCCAACGCCAACTGGCCCAGCGTATTACGAGTCTGATCCAGATCCTGAGAACGGAACGTCAGTAGCCCGCCGAGCGAACCGGTGTTCAGCAACTTTTCCGGAATTTCGATGTTACCGGCGGCCTCATCGACATAAGCGACAGTCGTTCGCGTCGGGTCGGCGCTGGAGGGAACCGCCGCCAACTGACGCGCCGTCGACCCCTGCACCAGCGTATAGCCATTGGCCATCGTCAGGTTATAGGTGCCGCCGTCCTGTACACTCACCTCGACGCCAACGATCTTGTTAAGCTCGCTGACCAACTGATCACGCTGATCGAGCAGGTCGTTCGGCGATGCGCCCGCGCCTACGCCCGTCATACGGGAGATTTGATCGTTCAGGTTAGCTATCTGCTTCGCGTAATTGTTGATTTGCGCCACGCTGGAGCCAATCGCGATATTGACCTGTTTATCCTGATCGCGCAGATACTGATCGGTGGTTTTGAACTGGTTTACCAGCCCTTCCGCCTTACCAATCAGCGCCTGACGCGCCGCAGGATCTTCCGCATTACTGACTAACGTTTGCAGGCTGGTAAAAAAACTCTGCAACGAACCAGACAGCGAGCTGGATTTATCAGCCAGCAGGTTGTCGATTTTCGACATCTGTTCATAGCGCGTGGTTAAGCCGCTGCTCTGGTTTTGCGCGCCGCGTAGCTGATTAGTGATAAACGCATCATATTCGCGCTGTACGCCTGAAACGTAAACGCCATTACCTATCCAGCCGCCAGCCCCTAACGTACTGTTTGCCTGCGCCAGAATAGTTGTCTGCCGGGTATAACCCGCAACGTTATAATTGTTGATGTTATTACTGACCGTATTTAACGCGGCCTGCGCGGCGTTAAGTCCGCTCATGGCGTGATTAATCAAGCTGGACATGATGGTTCCTTTTAATCCTTCAATACTCGTTGTTATCGGCAGCGACTACGTGGACTTGAGCAATTTAAAAGAGATTGTCGAGATTCGCGCTGTAGGTTTTGCTGACCTTTTCACTCATCGCTTTCAACTGCTGAATCATGCTGGTCAATTTACGCGCGTAATTCGGGTCAGTGGCGTATCCGGCGTTTTGCAGAGCCACTGCGCCCTGCTCTGCCGTGGCGGCAGTGGTCACGGCAGCGTAGCGTGGGTTACGCGTTAACAGCGCGACATAATCCGATAACGCCTCCAGATACGAGCTATAGACGCGGAATTTCGCTTTCACTTTTTTCGCTTCGCCATTTTCGTATTCAGTGGTGGTGATTTCCGTCACCGGCCCTTTCCAACTGGCGGTCGCTTTCACGCCAAATACGTTATAGCTGGGTTCGCCATTCTCCCGCAGGATTTGCCGCTGCCCCCAGCCGGACTCCAGCGCCGCCTGCGCCAGAATCAGATGATGCGGCACCCCGCTTTGTTCGCTGGCCAGTCTCGCCGGGAGCGAAAGCCGGGCCAGAAAGTCTTTACTGTCGCCGGAGAGCGGCGCATCGCTGCTGTCCGGCGTTTTCGGTATGGCTTTGCGCACCAGTTGGGTCAGCGCCTGATTTTGATAGCTGTTTACCGTCTCCAGGGAGAATTTAAGCGGTACTTGCGGCGCATCATCCGCAGGCATCGTCTGCCCGCCCGTCATCTGTTTAACCATCATATCCGCCAGCCCCAATCCCTTACCGGCGGT
Source organism: Salmonella sp. NW1250 (assembly GCF_051812965.1). Lineage (NCBI taxonomy): Bacteria > Pseudomonadati > Pseudomonadota > Gammaproteobacteria > Enterobacterales > Enterobacteriaceae > Salmonella > Salmonella sp. NW1250. The sequence continues at coordinate 39,940 of NZ_JAMNDD010000001.1, read as the reverse complement.
CATCTGCTGGGCGATCTGCTGGTCATACATGCTGGTATACAGACGCGTCTGATCGCTGCTGAATAAACCATCTTTGGGTAAAGCCTCGCGCATACTTTTCAGCATCATCTGCACAAACATCCCTTCCACCTGACGGGCCACAGGACGGATATTCGCCGCCGGGTCCTGGCCCGCTTTCGCTTTCAGTTCGTTCAGAGATTGCGCATCCCAGGCCGCGCTGGCCAGCAATTTACCGTCTCCGATCATCAGATGATTTCCAGTTTGGCGCGTAGACAGCCCGCGCTCTGCATGGACTGCAAAATCGACATCAGGTCCATCGGCGTCGCGCCAAGCGCATTCAGCGCGCGCACTACGCTGTTCAGATTGGCGCTGGAACGCACGCTCTGTAGCGATCCGCCGCTCTGACGCAAATCTATCTGAGTCTGTGGCGTCACCACGGTCTGCCCGCCGCCAAATGGCGTATTCGGCTGGTTGACGTTGAGCTGGCGATTGACTGTCACTGACAAATTGCCCTGCGCCACAGCGCAGCTATCCAGCGTGACTTCCCGATTCATGACCACCGAACCGGTCCGCGAGTTGATCACGACTTTTGCATCCTGCGGCGTCACGTTGACTTCCATATTTTGAATGTCCGCCAGAAAACGCACCTGCGAGCTGTTGCCGCTGGGCACGCGTACCTGTACCGTTCGCGCATCAAGCGCAGTGGCGCTGCCGTAACCGCGGGCGCGGTTGATGGCGTCGGTAATTTGCTGCGCCATCGTAAAATCTTCGTCGTTCAATTGCAGATTAATGGTGTTGCCAGCGCCGAACTGAGTCGGCAACTCGCGTTCGATAATCGCGCCATTAGTGATGCGCCCGCCATTAAGCTGGTTAACCTGCACGCTACTGCCGCCTGCGGAAGCGCCCGCGCCGCCGACCAGAATATTGCCCTGCGCCAGAGCATACACCTGGCTGTCCACCCCTTTTAACGGCGTCATTAATAACGTCCCGCCACGCAGACTTTTAGCGTTCCCCATTGAGGAAACGACGACATCGATCGTTTGTCCCTGTCGCGCAAAAGGCGGATACGACGCCGTCACCATCACCGCCGCCACGTTTTTCAACTGCATGTTGGTGCCGGTGGGGACCGTAATCCCCAGTTGTGACAGCATGTTATTCAGCGTCTGGGTGGTAAATGGCGTCTGAGTCGTCTGGTCGCCCGTACCGTCCAGCCCAACCACCAGCCCGTAGCCGATCAGCGAGTTTTCCCGAACCCCCTGGACACTGGTCAGATCCCGGATACGCTCGGCGTGCGCCAAAGTGGCAACCAGTGCCAGAACGATTCCTGCAAGAGCTTTAAACACATACACCTCGCTTACATCGGCGACAAATTAAGGAAGAAACGTTGCAGCCAGCCCATATTTTGCGCTTCGTTAATATAGCCGTTCCCGACATATTCAATCCGCGCATCCGCCACCTGTGTCGAGGGAACAGAGTTGCTGCCGCTGATGGTGCGTGGATTTACCACGCCGGAGAAGCGGATGAATTCCGTTCCCTGATTAATCGCGATCTGTTTTTCCCCCACGACGTGTAAATTGCCATTGGCCAGAACCTGATCGACGGTCACGGTCAGCGTGCCGCTAAAAGTATTGCTGGCATTCGCGCCGCCTTTGCCGTTAAAAGAGTTGCCGCCGGAGGCCTCCATATCCGCGCGGGAATTACCGAATAATCCCTGCAGATAACGCGGTACCGTATCAAAACCAAAACTGGTTTTGCCGTCGCGACTGGCATTTGCCGACGAGCTTTTACTGGCGCTGACGTTTTCCTGTAACACAATCGTGAGCGTATCGCCGATATTACGCGGTCGACGATCTTCAAAAAGCGGCTGATAGCCATAATTAATCGGCTGCGCAGACTGAAATATGGAGCCATTCGCCACCGGTACCGGGCCAGGTATCGGCTGCGCCGTGGTCGCCCCCTGCACGAGCGGTTTAGCGGGTATCCAGGCGCATCCTGTCAGCGTCGCGACCATCAGGGCCATAACTGGGTAAGCGTGAAGCGCGTATTTTTGCATTACCTTCATCTTCAAAATCAGGGAGCCGGTGGCGTATCCCCCACCGGCGGCCCCTTAGAGTTGCGTCAGTTTCTGCAGCATCTGATCGGTCGTCGATACTGCTTTACTGTTAATTTCATAGGCGCGTTGAACCTGAATCATGTTCACCAGCTCTTCCGCCACGTTAACGTTCGACGTTTCGACATACCCTTGATACAACAACCCCGCGCCGTTGAGCCCCGGCGTGCTTTCGTTCGGCGCGCCGGACGATTGCGTTTCGATATAGAGGTTCTCGCCGATGCTTTCCAGCCCGGTGTCGTTCATAAAGGTGGTCAGGTTAAGCTGCCCGACCTGAACCGGCGCGGCCTGCCCCTGCTGGGTAACGCTGACCACGCCGTCGCGGCCAATCGTGATGCTTAACGCGTTGGCCGGAATGGTGATTGCCGGCTGCACCTGAAAACCGCCCGCCGTCACCAGTTGACCATTCTGATCCACCTGGAAAGAGCCGTCGCGGGTATAGGCAGACGTACCGTCCGGCAGCATGACCTGGAAAAAGCCCTGCCCTTTAATCGCCACATCTTTACTGTTGTTGGTCTGCGACAGGTTCCCCTGACTGTGCAGGCGCTCCGTGGCGACCGGACGCACGCCGGTACCGATTTGCAGCCCGGAAGGCAGCGTCGTCTGCTCGGACGACTGCGCGCCCGGCTGGCGGATGGTCTGATACAACAGATCTTCAAATACCGCGCGCTGACGCTTAAAACCATTGGTGCTGACGTTTGCCAGGTTATTGGCAATCACATCCATATTGGTTTGCTGCGCGTCCAGACCGGTTTTGGCGATCCATAATGAACTGATCATAAAATGTCCTGTATTAACTCATCGACAGCAGTTGGTTAGCTCGCCCTTCGTTCTCATCTACGCTGGTGATAACCTTCATCTGCATTTCAAAACGACGTGCGTTGGCGATCATGTCGGTCATGGCTTCAACCGGCTTGACGTTACTGCCCTCCAGCACGCCCGACATAATGCGAATTGACGGGTCGGCGGCCAGTACCGCCCCGCGTTCAGCCTGTGCCTCGGCGGTAAGGCGGAATAAACCGTCATCGCTCCGCTGCACCTCATTGCCTTCCGCTTTGACCAGCTTCAGTCGCCCAACGGGCGCCACCGTGTTTGGCGGGTCGCCGGGATTGAGCGCGGAGATCGTGCCGTCTGCCGCAATGGTGATTTCCGACCCTTCAGGAACGGTAATCGGGCCGCCTTCGCCGATAACCGGATGTCCCTGAATGGTTAACTGCCCGGTCGGGCCCACCTGGATATTCCCGTTACGGGTATATCCTTCAGCTCCATCCGCCGCTTGCACTACCAGCCAGCCGTCCTGCTGTAACGCAACATCCAGCGGGCGGGAAGTGTAGTCCAACTGACCCGGGGTCATATCCGCCCCGGGCGTCGACGCCGTAACCAGCGTGCGCGTTGCTAAAGAGAGGCCATCAACAGGCACCGCGCGTAACGCGTTAAGCTGCGCGCGAAAGCCCGGCGTTGAGGCATTAGCCAGGTTGCTGGCCGTTACCGCCTGCTGGTTAAGCGTCTGGCTGGCCGCCCCCATGGCGGTATAAATTGCGTGATCCATTAAGCTATCCCGTCAGGCGCTTAGCGCAGGTTAACCAGCGTATTGAGGATCTGGTCCTGGGTTTTGATGGTCTGCGCATTCGACTGGTAGTTACGCTGCGCGACGATCATATTCACCAGCTCTTTACTCAAATCCACGTTAGAGGCTTCCAGCGCGCCGTTCGTCAGCTTACCGAAGTTGCCGGAACCGGCAGTCCCCAGCAGCGCTACCCCAGAAGCCTGCGTTGCCGCCCAGACGTTATCGCCCTGGGATGCCAGACCTTCGTTGTTGGCGAAGTTAGCCAGCACTATCTGCCCCAGCACCTGCTCCTGCTCGTTGGAGTAGTTGCCAACCACGGTGCCGTCGTTGTTAATCTGGTAGCTCACCAGGTCGCCAGGCTTATAGCCGTTTTGATTGGTGGCGACGATGTTGTTAGCCCCGGTGTTCTGCTGCATGGAGTTAAGGAAGCTGAGGGAGAAGTTCGCAGGCGTGGCGCCATTAATCTCACCGGTGGTGATCCTAACCGTACCACCAGATTGCAGTATTCCGCTTTTATCGAACTCCAGCGTTGTAGATGGCGTCGTTGGCGCAGTGGCTGCAGGATCGCTGCTGTCATGGGTGTACACGGCCCATTCATTATCTTTGGTAGAGCTTTTAACGAAATAGACGTTCATGTCATGGGCATTACCCTGGCTGTCATAAACGGTGACGGTGCCTTTTTTGTTATACGAGTCCGCATCACTCACGCTAAAGGGCGTTTTAGACGGCGCAGGGTCCGTTGAGTTCAGATTCACCTGCATTGACGCGGTGGTGGTCGATTTCGCCGCCATCAGCGTGTTCGGAATGGTGATCGGCGCAGGATTCGCCCCCTGCTGAATGGTCGGCGGCGTACCGGTGGCCGGATAGCCGGTCAACTGCATCCCCTGCATATTGACCAGGTTACGGTTCTCGTCCAGTTTGAACTGGCCGTTGCGGCTATAGAACACGGAACCGTTGCTGTCTACCAGGCGGAAAAAACCGTTCTGGCTAATCGCGACATCCAGCCCGCGCCCGGTGTTCGTTGTCGTACCGTCGGTAAAATCCTGGGTAATCCCCGCCACTTTTACGCCCAGCCCCACTTTGGAACCGGCGAACATATCGGCAAATGATGCCGTACCGGACTTAAAGCCATAGGTGGCGGAGTTGGCGATGTTATTACCGATAACATCAAGGTTGGTGGCCGCAGCGTTCAGGCCGCTAACCGCTTGAGAAAAAGACATGACTGACTCCTGATAAGTGTAAGGGCTTAGATTATTTGCCGAACTTCGTCGAGTGTGGTGGTGCCGTAGGTACCCAGATCCAACAGGTTGCCGTTACTGCCCTTCGTCACGCCCTGTACCAGAGCGAATTGCAGCGGCTGCGCCACCAGTTGCGTCCCGCCATTGCTGGCGGTAATCGCAATGTTGTAAGAACCATTCGGTACCGTTGTTCCGTCCGTTTGTTTACCATCCCAGGTAAAGGTGTGTACCCCGGCTCGCAACTCACCGATCTCCAGCGTCCGTACCACCCGGCCATCTTTATCGGTAATGGTTGCCGTCACTTTGTCCGCAGGCTGTTGCAATTCCACGCCAAACGGCGTCGTGGACGTCACGGCCCCTTCTTCCGCGCCTTTACCCGCCAGAATTGTGGTGCCAGGCACCATAACGCCATGTCCAATCAGCGTGGTCGCCTGTAGGGACTGACTATTATCGATTTGCCCGGAAATAGCCCCCAGCGTCGTATTCAGTTTTTCAATGCCGCTCACGGTACTGATTTGCGCCAACTGTGTCGTTAACTCATTATTTTGTAATGGGTTAGTCGGGTCCTGGTTCTTCAATTGCGCGACCAGTAAGGTCAGGAAACTGCTTTGCAGATCGGCAGCGTTGCTTCCGGTCATCGATCCGCTGCCGGTCGTCGTTTTGACGCCCGTGTTGGTCGGGTCATTCATATTTACGGCAATAGACATACGCGCCTCCTTTACTGGCCTAATGTCAGCGTTTTAAGCATCATGCTTTTTACGGTATTCAGGACTTCGATATTTGCCTGATAGCTGCGCGAGGCTGACATCGTGTTAACCATTTCGCCGACCACATCGACGTTGGGCATTTTGACGTAACCATTAGCGTCCGCCAGCGGATTGCCTGGCTCATAAACCAGCTTTTCCGGTGCCTGACTTTCAATCACGCTGGCGACCTTTACCCCGCCAGTGGCTTGACCCGGCGCGGCGTCCACCTGAAAAACCACCTGTTTGGCGCGATAAGGCTGTCCGTCCGGGCCGGTGATGCTATCCGCATTCGCCAGGTTACTGGCCGCAACGTTCAACCGCTTGGACTGTGCGGCAAGCGCCGATCCGGCAATATCAAAAATGTTTAACAGCGCCACGAATTAGTTTCCTCCCTGTAGCACATTCATCATGCCTTTGAGTTGGCTACCCAGAACGGTAAGCCCCATCTGATATTTGAGACTGTTATCCGCAAACTGCGTACGTTCCCTGTCCATATCTACGGTGTTACCATCCAAAGAAGGCTGATCGGGTACGCGATAAAGCAGATCCACTGCGGGAGAAGAGACCGCCTGAGCGGGAATATGGTGAGAGGAAGTCAACGTTAACGCGACGCCGCCGGTTTCTTCCCGTCCACGCACCATCACCTTTTTTAACTCACTGGCAAAATCAATATCGCGCGCCTGATACCCCGGCGTATCGGCATTGGCGATATTCGCCGCTAATATTTCCTGACGTTGCGCGCGCAGATTTAGCGCTTCCTGCTGAAATCGTAAGGCGGCATCGAGCCTGTCGAGCATATCTCCTCCGCAAATGGCAAAATTCAGCCGACAGCTTAAATGCCTTCACGCGCGCGTTATCGCCGGAATAAACGCAAAATGCGTCGCTATTTATTGCGTTGATGCTTGCTTCACACGGGTAGAATCCTGTCATGACATCAACCAGGGGGAAGTACCATGCAAACGTTAAAACGAGGATTCGCCGTGGCGGCTTTGCTGTTCAGCCCCCTGACAATGGCGCAGGACATCAACGCCCAGCTGACCACGTGGTTTTCCCAGCGTCTGGCTGGCTTCAGCGACGAGGTGGTTGTCACGCTCCGTTCATCGCCCAATCTGCTACCGAGCTGCGAGCAGCCAGCCTTCAGCATGACGGGCAGCGCGAAGCTGTGGGGCAACGTCAATGTGGTGGCGCGCTGCGCCAATGAAAAACGTTATTTGCAGGTGAATGTGCAAGCGACCGGCAATTATGTCGCCGTTGCCGCGCCCGTCGCGCGCGGCGGAAAATTGACGCCGGCCAACGTCACGCTAAAACGTGGCAGGCTGGATCAGTTACCGCCGCGGACGGTACTGGATATCCGTCAGATTCAGGATGCCGTCAGTTTGCGCGATCTCGCTCCCGGGCAGCCGGTACAGCTTACGATGATACGTCAGGCCTGGCGCGTCAAAGCGGGTCAACGAGTACAGGTCATCGCCAATGGCGAGGGGTTTAGCGTCAATGCGGAAGGTCAGGCGATGAATAATGCCGCCGTCGCGCAAAATGCGCGCGTACGCATGACATCGGGTCAAATCGTGAGTGGAACCGTCGATTCTGATGGGAATATTCTTATTAACCTATAATTGTGTAAAGATTTTGTCGCGGCTGCCGATGAGATATTCAACCATGATGGTAGCTGGCCGCTACAACGTAACCCTCGATGAGGATAAATAAATGAGCATTGACCGTACCTCACCTTTGAAACCCGTTAGCACTGTCCAGACGCGCGAAACCAGCGACACGCCGGTACAAAAAACGCGTCAGGAAAAAACGTCCGCCGCGACGAGCGCCAGCGTAACGTTAAGCGACGCGCAAGCGAAGCTCATGCAGCCAGGCGTCAGCGACATTAATATGGAACGCGTCGAAGCATTAAAAACGGCTATCCGTAACGGTGAGTTAAAAATGGATACGGGAAAAATAGCAGACTCGCTCATTCGCGAGGCGCAGAGCTACTTACAGAGTAAATAAGCGTATGACTCATTTGTCAGAAATACTTGACCAGATGACCACCGTCCTGAATGACCTGAAGACGGTGATGGACGCCGAGCAACAACAGCTTTCCGTAGGCCAGATTAACGGCAGCCAGCTACAGCGTATTACAGAAGAAAAAAGCTCGTTGCTGGCGACGCTGGATTATCTGGAACAACAGCGCCGTCTGGAGCAGAACGCGCAGCGTAGCGCAAACGATGACATTGCAGAGCGCTGGCAGGCGATTACCGAAAAAACGCAGCATCTTCGCGACCTCAACCAGCACAACGGCTGGCTGCTGGAAGGGCAAATCGAGCGTAATCAACAGGCGCTGGAGGTGCTGAAACCTCACCAGGAGCCGACCTTGTACGGGGCTGACGGTCAGACTTCCGTCTCTCACCGCGGCGGTAAAAAAATTTCTATCTAATCATTGCCGGATGGCGACGTTGCGCCTTTCCGGCCTGAATGCCTTGTAGGCCTGATAGCACAGCGCTATCAGGCACTGAATTTACGCCGTCCGGCGAACAAACTCTTTCACTTTAAAGCCCAGCACGGCAAGCGCGGCAAAATAGGCCGCGATACCCGCGATCACTACCGCCATCAAACGCAGCAAACGCCATAACATCGACCCTTGCGACCACTCCGGCATAATATGCAACACGCCGAACAATACGGCAGCCATCACCAGTACGGAAATGATCAGGCGCATCAGGAACCACATCCAACCCGGTTGTGGCGTAAAGATATTCTGTTTGCGCAGTTGCCAGTACAGCAGCGACGCATTGAGACATGCCGCCAGACCAATAGAGAGCGACAGCCCGGCGTGTTTCAGCGGTCCAATAAACGCCAGGTTCATTAACTGCGTCATGATTAACGTCACGATGGCGATTTTCACCGGCGTTTTAATATCCTGGCGAGAATAGAAGCCCGGAGCCAGCACTTTTACGACGATCAAACCAATCAGCCCCACCGAATAGGCGATTAACGCCCGCTGCGTCATCGCCGCATCAAAGGCGGTGAATTTACCGTACTGAAACAGCGAGACCGTCAGCGGCTTCGCCAGGATGCCCAACGCTACCGCGCTCGGCAACGCCAGTAAAAAGCACAAACGCAGCCCCCAGTCCATCAGGCGGCAGTACTCATCATGATTGCCGCTGGCAAAGCTTTTCGACAATGACGGCAACAGGATGGTCCCCAACGCCACGCCCAGCACGCCGGACGGGAACTCCATCAACCGATCGGCATAGTACATCCATGAGACCGAGCCGGAGGCCAGAAACGAGGCGAAAATGGTATTGATGATAAGGGAGATCTGACTGACGGAAACGCCCAAAATCGCCGGCCCCATCTGTTTGACCACCCGCATCGCCCCGGTGTCGCGAAAGTTAATGCGCGGCAGCACCAGCATACCGATCTTTTTCAAATACGGAAGTTGATACACCAGTTGCAGCACGCCGCCGACGGTGACTGCCCAGGCTAACGCCAGCACCGGCGGATTAAAGTATGGCGCGGCGAATAATGCAAAACCGATCATGCTGATATTAAGAAATGTCGGCGCAAAAGCGGGAATAGAGAAGCGATTCCAGGTGTTGAGAATGGCGCCAACCAGTGAAGCCAGCGAGATCAGCAGAATATAGGGAAACGTAATCCGCAGCAGTTGCGTCGTCAGCGCGAATTTATCCGCAGTATCGGCAAAACCCGGCGCGGTTACCATAATCACCCACGGGGCGGCCAGCATACCGGCCACCGTCACGACGGCCAATGCCAGCGTCAACAGGCCGGAAACGTAAGCGACAAAGATCCGCGTCGCTTCTTCACCCTGCTTGCTCTTATATTCCGCCAGGATAGGCACAAAGGCCTGAGAAAAAGCGCCTTCGGCAAAGATCCGGCGTAGTAGATTGGGGAGTTTAAACGCCACAAAAAAGGCGTCGGTCGCCATCCCTGCGCCAAAAATTCTGGCGACAATCGCATCACGGGCAAAGCCCAACACGCGTGAAAACATAGTCATCGAGCTGACGGCAGCCAGCGATTTCAATAAATTCATTTCTTTTGTATTCCAGACCCTGGCGTAAAACTCCTGCATGGCTGATCCATCGACCGGATAACGCAACTTCTGCCGTATCCGGCTGTATCACCGCGCCTGACGGCGACGTTAAAACGTCTTATCAGGCCTGACAGACTCCCCACGGTTTGCCATTATTCACTGTGAAAAGAGGTATTATGTAGAGTGGGCATATATACCCGCCATACTTCGAGCTGCATGTGCGTTAGCTTTTCTGCAACTCGAATTATTGAGCGTATAGTACCTGGATTACGATGAATTACTACCGCCAGATGTTACAGAGAATTATTCGCTGATGGCGTCCCGCCACAGCGCCTCCACGACGCGCTGGGCCAAAATCGCCTGCTCCCCCGCCGTTTCCGGAACCGTCTGATTTTGTACGCAGTCAATGAAATGCCGCGCGCATCCGACAAAACCACGCTGTTCAAGCGTCGTTTGCCAACCCGGAATGGGTTTGATGAGAATACCCTGCCCGCGCTCTTCGCGCCATTCACGCATATCCGTCACGTCATACAGCCCGCCGTCGGTGACGGCCTGGACCGATTCACGCTGACTTCCGGCGCGCCGGTGCATACTGGTGGTAATTTGTAGTTTGTCGGCGGAAAAATGATGTTCCGCATAGCACATTTCGCCGGACTCGCTGGTGAGCAACGTGCCGCTGGCAAGGCGCGCCTCGCCGCCCGCCAGCCACAGAGCGGTATCCACAACATGCAGATAGTCATCGAGCAAAGTAAAACGTAAGTCGTGCGGCCCGACGCTATCGGTACGATGTTTATCCATACGCAGTGACGCCGCAGTGCCGAGGCGCGTCTTCAGTTCGCGGTACAGCGGCGCGAAACGGCGATTAAAGCCAACCATCAGCGTCAATTTTTTTTGCGCCGCCAGCGCCACCAGCCGTTCGGCATCACGTAGATTTTCCGCCAGCGGTTTATCTACGCAAACATGGACGCCGGCATTGAGAAGTTCGCTGACCACGGCATAATGGCTTGCGGTACTGGAGTGGACGAAGACCGCATCGCAGCCGGACGCTAAATTCGCCAGCGAATCCACATACGGTATGCGCCAGCTTTCGCAGATACGTAAGGCTTTATCCCGCGAAGGAGACCAGGCGCCCTGTAATGTCCATCCGGCGGTGTTGGTTAATACCGGCAGCCAGGCCTTCTGCGCAATACCGCCTAATCCGACAATGCCAATCCGTAATGTTCTCACATTACTCTCCCAGGTGAGCTAACAAAGAATCCAGCCGCTGCTTTAACTCCGCCACTTCGCTTTCCAGCGCTTCGACGCGCGACTGAAGATCGCCCAACGCACTTTCCGGCGCAGACGTCTGGAGAGACAGTTCATCGACGTCGCCGCAAAAAAGATGCATATAACGGCTTTCGCGCTTACCCGGTTCACGCGCCAGACGGACGACATACGGGCCGTCCTCACGACTGGCAAGCCGTTCCAGCGTGGATTCAACTTCCGCCATATCGCTGAATTCATGCATCCGCGACGCCCGACTACGCAACTCGCCGGGCGTTTGCGCGCCGCGCAGCAGCAGCGTAGTGACGAGCGCCACTTCCGCCGCGCTAAGTTTCAGATCGCCAAATTCGGAATTACAGAAACGCTGTTCATATTTGGTGACGCGATTGCCAAACCCGCTGACCGTACGCAAAAAGTGGCGTTTCACCAGGTTATCGAGCTGTTCTTGTACCTCTTGTTCCGTCAGGTTCATCACCGGTTCACGGTTGGTTTTCTGATTACAGGCTGTCACCACCCCGTTGACGGAAAGCGGATACTGTTCCGGCGTTGTCACCTGCTTTTCCAGCAGACAGCCAATCACTCGCGCTTCAGTGGCGGTTAATTCATATTTCATCGTTTTCTCCCTTTGCCTCTCATTCCGTAAGCCGCTCAACGCCCCGGCGTCCATAACGGCGTGGTTAACGCCGTCAGGACATGGTCGCGCCATTGTCCATCAATCAACAGGTAATCTTTCGCATAGCCTTCTTTTTCAAAGCCAAGCCGCGCCAGCAACGCGCCGCTACGTTTGTTGTGCGGCATATAGTTCGCCATGATACGGTGGATATGCTGAGTGCGCTGCATATAGCGAATCGCAGCGGTTAAGGCTTCAAACATCAGCCCTTGCCCCTGCCACTTCTGCGCAATGGAATAGCCCAGATAACAGGCATGAAAAGAACCGCGCACCACATTGGAAAAATTCGCCACGCCGATAATTTCTTTTTCTTCCGGATCAAGTAGCGCGAAATAGAAGGCGGAGCCCTGTTTGTGAAATTCACCGATCATTCCCAGACGCGCCTGCCATCCTGAAGGATAACAATGACTTTCATCACGGACCGGTTCCCAGGGTTTTAAAAAATGACGATTTTCCGCGTAATAATCGGCCAGACGCCAGGCATCACGCTCATGCACTAAACGTACCACCAGACGATCGGTGGTTAAGCGCACTTTTGGCACGTTACTACGATAGCCAAACATTCTATACCTACTCCTTCCTGTAACGTCTTCAGCACGCCAGTAACATTACTATACCTGCGCAACCAGGCTCTGTGAAAAGCGCAAATCGTCATTTTTTGAATTGCTGCCACATTTTGATGAAAACTCTCGATTAAAAAGGACTTTTGATAAAAAAATATTGTCCCGCTAACGGTAGGAAAAAACGAAACGCCGCCGCAAAATAGAAGACGCTCATCTTTTATTTCCCGGGAGGGGAAATGTCGCGCGTCTCGCAGGCGAGGAACCTGGGTAAATATTTTCTTCTCATCGATAACATGTTGGTGGTGCTGGGTTTTTTCGTCGTCTTCCCGCTCATCTCTATTCGCTTTGTCGATCAAATGGGGTGGGCTGCCGTAATGGTAGGGATCGCGCTCGGCCTGCGCCAGTTTATTCAACAAGGTCTGGGCATTTTTGGCGGCGCCATCGCCGATCGCTTTGGCGCGAAACCGATGATTGTCACCGGTATGCTGATGCGCGCCGCCGGCTTTGCCACCATGGGTATCGCGCATGAGCCCTGGCTCTTGTGGTTTTCCTGCTTTCTTTCCGGTCTCGGCGGTACGCTTTTCGACCCGCCGCGCTCAGCGCTGGTGGTCAAATTAATTCGTCCGGAGCAACGGGGCCGCTTCTTCTCTCTGTTGATGATGCAGGACAGCGCGGGCGCGGTGATTGGCGCGCTGCTGGGAAGCTGGTTGCTACAATACGATTTTCGCCTGGTCTGCGCGACGGGCGCTATTTTGTTCATATTATGCGCCCTTTTCAACGCATGGCTGCTTCCGGCCTGGAAGCTATCAACGGTCAGAACGCCGGTGCGTGAAGGAATGCGCCGCGTCATGAGCGATAAAAGGTTTGTCACCTACGTGCTGACGCTGGCGGGCTACTATATGCTGGCGGTACAGGTCATGTTAATGCTGCCGATTATGGTAAACGATATCGCCGGTTCGCCTGCTGCCGTGAAATGGATGTACGCTATAGAGGCGTGTCTCTCGCTGACGTTGCTCTACCCGATTGCCCGCTGGAGCGAAAAGCGTTTTCGGCTGGAGCATCGGCTGATGGCCGGTTTGCTCGTCATGTCGCTGAGCATGCTCCCCATCGGGATGGTGGGCAATTTACAGCAGCTTTTTACGCTTATTTGCGCTTTCTACATCGGCTCGGTTATCGCCGAACCGGCGCGCGAAACGCTCAGCGCGTCGCTCGCGGACGCGAGGGCGCGGGGAAGCTATATGGGCTTTAGCCGTCTGGGATTAGCCATTGGCGGCGCGATTGGTTATATCGGCGGCGGCTGGTTGTTTGATATGGGGAAAGCGCTTGCGCAGCCTGAACTACCGTGGATGATGCTCGGTATTATCGGCTTCATCACCTTTTTGGCTTTAGGCTGGCAATTTAGTCATAAACGCACGCCGCGCCGGATGCTGGAACCCGGCGCCTGATTTGATACCTGTCGCTATCTCCTCCATACTGGTCAGATACCGACAGTCAAATGGAGGAGAAACGTGAAGCTTTATATTTACGATCATTGCCCTTTCTGCGTTAAAGCCCGCATGATTTTCGGCCTGAAGAACATCCCCGTTGAACTTAACGTGTTACAAAATGACGACGAGGCGACGCCCACCCGGATGATTGGTCAAAAGATGGTACCCATCCTGCAAAAAGATGATAGTCGCTACCTTCCTGAAAGTATGGATATTGTACATTATGTCGACAACCTCGACGGCAAACCGCTGTTAACCGGGAAACGCAATCCAGCCATTGAAGAGTGGTTGCGCAAAGTTAACGGTTACGTTAATCAGCTACTGCTGCCGCGATTTGCAAAATCCGCTTTCGATGAATTTTCTACCCCTGCGGCGCGCCAGTATTTTATCCGCAAAAAAGAAGCCTCATCTGGCAGTTTTGACAACCATCTTGCGCACTCTGCCGGACTGATTAAAAAGATCGGCGATGATTTACGTTTGCTGGATAAACTCATCGTACAGCCTAACGCCGTTAACGGTGAATTATCGGAAGATGATATTCATCTGTTTCCGCTTCTGCGTAATCTGACGCTGGTCGCCGGTATCCACTGGCCGACAAAAGTCGCGGACTATCGCGATAATATGGCGAAGCAGACGCAAATTAATTTACTCTCCTCAATGGCTATCTAACGCCCGCCAGGCGGCAACCCTTTCTTGCCGCCTTTTTCAGCTTTTTCTAGTGGCGCCATGTCCGCTGGCGCGACATGCTGCTTTGTGTCAAGATTAGGGCACAGGCAACATGCTAAGGAACGCCATGAAAAAGTTTTTTTTTGCCGCTGCGCTGGTAGTTAGCGGCCTGTTAGTGGGTTGTAATCAACTTACGCAATACACCATTAGCGAACAAGAAATCAATCAAGCGCTTGAAAAACGGAATAATTTCTCAAAAGATATTGGTCTGCCCGGCATTGCCGACGCGCATATCGTATTGACTAACCTTGCCAGCCAGATTGGTCGGGAAGAGCCTAATAAAGTCACCCTTACTGGCGATGCCAGGCTGGATATGAATTCCCTGTTTGGCAGTCAAAAAGCGACGATGAAACTCAAGCTAAAAGCCCTGCCGGTCTTTGATAAAGAAAAAGGCGCCATCTATCTTCAGGAAATGGAAGTAGTAGACGCCACCGTGACGCCGGAGAAAATGCAATCGGTGCTACAAACGCTCCTGCCCTATTTAAATCAGTCTTTACGTAGCTACTTTAACCAGCGGCCCGCTTACGTGTTGCGTGAGGACAGCAGTAAAGGCGAAGCGTTAGCAAAGAAACTCGCGAAAGGCATTGAAGTTAAACCTGGTGAAATCGTTATTCCTTTCACCAATTGATATCGGAGGGCGCGCTCGCGCCCTTTTTTTACGTGCAAACGAAAACGTTTCCGCTTATCCTTTGTTTCCGGCAAAAAGACTATTCCTCAGCCGGAGCTTATTAATGACTGCACCATCCCAGGTTTTAAAGATCCGCCGCCCGGACGACTGGCACGTTCACCTTCGCGATGGCGACATGTTAAAAACGGTCGTACCCTATACCAGCGAAATTTATGGTCGCGCTATCGTGATGCCGAACCTGGCGTCCCCCATCACGACCGTTGATGCAGCGATCGCCTACCGCCAGCGTATTCTCGATGCGGTGCCCGCCGGGCATGATTTCACGCCGTTAATGACCTGCTATTTAACGGATTCGCTCGATGCCGATGAACTGGAGCGTGGTTTCCATGAAGGCGTGTTTACTGCGGCTAAGCTTTACCCGGCCAATGCCACCACTAACTCCAGTCATGGCGTAACGTCAGTCGACGCTATCATGCCGGTACTGGAGCGGATGGAAAAACTCGGAATGCCATTGCTGGTCCACGGTGAGGTGACCCATGCGGAGGTTGATATCTTCGATCGCGAAGCGCGTTTTATCGACACCGTAATGGAACCGCTACGCCAGCGTCTGACCGCGCTTAAAGTGGTCTTTGAGCACATCACGACCAAAGATGCCGCGCAGTATGTACGTGACGGCAACGACTACCTGGCGGCTACCATTACGCCTCAACATTTAATGTTTAACCGTAATGATATGCTGGTCGGCGGCATTCGTCCTCACCTGTACTGTCTGCCGATTCTGAAACGCAATATTCACCAGCAGGCGTTACGCGAACTGGTCGCCAGTGGTTTTACGCGCGCCTTCCTGGGGACGGATTCAGCGCCGCATTCACGTCATCGTAAAGAGACCAGTTGCGGCTGCGCCGGTTGTTTCAACGCCCCCTCCGCCCTTGGCAGTTATGCCGCCGTGTTTGAGGAAATGAACGCGCTGGCGCACTTTGAAGCGTTCTGTTCACTGAATGGCCCGCAATTCTATGGCCTGCCGGTGAATACGGGGTGGGTGGAACTGGTTCGCGATGAACAACAGGTACCGGAAAATATCGCGCTGGCTGATGATTCGCTGGTGCCTTTTTTAGCGGGTGAAACAGTACGCTGGTCAGTAAAAAAATAAAAAATGCGCTTACCTGTTGCTATATATTGGATTTAACTGTATATATATCCAGTATATTCAACAGGGGGCCATTATGCGTATTGAAGTCACTATAGCCAAAACGTCACCTCTGCCTGCCGGTGCGATTGATGCGCTGGCGGGCGAACTCTCCCGTCGTATTAGCCATCATTTTCCTGAGAACTTGGGTAACGTCACCGTGCGTTACGCTACCGCCAACAACTTGTCCGTCATTGGCGCATCAAAAGAGGACAAAGAACGCATTAGCGAGATTCTCCAGGAGACCTGGGAGAGCGCTGATGACTGGTTCATCAATGAATAAAAAATGATATGCAGTGATGTATGTTTGCCGGGTCGCCCCGGCTTTTTTATTTGCGCAACTGATGAATATTTCACCTGACCGTCAAAATAATTGCACAACATCCTAAAAAAATATGAATGAACTGCCGCTTTATTGTTCATATAATTCTTAAAAAGAGAAATTTATCCTCCGGTCTCTTTAAAAACGCAGTGAATAGCCTTATTAATTGGTATACTGAAGTTGCTTCAGAAGAAAAACACGCATTGAACCTCGAGAACCGTTGTCTTATAACACGTACCAGGGGGGCATGATGGAAAAGAATAATGAAGTCATTCAGACCCATCCGCTTGTAGGATGGGACATCAGCACCGTCGATAGCTATGATGCGCTGATGCTGCGTTTGCACTACCAGACCCCAAATCGTCCGGAACCGGAAGGGACTGAAGTTGGTCAAACGCTCTGGTTAACGACAGATGTAGCCAGGCAATTTATTTCAATATTAGAAGCCGGCATCGCCAAAATAGAATCAGGTGATTACCAGGAAAACGAGTATCGTCGCCATTAGCGTGACGCGCTCCCCCTCTCTCAGGCACCGTAAGGTGCCTCACTTATTTCTGGCTTGTATATCTCAGCGCAGTTATTTACCCTGAAATCATCGCGATAGCAGAGAGAAGCTGATGAAATACGACCTTATTATTATCGGCAGCGGTTCGGTTGGCGCCGCCGCTGGTTATTACGCCACCCGCGCCGGGCTAAAGGTCCTGATGACCGATGCGCATATGCCGCCTCATCAACAGGGCAGCCACCACGGCGATACCCGTCTTATCCGCCACGCTTATGGTGAAGGCGAAAAATATGTCCCGCTGGTGCTTCGCGCCCAGGCGCTTTGGGATGAACTCTCCACACACAATGAAGAGCCTATTTTTGTCCGCTCCGGCGTCGTCAACCTCGGCCCGGCCGATTCCGCTTTCTTAGCCAACGTCGCACGAAGCGCGCAACAGTGGCAATTGAACGTCGAGCGCCTGGACGCGACGGCCCTCATGACGCGCTGGCCGGAAATTCGCGTGCCCGATAATTATATCGGGCTGTTTGAAGCTGACTCCGGTTTCCTGCGCAGCGAATTAGCCATTACCACATGGCTTCGTCTGGCTCGAGAGGCTGGCTGCGCACAGCTATTTAACAGCCCGGTAAGCCATATTCACCATGATGATAACGGTGTGACGATAGAGACGAGTGAAGGCAGCTACCACGCCAGCAAGGCGCTGATTAGCGCGGGCACCTGGGTCAAAGCGCTGGTACCGGAGCTGCCCGTTCAGCCTGTACGTAAAGTTTTTGCCTGGTTTAAGGCGGATGGACGTTACAGCACTAAAAACCGCTTTCCGGCCTTTACCGGCGAAATGCCCAACGGCGATCAATATTACGGTTTCCCGGCGGAGAACGACGAGTTAAAAATCGGCAAACACAATGGCGGACAGCGAATACAAGCTCAGGAAGAGCGCAAGCCCTTTGCCGCCGTTGCCAGCGATGGCGCAGAAGCATTTCCTTTCCTGCGTAACGTACTGCCGGGTATCGGCGGTTGTTTACATGGGGCGGCATGCACCTATGATAATTCGCCGGACGAGGATTTTATTATCGATATGCTGCCTGGCCATGAGAATACGCTTGTCATCACTGGACTCAGCGGACATGGTTTTAAATTCGTCCCGGTGTTAGGAGAAATCGCTGCGGATTTTGCGTTGGAAAAAACGCCCTCCTTTGATCTGACGCCGTTCCGGCTTTCCCGTTTTAGCCAATAATTTGTCGGCCCCGTAAAGGGGCTGTTTATTAAGGTAAGCTATGCCTCGTCTCTTTCATTTTCTGATGAATAATATTCGCGAACATTTCATGCTTTACGTTATTCTTTGGTCGCTGCTGGCGGTGATGGATATTGTTTATCTCCTTTTCTTCTGATTGCTTTTCATTGACGTTAACTGACACTTCCTGAAAATTCCTCACTTTTTATTTCATAACGTTGAAGCACGGCAATAATGCCAGTTCCTGCCGTTGCGCGGTTACAGGAGTGAAATATCTCGAAACTTCTGAAGCTGAACCGCAAACAACATCAAAATTATTGAAATAAAAATAAATATCATTCAAATTCTTATTTATAGGTTGCATTCGGCGCTTTTCCACGCCATTTTCATTCTCTCGTGAAATATTCATTGGTGTGTTTATGCCATTTAAAAATACTCCACAGCGTTATGGCGTGGTTTCCGCCGCGCTCCACTGGCTGACCGCCCTGGTGGTCTATGGCATGTTTGCGTTGGGTTTATGGATGGTCACGCTCAGTTATTACGACGGCTGGTATCACCAGGCACCGGAAATACATAAAAGTATTGGCATGTTACTGATGATGGCGCTGATCGTGCGTATTATCTGGCGGCTTTATTCTCCGCCGCCCGTTGCGTTGACCAGCTATTCCCGTTTAACGCGCGCAGGCGCCGCCGCGGATCATCTCCTCCTGTATCTCCTGCTCTTTGCGATAATCATTAGCGGCTACCTGATTTCCACCGCCGACGGTAAACCGATTAGCATCTTTGGCTGGTTTGAGATTCCGGCCACGCTTACGGACGCGGGTGCGCAGGCTGACATCGCCGGAACGCTGCATCTGTGGTTTGCCTGGTCGCTGGTCATTATCTCGCTCTCGCATGGGGTTATGGCGCTAAAACACCATTTCATCGATAAAGACGACACACTGAAACGTATGACAGGAATGTCGTCATCTGACTATGGAGCTCAAAAATGAAAAAAAACCTGCTGGGATTCACCCTCGCATCCTTGTTATTCACGACCGGTTCCGCCGTGGCGGCGGAGTATAAAATTGATAAAGAAGGCCAACATGCGTTCGTCAATTTCCGCATCCAGCATCTGGGCTACAGCTGGCTATACGGCACCTTTAAAGATTTCGACGGCACGTTCACTTTTGACGAAAAAAATCCGTCGGCCGACAAAGTGAACGTGACCATTAACACCAATAGCGTCGACACTAACCATGCCGAACGTGACAAACACCTGCGTAGCGCGGAATTTCTTAATGTTGCGAAATTCCCGCAGGCAACCTTCACCTCTACCAGCGTGAAAAAAGAGGGCGATGAACTGGATATTACCGGCAATCTGACGCTCAATGGCGTGACTAAACCGGTGACGCTGGAAGCGAAGCTGATGGGCCAGGGCGACGATCCGTGGGGCGGTAAGCGCGCGGGCTTTGAGGCCGAAGGAAAAATTAAGCTGAAGGATTTCAATATAACTACCGATCTCGGCCCGGCCTCACAAGAGGTTGAGCTTATCATCTCAGTAGAAGGCGTTCAGCAGAAGTAACGCCTGGCGAAATGCCGGATAGCGGCCTTTACGCGGCTATCCGGCAAAATATTACTCAGCCGGATCGGGAATGCTCAGTTTGCTATTAAGCCGACCACGCGATTTATTAAAAATTTTGTTGCCGTTCTCGCGACCCGCACGACGTCGGCGCTGTTCTTCCTCCGGCAAGGCCAACTCTTCACAGCATTGTTCACTACAGCAGCCGTTAAATTTACTGGCGCACTGCGGACACTGGATAAACAGCAGATGGCAACCGTCATTTTTGCAGTTGGTATGGCTATCGCAGGGCGCGCCGCACTGATGGCAATGCGCGATAACCTCATCCGAGATTCGTTCGCCCATTCGCTCATCAAATACAAAGTTTTTGCCAATAAAGCGAACGGGAAGCCCCTGCTCGCGCGCGCGACGGGCGTATTCAATGATGCCACCCTCAATATGCCAGACTTTATTGAAACCGTTGTGTTTCATCCAGGCGCTGGCTTTCTCACAACGAATACCGCCGGTACAGTACATCACTATCTTTTTATCTGCATGTTCCCGCAGCATTTCAACCGCTTTTGGCAACTGTTCACGAAACGTATCCGCCGGGATTTCCAGAGCATTTTCGAAATGGCCAACTTCATACTCATAGTGGTTGCGCATATCAATAAAGACCGCGTCAGGATCGTCCAGCATCACATTCACATCTGCCGCCTTCAGATAATCGCCGACATTACTGGCATCAAAACTCGGATCATCAATACCGTCAGCAACGATACGGTCGCGAACTTTCATACGCAGCACCCAAAATGACTTTCCGTCATCCTCCAGCGCAATATTTAAACGCAGCCCGTCCAGCGCGGGGTCGAACGTATAAAGCTGTTGACGAAACGTCTCGAGCTTGCTTTGCGGCACGCTGATTTGCGCATTGATGCCTTCATGCGCCAGGTAAACGCGACCAAAAACGTCCAACGCCGTAAACACCTGATACAACGTGTCCCGCGTCTGTTGCGGCGAGGCGATAGTGAAATATTTATAAAAAGAAATTGTCGTACGCGGCTCGCTTTCCGCCAGCATTTTGGCTTTCAGCTCGTCATTAGAGATGCGGTTGTGTAACACTGGCATGGTGTACGTATCCTGCAATCAGCAAAAAATAAAGTGGGCAGGCATGATAAGGCAAGTCTCGCCAATTTACATCCACACATTTTGCGCTACATTTCCTGCTTTACACTAAATAATTAACAACAATTGTCGATTTAATCGCCACTCTCCTGCTACATATTTTTGCTCAACGCAAAAAGATGCGAGAATACGGGGAATTGTTCGTTGAAGACAGGATAGAAATGACGAAGTTGCCTAAGTTCTCCGTGGCCTTGCTGCACCCGCGCTATTGGTTAACCTGGTTGGGTATAGGCGCGCTTTGGTTGGTCGTGCAACTCCCCTACCCGGTCATCTATAAATTGGGTTGCGCATTGGGCCACCTGGCGCGACGCGTAATGAAACGCCGCGCGAAAATCGCCTATCGCAACCTTGAATTATGCTTTCCGGAAATGACCGCGCAGGAACGCCACACCATGGTGGTCAAAAACTTTGAATCCGTCGGTATGGGCGTGATGGAAACCGGCATGGCCTGGTTCTGGCCCGATCGGCGAGTGAACCGCTGGATGGAAGCGAGCGGTCTGGAGCATATCCGTGAAGTTAAGGCGCAGGGGCTGGGGTTCATTCTGGTAGGAATACATTTTCTTACCCTTGAGTTTGGCGCCCGCATGTTTGGTATGCATAACCCGGGGATCGGAGTTTATCGCCCGAATGATAATCCGTTGCTCGACTGGTTACAGACCTGGGGACGCTTACGCTCCAATAAATCGATGTTGGATCGCAAAGATCTGAAAGGCATGGTTAAGGCATTGAAAAGCGGCGAATTGATCTGGTATGCGCCGGATCACGATTACGGCCCGCGCGCCAGCGTTTTTGTACCATTATTCGCTGTCGACCAGGCTGCCACGACCTCCGGTACCTGGATGCTCGCGCGCATGTCTAAAGCCTGTATTATCCCCTTCGTGCCTCGCCGTAAACCCGATGGGAAAGGCTACGAACTGATCATTCTTCCTGCGGAATATTCGCCTCCGCTGGAGAGCGCAGAAGCGACTGCCGCGTGGATGAATAAGATTGTTGAGCAGTGCATTATGATGGCGCCAGAGCAATATATGTGGCTGCATCGCCGCTTTAAAACTCGCCCTGAAGGCGTACCGTCGCGCTATTGACAGGATTGCAGCCGTCAGGCTGCAATTTTTCCCCTCTTTTAGCTTTAAAAGCTCCCCACATTGCGAGGCTGGTAAGGTCGGCGCATAATTATAATTAGTACGCTCATAATTAAATTGATGATAGCGCAAACCGCGCATCATACTGTGGAACGCTATGTCACCCTCTGATGTCCCCATAAACTGGAAACGCAATCTAACCGTTACCTGGCTGGGCTGTTTTTTAACCGGCGCGGCATTCAGTCTGGTCATGCCTTTTCTCCCTCTCTACGTTGAGCAACTCGGCGTAACAGGCCATAGCGCGCTCAACATGTGGTCCGGGCTGGTCTTTAGTATTACGTTCCTCTTTTCAGCTATCGCTTCCCCTTTTTGGGGCGGTCTGGCGGATCGTAAAGGGCGTAAGATCATGCTGTTGCGTTCCGCTCTCGGCATGGCCATTGTGATGCTGTTAATGGGCATGGCGCAAAATATCTGGCAATTTCTGATCCTCCGCGCGTTATTAGGCCTGCTGGGCGGATTTATTCCCAACGCCAATGCGCTCATCGCCACTCAGGTGCCGCGCCACAAAAGCGGCTGGGCGCTAGGGACGCTCTCTACTGGCGGCGTCAGCGGCGCTCTGCTTGGCCCACTTGCGGGTGGTCTGCTCGCCGACCATTACGGCCTTCGCCCGGTCTTTTTTATTACCGCCAGCGTTTTGTTTATCTGTTTTCTGCTCACCTTCTTTTTTATTCGCGAGAATTTCCTGCCGGTGAGCAAAAAAGAGATGCTTCACGTTCGGGAAGTGGTCGCCTCGTTAAAAAATCCCCGCCTGGTGTTAAGCCTGTTTGTCACCACGCTGATTATTCAGGTGGCGACGGGGTCTATTGCGCCCATCCTGACGCTCTATGTGCGCGAACTCGCGGGAAATGTCAGTAATATTGCGTTCATTAGCGGGATGATAGCGTCCGTTCCCGGCGTGGCGGCATTACTTAGCGCCCCCCGGCTCGGCAAGCTCGGCGACAGAATTGGCCCGGAAAAGATCCTTATCGTCGCGCTGATTATTTCCGTACTGCTGCTGATTCCAATGTCTTTTGTGCAAACGCCGTGGCAGCTCGCTCTATTGCGGTTTCTGCTTGGCGCGGCGGATGGCGCGCTGCTGCCAGCCGTTCAAACTCTGCTGGTTTACAACTCTACCAACCAGATAGCCGGGCGCATATTCAGTTACAACCAATCTTTCCGCGATATCGGCAACGTCACCGGCCCTCTCATGGGCGCCGCAATTTCCGCGAGCTATGGCTTCCGCGCCGTATTCTGCGTCACGGCAGGCGTGGTGTTGTTCAATGCTATCTATTCATGGAACAGCTTACGACGGCGCAGACTGGCAATAGAATGATTTTTGCGCTTTCATACTTGCAATATCACAGAATCAGCTATTCTTTCCCTAAATACCTCGTCAAATCAAAGGGAGACACTGATGACCATGTATGCCACGCTGGAAGAAGCTATCGATGCTGCCCGGGAAGAATTTCTGGCTGACCATCCAGGCCTCGAACAAGATGAAGCGAATGTGCAGCAGTTCAACGTTCAGAAATATGTACTGCAGGATGGGGACATCATGTGGCAGGTCGAATTTTTCGCCGATGAAGGTGAAGATGGCGAATGTCTGCCGATGCTGAGTGGTGAAGCCGCGCAGAGCGTGTTTGACGGCGATTATGATGAGATAGAGATCCGCCAGGAATGGCAGGAAGAGAATACTTTGCATGAATGGGATGAAGGGGAATTCCAGCTTGAACCCCCGCTTGATACCGAGGAAGGCCGTACTGCGGCAGACGAATGGGATGAGCGTTAATTACTCATAAGGCCCGTGGTGAATATCGAGCGGCAGCAGCAGTGTATCGAAGATCAGTGAGAAGGGCAGATCGAGGATAGTGATATAGCGCCATGCGGAATCACGCATATCCCACTGCACGCCAGGGTAATACTGGTTGCCGTGTCCTTGTCCGGGGATCGTTCTGCTGATAATACTGCCGCAGCCGCTCAGGGTAATCACCATTATGCTCACCGCGAATATACGCACCTGATACCTCATTTCACTATAAAAATACCGGCATCACGCCGGTATTTTTCACCTCACTCCAGACCTTATCCCGCTGACGATGTTCGCCCCTGCAACGCCTGCGGATTCAGGACGAGAGACTGATAATGGTTTACCCAGGAAGAGTATCTCTCTGGCGCATTCCAGACCCGATAGTGTAAACGCGCCATCGTCACCGGATCGCTGAGCAAAACCAGACGCCGATCGCGGTTCAGTTTCTCCGGCGTTTCGTTTAGCGCCTGCTCCACATGGCGATCGCGGGCTATTTCCAGCACCTTACTGGCGCGGTGACGCGCAGTGGCCATCGCGGTCGCCAGCGCATTCAGCGACGGGTTAAATACCGCATGCATAAAGCCATCGTCCAGAATACGGCGGCGATTCATCTCCAGATATTTATCGGTATCGACCAACACCTGAGGCGGCGAATACTCTTCCGGGATCAGGAACAGCTTCCAGCGTTTGGTGCGTAATCCTACCGTTGAACGACTGGAGATCACCGAAACAAATGGCGACAGAATCAGCGAAAAGACAATCGGCGCCAGCCAGAACAGAAAGCGTAAATCCAGCCACGCCATACCCACCGCCCAGACCAGCCCCAGCAGCAGTTGAGAGCCGTGACGCATAAAGGCTTCTCCCCACGGCGTAGAATCATCGTCGCGTTGCGGTGAGTTCCAGACCACTTCCCAGCCGAGGAACGCGCTGACCACAAACACGGTATGAAACAGCATACGCACCGGCGCCAGCAACACGGAGAACAGCACTTCCAGCAACAGCGACAGCGTAACGCGCCAGAAACCGCCATACTCTTTGGTGCCTTTACACCAGATCAGCATAATACTGAGCAGCTTCGGCAGGAACAGCAGCACCATCGTTGACGCAAACAGCGCGATTGCCAGTTCCGGACGCCACTGCGGCCAGACCGGAAAAAGCTGGCGCGGCTGAAGGAAATATTGCGGCTCTGTTAACGCATGAACGACCTGCAGCGCGGTAGAAAGCGCGAGGAACATAAACCATAACGGCGCGGACAGATATGACATTACCCCCGTCAGGAACACGGCGCGATGCACCGGGTGCATTCCTTTCACCAGGAACAGACGAAAGTTCATCAGGTTGCCGTGACACCAGCGGCGGTCGCGTTTAAGCTCATCCAGCAGGTTTGGCGGCAGCTCTTCATAGGAACCGGGGAGATCGTAGGCAATCCAGACGCCCCACCCTGCCCGACGCATTAGCGCCGCCTCCACAAAGTCGTGGGAAAGAATCGATCCGGCGAACGAACCTTCTCCCGGCAGCGGCGCCAGAGCGCAGTGCTCGATAAACGGCTTCACGCGGATAATGGCATTGTGCCCCCAGTAGTGCGACTCCCCCAGCTGCCAGAAGTGCAGCCCGGCGGTAAACAGCGGTCCATAAACACGGGTCGCGAACTGTTGGCAGCGGGCATACAGAGTATCCATTCCCGACGCTTTCGGCGAAGACTGGATAATCCCGGCGTTTGGATTCGCTTCCATCAGACGCACCAGCCCGCTCAGACACTCGCCGCTCATCACTGAGTCCGCGTCCAGCACCACCATATAGCTGTACTGATTGCCCCAGCGGCGGCAAAAATCGTCAATATTGCCGCTTTTGCGTTTCATACGGCGGCGGCGGCGACGGTAAAAAATTTGGCCTTCGCCCTGCACTTCCGCAATAAGCTCCATCCACGCCTTTTGCTCCGCCACGCAGATATCCGGGTTATAACTGTCGCTAAGGATATAGACGTCGAAATGCGCGGCGTTGCCTGTGGCTTTAACGGACTCCCAGGTCGCGCGCAGACCGGCGAAAACGCGGCTAACGTCTTCATTACAGATAGGCATGATCAGCGCCGTCCGGTGTTCCGGATTGAGGGGCTCATCGCCAACCGTAGACGCGGAGATGCTGTACTTATCGCGCCCGATAAGCAGTTGCAGGAAGCCCATCAGCGCCGTCCAGAATCCGGCTGACACCCAGCAGAACAGCACGGCAAACAGAATCAGGATACCGGTTTGCAGCATGTAGGGCAGGAGCTGCATAAAAGAGACCCAAATATCCTGCCCCACCATATCCATAGGATTGATGAGCGCCCATCCCTGATAAGGCAGAATGGTCTTCATATACCAGGTCGCGACGACGGTTTGCGCCAGAGTCAAAATTAACAAAATATAGCGGCGTATAGTGCCGACGGTACGCCATTTTTGCTCGCTCGCCTGCTCTTCTTTTGTCAGACGAGAAACATAGCGCGGCGTTACATCCCGCCCACGCAGGCGATCCCAAAAACGGCCAACCGGGTTGGTTCGCCAGGGATCGGGAAACATCGAAGAGCGCGTCGCTTTTGGCATAGCCTGCAACTGATCGCGCCCTTCATCATCTTTAATTAACTGCCCCTTCGCCAATGAATCCGGCCAGGCGTGTTCAAGGCGGGCTTTTACGGAACCCTGCGGTGAATCGTCTTCTCGCGAGTAAGTCCGATGCTCGGCATCCAGCGCCTGATGCACGGCGCGGATGTCAGTTTTCGGCAATGCCGCTTTCTCACGTTCAGAAAGCAGCAGTGCGTCAATATACTCAGTTGTTTTATTCATTGGCAGGTAACTGGTAGCTCCAGGTTTCACTTAGCGTCTGATCGGCATTCACCAATGCGGCACGCATTTCCGTGGTTTTCTTCGCGTCTTTGACTTTCACGCGCAGCATTAAACGCCAGCCTTTAGTGACTGGGTTATAGCGTACATTACTGTCAACGATTTCACCGTTATCGCCAATGCTGGTTTGCGCAGCGACGGGCGTATCCGGCGGCAGTTTTTTCATGTCGGCGCCAACGAAATCCACCACAAAGGCAATAGTGCCGTCGGGCTGGCGAATCAGATTCGACTGTTTAACGTCGCCCGTTGAGCGGCGTGTTTGCAGCACCCAGGCATTATCCGGCGCATGAAGTTTATCTTCATCGCGGCTGAAGGTCAGAGTGTACTTGAAGTTCATCTCTTTACCCGGTTCCGGCAGTTGATCCGGAGTCCAGTAAGCGACGATGTTATCGTTGGTTTCATCATTGGTCGGAATTTCAACCAGTTCAACCTTACCTTTGCCCCAGTCGCCTTTCGGGGTAATCCAGGCGCTTGGACGCAGGTCGTAGCGATCGTCTAAATCTTCAAAGCGCGAGAACTCGCGACCACGCTGCAACAGGCCGAATCCCTGAGGGTTTTCCATCGCATAACTGCTCACAGCGAGGTGTTTTGGATTGTTCAGCGGACGCCAAATCCACTCGCCATTACCTGCATGAATGGATAAGCCGTTCGAGTCATGCAATTCCGGACGATAGTTGGTCGTCGGCGACGGCTGGTTTGGCCCAAACAGGAACATACTGGTTAATGGCGCAACGCCCAGCTTGCCCACTTTATCGCGCAGATAGACTTTTGACTGCACGTCCACCACGGTATCGCGGCCAGGAATGATCACAAAACGGTAAGCGCCGGTCGCGCGCGGAGAATCGAGTAATGCATAGACGGTCAAACGCTTATCGGTGGGTTTTGGACGCTCAATCCAGAACTCGCGAAAGCGGGGAAACTCTTCACCAGATGGTAAGGCGGTATCAATCGCCAGGCCGCGCGCAGATAAGCCATATACCTGGCCTGCGCCGATAACGCGGAAATAGCTGGCGCCAAGCATACTGACGATTTCGTCGTTCTTATCTTTACTGTTGATGGGGTACAGTACTTTGAACCCGGCGAAGCCTAAATCTTTTACCGTGTCTTTATCGTGCTGAACATTGCCAAAATTGAAGTAATCCGGGCTGTATTTGATTCTTTTGACCGTCGTCGCCGTCACTTCGTTAATCTTGACCGGCGTATCGAAGTACATCCCCTGATGGTAAAATTCGAGCTTAAAAGGGGTCTTTAAGTTGTTCCAGTAGGCTTTATCGCTGTTAAACTGGATCTGCTGATAATCCGCATATTTCATGTCGCGGAAAACGGAGGGCAAGTTGCTTTTAGGCGCCTCATAGCCTTTCCCGGCTAAAGATTGAGCTTGTTTTGCCACGTCATCAATACTGAACGCCCAGCTCGATGATGCGTAAAGCGTTAACATAATAGCTGCGCCCAACCAACGCATTTTCATCATTTGTCGTTTATGTTTCATAATAAGTAAGCACTTCCCCCTTTGTGTGCTTATATCGATCCGATCCATTTTAATGGATAATCAGGCATTACGACAACTGAATCCAGGCTTTGTTCAGCGCGCTGGCTCATGGATTAAGCACCTCCCGCGCCTGTTTTCACTTTGCGTGCTTATCCTGGAGACAGGTTGTCGGAGTTGGTGTAGGGTTGCTACCGAATGTAACTATAATTCGCCTTATGGATAAGGTGAAAAATCTGAGAATACGTGACCTTATATGAGCTCTGTACCCGCGCCGCGTGAATATTTTCTTGACTCTATCCGCGCATGGTTGATGTTGTTAGGGATTCCCTTTCATATCTCGTTGATCTATTCCACTCACAGTTGGCATGTCAATAGCGCCACGCCATCGTGGTGGCTAACTCTGTTTAACGATTTTATCCACGCTTTTCGTATGCAGGTGTTTTTTGTTATTTCTGGTTATTTTTCGTACATGTTGTTTTTGCGTTATCCGTTAAAACGCTGGTGGAAAGTACGGGTAGAACGTGTGGGTATTCCCATGCTTACCGCAATCCCTTTGCTTACCTTGCCGCAATTTATCCTGTTGCAATATGTCAAAGAGAAAACAGAGAACTGGCCTACACTCTCTGCCTATGAAAAATATAATACGTTAGCGTGGGAACTCATTTCACATCTGTGGTTTTTACTGGTGCTGGTGATATTAACCACAGTCAGCATCGGGATTTTTACCTGGTTCCAAAAAAGGCAGGAAACAAGTAAGCCTCGTCCCGCCGCTATTTCACTGGCCAGGCTTTCGCTTATTTTTTTCCTGCTGGGGATGGCTTACGCCGCTATCAGGCGCATTATTTTCATCGTATATCCGGCAATCCTCAGTGACGGCATGTTCAATTTTATTGTGATGCAAACGCTATTTTATGTGCCATTTTTTATTCTCGGCGCGTTGGCCTTCATTCACCCCGATCTGAAAGCGCGCTTCACCACGCCCTCACGCGGATGCACTTTAGGCGCTGCCGTTGCTTTTATCGCGTATCTGCTGAATCAACGTTATGGGAGCGGCGACGCCTGGATGTACGAAACCGAATCCGTGATTACGATGGTAATGGGGCTGTGGATGGTGAACGTGGTATTCTCACTGGGGCATCGCTTGTTAAACTTCCAGTCCGCGCGCGTCACCTATTTCGTAAATGCTTCGCTGTTTATCTATCTGGTGCATCATCCCTTAACGCTTTTCTTTGGCGCGTATATTACGCCGCATATCTCCTCCAACCTGATCGGGTTCTTGTGCGGGCTGATATTTGTTATGGGTATTGCGTTAATTCTGTATGAAATTCATTTACGCATCCCGCTCCTGAAATTTCTCTTTTCAGGTAAACCGCCGGTAAAACAAGAAAGCCGCGCCGCGATCGGGTAGTTTTCCGCGCGCGGGTTCACAGCAACCATTCCACAGGTAAAATTGCCGCCAACCGTACCAGAACTCGCTGCCAGAAACGCGTAGCGGGTTCTTTCTTTAACACCTTTTCCTCTTCTTGCTGACGATCGATCCAGTTAATTCGTCCCCAGCGATCCAGCCGCAGTTGCCAGGCCGCATCGCGTTGGCTCTGCGTAAAACGCTTATGAATAAGCGTCGCCAGCGTTTCACTTTCAATGACAAAGCCCATTTCGGTATTTAAAAGCGTTGAACGGGGATCAAAATTAAGCGATCCGATAAACACCTTACTACCATCAATACTGAACGTTTTAGCATGTAAGCTGGAACCTGAGTTCCCGGTGAGTCCGCGATCATGTACGGCGGTTTCATGTTCGCGGGTCGGTTTCAGTTCGTAGAGCTCCACGCCATAGCGCAGTAATTTCTTGCGCCAGCGCGCGTACCCTGCGTGAACGACCGCCACATCGTTGGCCGCCAGAGAGTTAGTTAAGATGGCGATCTTCACGCCTTTCCTGACCAGATTAAGCAACTGCGCCACGCCTGCGCGCGTAGGGACAAAGTAAGCGGAAATAATGTCGATACGCTCCGTCGGCGACCCCATCACGTCAAATAATCGCTGCGGAAGAAGCGAATGGCGCTGCGCCTTCCCCTCGCCTTTAGAAGGGTCATCGCTAAGCAAGCGTGTTTTTGCCCAAATCAGCGGCAACGTTCCGCGATCGAGATCCGCCATAAACTGGCTGGTTTCCAGCTTATGCAGATAACGGCGGGTGATCTCATCGTTATACCAGGATTCGGGAAGTTCGATACGCTGCGTCAGTTCCTGCTCAGAAAGGGATAATACTTGCTGCAATGTCGACACTGAACTACAGCGCCAGTAACGTTCAAAATCATTGGCGACATCATTGACCACCGGGCCAATGGCCATCACGTCCAGATCGGAAAATAACGGCTCCTCGCCAGCGCCGAAATAGGCATCGCCGATGTTGCGCCCACCGACCAGCGTCACTACGCCGTCGGCAGTGTAACTTTTATTGTGCATCCGCCGATTCAGCCGCGCAAAATCCGTCAAATATCCCAGCGCGCGTAGCGTACGAAAAGAGAAAGGATTAAACAGACGAACTTCGATATTAGGATGGCTATCCAGCAAGCGCAACGTATCATCCAGACCAGGCGTATTGTTATCATCCAGCAGCAGACGAACATGAACGCCGCGCTTCGCCGCCGACAGCAGTACCGAAAAGAGCAGCCGCCCGGACATATCGTCTTCCCAAATATAATACTGCACATCCAGCGTCCGCGCCGCCATTTCGGTCAGGCGGTAGCGGGCGGCAAAAGCGTCCAGACTGTTATCCAGCGCCAGAATGCCGCACTCTCCGGGATGGCGCGCGCATAGCGGTTCAACGGCACGCTCCAGGCGTGTTTTATCAGGCAGGGTCGTCGCCTTGCTGAGTAAGTAATCTTGCGTAAAGCCGGGCAGTTTCTTCATCATAACAGACAAAGTATACCTGTTCAGGCAGAGCGTAACGGGTAATAAAATCTGAAACCGTCCTGACGGCGACTTCAGCGGCCTGGGCGCGTGGATAGCCATAAACGCCGGTACTGATTGCCGGAAAAGCGATGGAACGAAAGTGATTCGCCTCGGCAAGCAGCAAACAATTCCGGTATGCCTCTTCGAGTAGCTCAGCCTCCTGGTGTTCGCCGCCTCGCCAGACGGGCCCCACTGTGTGAATAACCGCCTTTGCCGAAAGCTTGCCAGCAGGCGTGATAACCGCATGTCCCGTCTGACATTCGCCCTGTTGCTGACGGATGAGTTTACAGGCGTCCAGCAATGCCGGCCCCGCCGCGCGATGAATCGCGCCGTCTACGCCGCCGCCGCCCATTAATGATGCGTTAGCGGCATTCACAATCGCATCGACGCTAAGTTGAGTGATATCACCCTGTATGACCTGAAGACGTGATGTCATAACCCCCCCTTTGTCTCACCTTATCTGCAAAGTGTACAGCAGGGCTTTCAACAGAGTCGCTCTTTTTATATCTATGACACCGCCGTTAACGGTACTCAATATTCATCACCGCCAGGCTTTTTTGCGCATCGAGATAATGCAGCCGTACCGTCGCAATGGACTGAATATCCTGCGGTAATCCAGATGCCTGCCGAAGGTCTATCCGGTGCATTTGCTTTTTACCTTCGCGTAGGCAGGTTAAATCAATATTTTCGGCGTGAGTAGAAATATCGCACAGTGGCTCAACAATCACGCCGCGAAAATGGATAACGCCGCCCTGTACCGTTTGTTGCCCTACCGCAGAATGGATAAAAAAAGCGCAGATACACAGGCCTATGGCAGGGATATTTTTCTTGATTACGGACATGTTAACTCCTCAATGATTAGTCATCCTCGAGGGTTCGGCGTTACCTTTTAGCGACATGCCGAGACGATGAGACGCTTTTATCGCCTCTTTAATACCCAGGTCAGCCAATCCATTTCCGCCACCATCAAAAACTACTGTGCAGAAGGCGGCCATTGTTGTGATAAATGCAGTGATTGTCCGTCCGAAACAGTAACAATAATTTTAACCGAGTCCTCTGAAGATATATTTACACTAAGACGAGACAACTCAATCGGTTGATTAGCAGGTAAAGATAGCGTTTGTTTTTGCTGTGTATGGCTTTGTCCCCCGACGCCGTCGCGCACAGAGAGAATTTGCACCTGACAGACGCAGGGTTCGTTTAATGTGACCTGAGGGATCACCGTGTAAATATCGCCTTGCTGAGTCGTGGTAAACGTAATCTGATTTGAAAGTGCGGCAAGGAGCAATAAAGTATGCATAATTTCCTCCCGAAAAAAAACAGGGCTTACGCCCTGTTTTTTTATTAGCGCAGACGCTAAATTAATACTGGTTAGCCGTGGCGTTGTTGCCAAAACCAACCTGACGCACCATTACGCTGGAATCAGATGCGGTCTGATTAACCAGCGCGGCGTTATTACCGCCGTATTGACCGACAGTAATATCGGAGTTTTTAGCGTTCCACTGGTCGATGGTGGCATTGTTTCTGAAACCATTCTGAGTCAGTTCAATAGTACTGTTATCCGCACCCTGGCCTACATCGGCGCCGTTACCATAACCGCTCTGGGTAATGGTCGTTTCAGATTTACGGGCATCGCTTTGCAGAGCAAGCGCAGCGTTAGCGGAACCGTACTGATAAATGCTCAACGTTGAGTCCGGGCCGGAACTATTGCCGCCGCCGTTATGATTACCGCCGCCGCCCCATTGTGGAACGACGCCAGCCAGAGCACTGCCAGAAACTACGATTGCTGCGAATGCTGCCACTTTTAAAAGTTTCATGGTAAAACCCCCATCGGATTGATTTAAAAGTCGTAACGGTATTAGCGTTGGGTGACGCGAATAGCCATATGCGACTGTTTCTGCACTACAACTGCTGTTTTCTGCGTACCGTACTGGGTAATATTGGCCTTATTTCCAGAACCTTTCTGGATAATAGCCGCACTATTACCGTAAGCGCTTTGCGATATACTGGCATCGTTGGCATTGCCCGTTTGCTCAATATACGCAAAGTTATAATTCCCTGCCTGGTCGACTTTCGCCCGATTATTTCCTCCTTCTTGTGAAATAACGGACAATAGTTTTGATCCTTCCTGGCGTACTCTGGCACTATTATCCGTGCCGACTTGACCAATAATGGCCGCCTGATTAAATGAAGACTTGCTTAATTCATTTACCGCAAAATTATACTCTGAACGAGCCAGATCATAATTTGTCGCGGTTGCAATCCCAGGCGCACCCAGTATTGTCAACATCATAAATAACAATTTGTTTTTCATGCTGTCACCCTGGACCTGGTCGTACATAGCGAAAATTATCTATTACCTTGTTAGCGACATGCGTTTTTTGTTAACGCGTCGTTACGATGAAGAGTATGTCCGTGGAAACATTTTTAATAACTCACCCACGCGTGGTATTTTGTTATTTAAGCTCATACCAAAGTGCTAATAAAACGATAGCCATGTGATTTTTTATAATTGATTTTTGGCCATAGAAGATAGTGTATCGCGAACCCAAAAAATGAAGTGTTGGTGTATGTTATGCCGCCATGGGGATGTTCTTATGCTTCCTATGGGGGGCAATACGCACAAGACGTGACACACTTCGTTTTTTTTGTCTTTGTGCTGTCCAGGTTAATGCCACGTCTCAAATTTTAAGAAAAAATAAAATCAAAACATAACATATAATAATTAAAATGATTAAAAATCAATGAATTATTATAATTTGTATGATTTTTTAAATCTATGCAATAACAGCGAAATGTACAACTTTACTATCAAATCTAAACTTCAAAAAAACCCAAAAACAACATTTTAATATATATTTTTACATATTGTTACAAGTTTAACACTTGCTTTAAGATTTGTAATGGCTAGATTGAAAACAGTTAAAAGTATTTTCGTAAATATTTTTCTCTTTCTGGATAATGGGCTATTTCAACCCACAGCAGTGCAACATCTGTCAGTACTTCTGGTGCCTTTATTTTATGGGGGCAGCTGTCAGATGTGCGATTAAAAAAAGTGGAGTTTCATCATGTTTAATGAAGTCCATAGTAGTCATGGTCACACACTATTGTTGATCACAAAGCCATCTCTGCAAGCTACGGCATTATTGCAACATTTAAAGCAATCGCTGGCCATAACCGGAAAACTGCATAATATTCAACGTTCTCTGGAAGATATCTCAGCCGGTTGCATTGTTTTAATGGATATGATGGAAGCGGATAAGAAGCTTATCCACTATTGGCAGGATAATTTAAGCCGCAAAAACAATAATATAAAAACATTATTGTTAAATACCCCTGACGATTATCCCTACCGTGAAATTGAAAACTGGCCTCATATTAACGGCGTGTTTTACGCCACTGAAGACCAGGAACACGTGGTCAGCGGATTACAGGGTATTCTGCGGGGCGAATGCTATTTTTCACAAAAATTAGCCAGTTACCTGATTACACACTCAGGAAATTACCGCTACAACAGCACCGAGTCCGCATTACTCACTCATCGCGAAAAAGAGATCCTCAATAAGTTACGTATTGGTGCCTCTAATAATGAAATCGCCAGGTCGCTATTTATCAGCGAGAATACGGTTAAGACACATCTTTATAATCTTTTCAAAAAGATAGCTGTCAAAAATCGCACCCAGGCAGTTTCATGGGCAAACGATAATCTCAGGCGGTAAGGCCATGAAACGCTATCTGACCTGGATTGTAGCAGCAGAGTTACTGTTCGCTACCGGAAACCTGCATGCCAATGAAGTTGAAGTCGAGGTTCCCGGATTGTTAACCGACCATACCGTCTCTTCGATAGGACATGAATTCTATCGTGCATTCAGCGACAAATGGGAAAGCGAATACACCGGCAATCTGACCATTAATGAAAGACCCAGTGCGCGTTGGGGAAGCTGGATCACCATAACGGTAAATCAGGACGTTATTTTCCAGACCTTTTTATTTCCAATGAAAAGAGACTTCGAGAAAACCGTCGTCTTCGCATTAGCGCAAACAGAGGAAGCATTAAATCGCCGACAAATAGATCAAACGCTATTAAGTACGAGTGATTTAGCGCGTGATGAATTCTAAAACATGATTTTTATCCGGAGGCTGTCATGCGTGTTAAACATGCAGTAGTGCTACTCATGCTTTTTTCGCCATTAACCTGGGCTGGAAATATGACGTTCCAGTTCCGTAATCCTAACTTTGGTGGAAACCCCAATAACGGTTCCTTTTTATTGAATAGCGCCCAGGCGCAAAATTCATATAAAGACCCCGCTTATGATAACGATTTTGGTATCGAAACCCCCTCAGCGTTGGATAACTTTACACAGGCTATTCAATCGCAAATTCTGGGCGGCTTGTTGACCAATATTAATACCGGGAAACCAGGACGTATGGTGACCAACGATTTTATTATCGATATCGCTAATCGCGACGGACAGCTCCAGCTCAACGTCACGGACAGAAAAACGGGAAGAACCTCGACCATCGAAGTGTCAGGTTTACAAACTCAGTCAACCGATTTTTAAGCTACAGTCACTAAAGGATATAAATCATGCCGCGCTTACTTATTTTGGTTGCCGTTTTATTGTTGAGCGGATGCTTAACTGCCCCGCCGAAACAAGCTGCGAAACCGACATTAATGCCCCGCGCACAAAGTTACAAAGATTTGACGCACTTACCTGCTCCCACCGGTAAGATCTTTGTTTCGGTATATAACATTCAGGATGAAACGGGCCAATTTAAACCTTACCCGGCAAGTAACTTTTCTACGGCTGTGCCGCAGAGCGCCACCGCTATGTTGGTCACTGCGCTGAAAGATTCGCGCTGGTTTATCCCGCTGGAACGACAAGGCTTACAGAATCTTTTGAATGAACGGAAAATTATTCGCGCAGCCCAGGAAAACGGCACCGTGGCGATGAATAACCGTATCCCGCTTCAGTCGCTGACGGCGGCAAATATTATGGTGGAAGGTTCTATTATTGGTTATGAAAGTAACGTCAAATCCGGCGGGGTCGGCGCAAGATATTTCGGTATTGGCGCCGATACGCAGTATCAGCTGGATCAGATTGCTGTCAACCTGCGCGTGGTTAACGTCAGTACGGGCGAGATCCTTTCTTCGGTGAACACCAGTAAAACGATCCTTTCCTATGAAGTACAGGCAGGCGTGTTCCGTTTTATTGATTACCAGCGCTTACTGGAAGGCGAAATCGGCTATACCTCGAACGAACCGGTGATGCTGTGTCTGATGTCAGCCATTGAAACCGGCGTTATCTTCCTCATTAATGATGGTATCGATCGCGGACTGTGGGATTTGCAGAATAAAGCGGACAGGCAAAATGATATTCTGGTGAAATACCGTGAGCTGTCAGTACCGCCAGAATCCTGATGAATACGACAAAGCGTGGGGAAGACCCCACGCTTTTTTTATTTTGTGACCGCCGTATTCGCTGAATGTTGTTCGCGGCGTGATGCCAGCCATAGCCCACTATTTTTCATGGCATAGCCAAAGATTAGCCCCAGCGCCAGCGACGGTAATACCAACCGCCAGTCACCCTGCCCTGCAAATGTCGCGCAGGCGCCGATAAATGTTCCCGGGACAAAAGAAAGCAATAGCTGCTTTGCCTGGATACACATCAGGAATGCCACGATCCCCGTCAACACGTAACTGACAATTTCCAGATGCGGCGCCAACGCGCTACCGTGAATAATGACCAGCGCCCACACCATACCGCTTAACAGCGTACAGGCGGAAATCAACAATCCCTTAAAGCCGCCCTGCGGACAGGCGAAATAAGCCGTACAGCCTAAAAAACCGGCCCAGCTTAGTAACCCCAGGGAGACGGCCACCCATCCCCATATTCCAGAAAGGATGCCCGTCGTAATAGCAATAGAAAGAAGTATGTTCATGGCGCGCATCATAACAGAAAAGCGGCACATTAATGAGATCACGCACACATTTTATGCAATGATGTAAAACCAGTTGCAGTTAAAAGTGATTTACATCACATTATTCTTCGTCTTCTTCCTGAAGTTCATCCCACATGGCCCCTATCGCATCACGCGTTAGCGGCGCCAGAGTGCGCCAGAATGGCGTAACGGCATGGGCTTCAACTTTACCGAGGAAGGTATTGCACCAGGGAAGCAGATAATCGGCAAATAAGGTTTCCAGCGCTTCACTTTCATCTTCGGCAGACTGATCTTCCAGCCAGGAGGCCGCGAGCAATAAAGTGCCAATGTGATCGGCAGGCGTATCGGCCAGCGGCATCCCTCGCGACGTTAAAAAAGCGCGCACCTCAGACTCTTCCGCGCCTTCGACCCACGCACTGCGGTATGGCGCTACCGCGCACTCTTCCCCAACAAATAACGCATTGTAATCAGTGGAAATCTGCGTGATATCGCAGCTTTTCTGTAAACGCGCCAGCATGTCATCCTGCTCCAGCGGCCAGTTTGCCGCCAGTTTACCTTCACGGATTAACGTAAACAGCGGAACCAGTAAAGGATCTTGCGGTTGGCGGTAAAACAACGATCCCAGCACACGGCACAGGATTGAAAACTCATTCATTGATATCTTCCCATAAATAACGATTAAAGTTCGGCAAATTCCGGTACAGGCGCCATACCGCGTGATTCGAGAAAGGCCAGTAAGCGCTGCGGCGAGACGTTCAGGATTCGATCTTCCGGAAAATTCACCGCATCCAGAATTTTCCGGCATTCGGTGAAATCGCCAAGCGTAAAGGCCGTATGGGAATCAGAGCCTAACGCTACCCAGCCTCCCGCATCGCGTACGGCGGCAGCGACCGCGCGGCAATTATCTTCGCTTCCTTTACGCGAATGCAGAAAAGAAGAGTTGTTGATTTCCAGCGCTACATGGTGTTTCGCCGCCGCCTGCGCGATGGCTTTAACCTCCACTGGATACTTTGGATTTCCGGGGTGACTAATTATATGCACCTTGCCGCTGGCGATGGTCGCGATCATCGCCTGGGTATTGGTTTCTTTATCATGCGGCGCAAAAACGGGCTCATGAAAGCCTGCGATAATCAGATCCAGCGAGTCGAACATCTTTCCGGAGCAATCAATTTCACCGTTAATGTTCTTGATATTCGCCTCAATGCCACGCAGTATCCCCACGCCGTCAACCAGACGCGGCCAGATGCGCATGTTAATAAAATGCCAGTGATGCGGCGCATCTTCCATGTCCGGACCATGATCGGTAATCGCAAAAAGTTTAATGCCTTTGCGTTTGGCTTCCGCGATATAATCGCTCAGAGTACTGTAGGCATGAGTGCTGGCGACGGTATGCATATGCAGGTCAACGGGATACATTGCTCTCTCCTGTAGTCATTTCCGACAAGGATAGCAGGTATCGCCAGCGTTTTTTAGCGAAACCCGGCCCGCGCCGGGTTGATGTCAATATCCTCTCGCCCGATCCACCTGCCCCGTCACCGGCTCTCCCTTCTCCAGCTGGGTAATGGTGCGGCTAATATAATCGATGGCTTCCGCCGGACGGGTCACTGCCGCAATGTGCGGCGTCATGGCGACTCGCGGATGGTGCCATAATGGACTTTCCTGCGGTAACGGTTCCTGGCTAAAGACATCCAACATCGCGCCTTTTAGCTTACCGCTATCAAGCGCAGCCAGCAGATCCGCCTCCTGAACATGCACGCCGCGCGCGAGATTCAACACGTAAGCGCCATCCGGCAATTGATCCAACAATTCGCTATTAATAATTCCTACCGTTTGGGCCGTATTCGGCAGCAGATTAATCAGCACCCGCGTCTGGTTCAGGAAAGCGCGCAGCTCTTCACGCCCTACATAACTTTCCACGCCAGGCCAGGATTTGCGGCTACGACTCCAGCAACGTAACGGGAACCCCCACGCCTGTAGACTTTCTGCCACTTTTGCGCCCAGTACCCCTGCGCCCATGATACCGACGCTAAACTCTTCGCGGGTATATTCCGGCAACGGTTTCCATAGCGCCTGATTTTTCAGCGCCTGATAATCATCGAAACGACGGAACCAGTGTAATACCTGGCTGACGGCATACTCCTGCATTTGCAGGCCCATTCCGGTATCTTCCAGACGGAATAGAGGAATGGAGGCGTCCAGCATTTCCGGATGCGCATTTAATTTACTCAGAATTGCATCCACCCCCGCGCCCAGCGCAAAGACGGCTTTTAAGCGTCTTCCGGCCAGCATTTCAACCGGGGGCTGCCATACAAGCGCATAGTCTGCGGGGTTGTTATCACCGACCTTCCATTCACGAACGCGCGCATGTGGGAGAGCCTTCTCCAGCGCATTTACCCACCAGGCGGCGTTAAATGTCGGGTGATAAAAAATTATCTCCATGTTATCTCCTGAGCAGTATGGTGCGGAATGTGATTGCGCCTGTTATCAGCGTTTTCAACGGGATGTGCAGCATAGCAAATTTCCCGGCGCGGGCAAAAAAAGCAGTTTTCGCTTATTAAAGCCACAGATTGGTGGAAGTTTGTATAAACGCGCTTTTTTTTAAAAAAGTTGATTGACGTAGAATGGATATTTCCCTACATTAGCGCCCGTTCCAGTAATGCTGGAGCGACAATTTGGTGAGGTGTCCGAGTGGCTGAAGGAGCACGCCTGGAAAGTGTGTATACGGCAACGTATCGGGGGTTCGAATCCCC